>JAFXSG010000050.1 GCA_017525875.1 Clostridia bacterium | reverse complement strand
CCGCATGGTCGCTCGTAGGGGCGGCAACTCAGCCGATCGGTTGCTCGAGCAACCGACCCGTCAGCAGAGGGCACGAAATGCTGCGGTGATAGCGTTCGTGCAGCCGTTTTGTTTTTCCATCGCGGCTTCGTTTTCCCCCGGGCGGCAGAGGACACGGAATCCTGTTCAGGCCTTCCCCTTGAGGGGATGCGATCCGGCAGGTCGCACGGGGGACCGCTTGCGGTGGATGAGGTGTTAAAAATCAAGCATGTGAAGCCCGCAGGCACAGTCGCTCGTAGGGGCGGCAATCTGCCGCCCGCAGGCAACTGACACGGAATACGGCGGGAGGATCGTTTTCCCGGGTCATTCTTCCTTGCGCGGAAACGCGTACTCGGCGGGCGGCAGGTTGCCGCCCCTACGGGTTGGATAAGGTGTCAGGCCTTCCCCTCAAAGGGGAAGGCCTGATGCTTTGCCTTTTACGCAAAAACCCCGGGCAGCAGCGGGGAGTTTTCCTCTGCTGTCCCGGGGTGGTGAAATGGAACTGTCGGATCATGTTGTTTTCTCACCCGATCACGCCCATCGCGGTGCGGGCGATCAGCAGCGCGTCCGCAACGGTGACGTCGCCGCTTTCGTCCATATCGGCGGAAACGATCCCGTCATAGTCGAGCGTGACGAGGCCCATCGAGGCGCGGAGCGCAAGCACGGCGTCCGTTATGGCCGTTTCGCCGTCCGCGTCAACGTCGCCGCTGCCGGGGACGGTGTCGTTTTTCAGGAATTTGGCTGTGTAGTCGCCTGCAAAGGAATAGTATTCAAGGTAGGTTTGATCTGTCAGCATATTGCCGTATCCGTCAAACCAGCCGATGCACCTGTATCCTTCATCCGGCTCCGCCTGAATGTACGGAGGCGCCGGCTCCAGCCTTTCGCCGTGATCATACAAATTCCAGTTATGCAGATAACAGCTCACGGTGCCGCCCCCCAGTGCGGAGATCCGGCAGCTGCCCAGCTCGGGGCATGCCGACAGATCGATGTCCGTGAGCGGGTTGCGCTCGCAGAGCAGGCAGGAAAGCAGCGGATTGTGCGAAAGGTCGAGCTCTGTCAGCAGGTTGCGATCGATATAGAGCGTGCGCAGCGCAGGGCATTCCGTAACGTCCAGCTCAGTCAGGCGGCCGCCCTGGCAGTAAAACTTCTCAAGCGCGGTGCAGCCCGAAAGATCGGCGCTTTCAACGCCCGGGCTGCTGCACCAAATCGCCGTGAGCGCGCAGCAGTCTGCAAAATCGGCGGGGCCGGTCATATCAACGAACGCAGCACAGACCTCGAACAGTCGTAACTCGCCGTCCGCTTCCGTCCATCTGAAGCGGTCCCTCTCCTCGTGCACGCCGTCCCAGTCCTCGTACCAGTAGGTCCCCCAGGTCGCGGGGTCGGCGGGATCGTAGTTCTCGCTGAGCTTATCGCCGTTCTTCACGCCGTCCGCGTCCTCCGTCTCGAGGAAGGCGACGCACTTTGCATAGTCGTGCGCGTTGTAGCCCGCGGGCGCTTCGTTATCGGCGACCAGCGCGGCCGGAACGGCCGTCAGCGCGAGCAAAAGCGCCAGCGCCGCGGCAAGGGTCTTTCGAAGCGTTCTCATAGTATCATCCTCCGTGTCAAATAACTTCCGGGGTCCTCCCCCTCTATAATAAAAACAATCGAGGGACCCAAAACCGGACAGGAAATTAAAAATATATTTTCTTTATGGCACTTCACCGCCATTTCATGCGCGCAAGCGCAATTCATGACGGCGAAGCTGTCGATTCACGGAGTGCCGAAGGCGCGAGAATTCACGAACGCTCTGCGTTCAATTCATGACGGTGAAACCGTCGATTCATCATCCCCCGAACGGCGCCGCCGGATACTGCATGAACGTGGTGTCCGGGTGGGGCTTAGTAAGCAGCGTGCCGTCCTCGAGGATCAGCGCGCGCCAGCCGTACAGGCCGGGGACGTATTCCCGAACGCCCGAAGCGATCACGTGATGCTCATTGTCGAGCTCCGGAATGTCGTGGTATCCGCCCGGCGCACCCGCCGCGTTGAAGGTCCAGCCGATGAGCTGCCCGTCCTCGGTGAGATAATCGTTTGCGAACGCCATGTGCAGTCGGACGTTATCCGCAAGCTTCGTCGGCACGTTGACGTCGTCTTCATTCCCGAAGCCGAGCAGGTCGCCCAGGTTGAAGCCCCAGACCCAGAGGCTGCCGTCCTCGCGGATCGCTGAGCAGGCGGTGAGCTCGGTGCCTTCGATATTCGGGTTCAGCCCGAAGCGCCAGCTTATCTGCTCTCTTGTCTGGATATTGTAATCCTTAACGCCTGTGAGTATAGCCTTGGGCGTGAGCTGTTCCGTGCCGCCCGTGCCGAGCGCGCCGTGATTATCCGTGCCCCAGGAATACAGCGTGCCGTCCGTGCCGAGCGCGAGGACCGACTCGCTCCCGTCCGTATCGATCGACTCGATCCCGCCTGCGACCCGCACAGGGCTGAGCCTCGGTTCCTTGTCGCCGGTGCCGAGCTCGCCGGTGCTGTTCTGCCCCCAGGCGTAGAGATCGCCGTTTTCGAGGATGGCGTAAAAGTCCATCGGATAGCGGTCTTTATTGTCCCTGAACGCCGCGGCCTTCACGCCGCTCAGTATCTTCACGGGGACGAGCTGCTCGTCCGTATTTCCGCAGCCGGTCATCGGGTGCTCGCCGTCGCCGCCCCAGGCCCAGAGATCGCCGTTTTCGGTGATTGCAAAGTTGACGACGCCGCCCGCATACACCTCGCGGACATTATCGAGGACGCGCTCCGGCGCGGCGTGGCCGTTCAGCCTTCCGCCGCCCCAGGTCCAGAGCCCGCCGTCCTCGCCGAGCGCCAGGATCTCGCCGAACACGGAATAGATTTCTTCGCTCTCATACCACGAGAGCGAGCGGACGCCTTCGAGGATCTTTCTCGGGGACGAGGGCACGGCCCCCTGGGCGATGCCCCACCCGAGTCGGCCGTCCGAATTGCCGCCCCAGGACCACAGGCTGCCGTCCTGCGCGAGTGCGAAAACTGTCGCATCGCAAATGAATACGTCCTGCACGTCGTGCATGATAAACGTGGGGAAATACCTGGTCTCCGTGTCGGTCTGGCCGAGCTGACCGTGCATATTGCTTCCCCAGCCGTAAAGCGATCCGTCCGTGCTGATGGCGAGGGTGAAGTATCCGTTCCACGAACTTACGACCTTCCGGACGTTTTTCATAACGAGCACGGGCGTATCAAGCGGTTCTCCGTTTGTATTCCCCGCGCCGATCACCCCGAGGGTATTCGTTCCCCAGCCCCACAGACTGCCGTCCGCGAGGATCGCGAAGTTCGCCGCATCGCTGCCGACATAGTCGGTCACGGCAAGCGCGCCGGCCTCTTTTGCGGCTTCGGCGCGGAGCTCATCAAGATCGAGCTTAAGCTCCGGGTCGGTCGTCCAGATCATGTAGAAGCCGTGCTTCTTCCCGGCGGGGAATTCCCTTATCTGCTCCGCCGTCAAAAACCCCTGGATCGAGCCGCCGGGAATGTAGTACACGTCCAGCCCGAGGCCGCGGAGCCTTTCGACCTCCTCCATGACCTCATCCTTGACGTATTCGTCGGCGATCGCGGTCAGGCGCTCGTTCGCCGTGCGGTAACCCATCTGCTCCTCCTCCGTGGAATAGGCTCGCCAGTAAGCGTCCGAAAGCATATAGTCGTCGTAAACGCTGCCCTCCTGCATTATGACGGCGTCAAACATCATCGCGTATTCGTCGGTACTTATACATTCTCCGACCACCTTGTTGTGCCGTTGAACGGGCGTATCGTTCGTTATCTGCTCCATCTGGCTGTGCATGCGCTCTATCGTCGCTCTGTCGTCGCCAAGGATATGCGAAAGGGTGATCGTCACCGCAAACACGCTGTCTTGATAACGCTCGTCATCAAGGGTAAGGTCTTTCGGGGAGGTCCTGTTGACTTTGCCGGGATTCGGTTCATACGGTTCGCCTATGTAGATCTGCCCCGGTCCGTAGACCGCGTTTTCCGGGACGACGACGGTCGGTTCCGCTGTCGCGGCGGGCTCCGTTTCGGGCGGCTCCGTCGGTGCGGGTGTCTCCGGCGCCTGCGTGGTCTCGGGCTCCGGAGTGACCTCCGGCCCGGTCGGCTGCTTCGGGTTAAGCACGCAGGCGGTGATAAACAGTACTGCGAGCACCGCCGCGATAACGCTCACGGCGAGCTTCGGCTTTTTCCATTTTACGGCGGACTTTATGCGGCGCTTTGCATCGCATTCGCCGAAGGCCACGGGGCTCGGCGCGGGGAAGCGCGGCAGCTCCGCAAAGGCGAGCAGGGTCTCGGCATAGTCCTTTTTGAGCCCCTCGCCGCCCTCCGCGAGCACGCGCTCGTCGCAGCTCTGCTCCATATCGCGGCTCATCAGCATAAAGCCGAGCCAGACGATGGGATCGAACCAGTGGACAGCGAGCACGATGAAAGCGAATGCCTTGACGACGTGGTCGCCGCGCTTTATATGGCAGTTCTCGTGGGCGAGCACGCAGTCGAGCGCCGTGCCGTCAAGCCCGTAGGGGATGATGATCCGCGGGCGAAACAAGCCGAGGATATAGGGCGATGAGACCGCGTCCGAACGGTAGACCCTGCCGCCCGGCTCGAGCAGCATCGCGGAGGCGTTTCTGCGGTTGATGACGATATAGCTGATGACGCCGTAGGCGAGCATCGCGATCACGCCCGCAAGCCATATTGCCGCAAGCACGCCGAGCAGAGAGACCGAGCCCGAACCGCCCTGCCCCGGGGCGCTCGTCGTCAGCGCCGCGATCGGGCCGCCCGTGGGAGCGGCGGAAACAGGCGCTGCGGTGACGGGGACGGAGGTCAGCGCCGCGGTGGGCGCGGCGGTTATATTCGGCAGCGCCGTCGCGGGCGCCGAGATGATATCGGGGATCGCCGTCGTTGGGACCGAGGTGATATTCGGGACCGCCGTCGTTGGGACTGCGGTGATATTCGGGACCGCCGTCGTTGGGGCCGCGGTCGTAAGCGGAGCGCCGGGGACGTAGTTTATGCTCGTGAGGCCGCTCACCGTGCCCGCGGAGACCGTGGCCGCCTTTTTGGGGAGCAGTCCGAAGAGGCTCAGCGCGGAGCCGACGCCGAACGGGCACAGCAGCCTGAACGCCGCCGCGAGCCAGAGGGCGAAGCTCCATTTGCGCGGCGCTTTTTTAAGCGCCAGCCGGGCGAGCAGGATCACGAGGATCACCGCCGCGCCGGAAAGCGACATATTGAGAACGGTACGAAAAACGCTTTCCATCGTTTTCTCCTTTCCCTCATTCGAGGTGCTCGTCGATCAGCTTTTTGAGCTCCGCCGCCTCCTCGCGGGAGAGCTTTTTGCCGCCGAGGAACGCGACGAGGAAGCCCGGCAGCGAGCCGCTGAACGTCTGGCGGACGAAGATATCGCTCTCGAGCTTCTCCGCCATCTCCCGCGGGACGAGCGCGGTCACGACCGCGTTCTCGCTTTTCGCCAGCCCCTTGTCGCACATTTTCTTCACCATCGTATAGGTGGTGGATTTCTTCCAGCCGAATCTGTCCGCGCAGAGGCGCACGAGCTCGGTGGAGTTAACGGGCTCGTTTTCCCAGATCACGCACATGAACCTGTAATCGCTTTCGCAAAGCCTTTTGTATTCCATAGGACCGTACCTTGCCTTCGTCGGTTTGGGGTCGATATATATCGACCTCGGCTATAGTCTATAACAATAGTCCTCCACTGTCAAGCCCTTTTGCGAAAAAATTTCGCAAGGCTTCGAGGGGTGCGAAAGGGCGGGTGCCTCCAGCGGTCCCCCGTGTGAGCCCGCGAGCGCGGTGAGAAAGGAAAAGCCGGGTTCGGCGCATCCGCATACGGATAAACAGCATCATAAAATGAACGAATCCGGGGATAGTTGCGGTATCCCCGGATCTCGTTTGTTCTAAGGCTTATTCTCTGCTGAAAACCCGTGTCTCCTTATGCGGATGCGCCGTTTGGCTTATCCTCTCCCGGCTTTTCGCTATTCGTTCATATTATTCTATCTCCAGCGCGAGCACGTAATAGACCGGCGACTCTATGCCCGCTTCCGGAGCGAACAGCTCGATGTAGACGTCCATCTGCCTTTTCGACGTGTACTCCGCGTATGTGTAGCCCTCATCCGATTCCATAAACTCGACGTCGAGATACATAAACGTTCCCCTGTCCATATAGCCGAAGCGGTATGCATACCCGGGGCAATCGTCATACGGGATCCAATAGACCGTCATCGTTTCGCCGCGCTGAAGGCTGACCACGAAATAGTCGCAATCATGATCGTCCGTTATCTCGGCGGAGAGCATGGCCCCGTTCTCCAACACGTCCGCATATCTCTCGGCGCCGTTCGGTTCATGCTCCGAACGGGGGAAAAGGGTGTAGAGCAGGTGGTCGGTGCCCGATTCCGCCGTGAAGAAATGCAGCGCGACGGGCGTTCTGATGAGCAGCTCGTGCAGCTGAGCGATATTCACGGCGAAGTTCAGGTTCTGACCGTCGAGCCGCTGCATCGAGTTCACGCCGAGCACCTCGCCGTATTCGTTTACGAGGGGGCCGCCGCTGTTGCCGGAGGAGATCGGCGCGGTGAGCTGGATATAGTCGGTCCCGTTCTCTATGCGGCTCGCCGAGGAGACGATGCCGTTCGAGAGGGTGCCCGTGTAGCCCTTGGGACTGCCTATCGCATAGACCGTCTGACCGGTCACGGGGGCGTCCTCAGCGATCGTCATGAATTCGTTTCCCTCGGTATCGACCTTGACCACGCACAGGTCGAGATCCTTGTCATAATCGAAAACGCCGGTGATATCGTATTCGGAGCCGTCGGCCAGCACCGCCGTCGCCTCCGCCGCGCCGACCATGACGTGGAAATTGGTCAGCGCCACGCCCTTGTCGTCAATAAAGAAGCCGGAGCCGATCCATTCCGTTCCGTTCACGTCCTTGCCGTGGATCTCGATCACGCCCAGGGAAACGCATTCGTAGATCTCCTTTGCGGAGAGCGTGCGCTTCTCCCACAGCGCGGTATAGACCGTATCGTCTGCGGCCGGTGAGATCTCCGGGCTCCAGCCCGCAAAATCGTAATACTTTCGCTCGGGGGTCGGCGCCTCCGGGAGCTCGCCCTCGCGAAGCACGAAGCTGCTCTCGCCCGGGAGCGTGCCCTCGCCCGCATCGAAGGAAACGGTGAAGAGCCTGTCCCATTGGGCGGTGATGAGCCGCTCGCCGTTCACGGAGGTGTATTCGCCCTCCCAGCCCGCAAAAGCGTAGCCTTCGCGCTCGACCTCCGGCGGGACGGCGTCCTCCCCCGCGGGCACGGACTGCACCGCGATCCCGGAAACCACCGAGCCGCCGCCCGGGTCGAAGGTCACCTGATAGCTTTTGCTGCAGCCCCAGAAGAGGAGCGCCAACAATATGGCCGCGGCGAAGCACAATATTCTTTTCATTCCGATCGTTTCCTTTCTCATTTGATCGTCCGTCCCCTTCCACAGCGGGCAGGGGGCGTCGAGCCGATGATGTGTATATTCTTTTTTCATTATAACATGTCGAATTAAGCAAAGCAAGCGCTGACTGCCCGGCGAACCGTTCATGACGGCCCGGCCCGAAGCCGGAGCGGTGCCCGAGCGGCCGCCGATCGGATACGCTCCCGCGCTCCGACCGCCCAAAAGCCCCGCCGTATCCGCCCTGTCAAAATATATTAGCTTTTTTTGCTTTTTTGGCTTGCATTTTTATTTTGATATGTGGTAAAATAGCCGTTGCCTTGATGATGCTGTCACATCGTCAAGAGTTCTGCGGCGGGGCGGTGCCCGGCCCAAAAATATAGGAGAAAGCAATGAAAAAGGACATCCATCCTTCCTACGGCGAGAGCATCGTTCGCTGTGCATGCGGTGAGACCTTCAAGAGCGGTTCCGTCAAGGGCGAGCTCAAGGTCGAGATCTGCTCCAAGTGCCACCCCTTCTACACCGGTCGTCAGAAACTGGTCGACAGCGGCGGACGCGTGGATAAGTTCAAGAAGCGCTACGGCATGAAGTGATTTCAAACCGAACAGCAAGAATGCGGGATCCTTCGGGATCCCGCTTTTCTTTTTTTCGTAGTGGCGGATATCATCCGCCCGTTTTTCGTTTTGAAAAAAAGTCCTTTTCCCTATTGACTCTGACGCTGCGTCAGGGTTTATAATGAAAGCGAAGGGAGGCGGAAATATGAAGACCATAGGCGAGATAAGCAGGCTTTCCGGCGTGAGCATCCGCGCGCTGCGGCACTACGACGCGATCGGGCTGCTGCGCCCCACCGCGGTCACGGAAGCGGGGTACCGTCTGTATGACGATGCGGCGATCGAAAAGCTCGGACATATCCTTCTGCTTCGGGAGCTCGAGTTCCCGCTTGCGGAGATCAGGCGGCTGTTGGACGGCGGCGCGGCGCGGACGCACAAGGCGCTCGGGGAGCAGATCGCGCTGCTTGAAAAGCGCAGAGACAGGCTCTCCGCCATAATCCGCTTTGCAAAAAATCTTTACGGACAAGGAGAAAACACGATGGACTTTTCGGCATTCGATAAAGACGAACAAAACCGCCTGCGCGATGAGGCTAAAAAGCGCTGGGGCCAAACGGACGCCTGGCGCGAGTTCGAGGCGCGGGGCGAGGCGGGGCGTGAGGACGGACTTATGGCGATCTTCGCACGCTTCGGCGCTGTGAGGGGCTTTGGCCCCGGCTCCGATGAGGCCGCAGCGCTCGCAAGAGAGCTGCAAAGCTTTATCACGGCGCATTACTACACCTGTACGGACGAGATCCTGGCAAGCCTCGGCGAGATGTACTGCGCGGACGAACGCTTCAAAGCAAATATCGACGGCGCCGGCGGACCCGGCAACGCGGAGTTCGTGCGGGCGGCGATCCGCGGCGCAGTTAACAGGTGAAGACTGCAGCTGCATTATAAAAAGACCGTTCGCTGGAAGCGGGCGGTCTTGTTCTTTTTGGCCAAAATTATTCCTTTGCCAGCATCTTTTTGATATGCGGGCGGAGGATGAACGCGAGGGCGACGCCGAGCAGTCCGGCGCAGACGAGCTCCTCAAGGCCGACGGAGAGGATGAACGGGGCGTAGGTGGCAAGGTCCATCGGCAGGCCGGAGGACTTGATGATCACGTACGGGATGATCAGCGCGTTCGAAACGACGGGCGGGATCGCTGCGAGCACCGCGCGAAGCAGGAATTTGCCGCCGACGATATCGTTTTTGCGGTACGCGAGCAGGAGGGAGAGCACCGCGCCGAGCGCCGTGGCGAGCGTGCCGAACACGATATCATAGACCGTGCCGCCGTTGATGAGGTTGGTCAGCAGGCAGCCGAGCGTCAAGCCCGGGACCGCCGCGGGCGTGAACATGGGCAAAATGCACATGGCTTCCGCAATGCGGAACTGGAACACGCCGCCGATCGTGGGTATGAAGTTGGTCAGGACCGAAAGAACGGTGTACAGCGCGGCAACGATCGCCGCGGTGGTGATGAATCGGGTGGTCTTGTTTCTCATTTTGTTCTCCGTAGTTTTGTTTTTTCGGCGTGAAATGAAGGGATTTTCCGCGCCTCAGTGAGGATGGTCACGAACTCACGGCGGGTATTATAACAAAAACAGCCCCCGATGTCCACTGTTTTTTACATATATTCAGCAGGGGCGGCAGACACGAAATGCGGCGGCAAATCATTCGTAGGGGCGGCAATTCAGCCGATCGGTTGCTCGAGCAACCGACCCGCAGGCAACGGCAGCATAATGCGGCGGAGGTGCGGTTTCACGGGTCATTCTTCCTTGCGCGGAAACGTGTACTCCGCGGGCGGCAGGTTGCCGCCCCTACGGGTTGGATAAGGCTTCAGGCCTTCCCCTTGAGGGGAAGGTGGCAGGCACAGCCTGACGGATGAGGTGTTAAAAAATAAAGGTTTCCCCCTAAGGAAAACCTTCAGCAGTTATTCATTATTCATTCTTCAGTCTTCAGTTGGCATGCGCCTTGACACCTCATCAGTCAGCCTTCGCTTAAGCTCGGCTGACAGCTTCCCCTCAAGGGGAAGCCCTCCGGCTTGGAACGCCCGCCGGCTAGGTCGTTCGTAGGGGCGGCAACTCAGCCGATCGGTTGCTCGAGCAACCGACCCGTCAGCAGAGGGCACGGAATGCGGCGGCAAATCATTCGTAGGGGCGGCAATTCAGCCGATCGGTTGCTCGAGCAACCGACCCGTAGGCAACGGCAGCATAATGCGACGGAGGTGCGGTTTCACGGGTCATTCTTCCTTGCGCGGAAACGCGTACTCCCCGGGCGGCAGGTTGCCGCCCCTACGGGTTGAACAAGCATCAGGCCTTCCCCTTGAGGGGATGCGATCCGGCAGGTCGCACGGTTGCCTCGGGCTTTAAAGCCCGAGGTCGGATGAGGTGTTGGG
>JAFXSG010000049.1 GCA_017525875.1 Clostridia bacterium | reverse complement strand
TTATCTGAGCCAAACTCGTATTCTTTTCTTTCTGTCTCAGTGCGATAGACATCCCAAATCAGTTGCAGATCCTCCTTTGTTCCGCACTTTCCCAAAAGCCATGCAGCATAGACTTTTGCATCTGGGGATGCTTCACCAGTGGTTATATTCTGGCACAGCGAGCGCAAATCATTAACCGCGTTAGCGTAAAGGAACTCCAAATTCAAATCGCACACGGAATCTGATGCATCTGCTTGCAGTTCTTTAATAATATCAGTGATTTGCTCAGGACTTCGGTGATACCATTCTTTATAGAACGCTCCAAGTTCATCAATACCTCTGTAGGATATTCTTCCGACCGCCTTACGGATAGAGAAACTACCGAATATCAAATCAATAAATCCATCTGAGAGGCCGATTCGGAATTGATAGAGCTTTCTTTTTGTCCTTTGTTGTTGCTCATTCAACCATGCCGTTTGCTTGAAGCGCCCGTTTATGTATTCAGATGTTTGTGATTCTGTCACAGAACGAAAACCGTAAACACCGGAGAAATGAAGGATATATGTATAGCGGATATCGTCCAATGTGTCCACTTTGTCATTTTCCCAATCGCGGCAACATTGCAGATGAATAACGAGTTCACATTTCTCGTTATTCAATTCAACTGAACAGATTACACTGTCATGAAAATAATCCGACATGAGAAATTTCTGTGCTGCTTTTTGCGGGGGAAAGTCAGCATCAAAATCATAGTAGTTATACATGGTACACCTCAAAAATACTGCGATAATAACAAAGTAGTTTTTGAAAAAAGGATTGCTATCTTTGTTAAAATAGCAATCCTTTTTGGTGGACGGGGATGGATTCGAACCATCGTAGTCTGTGACAACGGATTTACAGTCCGCTCCCTTTGGCCGCTCGGGAACCCGTCCGTATTTTCAACGACAATTATTATAAACCAAATTCAGGATTTGTCAACTGTTTTTCATCGCACCCAATGCACCCAATGCAAGGCGTCTTTTATCCGCCGATCAGCTGTCGATCCTTATATAGGCCTCCGCCTCGCGAACGGTTTTTGAAAGGTAGCGGATGGCGGGCGCAGGATATTCGCCGACGGCCGTTTCGCCTGTGACCATGACGGATGAAGCGCCGTCCAGCACTGCATTGAAAATATCGGAGACTTCCGCGCGGGTAGGAACGGGTTTGTGTATCATGGAGTCAAGCATTTGCGTAACGACCATAAAGCGCCTGCCCTGTTCTCTGCATACGGCCGAAAGCCGCTTCTGAACAGCCGGAAGCTCCCAAAGCGGAACCGCGTTCCCAAGGTCGCCGCGTGCGATGACGATCTCGTCGCAGAAGGGGATAAGCTCATTCATGCTGCTGATTCCGTCCTTGTTTTCGATCTTCGCAAACAGGCAAAGATCACCGGCGGAAGCCTTATTCAGCTCGTTCCTGACTTCGATGAGATCTTCCTTGCCGCGCACGAATGGCTGCATCACGCCGGTAACTCCATACGCCTTAGCGTTGCGGATGTTCGCCCTGTCGGCATCGGTAACAGCAGCTGTATGGATCGCGCAGCCCTGCAGCGCGACGCTCTTGCGGGCGGAGAGCAGACCTCCGCGGATCACCCTGAGCCGAACCTCCCGGCCTGATACGCTCTTTTCGGATATTAAAAGGATCTTCCCGTCATCAAGCAAAACTTCAAGTCCCTCGGGCTGCTCGCGCAAAGCGGCATTGACTTCGGCGGGCAGAGGAAGCTCGGAGCTTTTGATAACACAGCCGTCCGACAAATGCTTCGGCCGATCCATTGCGCCTATCCGCAGCTCGGGCCCCTGCATGTCGATCAAAAGCTCCGGCCTGATACCGCAATCATTTGCAGCCGAAAGATATGCTACGATCAGTTCGGATGATTCATCGAGAGAGGAATGTGAAAGGTTCAGCCTTGCGCCGTCCATTCCGGCGTCGATCATCTGCTTCAGCGTTTCCCGGGAGCTGCAGGCAGGGCCCAGCGTGCCGTAGATCTTGACTCTCTTCATTGCCCAATCCTCCTTTTCCGTAATCGGCGACCTGAGATCGAGCTCCATTATAACTTCCTCGGCAGGGAATTTCAACACGATCTCAAAAACTTCACAGTCAGAATATCCGCTTCATCCGATTGAAAACGGAAGCGGTATATGTTATCATATTCTGAAGAAAAAGGAAGCGGCTGTGATCGGACGCGACTGCCGATAAGCAAACGGCGTCAAAACAGATAATTCGCCGCAAAAGCGGCTTAACAGGAGGTCTATATGAACATCGAGAACAAATTCGCACGCTTCATGCGAAACACCGGCCCCGCAAGGTTTTTGATTCCCGCAGGGCTCATCCTCATAATATTCGGCCTTATCCTGATCGGCTTCAAAACGGATAATTATGCGGAGACAGTCGGCAAGGTAACGGCTGTTCAGCAGTACATCGACAATACCGGCGAAGACAGGCAGACTGTTTTCGACGTCAGCTTCGACTACACCGTTGACGGAAAGCAGTACAGCGGCAGCTTCAACGGGATCGGCACTTCATACAACGTCGGCGACGAGATCAAGGTCTTCTACGATCCGGAAAACCCCGATAAAACCACAAATTCAAAGGGCGCCGGCACCGTTGGAGCGATAGCGATCGGACTCGGTGCGCTTGCGGCAGTCGGCGGCGTGCTTTCCGCAGTCAAGGCCTTCCGCAAGTCCAAGGAGCTTGACGAGCAGATCGTAGCCGCGGGCGGTTCGCTGACAATAGATCCCATTCCCAAGAGCCAGCTCACCGAGTATTACGTCAGCTACGACGGTCAGATGATGAAGCCCGGCTATATCGTTGAGGACGGAGCGAGGAACGTCGTTTACGAGGGCAAGATGGAAAAGAACGCTCTCGTCGGCGCCAGGCATTTCGTGTTCACCGATCACAGAAAGGGCACGACGGAGGAGCATGAGGTCGGTCATACGATCTCCCAGAGCTTCAACGACGAGTTTTTCTCTACCAAATCTTCCTTCAAGTTCGACGGCGAGAATATCTGGGACGTTCTTCACGGGCGCGGCATCCGTATCCAGACCGACATGACCGGCAAGTTCCCCAATATGGTCTACACTATCGGCAGGAACGGGCAGTTCGTGGCGACCGTAGAGACCAGCGGCAAATACGTCCACGAGGAGGACGCCGCAGAGCACAGGCTCAATATCCCCGTCGGCAGGTATTATTACCGCGTTTGGACCAGCGAGACCGATCTTTCGGATCTGTTCCTCACCGTGTTCGCCATCTCCGAGACCGAGCAGACGGCGGTTGAATAAAACGATAGAAATGTATGCGCCCCGCACGCCTGCCGCCCTTGCGGTAAGGCAGACGGCAGTGGTATAATCACATCAGCATTTGTAATCAACGGAGAAAAGCATGAAAAGACTTTTTAGCTTGATCATAGCGCTGCTGGTTTGTGCAATACTTTGGGGCTGCGCCTCCAAAAACGAGACTTCCGACGCCACTCAGCCGCCGGAAACTCCGAACACTTCAACAACGGAGCCCGCGGCCGCGGATACGCCCGTACCCGCCACCGCCGAGCCGACCGAGGAACCGACCGCAGAGCCGACGCCCGAGCCTGTACGCTTTGTTTTTCAACCCAAGGTATGCTCCGCTTATCTTGAGGAGGTATTCGGGCAGACCATGTGCGAGACGTGGTTCAACCTCGTGGACGCGGTCATGGCGGGCGAGGACACCTTTTCCTGCCCCGATCAGTATACCTATAACTGGGTCATGGGTCAGTTCCCGAGGCTGTGCTTCCCGGTGCTTGAGGAGATCGTCGACTATGCATATGACCGCACAAACTCCGTTAAGGACGGCGTGGCGAGCTTTACGTGGCTCGTTTCGAAGGAAAAAGCCGCGTCTATGACAGCAGATTTCGCGGAACAGATAGAAGGGATCCTCAACGAGGTGCTTGAGGATGACTGGTCGGACGTTGAAAAGGCTCTGGCGCTGTACGTTTACTTTTCAAGGACCTACGAATACGACTGGGCTACGTACTATGCGGACCTGGAGCACCCCGCGGACTATACAACGACTTTCCGCCTGTTCAAAGAAGGGATCGGGATCTGCCGCGAGATCGCACCGGCGTATTCATATCTGCTGATGCAGATCGGTATCGATGCGACCACTGTTTTTGGCAGCAACCATGAGTGGAGCTTCGTCCGCATGGACGGCCGCAATTATCATATCGATCCGACCTACGTGCTCAACGAGCCGGATTCGATGGCCTACTTCATGATGACGGACGATCAGCGCGATGCGACCGGGTGCAGCAAGGATCATTTCCTCTATACCTCGAACTATTCGCAGGATCATCCGCATCCGGACTATGCGGCGGACGACGGCTTTTTCGCGCCTGTATGGAGCTATCGTATCAGAACGTTTTCCGCTGATGAAAAGTTGATGCACTGCTGGCGTTACACGGAAAGCTGGGAAGAAGAGCCTTTCGACTTCGACTATTCCGGGTTTGACCGCCCGTGAAGCAAAAGAAACCATTACTATAGCACAAAAGGAGAGAAATGAAATGCGATCAGATACGATCCACGTTACAAACGGAGGCGCCGGCTTCGGTGAAGCGCTTTCGCAGGCCGAACGCGTTGCTGCGTTCAAAGGATTGGGTGCAAAGAGCGCGATACACCTTCGGCTGCTGACCGAAGAGATGATGGGCATAATGCATGCGCTGACCGGTGAGAAGGAAGCCGATTTCTGGATAGATGATGACGCCGGAGTGTTCTCGCTCCATCTCTCTGCGTACGCGCAAATGGATTCGGAAATGCGGAAAAAGCTGCTTTCCGTTTCTAAAAGCGGCAGGAACGACGCCGCCAGAGGCGTAACGGGAAAACTCCGTGATCTGTTCGAGCGGTTCATGGCTCCCGGAGACGCGAGCATAGGCCAATCGCTTGCCGCAGGCCTTTGCTGCGAAAGCATAGACCACGAATTCGGCGTGATAAGGATGGTTGCGGGCGATTACTGGTCCCTGCGCAGGTACAGCGATTCGCTTGACAGGACTTCCGGACCGGATGAAAACTGGGATGAGCTTGAAAAATCCGTTGTAGCCCGCCTTGCGGACGACGTGCGGATCGGCATAAAAGGCCGCAGCGTCGAAATGACCATAATCAAGAAATTCTGAGAGGAGACACCATGGAACTTTCTTTTAACTCCAACGACGGCGCTGCCGTCATCAGCATCGCGGGCAGGCTGGATACCGTTACCGCGCCTGAACTGGATGATTACATCAACGCCAGGATCAGCGGGATCGAAACGCTGACGCTCGATTGCGCAGGTCTTGAATACATTTCCTCCGCAGGGCTTCGCGTACTGCTTCGTGCGCATAAGAAAATGAGCGCCGGCGGAAGTATGAAGCTGATAAACGTCGGCCCTATAGTCAGCGAGATATTCGAGATCACCGGCTTTAACGAGATACTGACCATAGAATGAGGCCGTGCACGCCGCTGACCGCTCCGCTGTCTGCCAGGCGCTGCTTTTATCAGAAAACGCGGAAAGGATCAATACCCGAGCATGAAAAAAGGTATCAGCATAAAAACCAAGGTTGCATTAACCGCGATCGTCTTTATGGCTGTATTGACGGCAGTCATCGCCCTTATCGGCTACAAGCTCTTTCATGACAGTGTCATGAAGAACTACGTTTCGTATGCGGACACGGTGCTCGAATACTCATACCATGCGGCGGAACACTATTCTTTCGGCGATATGATCGCGGCACGGGAAATGCCGGACGAATACGAGGAGCTCCGCGCAGATCTGAACGAGATTAAGAGCTCCTCAAAGATCGAATACCTGTATGCGATCTACTTTGAAGATCCGGAGGATATCCACAGCCTTCACTATGCGATCAATGCAAAAACGCAGGAGGAGATATCCGCAGGCTCTTCATTCAGTTACATGGGCACCCCTTGCGAGGAAGGCAGTTTTCAGGACGATACCCTTCTGACGCTGCAGGACGCTGTAAAGAGCGGCAAACGGGAGAACGGAACGCTTGTGGGCTACGGCGACGCGTACGGGCACATGCTGAACGGTTACCGCGTCGTTTTCGACAGCGATGGGCATGCAGCGGGGCTTATCTGCGTTGAAATCGATATAAGCCGCATCAACGTCGAGCTTCATCGTTATCTGCGTACCGTTTTACTTATCGCAACGGCACTCACCGCGATAGTCGTTTTCCTGTATCTGTTCAATACTGAACGGTATCTTATAGGACCGATCGTGAAGCTTTCGAACAACAGCAATGCATTCATTCAAAAAATGCAAAGCAACGCGGAGCCGGAGGAACTCGTTTTTGAAGAGGTCCCGGTAAGATCCGGCGGCGAGCTGAAACTGCTCTCGGACAACGTAAAAAGCCTTGCCGATGGCGTGTCCGCCTATATGACCAATCTTAAAGCGGCGACCGCCGAGAAGGAGCGCATCGGCACTGAGCTTGCACTTGCCACCAAGCTGCAGGCGGCGTTCGTGCCGAGCCTCTTCCCGCCTTTCCCGGACAGGACCGAGTTCGATATTTACGCCTCGATGGATCCGGCAAAGGAGGTCGGCGGTGATTTCTACGACTTCTATCTTATCGACGACGACCACCTTTGCCTGCTGATCGCCGACGTCTCCGGCAAGGGCATACCCGCCGCGCTCTTCATGATGGTATCTAAGATAATCCTGCAGAGCTGCGCGATGCTGGGTCAGTCCGCCGGGAAGGTGCTGACGAAGACCAACGAGGCGATTTGCTCCAATAATAAAGAGAGCATGTTCGTCACGGTCTGGCTCGGCATACTGGAGATCTCCACGGGAAAGCTCACCTGTGCGAACGCCGGTCACGAATACCCCGCGCTGATGCGCAGCGGAGGGAGCTTCGAGCTTTTCCACGATAAGCACGGCCTCGTCATCGGCGGTATGGACGGCGTGAATTACAAGGAATACGAGCTGACGCTCTCCCCGGGCGACAAGCTCTTCGTCTACACCGACGGCGTTCCCGAGGCGGGGGACGCGAATAATGACATGTTCGGCACGGAGCGTATGCTTGAGGCGCTGAACAGAGAGTCAACGGCTTCGCCCGAGCGCATACTCAGGAACGTGCGCGCGGCGGTGGACGGCTTTGTAAAGGACGCGGAGCAGTTCGACGATCTGACTATGCTCTGCCTTGAATATAGAGGGAAGGGAGAATAAACGATGGAGATAAAGCTTAACGGAAGGATCGATTCGAACAACGCCCCGCAGGTCGAAAAGGGGATAGTGGAACAGCTCGGCAGTCAGAGCGGAGATCTCGTTCTTGACGCCTCCGGCCTTGAGTACATTTCAAGCGCAGGTCTGCGCATACTTTTGCGCCTGCGCAGGGAATACCCGGAGATCAGGCTGTCGAACGTCAGCTCGGAGATATACGAGATACTCGATATGACCGGCTTCACCGAGATGATGACTGTCGAAAAGGCATACCGCACGCTGTCCGTCGAAGGCTGCGAGTGCATAGGCCGCGGCGCGAAGGGCGCGGTCTATCGGTTGGACGACGAAAACATTGTAAAGGTCTACTTCGATTCCGACGCGCTCGATGAGATCAAGAACGAGCGCGAGATGGCAAAGCTCGCCCTGATACTCGGCGTGCCCACAGCGATATCGTACGAGGTCGTTCGCGTCGGCGAAAGCTACGGCTCCGTGTTCGAGCTTTTGAACGCCCGCTCCTTTGCGCAGATCCTTGCTTCGGAGCCCGGGAGCTTCGACCGCTGCGTTAAGGAATTCGCGAGTCTTCTCAAGAAGATCCACTCCATCGAGGTGCCGGCCGACAAGCTTCACGATATCAAGCCGGAAGCGCTCTCCTGGGTAGACAGGCTCGGCGGCTGCATGACCGAAGAAAGCAAGGAACAGATCCGAAATATGATCCTCGCCGTGCCGGATCGCCGCACGATGCTGCACGGGGATTTCCACCCGAAGAACATTATGTTCCAGAACGGCGAGGCGCTCGTTATCGACATGGACACCCTCGCTTACGGCCATCCGATATTCGAGCTCTGCTCCGTCTATAACGCGCTGGCCGGATTCTCGGAATACGATCATGAAGTTGTGAAAAAGTTCCAGGGCTTCGATCGCGAGCTGAGTGTCCGCTTCTTTAACGCAGCTCTCGCGGAATACCTCGGAACGACTTCGGAAACAAAGCTCCGTGAGGTCACGGACAAGGCCCGCATCCTGAGTTATACCCGTCTGATCGGACGAGCCGTACAAAAGCACGGACTTGAAACGGAAAAAGGACGCGCGGAGGTAGCGCTCTGGAAGGAAAATCTTCTTGAACTCCTGAAAACCGCGGACACCCTCGCGTTCTCGCCCAACGAGCTTGAAACGGAAGCCGCCAAAGAGAACCTGCCCGACGTGCTTGCCTTTATCGAAGAACACGTTGAGCCGCTTTGCCTTTCCGAAAAGGCGAAGATGCAGCTCGACCTCGCCGCGGAGGAGATCTTTGTAAACATTGCGGATTACGCCTACGCGCCGGGAAAGGGCAGGGCGAAGATACTCGTCGAGACCGACGAAAACGCACATGAAGCCGTGATTACTTTTTCTGATGAGGGCAAGCCTTTCGACCCGACGGCGAAGGCCGACCCCGAGCTTTTGATCCCTGCAGTCGACAGAACGCCGGGCGGCCTTGGAATATTCCTCACAAAGAAGCTGATGGACGGCGTTTCCTACGAATACCGCGACGGCAGGAACATACTGAAGCTCATCAAGAAAGCGTGACCACAGGTTATGAAAGTCAGATTTGACACCCTTAACAAAAAGCCCAAGCTGTACGACGTACTGATCGTTTTTGCGGTCGCTTTGACGGCGGTCGTTATACTTTCCGTCGCTTGCGGCGAACGGTCCGCGCTCGTTTCCGCGCTGATCGTGGATGCATTCCTGCTTTACGCGATAGCAAGGCTTGCCGTTGCTTTTATCGGTCAGCTCCGATATAACCCCTATTCATACAACACGATCTATTACTCGGGCTTTGCGCTGTTCCTGATCTCGGTGCTTATCGCCAACGTACTGCTCACAGCCGGCATGATAAAGTCTCCGGAGCTGTATTCGAACGGAGCATACCTCATCCACACGCTTTTGGGCTCCGCAATAAACTACATGCTCCTTTCTGCGCCGTTCATACTCGTGTTCTCCATCGCGCTCTGCGTATCGAACATTTCGCTTATAAGGCATGAGCGGTTCCGCTTCGTGAACGTGCTCGGCATCATTCTCGCTTTCCTTCTCATTGCGGGCGAGGCCTTCCTGTTCGCTTGTGATATGTACGCTTCGGGAAGCCAGAAAGAGGTCATGCTGCACGATCTCTTTGTCAATCTCTTCGCCGCCGTGTATCTCTATTTTGAGTGCATGCTGATCGGTGCGATCATCGCGAATATCATAGTCGTAAAATACGAGCCGGATAAGGATAAGGACTTTCTCATTATTCTCGGCTGCGGCCTTAGGAAGGACGGCACTCCGACGCCGCTGCTTCGCGGCAGGTGCGACCGCGCGCTCGCATTCGACAAGAAACAGAGGGAGGAGACAGGCAAAGAGCTTATCTTCGTCACCTCCGGCGGGCAAGGCGAAAACGAAGCCAATTCCGAAAGTCTTGCCATGAAGAACTATCTGCTTGAAAAGGGCATTCCGGAGGAGCGGATAATCGAGGAGGACCGGTCGACGGACACATTTGAGAACATGAAGTTCTCCAAGGCAAAGATAGAGGCGCTTGATAAAAACGCAAAGGTCGCTTTCTCGACGACCAATTATCACGTTTTCCGCAGCGGGCTTTTCGCACGCCGAGTGAAGATGCGCGCTGTCGGCATTGGCGCTAAGACCAAATGGTACTTCTGGCCCAACGCCGCTGTGCGCGAATTCGTGGGCCTTTTAACGGCGCACAAGCTTAAACAGACTATAATTCTTGTCAGCATGGTCGTTTTCTACGTAGCGCTGACACTGTTGGCATACAGATAAAAAGAAGCCGATGGATGAATGACCGTCATCGCCGCCGATTTCGAGTATCCGGCCGCTGTGTTCAAATCCAAGGATAACGAAAGGCGCTTAAAGCTCCCGTTCCTTGTCAACATGCTGATGTACTGCGTTTGCGGCGTATCCATAAAAAACTGCGTCGGAGCGGCTGCCGGTCCGCTGCCGCGAATGACCGCAATAGCCCCGATAAGGGGAGAACAGCCGCGGCGGACGAGCCTGAAGCCGGTGCAACGGTCAACACTTTGACCCGGGAAGCAAAATGAAAGAGATATCTGTAACTGAAATCGGCCCGGTATGTATCGGGCAGACCGAAAACAGGGAAGCCGGTACGGGCTGCACCGTGTTCATAAGCAAGGACGGAATGCGCGCTGGGCTTGACGTTCGGGGCGGAGGCCCGGCTTCGCGCGAGAGCCAACTGTTAAACCCGCTGACAGCTGCGCAGAAGATCCACGGCATAGTGCTTGCCGGGGGGAGTGCCTTCGGCCTTTCTGCGGCAGGCGGCGTAATGCGTTATTTGGAGGAGCGCGGGATCGGCTTCGACGTCGGCGTCACAAAGGTGCCGCTCGTGGCACAGTCGGATATATTCGATCTGACAGTCGGAAATCCGTACTTGCGTCCGGACGAGGCGATGGGCTATGAAGCTGCACGGCTCGCAATGGAAGCCCCCAATTATCAGGACGGCAATTACGGAGCCGGCTGCGGTGCGACGGTCGGGAAACTTTGCGGCATGGCGCGCTGTATGAAGACGGGCATAGGAAGCTATGCCGTTGAGATCGGGGAGCTGAAGATCGGAGCTGTCACGGTGCTTAATGCCCTCGGCGACGTTTTTGATTGGAAAACAGGCAGGCGCATCGCCGGAATGCTGACCGAGGACGGAAAAGCTTTTGCCGATTCTCCCGAGGAGATGAGAAAGAGCATTGAGACCGTCCGCAGCCGATTTGCCGAGAACACCACGCTTTCGGTGATAATCACCAACGCCCGGTTCCACAAGGGCTCCCTTTGCAAGATCGCGGGAATTGGGCACGACGGCTATGCAAGATCGATCCGACCCGTGCATACCTCCTTGGACGGGGACAGCATTTACGCCGTGTCCGTCGGGGACGTTGAGGCCGATCGCGAGGTCGTAGGCTTGCTTGCAGCAGAGGTCGTAAGCGAGGCGATAATCCGCGCCGTATCGAGCGCCGAGAGCGCATACGGTTTCCCCGCGGCACGGGATATAGAATGACCGCTGCTTCGATATGAGCGCAGGAACAGCCGAAACGGTGAATGGTTTATGAGCAAAGAGGATTTGGACAGCAGGCGGGAAACGCTCCTGCGAAAGCCATACCGGATCATTGACATACTGTCCGGTCGTACGCCGGCAAGGTTTGCCGCGGCTTATTTTGCGCTCGAGAAGCATTTCTTCCGCGATCCGACGGCGGATATGCCATATACGCGCTTTTTGAACCTGATCGTCAAGCTCGGCTGTTACTTCGATATAGCGGTATGCCGACCGGACGATGAGAAATGGCTGTGCTCGCCCGAACCCGAATACCTTTTGGAAAGGTTTCGGGAGCTTGCCGAGACCCGCAGAGGAGGCCTGCATTTCCTGATAGACGGCGGGAAGCTCCTCGTTACGCTCGACGCGGGCGATCTCTATATGACAGTTTACGGCATATCCCCGCGCCCGATAAGGCGCATCAAACAGCTCGCCCGTTCCGAGGGGCTGTTCGTTTTTAAATGATACTGAAAGCATGATATAACGCCATGATTGATACCTGCATCAGGCGGAGGTCTCTGTGCGTGAGGGCGAGCGCCTGCTCATACCGTTAATATGCGCGACGGCGCTCTTATCCGCATGGGCCTCGACAGCGGCGACTGGAACCGGAGCGCACTTCACGGCGCGGGGCGCAGCTTCGGCCGCACGCAGGCGGAGAACAGATTTGCCGGATCTGCAATTTCAAATCGAGCGACAGGTCTAACTCGAAAAAGAGGAAGCGATTTAAGATTATGATCTGGTTCATGTTAGGCATAATAGCCGTCATTATCTTCATAGCCGTTCTGATAAGCAGTACGGATCTTTCCGCATATCAGCACGCGTCGCGCAGAACCGGTCGTCGAGGCGAAGTATTAGCCACGGAGATCATTCGGCAGGCTTTGTATGAAGGCGATCACTTGTTCACGAACGTAAGCATTGAATATGACGGCAGACCCGCAGAGCTCGACAACGTGATCGTAAACCGGTACGGAGTCTTTATAATCGAAGTCAAGAACTATAAGGGCTTGATCGTCGGCGCTGAGGACGACTATGAGTGGCGGAAATACAAAACGACCTCCGCAGGCAACGTTTATGAAAAAACCGTGAAAAACCCGATCAAACAGGTTAAGCGGCAGACGTACATACTCGCGCATTATCTTGAAGAGAACGGGGCCCGTGTCTGGATCAGAGGCTATGCTATGCTTCTTTACGGAAACAGCCCAGTCGAGAGTGAATACGTACTTAATGGCCGGGAGGACGCAGAGCGCGTCATCCACACGAAGGACCGGGAAATCCTCGACGCCGAAACCGTCGATCGTATCGTTGCTGTTTTGAGTTCCGATTAAGGAGGGAAAGTCATGACCGAATTCCTTTCATACAAAACTTTCCAAGCCTAAACGCCGCGAGCTGCTGAAGCAGGACACAGCGACGGTCCCCGGCGCCGCCGCGTTCTCGGTCGCCCGCGTGGGCTGCTTTTTGAACGGCTGCTGCGCCGGCAGGGAGACCGATCTCCCGTGGGGCGTGGTCTTCCAGGCCAGGACGGAGGGCATGACTGCCATTGCCCGCGCCGTCCATCCGACGCAGCTCTATGAGCTGATCCTCGCACTGCTCGGCGTCCCGCTGTGCCTGTTCATCGTTAAAAAAACGCGCGCGGAAGATGGCGGACTGTTCTTCGGCTACGGCGTGTGGTTCTGCGTGATGAGGCTCGCCGTGCATCCATTCCGGGAGCTGCCCTATTCCCTCGTTGTGACCAATATCTTCTATCCCGTGCTTTATTATGTCCTGCTCGTTGTGGGCGTGTTCCTTTTCGTTTGGTCGTGCCGGAAGGGCAGGGCGCGGGAGACGTGAACCGGTATCCGGAGTATAACCATCCGTACGGTCACCTTTCGATAAACGATCCCCAAAACATAACCACTCCATGCGGACCTTTGCCGCAATGGTCAACAAGGAGGATGAGCTCTGCATAATCTATATCGACTATCTCATGTCCGCAGACGCCATGCGCTTCCGTCAGTAATCCTTTCGGCATGAGATCCTGCCGAAGGCGTTTCCCGGCAGGTGACGGAATCCCCCCCTTGCCGCTCTCCCTTGGAGGGCGGCAGCTTTCGTTTCACGGGATTGAAAACAACGTTCATGTATGGTAGAATCATCACGATAAATCGGGATTTGCGGAGGAAAAATAATGACAGGATATATGGCAGAAATGCGTAAGCTGGTTGGACACAAAACGATTATTCAGTGTGCCGCCAGCATTATTTGTGTTGATGAAAACGGACGTGTTTTGCTGGGGAAACGTTCGGACAATCACATGTGGGGATATTCA
>JAFXSG010000011.1 GCA_017525875.1 Clostridia bacterium | reverse complement strand
GGGCTTCCCCTTGAGGGGAAGCTGGCAGCCGAGTTTAAGCGAAGGCTGACTGATGAGGTGTTCAAGCTGTCGAAACGGTTTGCTCCGGAGGTAGGTCTTTACCGCGGGCGGCAGATTGCCGCCCCTACGAACGGTCACACTGCCGGCGGGCTTTCCCTTGATATGGAGGGCTTCCCCTTGATATGGAGGGCTCCCCCCCTTGCCAGAGGGCTTCCCCTTGAGGGGAAGCTGTCTGAGGCGGCGCAGCGCGGCGCGAAGACTGATGAGGTGTTCAAGCTGTCGAAACGGTTTGCTCCGGAGGTAGGTCTTTACCGCGGGCGGCAGGTTGCCGCCCCTACGAACGGTCACATTGCCCCCGCCATCCGCACCCGTAAAAATCGGGCGGCAATCTGCCGCCCTACGGTGCATTACCGGTCGAACTCCGTTCGGGAGCCTTACTTCTGCGGCTCGCTCAATTCGTTCGGATCCTGCGTCACGAACTGGTAGTAGTTCCAGGCGTTGGTGTTTTTGACGAACGTCCACCGATCCTTCGCGTATTCGAGCTCCACGTCGAAGCCGCTCGTGTCCTTCTCCGAGATCCAGCCGGTCACGGAAACGAGGACGCGGTCCCGCGCGGTATCCTGATCCTCCTTGAGGGTGAAGGTGAAGATCTTGCCCTTGCCGCCCGCGTAGACGAGCTCGTCCTCCGCGAAGAAGCCGCCGTCGCCGAAATCGACGTAGCCGAGCTGGCGGAGCTGTTCATCGCTGAACTGCATCATGGACGCGCCCCCCGCGAAGCAGTATTCCTGCAGATAATCGAGGATGGGCTGCGGGATCGTATCGAAGCTCCAGCCCTCGATGCGGAAGGTGAGATCATCCATCTTGGAATGGTTATCGTCCTTGGGGCAGACCTTGGCGACGGCCGTGAAGAGCGCCGCTTCCTCGCGCGTCATGCCGTCAGGCACCTTGAAATCGTTTTTCTTCGCGCACGCGGCGGCGCTGAGCACGAAAGCGAGGATGATGACGGCGGCGGCGAAAAGGGCCGCCGGCCGGCGGATCTTATTGACGGAACTGAGCATTTGTCGTCCTCCCGGGCAGTTTTCTTGTTAACTATATTATTATAATGCCTTGCGGAGGATTTTGCAAATCTATTTTGATTCCCCGGGCAGGTCGCCGGCCGCTCCGCCGCGCGTGAGGCTCCTCTTCGACACGCACGGCGGGAACCGACAGGAGTTATCCAAGGGGGAAATTGGATCGACTGTTGGCGTCAGAACAGGCCGGCGAGCTTTATCGCGGCGATCAGCGACGAGACGGAGACCACCGCTCCCGCGAGCAGCTGACAGACTGTGTGGCGGCGCAGCTTGAGCGAGGATACGAAAATGGGGATCATCACGGCGTACCCGATCAGCCACAGGGGACCCATGAGATAGGTCAGCATCGCGAACGGTCCCGCCGCGCCGCAGGTATGCCCGCTCGCCTTGAAGCGGAACGCGAAGGTGAGGACGCCGAGCAGCAGGCCGCTCATCATATAGGTGAGATACAGTATGATCTCGATCCTCGACCCGCCGCCGAGCAGCGCGAACAGCGTTCCCATGATGTAGCCGATCAGCGAGAACACGATGCCGAGGCTCCGCTCGAGCTTCCGCCCCTGCTTCTTCCAGGAGGGGATCAGCGCGCACAGCCCGTACGGGATGACGGGCAGGAGCGTGAGCGTGAACACGGCCTCGAAGTAACGGATCGGCGCCGCGAACGCGGCCCTTCCGAGCGCGATATAGAGCACGGTCGTGAGGAATAGGGCCAAGACGGGCGGCACCGTCAGCACGCGCACGAGCTTCGCCGCGCTGACCCGAGTATCGTTCCCGGCCCGGCGGACGGTCCCGGCTGTGAGCGTTCTGACCCTCAGCTTCCCCGGCCTTGCGGACGTCATCTGTTCCATGTTGCTGCGCACCTCTTTTCCGCTGGTCTTGCCGGGGCGCTTCGTCCCGGCCCGCTTCTTTTTTACCACAGGGCGGAGGATCTGTCACCCTATTCCGCAAAAAGCGGATTCTACCGCGGTCAGATCGCTCCGTAGAGAGCGTTTCTTGCTCCTCTACTCAGAGTAGAGCCGCGAATTTTATAAATATATGCTGATTTTTTGGATTGGCTTGCAAACGGGGCGAAAATGCGATACAATAACGGCATGGAACAGAGAGACGACGAAAAGCTGAAGCGGATCCTCGCTTCCAACATAGCATACTACCGCAAGCAGTGCGGTTTGACGCAGGACGAGCTGGCGGATATGATCTTTTACTCCGGCAAATCCGTCTCCAAATGGGAGCGCGGCGACGGCATGCCGGACGTGTGCGTGCTGGCCGCGCTCGCGGATATCTTCGGCGTGACCGTGAACGACATGCTGAGTGAAAAGCCGAAGAAGCGCCGCCACGCGCAGCCGCAGCTCAAAAAGAACATCATCACGCTGATGTCCTTAGCGCTCGTGTGGCTGATCGCGGCGCTCGTGTTCTTCTTCCTGCGTATCGCCGCGCCGCAGGTCACGCGGGCGTGGCTCGTCTTCATCGCGGCGATCCCGGTGATGTTCATCGTGGCGATCGTGCTGACCTCCCTATGGCACCCCAGGCTCGTCACCTTCGGCTGCATCAGCGGCCTCGTGTGGAGCCTGGCGCTGACGCTGCACCTCAGCTTCCGCATCGAGAACATGTTCCTGATCTTCGTCATCGCCGCCGTGCTGCAGATACTCATCGTGCTGTGGTACCTGCTTGTGAACACCAACCTGCTCTCCGGTATGAAGCGGAGGAAGGCCGGTAAGCAGGAGGACGGGGCGGAAGAGGAATAATACCGAACAATTACAGCAGGGGCGGCAATAGGAAACCCGCTTGGTCGGCCGCATAGAGTCGGAGGCTTGATTTTCGGCATAATTAAAGAACAGGCTGAATTCAGTCTGTTCTTTCATTTTAAGCTAAATTGACGCTTGCGCGTCAGCGAAATTATACGCCTCGGGCGGTATAGCTAAATTGAAAATCCAAGGATTTTCAGCTAAATTAAATTCGCCTGAAAGCCCGGTGCAGCCGGATTTAGCTTGCGAAGCAAATTTAGCTGACCGCAGGTCAATTTAGCTCGCTTCAGGCGAATTTAGCTTGAGCCGCAGGCGTCTCCCTTACTCCTCGTCCCTCTCCGGGTCGTAGGGGCGGAGGACGATGACCCTGTCCTCGCCCAGGCTGATGGGCTGGATGGTGCATTCCCAATCGTTCATGTTGTGGATCCTGCAATCCTTCGCGGCGTCCACGAAGGGCGCCAGCCCGCAGAGCTCGATCTTGAGCTTGGGGGTCTTGTAGTGCATCGGGATAACGACCTTGGGCTTGACGATGTTCGCGAATTCGCGCGCTTCAAGGTCGTCGATCGTGTAGATAGCGCCGATCGGCACCATCATAACGTCGACATGACCGATCTTTGCGACGGTCTCCTCGGGCGGGATGATGCCGAGATCGCCGCAGTGCAGTATGCGCATGCCGTCCATTTCGTAGATGAACATGGTGTTCTTGCCGCGCAGCGCGCCGCCGCAGCGGTCGTGGTCGGTCTCGATGCCGATGATCTTAACGCCCTTGACCTCGTACTCGCCGGGCGAACGGACGATGACGGTATTGCTGATGACCGTGCTGATGTTGTTGTGGTCCGCGTGCTCGTGGCTGATCGTGACCGCGTCCGCGCTTATCTCGGGCAGCTCATAGCCGATATGGGAGCCGTAGGGGTCCGTCAGGATCCTGACTCCGTTCCCGTCCGTCATCAAAAAACACGAATGTCCGTACCATTTGATCTCCATATTATTACTCTCCTTTACTTGTTCTTGCTTTCGTTTGTACCGCAAGGCTGAGGCTCTTCGCCATGAACAGCACCGGCTCGCCGCTGAAAAGCCCCTTTTCAAAGGCTTTCAGCACGGCGCGGGCAGCGGCGGCCGCAGTCGCTCCGTCCCCGGGGGCTTCCGTGAGAAGCAGGCAGCGGATAAGCGCCGCGTGCGCTCTGTCCTCCCGGAACGGCCTCCCGCCCCTGTGCGCGCAGACCGCGAGGGAAAGCGCGTAGGCGCAGGCGTCCTCATCCGGCGCGGCGCCGCTTGCGGGGATGGCGATCTCGCCGGGAAGCACGGGCTCCGGGAGCCTCTTCCCCTGCTCCGCCGCGGCCCCTTGGAGGAAGCCGTCGCTCAGGCGGAAGCAGAGCGTTTTCCCGCGGAGGCAGGCTTCGCTCACCTGCGGCGGCAAGGCCGCCTGTGAAAGGCGTTTTCGGAGCTCCTCCTCGGGCGTGCGGAGCTTTGAAAGCGGCAGGGCCGCGTCCGCCAGGCGGTGCGGGAGCGCGATATCCTCCGCCCGGACCGCGGTTCCCGAAATGCCTCTCACGAGCTCCGCCAACGCTTCCCGAACGGCGGAAAGCGTGCGGATCGCCCCGTCCGTGGCTCCGGCTCCGGTCTGCATATACCCTCCGTTGCGGCGGGTCGATAGTATATTATTTCGACCCAGAATTAAGACTATAAGCTATTATAATTGATGGCGCGGATTTTTTCAAGTGTTTTTTGGATTTTTTCCGAATGATCGCGTAAAAGACGAGAAAAAGCCCACTCACGGGTATCCGGAGTGGGCTTTTGCCGCGGAGTTATTCGCTCCGCTCAGTTAAATCAGTCTTCCTTCTTCCTGAAGAGGACGATGCCTGCGCCCGCAACGATCGCAGCGATACCAGCGCCGACGAGGGCGATGGTGCCGGTGGGCGGGGTGGGGATGGGCTCCTCAGTCACGATGGGCTCCTCGGTGGGCTCCTCAGTGGGCTCCTCGGTGGGCTCCTCGGTCGGGATCTCGGTGGGCTCCTCGGTCACGACGGGCTCGCCTTCGATGGTGATGCTGCCGTCAATGAGCTCGCAGGGGATCGGGGTCTCGTCGAATTCGGGCATGTTGATGAACTCGGTCATGACAAGCTCGATCGGGAAGACCATGCCTTCGGTCGCCTCAGCGGAGACGTGGAAGGTGATCTTCATGATGTTGCCTTCGCCGTTAAGGGGCTCGGTGGGCATGAACGCGCCGTAACGGATGGAACCGGGGATGGTCTCAAAGTCAACGACGTTGTAGCCGCCGAGGTCGACGACAGCCTGCATCATCTCAGCTTCCTCAATGCCGACGACGGTGAGATACTCGTTGTCGTAATTGATCTGCATGTTGATGCCGTGAGCGTTGTAGTCAAAGTCCGCAGCCATGGCGACGTACACGTCGACGTCGGCGCCGGGAGCCGCAACTACGTTCTCAGCGCAGAAGACCACGTTCTCGACGGGCTCTTCGGTCACGATGGGCTCCTCGGTGGGCTCCTCAGTGGGCTCCTCGGTGGGCTCCTCGGTCGGGATCTCGGTGGGCACCTCAGTCACGATGGGCTCCTCGCCGGGGATAAGGACGTAGTCCTCGACAGCGCAGAACGGGATGGGGGTCTGATCGCCGTTGACCGGGAAGTTCTTGAACTCGGTCACGACGGGAGCGAACTCATAGTAGCCCTCAGCCGCGTCGTCAGCCGCACGGAAGGTGAAGGTGGCGAAGGTGCCTTCGGAAGTGAAGGGAGCGTTCGACATCATGACGCCGATGCGGACGGAGCCGGGGATGCTGGTGCCGTCGATGAGGCAGAAGCCGCCGTTGGAAGCCGCTTCGCTGGAGATGACGCCGTCAGTGTAGCTGACGAAGGAGAAGGTCGCGGGGTCGTAGTTGAGCTGCATGTTCAGAACGTGAGCTTCATACTCGCCCTCGAAGCGGACGATAACGTCGAACTCTTCACCGGGCATGACGGTCTCGGGTGCTTCGACCCAGATGCCGACTTCGCCGGGAGCGGGGGTGACGGGTGCCGGGGGCTCGGTGATAGGAGCCTCGGTGGGAGTCTCGGTCACAACGGGCTCACCGCTCTCGCCCCAGAACTCGACCTGGTCGATCCAGATCTCGTACGCATCGTAGCACTGATCGTAGAACGCGAGGTAGATGGTCTGGCCTGCATAAGCGGAGAGATCGAACTCATAGAAGGTCCAGGGATCTTCATAGCCGGTGGAGGGAGCGATGTTCGCCTGGATCAGATCCATGGAGGCGGTGTCGGGGCTGGTGCCGACGTAGAGGGAGAATGCCTCGGGATAGTCCGAGTTGGCATTGCTCGCGTAGAAGGTGACGGACGCCGTGCCGTTGGGCAGGGTGACTGCGGGAGAGACCGCCCAGTTGTTGGCCTGGTAGGCGCCGACGTAGTCGACGAAGGAGTAGGACATGATGAAGCCTGCGCCTTCATGTGCGAGCTCGGTGTAGTCATAACCGCCGGGGTTGTTGAAGGACCATACCCAGTTGGTTTCGTTGGTGCCGGTGAAGGCCCACTCGTTGACTTCTTCCTCGGTCTCGAAGTAGTAACCTGCGATCAGGCCGGAAACGGGAGCTTCGGTCTCGGGAGGAGTGGTGGGCTCATCGGTGGGAGCCTCGGTGGGAGTCTCGGTCTCGATAGGAGCAGCGCTGCCGGAGACCTCGATGTCATCGATGACCGCATAGAACATGTCGGTGCAGTTATAATGACGGAACGCAACGTTCAGCTCGCCGCGGTTTGCGTACTCGCTGAGGTCGACGGTGTACTGGGTGTAGGCGGTAGGAGTGAACTCGCCCATGAGCTCGTCGCTCCAGGTCTGGCCGCCGTCGGTGGAAACGTATACGCCAACGAAGTCGTTAGCATAGCTGGTGTCCTGTGCGACCATCCAGAAGGTGAGGGTGTCGGCCGTGAATGCGGGGGTGATCATCCAGTTGTCCGGAGTGAGCGCAGCGTAGCTGTCGTTGTCGTAGGAAGCGCTGACAGCAGCGCCGTCGCCGCCGTGGGTGGTGAAGTTGCCGTAACCGGTGTTCACGTGCCACTCCCAGTTGAAGCCGTCGCCGTCCTCATCGACGAACTCGAAGCCCTGTGCGATGGGGTCGGTCTCGAAGTCCCAAATGGTGCTCTCGATGGGCTCGGGAGGAGTGGTGGGCTCTTCGGTGGGGGTGTCGGTGGGAGCCTCGGTGGGAGTCTCGGTCTCAACAGGCTCGCCGCTGTCGGTGATGGTCACGTTGACAGCGTCGTTCTGGCCCTGGAGGGTGACGACGAATTCGTAGGTCTTGTTGGGCTCGAAATCATAGTCGTCGTAACGGCCGCCGACGTTGCCCTGAGAGGAAGCGATCCACATACGGTCGCCGGGGGTCGGGTTGGTGATGCACCAGTCATAGATACCGGAGGGGATCACGATCTCGACGGAATCGCACGAAACGATGTTGTTGGTGCTGAGAGCGCCGTCGGCGTTCTCGGGGATGAAGTACTCGAAGTTTGCGTAAACGCTTGCGGGTACGTCGCCGCCGGTGGTCAGAGCGCCGGTCTCGGGGATGATGGAGCCGTAAGCGGTGGCATCCGCGTCAAGCAGCATCTGATAGCCGGAGCCGTCGCCCCAGTGATCTTCGGGAACGTTCAGGATAACGGTTGCGTATGCGCCCTCGGGACGCTCGACAACGCTGACGTTGGCGGTTGCGGAAACAGCGGGGTTCGCAACGCTGGTGACGGTGACGGTGGTCTCGCCGACCGCAACGCCGGTCACGCGGCCATTTGCGTTGACAGTGGCGATGGACTCATCCGCGCTCGCGAAGGTGACGCTCTTGTCGAACGCCATCGCGGGCAGAACGTCATAAACGAGGTTCGCGCCGCTGCCTACGTAGACGGTGAGGTCGCCGACGGTGATCTCGTTCACGGCGATGGGCTGGCCGACGTATACGTTATCGACCATGAAATAGTCGCCGGTGGGGTTGACGCTGCCGTCCTTGGTGTAGGACCAGGTCAGGGTGTGCTCCCCTGCGGTGAGTGTGTAGGAAACGGTTTCCCAATCGTTGTCATAAGCACCGTAGGTGAACTGCTGATTGCCGTCGATAAGGAAATCGCAGTGATCCCAGAAGGTGCTGCTGCCTTCGCCCCATGCCTTGAAATCGAACTGGACGAGGTCGCCCTCGTTCGCTTCAACGGTAGCGGTAACGACGGATTCGGAGCTTGCAACGCCTGCATTGCCGCTCATAGCCGCATCGCCGGAGACGACCCAGGGATAGGCGCCTTCGGAGACGAACTCGATATTGCCGCCTTCGACGTTCAGTGCTTCGTTGATGTCCGCCGCGTCGCTGGGCACGGTAACGGATTTGTTCTCTGCCATCGCGGGAACGGTCACGAGAGAGAGGACCATTGCGAACGCAACGACAAATGCGAAGAACTTCTTCATGTTGTTATCTCCTTCCAAAGATTTTAAGTCTAACGCTCCGTGACAGCCCTCGAGCAGCGCACGGGCGGTAGCTTCGGTTTGAGTGCCCGGGGGCCCCCCGGGGCGGTGTAAGGCCCGGCATCCGGCATGTGCCAAATGTTCAGGCACTAATAGTATATCAGAAAGAGTTCAATATTGCAAATCTTTTTTTCAGGATTTAATTTTATTGCGATCATTAAATTGTGTATCGGCTTTTTCGCTGCGCTATATGCTGTGGTCGGGAGAAGCGGGTATTATATATTATTAGATGAATTGGCTGCTTATGCCGTCATTGACACCTCACTATTCACTCTTCACTATTCACTCTTCACTATTCACTCTTAACTATAAAAAGCGCCTCCGCCGAAGCGGAAGCGCTTTTTTGTTCATTCATTGCCCTGTGCGGGCTCTGCTCCGTCGATTACTCGATGGTTATGAGGCGGCCAGACGGAGAAGGAGGATAGCGTCGTCAAGGGAGACTTCGCCGTCGCCGTTGATGTCAGCAACTGCGAGCTGAGCATCGGTGAGGTCCTGAACGCCCATGCAGTAACGCAGGGTGAGCAGAGCGTCGGCAATGGTGACTTCGCCGTCGCCGTCGACGTCGCCGAGGATTGTGGGCTGAGGCTCGCTGCCGCCGGAAACCTCGATATCGTCAACGTTAAGCATGAACATATCGTAGCAGTTGAAGTGACGGAACGCCACTCTGAGCTCGCCGCTGTAGTCGCTGAGGTTGACGGTGTACTGCTCGTAAGCGACGGGGCTGTAGCCGCCCCAGAGAGCGTCGCTCCAGGTCTGGCCGCCGTCCTCGCTCACGTACACCTCGAGGTAGTCGTTCGCATAGCTGGTATCCTGAGCGACGAGCCAGAAGCTGAGGCTGCTGCCGGTGAAGGCGGGGGTGATCATCCAGTTATCGGGGTTGAGAGCCGTGTTGGAATCGTTGTCGTAGGAACCGCTGGTCGCGATACCGTCGCCGCTGTGAGTGGTGTGGTTGCCGGAACCGGTGTTCACGTGCCACTGCCAGTTGAAGCCGTCGCCGTCCTCATCGATGAACTCGAAGCCCTGAGCCATAGGATCGGTCTCGAAGTCCCAGATGGTGGAGTTGGGATCGTGGAACTGAGCGGTGATGGTGGTGTCAGCATAGACCGCTGCGCCGTTGTAGTCCCAGCCGACGAACTCGAAGCCCGGATGAGCGGGGACCTCGGGGAAGTCCGCCTCGTCAAGAACGGTGCCCGCCTGGACGACCATGGTGCCGAGAACGCTGTTGTCAAGGCCGTCAACGAAGGTGACGGTGACGTCGGGATTCTCGATGGGAGCGATCTCGATATCGTTCTTGGTGTACAGACCGACGATCTCGCCGCCGCTCGGGCCGATGGGGCCAACGTAGCTGGCAGCGCCGGTGTTGACGTCGATGGTGTAGAGGCCGGAGTTGGAGCCGTCAAGGATCTCAGCCCAGAAGAGCTGGTTGGACTCGATATCGAAGGTCATGGACTGGACGTAGTTCAGGCCTACGCCGGTGGAGCCGATCGCGATCGCAGCGCCGGTCTCGAGGTCAAGGCTGTACAGGGTGGCGCCTGCGCTGTTGAGGTCGAGCGCATAAGCGTTGCCTTCGCCATCGATAGCGAGGGTCATGGGGCTGTTCGCCATGCCGGTGATCGCCGCAACGTTGGTGGCAACGCCGGTCGCGAGATCAACGGTCGCAATGTAACGGCTCTCGGTGCCGGTGATAGCGTACATGACGTCGGTCGCGTAGTTATAAGCCATTGCGAAAACGCCGCCGACGTTCGAAGCATCGGTGCCGGGATATGCAACGGTGTAGGTCTCTGCATCCATGATGTAGAAACGGGTGTCAGCGCCTTCGTTCTCGTAGAGGTAGCCGTAGACGTTGCCGCCTGCGAACGCCGCCGCAAAGGTAGTCTGCATGCTGCCGTGTGCAATGTAAGCGGTGGGATCGTAATCCGGGAACTCGATCCACTGGTTGCTGTTGGTGCCCGCGATATCATAGGTATCGAAGCCGAACAGGTTGACGGTGGGGAGAGCCTCGGTCACGTGGACGACCGCGCTGCCGGAAACGGTGGGATCCGCAACACTGGTGACGATGACGATGGTGGTGCCTTCAGCAACGCCGGTCACGACGCCGTTCGCGTCAACGGTCGCAACTTCCTCGTTACCGATCTCGAAGGTAACGCTCTTGTCGAACGCTTCCGCGGGAAGGACCTCGTACATAACGTTTGCACGACGGCCTGCGGGGACCTCGACGTCCTGGACCTCGATCGCTTCGGGAGCGACGGGCTGACCGACGTAGACGTTATCGACCATGAAATAGTCGCCGCTGGGGTTGACGCTGCTGTCCTTGGTGTAGGACCAGGTCAGGGTGTGCTCGCCTGCGGTGAGCGCGTAGGCAGCGATCTCCCAGTCATTGTCGTATGCACCGTAGGTGAACTGCTGGTTGCCGTCGATCAGGAAATCGCAGTGATCCCAGAAGGTGTAGGAGCCTTCGCCCCATGCCTGGAACTCGAACTGGACGATGTCGCCCTCTGCGGCCTCAACGGTTGCGGTAAGGACGGACTCGGAGCTTGCAACGCCCGCGTTGCCGCTCATAGCCGCATCACCGGAAACGACCCAGGGATATGCGCCCTCGGAAACGAACTCGATCTCGCCGCCTTCGACGTTGAGAGCTTCGTTAAGATCAGCCGCGTCGCGAACGGTGACCGCGGGAACGGTGCCGGTCAGCCTGGGATCAGCAGCCTTCTTGGTCTCTGCCATGGCGGGAACGGTCACAAGGGAAAGGACCATTGCGAACGCAATGACAAATGCAAAGAACTTCTTCATGTGTTAATCTCCTTCCAAAGATTTATAAGTCTAACGCTTGGCGGCAGTCCGTTTTGCTTACGGCCCCCGCTAAAACGGTAGCTTCTTGATGAAGCCCGGATGAGTATGGAACGTTCGGGCGTTAACAGTATATCAGAAACGGATAAATAATGCAATTGTTTTTTTGGATTTAATTTATATTATTTTCTTTATAAGATGAAAAGAGCCGGCGGACACGGAATTGAGCGGCAGATCATTCGCAGGGGCGGATAATGCTTCAGGCCTTCCCCTGGAGGGGAAGGTGGCCGAGGGATTTAAAGCCCGAGGTCGGATGAGGTGTTGAGTTAGTTTAACTCCGAAACTTGGTCGGTTCACAGCTTTGACACCTCATCAGTCTTCAAACCCCGTTGGGCTTTTCAGACAGCTTCCCCTCAAGGGGAAGCCCTCCGGCAAGGGAATGCCCGCCGATCGCCCGATCATCCGTAGGGGCGGCAATCTGCCGCCCGAATACTCCTGCCGTGGGATGCCCCGGACGGATCGTTCATGCCGCCGTTTTGTTTTTCCATCGTGGAATTGTTTGTTTCACGGGCGGCAGGTTGCCGCCCCTACGGTTAAGCGAACCCCCCGGCATAAAAAAGCCCCGACACGCGGGGCACGATACATTATAATAATATGAAGCTTTATCCCTCCCCGGGGACCGTCCCGGGTTTGCCCGTATAGATGGGCGTTTCGAGCAGCTGTTTGAAAACGGGCAGGAGGGCTTCGCGGTCGCCGCTGGTGCTGAACTCCACCCTGCCGCAACCGCGGTCGTTCAAAAGACCGTTCCTCGCGAGCACGCGGCCGAGCTGGCGCACCGTGGCGCGGTTGCCGTCATACAGGCGGCAGGGGCCGGAAAAATGCCGTTTGAACCAGGTCTCTATCGCCTCCGCGGGGAAGATATAGTGCGTGCAGCCGAGCACGACGGCGTCCGCCCGCATGCCCGTATAGGGGGCGAGGTACTTTTCGAGGATGTCGTCCATGCTGCCCGGGCCGATCTCGCCGCGCTCCACCCGTGCGACGATGCCGCTGATGCCCACGTTTATCACGCGGTCCGGGTCCGGCATGCGCGCCTGCAGCGCGCGGTACCTCGCGAGCTTCGTCGTGGCGGCGGTGGCGAGCATGAAGACCTTGCCCTCGCCCGGCGCCGAGCAGGCCGGCTTGATCGCGGGCTCGATGCTGACGACCGGCACCTCGAGCTTTTTGCGCAGGACGTTGATCGACGCGCTCGTCGCCGTGTTGCAGGCGAGCACGAGCGCCTTGACGCCGTGGTCGATCAGAAGATCCGCCGCCTGCGAGGTGAGAGAAAGGATCTCGTCCTCTGTGCGGTCGCCGTAGGGCGCGTTCGCGTTATCGCCGTAGAATATGTAATTTTCGTTCGGCAGCAGCTCGAGCGCGTCCCTGAGCAGGCTCACGCCGCCCATGCCCGAATCGAAGACGCCGACAGGTCTCGTATCCATTTTTTACTCCAAACGTTTTTTCGCGGCAAGCCGGATGCGCCGCTCCGAGGCGAGAAGCTCGCTGTTCAGCGCGTTTCCCGTGAAGATCGCGCAGGCGAGCATATCCGCCGCGCCGCCGCAGCTTATGTTCCGTTCGGTCAGCTCGCGGTCGAAGGCGAGCAGTTCATCGGTCAGCGCCGCGGACGGAAGCGTTCTCCCCTTTTCGAGGAGCTCCCCTGCCCGCGCCTTGACGAACGCCGCGCCCTCTTCCCCGCCGCGCCGCAGAGCGTTGTTGTCGGTAAGCTCCGCCATGACGGCAAGAAGGCCGAACGCCCAGGGATCCGTTCCCGCTCCCGCGTTCCGTTTCTCGTACTCCCGCTTTGCCGAAAGCGCGAGCCTTACCGCCGGGAAGCCCTCCATGGCCTGCTCCACCGGGCCGGTGACGCCGTATTTTTTGCGCGCTTCGGAGCCCTTTGAGGAGGCCTCCGTGCCGTCGCCGAGGAGCCCGGCGAGCGTTTTTGCCGCGGTAAGCAGCGCGGCCTCGTCGTCACGGCAGGCGGGCATGTTCCCGACGGCGGCGCAGGCGAACGCCGCGGTCAGAAGGCCGACCGACCAGATCGCGCCCCTGTGGGTGTTCACGCCGCCGGTCGCAGCGAGCATCGCCTTTTCCGCCCGGACGCCGATCTCTCGAAGTTTTTTCGCAAGACCCGGGACCGCGAACGGCGGGAGCATCGCAAACGGACAGCAGTTCTCGTCCTCCTCGAGGACGGCAAGCGCGATCTCGTAAAAATACGGTCCAAGCGCCTTTGCGCTGCGCTCGAACATGGGAAGATCCATATCCGGATTCGCGCCGCAATTGTTTTTATCCACGAGCCCGGGCTTCGGGGTCACGCCGACCTCCTCTATAAGCGCATTGTAGGCGAGCCCTGCCGCCGCCCTCGCGATCTCTTCCTTTATTATATCTGCGGTGCGGCGCTGAAGCTCCGCCACGGAATGCCTCCGGCTCCTTGCGCAGACCGCCGCGGTCTCATCGCAGATGAGGCATCTGCGCGGCGTGCTCCTGCTGGCCTTCCGCCCGTCCCTGCCGATGACGTCCATATCCCAGAGCCGTCCGAGCGGGGAGCCCTCCTCGATCGAGACGAGCACGCGCTTGACCGCTTCCGCGTCGGCGCGAACCGTGAACAGCGACTCGGCGCCGGTGATCGGCAGCTCGAGCTTTTCAAGCCGGGCGGGCATATTTTCCGCCGCGAGCGCGTCCGCTATCCGCGCGGCGCCGGTGAAGAACGCCCGCTCGAGCATCGGGGCGGACTTCACCGGGCCGGCGACGTTCATCGTGAAGCTGACGACGCAGCAGTCGGGGTTCTTCTCGATCAGGGCGAGCTGATCGAGCACGCGGTTCTCGCGCCGCGAAGCCATATCGGGCACATCCGCCACGGGGTATGCGGTTTTCGCACCGGTCTTAGCCGTCATTCGTCCGCGCTTTCCGCCCGTTTTTCGAGCATTTCTTTGATGCATTCGTAGGTCGCGTCCGGCACGAGCGCGCGGACCGTCTCAAGGTCCCCCGCCTCCATCGCGGCGCGCACGCGGCTGGCGCTGATCGCGTCCCTGCGTTCGAGCTCGATGACCTCCACGCCGTATTTGGGCAGGACTTCCTTCATCGCTTCGTTATATTTATTCGTCACGGGGCAGAAGGGTTCCGTCCCCACGAACCGCTTGGTGATGCCGAGCGCGGGCGCGATGCGTTCGCCGAAGAGCGCGAGGTCGAGCTCCGTGTTGACACGCTCCGCGTCGGCCTCGTTCTTGATGAAATAGGTCGGGAAGGTCGAGCGGGAGATGATGTAGTCCCCGCTCTCGTGAAGGATCAGGTTTTTGATATGCTCCGTCCCCCTGCGGACGAGCTCGAAGCGGGTCTTGAACGGGAAAAGGGAGCTGTCCTCCGAAACGACGAACACGTGCAGCGTGTCGACCATCGAGGCGGCCGTCTCCATCAGGTACTGATGCCCGAGCGTGAACGGGTTGCAGTTTGCGACGACGGCGCCCTGCACGCCGCTGCCCTTTTCGAGCGAGTCGAGGTAGTTTTTCAGCCCCCTGCGGCTGTTTTCCATGAACATCGTGCTGCGCGTCGAGGCCAATGGGAAAAAGCCGAGGCTCCGGAAAAGGTATTCGTTCTGGGGCTTCGTGAAGAGGAAGAGCTTCCTTCTGCCGGTCAGATAGGCGCGCTGGACCAGGCGGCTCACGATCGCCGCCGCGCCGCCCTCGCCCTGGAGCGCGTCGTCCACGGCGATGTATTTGAGCACGCTGCCGCAGAGCGAGCCGGTGCCGAGGAGCTCGCCGTCCTCATCCGTCAAAAAAACGGTGTGATCCGCGCCGCCCTCGTACCTGAGCCCCATTTTTTGAAGGAACTCCTCTGTTTTTTTAAGCTGCGGGCCGTAAAGGCCCGCAGCTTCCGTAATGATGAAACTCAATGCTTTCAGTCTTCCTTGATCTGGTGGATGACGTCGATCACGGTGTTGTTGCGGTACATCAGCACGCCGACGATGCGGTCGGTGTACTCAATGGGTTCGGGCTTGCCGACCACGCGCTCCGCGCGCTCCTTGAGCTTTTCGATCGTGGTGACCGGGAGACCGGCTTCGATCAGCTTTTCGCGCAGCTCGGGGCGGCTCGGGTTGACCGCGACGCCCTGATCGGTGACGAGCACGTCGATCGTGCTGCCGGGGGTGCAGATCGTGTTGACCCTTTCGCACACGGTGGGGATCCTGCCGCGGAGCAGGGGCGCCGTGACGACGGTCAGGCTCGCGCCGGCTGCGGTGTCCGGATGGCCGCCGACCGCGCCGCGGATGACGCCGTCCGAACCGGTCATGACGTTGACGTTGAAGTTGACGTCGATCTCGAGCGCGGAGAGGATGACGAAATCGAGCTGGTTCACCGCCGCGCCGCCGTTTTCGTAGCTTGCGTAGTAGGAGGCGTTGATCTGCTGATGGAAGCGGTTGTTCTTGACGGAGTTCGCCGCGATGAGGTCAAAGCTCTGCACGTCGAGGATCTTCTTGACGAGGCCCTCCTCGTGCATCTGGACGATCTGCCCGGTGATGCCGCCGAGCGCAAAACGGCACTTGATGCCCTTTTCGATCATGCGCTCGCGCAGGAAGCGGGCGGTGGCGAGGCTGGCGCCGCCGGAGCCCATCTGCATGGTGAAGTTATCTTCAAAGTAGCCGCTCGCCTCGATCACCTGCGCGGCGGTCTTTGCGATGAGCAGCTCCTTCGGGTTCTTGGTGTAGCGGGTCGCGCCGCTCATGATGCCCTTCGGGTCGCCGATGTTGTCGACCACGACCACCCAGTCCACGCGGGACTCGGGGATGGCGAAGGGGGCGTTGGGGAAGTTGACGAGGTGGTCCGTGATGATGATGCACTTGTCCGCGTGCTGCGCGTCGAGCATTGCGTAGCCGAGCGAACCGCAGCAGCTGGCGTTCTCATCGTCCCTGTTGTAGCCGTTGGCGTTGCCGTACGGGTCGCAGCTGGGCGCGCCGAGGAAGGCCACGTCGATATGCAGCTCGCCGCTCTCGATCGCGGCAGCCCTGCCGCCGTGGGAACGGAAGATGACCGGGAAGTCCATCAGGCCCCTCGATACCGCCTCCGCGAGCTTGCCGCGAAGGCCGCTGGTCTCGATATGGGTGATGACGCCGTTCTTTATGTGCTCGATCAGGGGCCAGTGGCAGTCCGTAAGGCTGGAGGCCGCGAGGGTGAGGTTCTTGATGCCCATCTTCGCGATCTGGTCCACGACCATGTTCACGACGAAGTCGCCGTTGCGGAAATGGTGGTGGAAGGAGATCGTCATGCCGTCCTTAAGGCCGGAGCGGCGGATCGCCTCTTCGAGGGAGGGCAGCACCTTTTTGCTGTTCTTCTGGCGCTCGTCGAAGCGGATGGTGCTCTTAGCCGGGCAGTTCGCGGGATCGTACTCGCCGTGGCAGGCGGAAACTTCGCTGATGTGCGGGATCTTGGTGGTATCCATTGTCAAACCTCCTCAACGGGCATTTCTTTGGACTTCTCGTAGAGCTCCAGCAGGTACTGCGCTCTTGCGACGACGGGCTTGTCGATCATCTTGCCGTTCAGGCTGGCGACGCCGGAGCCCCTCGCGTTCGCTTCCGCGATCGCGTCCATGATGGCCCTTGCCTTCTTGAGGTCCCTCTCGCCGGGGGTGAACACCGCGTGCAGCGGCGCGACCTGGCGGGGGTTGATGATGGATTTGCCGTCGAAGCCCATCTTGCGGATCATCGTAGCCTCCGCGATGAAGCCCTCCTCGTTGTTGACGTCGGAATACACGGTGTCGAGCGCCATGATGCCGGCGGCCTTGGCGGCGTTGACGATCATGCCGCGGGCGAACATCAGCTCGATGCCCTCCGGGGAGCGGGTGGTCTTGAGGTCGGTAACGTAGTCCTCCGCGCCGAGGGCGATGCCGATGAGGCGCTTTGACGAGAAGGCGATCTCCTTGGCGTTCAGCACGCCGATCGCGCTCTCGATCGCCGCCATCATGCCGGTGGAGCCGACGGGGATGCCCGCCTCGCGCTCGATGCGCTCGATCTCCCTTTCGCAGTCGATAACGTCCTGCGCGGTCTCGGTCTTGGGAAGACGGATGACGTCGGGCCTGGCCCTGACGATCGCCTCGAGGTCCTTGATCCCCAAACCGCTCGAGAGGTCGTTGATGCGGACGACGAGCTCCTTGCTGCCGTAATGCAGCGTGGTCAGCGCCTTATAAACGAGAAAGCGCGCCGCGTCCTTCTGGTCGATGGCAACGCTGTCCTCAAGGTCGAACATGATGGAGTCCGAGCCGTAGATATGCGCATCACGGATCATGCCGGGGTTGTTGCCCGGAACGAAAAGCATGCTTCTCCTAAGTCTTCCGCTCATTTCTTGGTTACCTCTTTGAAAACGTAGTCGGTGCTGTCCGCCGCGCGGTAGGCGGCCGCCATGGTGCGGGCGGCGACGGTGCAGTCCAAAGCGCCCTTATCGGTGGCTTTGACGAAAGCGTTCTCCACGCCGAGCTCCGCAAGAGTCTCGCGGATGACCTTTTCGATCTGCTTGCCGAACTGCTGCATGACGTCGCTCTCGAGCTCCAGCTCGACGCCGGAAGTTTCCTTCGGCTCGATGGTAACGATGATATCGCTCGATTCCATCGTTCCCGCAACGCCGGTCTTGATGATCTTCATAGATTGACCTCCGAAACCTGAAAGTTGTATTTGTGATGTGCCTTGGATGCGGCGGCTGACCGCGCAAAACGGGCTACCGGCCCACCCCTGCACGCCAAATGTAATTGTAAACCTTTTTTTGCACTTTTTCAAGCATTATTTATGCTCCGGCGGAGCCATGACGGCCCGCGGGGGCTGATAGCGGGATCAGGCTTTCCCCTTTGATGGAATGCGTGTGCTTCAGGCCTTCCCCTTTGAGGGGATGCGTGTGCTTCAGGCCTTCCCCTGGAGGGGAAGGTGGCAGGCGCAGCCTGACGGATGAGGTGTTTAATAACTCAACTCCGAAGTTGGTCGGTCCGCGGCTTTCACACCTCATCAGTCTTCGCGCCGCGCTGCGCCGCCTCAGACAGCTTCCCCTCAAGGGGAAGCCCGCAGATGCGGGAGGATCGTTTCCACGGATCATTTCTTCCTTACGCGGAAACGCGTACTCGGCGGGCGGCAGGTTGCCGCCCCTACGGGTTGGATAAGGCTTCAGGCCTTCCCCTTTGAGGGGATGCGATCCGGCAGGTCGCACGGTGGCATTTTGCTTAGGCAAAATGACGGTTGAGGTGTTGAGTTAGTTTAACTCCGAAGCTTGGTCGATCCGCGGCTTGAACACCTCATCAGTCAGCCTTCGCTTAAACTCGGCTGACAGCTTCCCCTCAAGGGGAAGCCCGC
>JAFXSG010000048.1 GCA_017525875.1 Clostridia bacterium | reverse complement strand
AACACCTCATCCGTCATTTTGCCTAAGCAAAATGCCACCTTCCCCTCCAGGGGAAGGCCTGACGCTTGCTCTGACCCGTAGGGGCGGCAATCTGCCGCCCGCCGTGCCTGAAGGTGCCGCGCTGGAAAAACGACGCTCCCGGCTCGGCGCTCCTCCGCCGGTTTTTGTTACTGCCGCCCGCCGTGCCTGACGGTGCCGCGGTGGAAGAATGATGTGATGGGAACGGCGCTCCTCCGCCGTTTTTCGATACTGCTGCCGAACGGGCGGCAGGTTGCCGCCCCTACGACTGATCGTTCGATTTGTGGGCTTCCTCTTGAGGGGACGCTGTCTGAGGCGGCGCAGCGCGCCGCGAAGACTGATGAAGTGTCAAAGCTATGCACAGCTTTAGTTAATAAGTAAGAGTTAATAGTGAAGAAGGAAGGTAGATTTTCCTTTGCGGAAAATCAATTTTTAACACCTCATCCGTCATTTTGCCTAAGCAAAATGCCACCTTCCCCTCCAGGGGAAGGCCTGAAGTACACGCATCCCCTCAAGGGGAAAGCCTGACGCTTGCCGCCCCCACGGGTCCGTTATCTTCGGGCATGAATCGCGCCGCGCTTGTAAAAGCGCAAACGGCGCATTCAAATCATGACAGCGGAGCTGTCAATTCATGGCGCAGTCATTGATGACAAGCCAATTCATGACGGCAAAGCCGTCAATTCATTATTATTCGTCCCCGCGATAAAATGAAAAAGGACGAATGAAAGCCCTTCTTTCATTCGCCCCTTTTCGGAAGGAGGTAACCGATAAAAAGATCCCCGGAGCTTTCGCCCCGCTTCTTGCCTGCGGTTTAAGTTTGCCCGCTTTTCGGGAAATTATGCAAGGCCGTTCCGACCGCTCTGCCCCGGGCCGTTCATCCCGCCGGCCGCGAGCTGCGCCTCGAGCAGCTTTCCTTTCATCAGCTGCACGGCCTGATCCTTGCCGTCGAAAATGAGCAGCTGCAATCCGACGTCCGGCGTGATCATGCCCGCCTGAACGAGGCGGAACACGGTCTCGTTGTTGTTCATAACGCTGAACGCGTTTTCCTTCACGACCTTGACCGTGACGTGGAATTCGGCGGGCAGGTTTTTGAGGGAAGCCAGCGCTTTCGCGATCGCGTCGAGCTCCAGAACGCTCCGCCTGCCCTCCTTTTCGGAGATGGCTTCGAGCGTTTTTTTGCAGCGCTCGAGCAGCGTGAACTCGCGTTCGACCTCGATCTCCTGCACGACCGCCCTGCGGAAGCCCGCGTGGATGCACCTTGCAGCCATGCGCGAGCGCTTGCTGGAGGCCTCCTGCAGCGCCGCGATCGCCGTGCCGCTCGTCACGCCCGCGTGGGTCATGCCGCGGGCGAACTCGTTCGCGCCGGATTCCTCCTTGATGTTGTTGCGCAGCTCGCCGATGTAGCTGAGCATATACGCGGGCAGCGGCGCGGTGGCGAACCAGGAGACGCCGTTCAGGTTCTCGCCCTGATGCACCTCCTTCGACCAGTCGCGAAGGTCGGCGGGGTCGAAGCCGCTCGCGCTCGTCACGAGTAGCTTGTTGTGGCTCGCCAGCAGCGCGTTCTTCATCACGATCTGGTCGAGCTTGTCCGAATTGCGCTGAGTGGTCTCGAACATGTCCACGAACCCGAAGCCGAGGCAGCTGCCCTTGCGCTCGAACAGCCTGGTGATAACGAACGGGTATTCGCCGTGCGCGAAATAGCCCTCGGGCTTTGCTTCGCGGGAATCCTCCAGCATCACGCCGCCCGCGAGCTTCAGCATGTGGACGGAATACTTATCGCGCTTCGCGTCGTAAACGCGGCGCCAGCACTCGATCAGAAGGATGCTCCGGTCGAAACGGGGCGAAAGCAGCTCGCCGCCCTCAAGCTCCGCCGTGAAGCCGTCCTCGCGCAGCTCCTCCGCGGCTTCCGGATAGTGCTGGCGGAACCAGTCCCTCGTGTGGCGGGCGAATTTGAACACCGCCCTGCCGTCCTGCAGGTCCTCGCAAAGCGGGTCGAACATCACGCAGCGGTTGTCAACGCGGCAGATGAACGCGCCGCCGACGCCGCCGTTCGCGTCCGGATCGAAGCCGATCTGCTGCACGCCGTAGCCGCCGACGAGCAGATCGCGCGTCATGCTCAGATAATCCTCCTCGTATGAGGAGCGCAGGTGATTTTCGTGAACGATATGCGTGAAGATCTCCGCAAGGCCGTCGTAATCGCGCTCATCGGAGCTGACGATCGCTTCGGGCATATAGTCCACAAGGTCCGCGCGGACGTTCTCGATAGTGCTCTGCAGCACGGGCGTGACGGGACGGGGCTCGTTTTTATCGCCCTCGGGAACGCCGTACCAGTGCTCGCCGCGGTACATACGCTCGCATTTCTCGAGCCTTGCACGCTCCGGCGCGTAGGCCTCGTAGAACTCGTTGAACAGCGCGTACAGCGCCGCGGTCTCCGCGGCCTCGGTCATCGGCGCGCCGGTGAGGTTCGTCCCGGGCTCGCCGCTCTTGAATAATTCGGGTTTTTTCTTCATTTTTTCTTGCTTACCTTTGATTTGCAAAGGCGTCCTTTCTGTGATATTTGCCGGTTTCGCGTCAGCGAAATTGACGCGCGGTCTGCGGCAAAGGCAAATTCGCAAAGTTGAAAACGTAAGTTTTCAAGCTTTTAACCACCCGCCGGAGGCCTCGGGGAGGCTCAGCGGGTCGTACACCTTTTGTTTTTTGACGATCGGCTCCCGGGAAGCGTGCGGCCGGCTCATCAGCGCGTAGCGCAGGGCCTCCGGCGCGTGGTCGTTGCCGTCCGCCGCGTCCTCGCGGTCCCTTTCGTCGAACTGCAGGAGGGGCAGCTGGCGGATGAGGTTGGTGCAGGTTGAAAAACACTGCCACATCGGCCTTTTTCCGCCGTCCTCCGTCGGCGCTTCGGCGAGGTATTCGCGCACGCGGTTCCACCCGGCAACGCGGCTGTTGTCCGCCGGGGTCAGGTAAAGCCCCTTGTGAGCGAACAGCTCCGCGATGGTCTCGCCCTCGAACCCGCCGCCCGCGGTGAGCAGCGCGCCGCGCTTCTGCCACATGTCCGGCGAGGCGACGGTGTAGGCGATCTTCTCGTTCCCGGTGAGCCTATTCACCTCCGCCGCCACCTGGTCGGCGCGCATCTGCCGCACGTACAGCTCGCGGTAGGTCACCACACGGCCCTCGCCGTCCACCGCGTGCCAAAGCACGCAGCAGGGGTCGTTATAGCCCCAGTCCATGGATCGGAAGCGCCTCTGCCACGGCGGGATCTCAAACGGCTGCACGACGTGCTTTTCCCTTGAAAACTCGCGGAAATACTGGCCGGAATGCACGTCCCAGTCCCCGTCGAGGTGCGCGCGGCGCAGCTCCTCCGGCAGCGCCATAAGCTGGCGCAGGTAGCCCGGGTCGCTTTCGAGCAGTATTTTGTTGTCGTATATGCGGGCGGGGATGAAAACGTAGTCCTCCGGCCGTTCGCCGCTATGAAACTCGCGGTCGATGAACAGGCGCTTCACCCAGGCGTGGCCCACGTTGCCCGGGTTGCAGGTGTAATACATCCTCGGCGTGAAATCCCGCCGCGAGGTGCGGTTGCAGGTGGTTATGAACTGCATCTGCTCCTCGGTGAAATGCGTGGCCTCCTCAAGGCCGACCACCTCGTATTCCTGCCCCTGGTACTGGTAGACGTCCTGCGCGGTGTCGCAGTAGCCGAGGCGGAGGCGCGAGCCGTTCGGGAAGGTGAACACACGCTCGGTGGAATTGTATTTGGCAGCGCCGAAAAGCTCCCGTTGGAGCGGCACGATATGGTTTTCGCGGAGCTCCGGCAGCGTCCTTCGAAGGAGCAGCAGCCGCAGGCCGGGGTAGTTGAGGGCGAGCAGCACGAACTTGCGCCGCATGGCCCAGCTCTTGCCGCCGCCGCGCGCGCCGCCGTAAGCGGTGTGCCTTGCGCGGGAGAGGAAAAACTCGCGCTGGCGCGGGTTCGGTTCGCCGAGTAGTTTAAGTTCCATTTTATAGATACCCCCTCGGGGTCGTTGATCCATGAGACCTCCTCCTCGGACGGAGGCGGGGGAAATGACTTTGTAGCTGCTTGAAAAATCGGTGATATGCGTTTGGGAGACCGGCGCCTGCCGGGGAAATGAAACTGCATCCGCCATCCGCCCGTGAAAGGAAGTTTTGCGTTGGCACTTGTTAAGTTGTAAGGGCGGTTTTCCCGCCCTAATTTAATTATATCACGCAGCCGATTTGCGAAACAATGCCGCAGCGCGGCGGACCGATACAAATTTTTGCACATGCGCTGTCTTGACGGAAGGCGTTTCCCGTGGTATTCGCGCTGGGCGCGGAGGGACGCCAAAATGGTATAATGAAAATAGGGGAGCAATGAAGCTCCCCCCAAATCAACTATAAAGGACAGAATATGAAAACAGAGGATAACGAAAAGAAGAAGCGCGGCATCCCGCGCAGCGAAAAAAAGCTCAAAAGGGAGCTGATGGAGTGCGTGCTCGGCGTGGTGCGCGACGAGAGCGCGAAGCCGACCGAGCGCCTGACAGCGGTGAAGACGATGATGGATTATTTCGTGAACGATAAGGAGAACGGCGAGAGCGGCGAGGTGCGCGTCGTGTTCGAGAACCTGCCGGAGGGGTTTGCGGAGTAAACGAGCGAAGCAAGCGTGAATTGAGCTTCGCTCATGAAAGCACCTCACCCATCGCAAGCAGTCCCCCGTGGGCCTGCCGGATCACATCCTCTCAAGTGGTAAGGACTCAAACTGATGAGGTGCGGCGGGAACAAAAGCCGGGCGACTCTGCTTTGTGTGTTTTTCCTTAAGTCTGAGAGGTTACGCACGATCTATGAGCGTAACCTCTTTCCTTATGCTGCATGGTCAGACAGCTTGCGTTCAGGATCATAACAACGATCACAGAGGATTATTTACTGGGAAACGGTTTAATTATCTGCCGTGTATTTACTTCTTGCCTCATTCCAAAACAAACGGAACGATTCATCGTCCGCGCCATGTATCGTTCGTCCGTCCTCGTCAAGAGATACCGTTCCATAGTGTACGCCTGCGGGAACGTAGTACTCCCCTCCGTCGTCATAGATGTGCCTCGTCAGGAACAGAAGATATGGATGACCCTCTTTCATCATATCGTAGCCCGCTATATGAAAAACGGTATTCGACTTTTCGTCAAAAAACTCGTTTTCAAGAATACGGATCGAATCTCCGTTGTGAAGCACAGCAGTTCTGTCTTTACAGATCTTTTCAATCCTGACCTGTGAAAACGTGAACCCGGATACAATATCCTCTCCTTCACGGATAACGACCGGCGTTTCTGCCTCTTCCCTGATCACTTGCACTATAACGTCTGCATATTCCTCCATTTCCGCAAAGGACTTAAAGGAAACGATTTTGGCGTCAAGATTTTCATGCTTCAAAGAAACTTCAGTACTGCAGGCGGTCGATACAATGATCGCACACAAAACAGTAAATAACAATATCCGTTTCATTTCTTTCAACCTCCATTGAATTAAAATCTCTTAATATCCATATAATGCGGAAATGCCTGCACGATCATCCGACAAGGGGTATGGCTTATTGTTGAAGTCGTTTGCTCGCATAACAGACTTGGATTCTTGTGCCGGCTGACAATGTGCCGACCCCAGAGCATGACCTACCTCGTGAACGATTGTTTCGTGCTGCTCGACAGATGTTGCCTGAGTATAATCGTTAAACAGAGTTATGACATGGCGATTGTTATTTGCGTGAGCACATATCGCATATGTCCCGTTGCTAAGGTTCAGGTTTCCGTATATGCCGATGTTTTCTGTCCCAGTCCATGCCTGCTGCGCAAAACTTACTTCTGAGCAAAATCCTGACCAGATTTCAACGAAATTCGACATGCCTGAAATATATCCGCCTACGGTAGAGGAAATACTGTAACTAATGTTGGTTGGGTTGCTCAAGACGAATCCATTAAAATTGTATGCTTGAGCTTTCGGTAGGTTCGAAAATGCCAATACAAGAAAAACTAAAACAAAACAGCACAGCCTTTGAAGTGCTTTATTCAAACGGACATCCTTTCGCTTTGAAAAACTACTCATAATAATCAACCTTAACCTCCTTTTTCCGGTTTCTTATACCTTATTGTATTTTGAATTGGCTGCTAATTTATAAGTGGGTTATACAGCAACCGTATGCATTACTTCTTTTAGTGAATAAACTGCTTTTGCTTCTCCGTGGAAGAGAGTTCACATTCGTCTTCCGCTGCGCCGGGCTCTTATACCGCGCTGTGCGCGGGACGCCGGTCTGCCGAACTCATATACCCTAAACTGCCGTGCAGACGCCTTCGATTATAAAACAACTCGAGGCATATGAATATATCCACTTTGACATTTTCTATTATCGCAGAATTCTTTTTGCAAGTCAACCTCTGTTTTGCTGTCTTATTCAATTCCGCAGCAGCCCCAAAAATCATTATAAAGAAAATCAAGACATGGCGGCCAAACGCTTGCCCTGATCTTCCTGCACGGTTATACCCGGCTTTATTTACTTGCCTCAGGAGAGTATGACGAAAACCCGGGCTATTCCTACCGGCTCAATCAAAACAGATCATGTATTTTTTCAGCATTTCCGAGGGGCGGTAGCTCTGCTTGGACTGCCTGAGGCCCTCGTCGCCGCAGTCGTCCTGGCGGTTGACGGTCTTGAGCTCCGGGTGCTCGCGCTTCATCATTTCGACATAGCTCATGGCCAGCATCGGAAACGCGCCGTGGAACTCCGTCAGCGCCTTTTCGACGCAGACGTTCAGCATATCGCCCATCACCTCGCCCGCAGTCACGCCGACGACCTCGCCGCATACGCGCAGCACGCCGCCCGTCACGCCGAGGCTTTCGCCGACGCCGAGCAGCTCCTCGGAGCGGATCAGCTCCTCCACGGAGCGCGGGTCGGGCTTCTCCATCTCGTGCCGGTGCCGCCGCAAAAACTCGACCGCCTCCGCGCGGTTCGCGTCCGAAAGGGGCTCGAAGGCATGGTCAGGGTTCTCTCTGAGGAAACGGTTGACGTGGTTGCGGTGCGCGTGCAGCGCCTTGCCGGGGTAGCCGAGAAAGTTTTCGATGGGGTAGAGGTAGTCCGATTCGTCCGGGTCGAAGCTCACGCTTGCTTCGCGCCCGACGGCTGAAATGATTTTCGGCACGTCCTCCTCCGCGATGGACGCAAAGCGGAGCCGAACGCCGCGTTCGGCTGCGTCGGAAACTATCGCTTCGTAGGCCGGCGCCGGGTCGCCGCTGCCGACCGGCAGGGAATAATAGAACTCCCCGTCCGCGGGCACGGGATATTCCGCCGAGGAGCAGAAAACGACGTGATCGCCGACCTTCGCCGCGCGCACGCCGTAGCTCTCGCGCCACTGGAAGAGGCAGCCGGGGCCGTAATCGCAAAGGCGGATGCCGGAGGAATCGAGAAGCTCACGGTTCTCCGCCAGGAATTCGATTGTCAGGGGCTTGAAATCGATCATAAAATCAGTAAAAACACCCAAAGGGAGCGGCGCGCATCCATCGCGCCGCTCCGCTGTTTGATCGCAAAAAGATCAGTCCTCGGCGGGCTTTTCTTCCTCGTGGCCGGTGGTCACGGTATTGCATTCCTCGGCCTTGCCCTCCTTGCGGGCATAATAGTTGTCGATCGCCGCGCGGACGGCTTCCTCCGCCAGCACGGAGCAGTGGAGCTTTGCCGGGGGCAGGCCCTCGAGCGCCTCTACGACCGCGGAGTTGGTCAGCTTAAGCGCCTCGTCGATGGATTTGCCCTTGATGAGCTCGGTCGCCATGGAGCTGGTCGCGACGGCAGCGCCGCAGCCGAAGGTCTTGAAGCCGACGTCCTCGATGATGCCGTCGTCGTTGACCTTGAGGAACATCTGCATGATGTCGCCGCACTTCGCGTTGCCCACCATGCCCACGCCGTTTGCGCCTTCTACCTCGCCCATGTTGCGCGGGTGAGCGAAATGATCCATAACTTTTTCGGTATACATATCAAAAACCTCCTGTGGTAAGATGAAATTATTCGTGGTAGAGCGGGCTCATCGCGCGGAGCCTCTTAACGATGGCGGGAAGGACCTCGAGCACGTAGTCGACGTCCTCCTCGGTGGTATCGTCGCCGAGGGTCAGGCGGAGCGAGCCGTGGGCGATCTCGTGGGGGAGCCCCATCGCGAGCAGCACGTGGGAGGGATCGAGCGAGCCGCTCGTGCAGGCGGAGCCGCTCGAAGCCGCGATGCCGTTCAGGTCGAGCATCAGCAGGATGGATTCGCCCTCGATGTATTTGATGGAGAAGTTCACGTTGCCGGGCAGACGCTCGGTCGGGTGGCCGTTCAGCTTGACCTCGGGGATCAGCTCCGGGATGCGGGTGATCAGCTTGTCGCGCAGGCGCGTCATGCGCGGCGCGTTCTCGTCGATGGAACCGCACGCCAGCTCGATCGCCTTGCCGAGGCCGACGATGCCGGGGACGTTCTCCGTGCCCGCGCGCTTGTTGTGCTCCTGCGCGCCGCCGGTAATGAGCGCCGGGATCACGATGCCCTTGCGGACGTACAGCGCGCCCACGCCCTTCGGCCCGTGAAACTTATGCGCGGAGAGGGAGAGCATGTCGATGTTCATCTCCTTCACGTTGATGTGCACGTGGCCGACGGCCTGCACAGCGTCCGTGTGGAAGAAAACGCCCTTTTCGCGGCAGACCGCGCCGATCTCCGGGATGGGCATGAGCGTGCCGACCTCGTTGTTGCCGAACATGACGGAAACGAGGATGGTGTCGGGCCGGATCGCGTCCGCCACCTGCTGCGCGGTGATGCGGCCGTATTCGTCCACGGGCAGATAGGTCACTTCGTAGCCCATCTTCTCGAGGCGCTGGCAGGTATAGAGCACGGCGTGGTGCTCAACGTTCGTGGTGATGATGTGTTTGCCCTTCTTCTGGTAGCGCTGGGCGATGCCGAGCAGGACCATATTGTCCGCCTCGGAGCCGCCGCCGGTGAAGATGATCTCGCGCTCCGCGTCCTCCGCGCCGAGGGCTTTTGCGACCTGCTGCCGCGCGTTCGCCACCGCCTTGTGGGCGAGCTGGCCGGGGGTGTGCAGGCTGGAGGGATTGCCGTAGATCTCGGTGAAATAGGGCGTCATCGCCTCGAGCACTTCCTTATTGAGAGCGGTCGTTGCCGCGTTGTCCATATAAACCTGTCTCATCAGTCAAGTTTCCTTTCCTTCTGTTGTATGTAATCCTCCGCCATGTCGCGGATGGTCGTGGAATCGAGCACGTCGTCGATCTTCTTCTGCAGCTTGAGCCACAGCGGGCGCGCCGCGCAGGAGCAGACGTTTTCGCAGTCCGTGCCGGAGGTGCCGACGCACTCGACGAGGGCGGTGCTGCCCTCAAGCGCCTTGAGCACTTCGCCCACGGAGATGCTCTCCGGCGCCCGCGCGAGCGTGTAGCCTCCCGCCGCGCCGCGGCTTGCCGACACGAGCCCCGCCTTTTTGAGCACGGCGATAAGCTGCTCAAGGTAGGCGTAGCTGATGTCCTGCCGCTCCGAAAGCTGCGCGATCGAAAGCTTCGTCCCGCTCTCGTATTCGGTCGCGAGATCGACCATCGCCTTGAGTCCGTAGCGGCCCTTGGTGCTGAGCTTCATACGCTTAACCTCCTTTATACAGCAGTCTGCCTTTCAGCGGAGTAAATCATACCATATAACTCGGAATTAGTCAACAATTCCGAGCAATCCAGTCGGATATATTTTCACGGTATCAGGTAAAGTCGGCGGGCTTCCCCTCCGAGGGGAAGGCCTGCCGCTCGCGGCACAACAAAACGGGGCCGCCTCGCGTTGAAGCGGCCCCGAACGGCGGATGCGCCGAAGGAGCGTTTGGTTTTTGCCCTTGCCTGTTTTTTTATTAACTCTGCTGATTGCCCGCCATGCCGCTGTATAGCTGATCGTGAATATAAGGCGTTGTGTAAAATTCCTCAAACGGTTCGGGATACTTATCGTTCATACTGGGGATGAAGTCGCGGGTCACCGAGCTGCCGTCATCATAGTAAAAGGTGAACGTGAAGCGCTTCGGGACTCCGCTCCAATTCCCCCACTGGAAGAAATTGCGCACTATGCCGCGCCTCATCAGCTTCATGCACCTGAGGACGCAGTCGATATCCTCCTGCCGCTCGGTGACGGCCGTTCCGGGAAAGTTGAAGCTGTCCACTTCAGCCGCCTCCAGCTTGACTATACCGTCGGTGCGAATGCTGAGGACGGACAGATCCCTGCACATCACTGCGAATGCAATGGTATAGTGGACCGTCGGCACTATGGACAGCAGAATGACGACAACGAGCAATAGGGTCAGAATGCGCTTATGCTTTTTTATAAATTCCTTCATATTCGATCCCTCCTAAACCTGCCTTCGTTATTCTCCCGTCTTGAGCAGCGCCGAAACGTCGCTTTCTCTGAACAGCCAGCCGGCATGGCCGAGCAGTTCAGCCGTGATCTCGTCCGGCTCATTCTCCTTCAGCCTGTTTTTAAGAGCGGAGTCGTTAAGGAAATCCTGCACGTCCTTCATGTCTTTCCCCATATTGCCGATGCAGTCGAACAGGTACGCCTCGCCGCTCGTATCCTTGACTCTGTAAAGCAGCGTTGAGTAGTTTCCGGTTATGAAATAGGCGTTATCATACGGCCCGCCATTCGCTTTTGTGAGGAAAAGCAACAGCTCGTTGCCGGCGGCAAACAGCGGGAGCTCCCTCAAAGTCTGCTTCGAGCAGCCCTCCTGAACAAGGGTGAACCCGGCTTGCGCATCCTCAAAGCTCCCCTTGAACACCTTTTCTGCCGACGCCCGATAATAGGTTATCAGCAGCTCGTTGTCCTCGGCGATCCAGTCGCCGACGCGGACCAAAGCCACGACGTCCGATTCCTCGTATGCCGATTCCAGTGTATATGCGGGTATCAAAGCCTTGATCTCTTTTTCGGCGATCCGCACGGGCGGCAGCACCGCTTCATGCGTCGCCGTGCAGCCCGCAAAAAGGAAAGTTACCGTCAGCGCCGCGATGACGAGCGCAATAACGAGGGTTTTGATCGGGTTTTTCATTTTGATACTCCTCCTTATAATTGAATTCTCGGACGGAAAAGACGGTGAGACACGTTAATTATAATATAGCATATATTTTTATTATTTCAATACCTTTTTACAAATAATCATAAAAATTGTATGAATATTCGCAAAGTTTTAAGCCAGTAGGGGCGGCAATCTGCCGCCCGCGGAGAAATGAAACCGCGGCGGAAAATGATGCTCCCGAAACGACGATCCTCCGCCGCATCCCGTGTAAGCTGCAAGCGGGCGGCAGGTTGCCGCCCCTGCTTAATCTCTAAATGAGAGAAATATATAAAATAATTCTCCAAACAGTTGACACATACGCCGCATAATGATATAATGAAATTGATGGGGATTGCGTTGGCCATCGCTCTTTCCGTCATTGCGAAACGCGGATGCGGAGTTTTATAAACGAAGCAGCCGTGATTTGGCGTAAAACCGAAGCAGGATCGGCGAAGAGCGACCGCAGGCGCGGCGCTCGTTCGTTTTTTGGGGGATCCCGGTTCGGAAAATCGAAGAAAGGAACTTCTATCAAGGCATGAAAAAGAAGAAAACGATCGCCGCTTCGCAGGAACCCGCTGTAAACGCGCCCGAAATCGGCGCCGAGGCGGGCGATGAGAACACCGAAGACGCGCTCACGAGGCTCGGCGCCGCGTTCATCGCAAGGCTGAACGTGCCCGAGGGCATGACCACCGCCGAAGCGGTCGAAGCGATCCTCTCCGTTTGGGAGAAGGACGGCGTCGCGGCAGCTCCCGCGCCCGGCCGCGCGGAGGAAGCGCCCGCCGAGGACGAGCCCGAAGCGGAAAAACCCGCAAAAAGCGTCACGCGCCTGCCGAAAACGCTGCGCGGCGGTATGGGCGAAGCGCCCGAAGCGGACTATGAAAGCATGAGCGCGGAGCAGTTCAGAAGGCTCAAGAAGCAGCTGCAGCGCGCCGCGGCGGACGGCAGGAAGATCCGCCTGTAAACAGAAACCGACAAAAGAAAGGAAATTTCAATGAGCAACAGCATAATCAATACCACCGCGTCCGGCTCGGTCAAGTTCCCGAGCAAGTTCTATGACAGGCAGCTCCTCGAGAGCGCGAAGACCCGCCTCGTTCACCAGGAGTTCGGCCAGAAGCGCTCCATCCCGGCAAACAGCGGCAAGTACGTCAACTTCCGCCGCTGGAACCTGTTCGACCCCGCCGCCGCGGTGCGCGGCCTTGCGGAGGGCGTCACCCCGAACGGCCAGACCCTCTCCCAGAGCGAGGTCGAGGCCCAGGTGAAGCAGTACGGCGCATACGTCGAGGTGACCGACCTGCTCGATCTCACCGCCTACGACAACGTGATCAACGACTCCGCGGAGCTCCTCGGCGAGCAGCTCGGCACCGTTGTGGAATGGGTCACGCGCGACGTGATGAATTCCGGCACCAACGTGCAGTACGCGGGCGGCAAGTCGGCCCGCAGCGCCCTCACCGCGAGCGACAAGCTGACCACCGACGAGATCCGCAAGGCGGTCCGCACGCTCAAGAAGAACAAGGCCCGCCCCTTCGCGGAGGACGGCCGCCAGCCCCACTTCGTGTGCATCTGCTCGCCCGAGGCGACCTACGACCTGCAGAACGACGAGATGTGGAAGAACGTTTCCACCTATCAGAACTCCGAGGCCATCTATTCCGGCGAGATCGGCAGGCTCTACGGCGTCGTGTTCGTTGAGAGCACCGAGGCAAAGGTCTTCACCCAGAGCGTCCGCAACAGCGTCAACGCCCAGACCTCGTCCTCCAAGACCTTCGTTCTGAAGAACGATCCCACCGAGGCGGAGGCCGCCTATCTCTCCGTCGGCGGCAACAAGATCTACGTCGGCAGCACCGAGTACACCCTCGACGCGGCGACCCCCTACGACCCCGCGACGAAGACCGTCAAGCTGACGAGCGCCGCGAGCTTCTCCGCGGACGACGCCGTCTGGTCCAACGATGCGGGCGCGCGCGACGCGGACACCAACCGCCTCCTGGACGTTCACAGCACCCTCGTTTTCGGCAGGGACGCGTACGGCGTTATCGACGTGGATGGCAAGGGCGCGGTGCAGCTGATCGTCAAGCCCCACGGCTCCAGCGGCACGGCCGACCCCCTCGACCAGAGGGCTACCATCGGCGCGAAGGTGACCGCGTACACCGCGGCCATCCTCAACGATCTCTGGCTCGTCCGCATCGAGCATACCGTTTCCTGACGAGGATCGCCGAAAAATCCTGTAGGGGCGGATATCATCCGCCCGCGGGAAGACGAAGCCGCGGCGGTAAAACGGTATGGCGGCACGAACGATCATCCGTCGGATCCCGCGGCCGTCACAGGCGGGCTGCAAATCACCGCCCCTACAGCCTGTATTTTGAAAGGTAAACCTATGGCAATCAAACTTTTTAACACCGTCGCGCCCAAAAAGCGCAGGCGCAATTTTGCGGGCGAGGGCGACGGGGAACAGGCGGCCGCGGACCTCGGCGTGCACGGCCCGCGCGCAGGCGGCTATGGCTTTGCCGGTCCTGCGGACGGCAACGGTCCTGCGGACGGCAATAACGGTCCCGCGGACGGCAACGGTCCCGCGGACGGCAACGGTCCTGCGGACGGCAACGGTCCCGCAAACGGCAACGGTCCCGCGGACGGCAACGGCCCCGCAAACGGCGGCAATTCCTCCGGGAACACCGCTTCGAGCTTTGACGATTACTACAGCCGCCTCATCAGCACCCTGCGCAGCTACGGCATCGATATGGAGCTCCCCACGCTCGAGGAGCTGTATTCCCAGCTTTCGGCGTTCCTGCGCCCCTCGGTGGACGAGGCGATCGCAAACCGCCGGAGCTACGGCGAGACCGTGCTCGCGGAGCTGGACGCGGACGCGTATTCCCGCGGGATGGGCGGCTCCAGCTACCTCTCGAGCATGAAGAACCGCGAGTACGACGCCGCCGCGAGCGATATCGCCGCGATGGAATCGAAGTACAGCGCCACCCTCGCGCAGTACGTCTACAACGCGTCGAATGAGCTCGCCCGCATCCAGGCGGAGTTCGAGCAGATCCGCAGGCAGCACGAATACGAGCTTGCCCGCCAGCGCGAACAGCAGCGGCACGAGCTCGAACTCCAGCGCCGCCGCGAGCAGCAGGAGCTTGAGCTGCAGCGCCGCCGCGAACAGCAGGCGCTCGAGCTCGCGAGGCTCAGCGCAGGGCAGTCTGGCGGCGCCGGCTCCTCGCAGGACGGCGGGACCGGCAGCGCGGAGGAGAGCGAAGCGCCGTACACCGAGGAGCAGTACAGGCAGCACTATAATTTTTACAAGGTATACATGCGCACGATCACCGAGGCGGACAGGGTGAAGCTGTTCCATTCGACCTCCGAGTACTGGCGGAGGGTCAGGAACGAAATGCTCGCCGACCTCACGCCGGAGGACTACGCGCTTCTTAGAAGGACCTACGATCCCGGTTATCACGCGGGCGTCGGCTACGATCAGCCCTAACTGACCGAAAAAGCGCATGCCGCTTCCGCAATGCCTCACGGAGGCGGCATGCATGCGGCCGGGGAAGCCCACTCTCTTCCCGCAAAACCGCGAACGCGGCCGAAAGGCCGGCCCGATCAATGAATTTTTAGAAAGGAAAATGAAAGATGAAGAATGCGATGGATTTTATTCGCTTTGCGCTCTCACACGCAAAGCCCGAAACTATACCCCTTGGGGCAAAGCTTCCGCTTTCGTTCGAAGAGTGCGGCACAAGACCATGGGAATACCTCCCCGGCACTGCGGGAGACGCCGTAACACAGGAGCTGCTCGATGAACGATTTGCCAATTTTTACAAACTGCTCGGCTGGAGCAGGGAGCGCTTCGACCGCATGACGGAGAACTTCGTCATAAAGCGCGTCACCGCGAGCGACAGCCAGGGCCTTCTGAACGCCTACCTCGGCCTGGACGCGACGCCGCATTTCTGCTACAGCGCGTGGTGCACGGACAAGGGCGAGATCGGCAAGGTGAAGCGCCCGTTCGCGCTGGGCGAAGCGGTCTTTTTCCGCGATGAGGACGGCCGCGCCGTGCATACGGGCTTCGTCTGCGGCTCGCTCGGCGGGGAGACACTCGTCGTGGAGGCGCGCGGGCTCGGCAGCGGCGTGTGCGTCACGAAGCTGACGGAAAGACCGTGGACGCACCGCGGACTGGTCACAAAACAGCTGATCTACGACGAAAACTGCTACGATGAGCAGATCGTCCTCTCGCTCCGCACGCCGATGCTCCGTGGCGAATCGATCCGCCAGCTGCAGCTCGCACTCAATTCGCTGGGCTATTTCTGCGGCGCGGCGGACGGCGTCCTGGGCGAAAACACGATGACCGGCGTGCGCGACTTCGTGGACGCGCATTTCAGGAGCCGCCGGGCGCAAAGCAAAAAGACCGTTCCTTTTTCGGAACGAGCGTGATGGGTCTGCAGGCTGCGGGCCTTCTGTCAAGCCGGCGGGCTTCCCCTCGAGGGGAAGCTGTCGACCGAGCTTAGGCGAGGGCGACTGATGAGGTGTAAAAGCTGCGGAAAAGAAAACCCGGGAGTTGATTTGACCAAAACACCTCATCCGTCTGCTTAGGGCTCTGCCCTAAGCATCCACCTTCCCCTCAAAGGGGAAGGCCTGAAGCTTGATTCCCTCTCACTCCGCCTTTTTTCTCAGCGCGATTATGCTTATGAGTGCCGCCCCGAGCACGAACACAATGCCGAGGCCCTTTGTCAGGCCCATCGTTTCGCCGAAAACGAGCATGCTCGTTGCGGAGGCGAAGGCGGGCTCCAGCGTGTTCAGCGCGGAAGCGGGCGTGCTGCCCAGCAGGCGGATGCCGAGGAGAAGCAGTCTGAGGCCCACGACGTAGCCGAGCAGGGCTTCGAGGAACAGCAGGCCCCACATCACGGCGTCCTGCGGGAAAGTGAAGCGGGACGCGGCGAGCGCGATCGCAAGTGCGAGCAGCGAGGCCGCTCCCGTTATGTATACGTTGGCAACGCCGGTATCGAGACCGGCATAATCTGCCCGGCGGCCGGCGATAAAGTACACCGCGTAGGTCACGCCGGAGAGCACCGCGATCAGGACGCCCGCGGCGTTCACTTCGCCGCTAAGGCCCGCCCACGAGATGAGCGCAATGCCGAATATCGCCAGCGCGAGCGAGACGAACACGAGCGGGCGGATCCTTTCGCGGAAGAACAGTATCCCGGCGAGGGCGACGAAGACCGGATAGGTGAAGTTTATAACGATCGTCATGCCGGCGGGAATGCGCAGATACGCGTAGGTGATGAGAAGCAGCGTGCCTGCGAGCGCGCCGCCGCCGAATAAGCCGAGCTGCCAAAGCTGTTTCCCACTCACCGCGAGGCGTTTGCGCGTCAGAAGGCAGCTTATGAGCGAAAGCAGGCAGGCGATGCCCATCGAGAAGCAGACGAGCGTCTCGTTGCTGACGGCGCGCGCGGGGTCGGCAAGGATCGCGGAGGCAAAAGCGCCGCCCGGGAAAAAGCGGCCGACGAAGCTCTCCGGGAAGCCGCCGCGCAGGCAGGCGTTTGAAAGGATCGGCGTCACGCCGTAGCAGGCGGAAGCCAGCACGACCGCGAGCACGCCGATGAAGAGCTGATGCTTTTGAGAGGACCTTTTCATTAGGCCTTACTCCTTTCCGGAACTACCTGCAATATTACACCAACCGACGAACGATTTCAATATCCAATCGAGGAGGACGAAAAATGACTACCGAGACCATAGTGATCGAAAAAACCAAGGATAACAGGCCCTGGGAGGGCTGCATCAACTCCGTGAACTACCGCATCGAGCGCGGCAGGCCCGTCGAGGTCCCGAGCGAAGTGGCGGAGGTCATCCGCAGGAGCGAAGCGCTTCACAAGTGTCTGCAAGCCGCGACGGAGAGGTTCACCGAACCGGACGGCGCAAGGCTTTGAGCCGGAAAGGGAAACGCATGACTCTGAACGATATCATCGTCTCCGCGCTCGCCCAGCTTGACCGCGGGCACGATACCAAGACCATAGAGGCCTATCGCGCAAGGATGACGCAGTACGCGAACGACGCGCAGGACGATCTTGCCCTGTCCCTCTGCCTCACGAAGACGGAGACGAGGCCTGCGCCGCTCGGCGTGTTCGACCTCGGCCTGCTCTCAAGACGGTGCCTGAGGATCGAGTGCGTATGCCAGCGCGGGCACGAGGTGCCATTCCGCGACGGATACGCCATGAACACGCTGCTCCTGCCCTACGATGAACCGGCGGAAGTGACCTACCGCTATCTGCCCGGGCGGCTCGAAAGCCTGAACGACCGGAGCGAGCTGCCGGAATACATGCACCCGCTCATCGTGACCTACACCGTCGCCCGCGAGCGCATGGGCGGTGACACGGCAACCCAGAGCGGCGCGAACATCTATCTTTCCATGTATAACGCGTCGAAGGCGAAGCTGCGCGGCTATATCCGCGACCGGAACTCGTTCAGCATCATCAACAGGTACTGAGGTGACGGGATGAGCATCAAAACATACACGATACCGTCGTTCACGGGGCTCGACCAGGCGGGGGATGAAAACAGCCTTTCGCCGAGGTTCTCGCCGGACGCCGCAAACATGGACACGGACGGAGGGCGGCTCTCCGTTGCCGATGGCTTTTCCAAATACTCCGCGGCCGTGCTGCCGGGCAGCGGGCGTCTTCGCCTGCTTACGAGCTGGCGCGGCGGCTCGGGCGAGATCCCGGTCGCTGTCGCGGGAGGGGACGTCTATGCGCTGATCCGCGGCGAGTGGGTGCTGAAATACAGCTATGAAAGCCCGTATTCCACTAATTACGACAGCTGCATGGTGCGCATCGGGTCCACCGATTACCTCGTGATCGCGGACGGTCTGCACCGGATGATCAAGTTCGACGGGGAAACTTGCTCCCTGTTCGGCTCAAGCGAGCAGAGCTCCGACGCGGTCTGCTCGTATCTCGCTGTGTATCGGGGCCGCCTCTTCGCCGCGGGCGAAAGCGCGAACCCGGACCGCATCTATTATTCCTGCCTGCCGGGCAGCGGCCGCACCGTGGAGGACTGGGGCTACGTCCAGGCCTCGCCCGCGGTCGAGGGCGGGCACGCGGAGGTCGGCTCGCTGGGCGGCGACCCGATCGTTGCGATCAAGGCGATGAGCAACCAGCTTCTGATCTTCAAGCGGAACAGCCTGTACCGCCTGATCGGCGACCGCCCGTCGAACTTCACGATCGAGCATATCGACGCGAGCGTGCCGACCACGCGCCAGCAGGCGATCGCGATCCACGGGGACACGGCGTATTTCGTGACGCGCCGCGGGCTGTATTTTTTCAACGGCGTGACCGCGAGGCCCTGCCCGGATATGCGCATGATAAAGACGCTGACGGAGCGCGCTTCGGCCTCGGTGTCATGCGCGGTCATCGCGGAGGACAAGCTGTATTTCACGCTGCAGCGGATGCTGGAGACCCTGCTCGTCGTCTACGACCTGCAGGAGCGAAAATACATGCTCCGCAAGGGCATTTCCGTCCACGACATGGCGGCCTTGGACGGCAGGCCGGTGTTCATGAACGAAAACCGCCTGCTCTTCAGCCTCGGCGTCGGCGCGGGCTATGACGGCGAACCGATCTCGGCGTACTGGACCACGCCCCTCACCGACCTTGAGGACAAGGCGTGCATCAAATCGCCGAGGCTCCTGCTGCTGCGCGGCAGCGGTCGGCTCGCCGTCGAGGTCGAGCTCGACGGGCGGATCGAAAAGCACGTCGTGACACTGCCCGACAGCCGCTCGGAGGTCGCCGAGGTGCCGCTCTTCAGCTCCGGCCGCACGCTGCGCCTCAGGTTCTCGAATACCGACGGCGGCAGGTTCACGCTCGAAGGCGGCGTCGAACTGGAGCTCGGCATGCGCCGCCGCACGGAATGAGGTGAGCGCATGGACATGAGAGCGCTTTACTACATCGCCCTGCCCGTTGAAAGGCCGGCGGGCGAGGACGCGCAGCACCACGAGGACGATATCAAGTCCAACGAGAACTGCCTCAACCAGAACTTCACCCTCCTCGCCGCGAAGATCTATGAATACGAGGCCCGCATCGCGGAGCTCGAGGCGCAGGTGACGGAGCTGATGAATGCACGCTGAACATCTCAGGGCGTCCCCTCAAGGGGAAGGCCTCCTGCTTTTCACTTTCCAAATACAAAGGATCCCTCTTCACAGGGATCCTTTTCCTTATATTTACTGTATTTTCGCTTATCTCAGCCAGTCCAGCGTGCCGTCGGCGACGGTATCGAGGCCGGCGATCACGACGAAATCGGTCACGCCGTATTCCACGCAAAGCTCCGTGGGCGTTTTCATGCTCGGGCTGTAATAGAGCGTGCGCGTGTCGATCATGATGACGGTGTGATAATGCGCGGCGAGGAAGGGCACGATCGCGTTGCCGTAGCTGTCCTTGAGCACCAGCAGCGTGCCGCCTTCGGCCTCTTCATTCGTGATATAGGTGATGCCGTGGTTGCTGTAGAGGTACGCGGCGTATTTGTCGACCACGCCGTCCTCGAGGCAGCTCATATCGAGCGAGCCCGTGTGGGTCTCCTCGCGGGAGCCGTCCACGGTCACGACGGAGAGGGCTTTATCATAGCTCCCGACCCAGGTCTCGAGCGTGTCCGGCGGGGTGAGGAAGAGGCCGCTCTGGCCGTAGCTCGTGCCGAAAAACTCATATCCCGTTTTGGTGAATTCGCTTTCCGAAAGCGGCGTGAGGCCAAGCTCGCGAGCGATCGCGCAGTAGGAAACGTAGCTCCCGCGCATCGTAAGGTGATGGTCCGTGCGGTAGTAAAGCCCGCTTGCGTCGCCGTACGCGCGCAGCACTTCCTCGGCGGAGATCGCCTTATAGCTTTCGCCAAGCTCGGTGCGGAAACGGTCTATGATCTCGCCGTCGTGATAATCAAGGTGGGGATGGGGGAGCTCGCTCTCAAGCATATATCCGGAGGTGGGGATGATGTACGTCCTCGCGTTCAGCGCGTTATCCTCCGCAAACTTTTTGAGCTTTGCGACGTTCGTTTCGATCACGCGGTCGTTCACCCCGATGGGGGAGGTGAAAAGGCGCGCGTCCCTTCCGAGGCTGACGCCCTCCACCGGGTTCCTGCCCGTGAAGCGGTTGAGGTAGGAATAGAGCGAAACGAAGAACGTCCTTGCGGGGAAATGGTCCTGCAGCCAGCTGTCGACCTCCTTGGAGAAGCCGCCGCTCATGATGTTGGAAACGGACGCGTTCGGCGCGGGGGCGAGGATGCGGCGCTCGTTCGGGCTCAGCTCGCCCTCATGCTTGGGCAGGAAGACGAACAGCAGCGAAAAGACCGCGATGAAACCAACGAAAACCGCAATAAGCGCCTTGGTGGAGGCGCTTGCTTTTTTCTTTGTTTCAACTGTATTTTCTCTTCTCGTTTCCATCAGCTGAGGGAGAGCGCGGTGTCAAGGAGGGAGGTCAATTTCGTCTTGGCTGCGGCGTTGTCGCTCGAGACGACCACGATCACGTACCTGCCGGCAACGCGGTTGATCGCGGAATCAAGCTTCGGCACCTGCTCGGGACCGTAGCTCGCGTAGCCGTCCCTGTTGACCTTGATCCAGTCCTTGATCGGGCCGTCGCTGATCTTCTTCGCAGCGGCCGCGTCCTTCGCGCCGATCACGAAAACGGCCTCGGGGGAGCTTGCGCTGACGGAGTAGAAGAGCTCGGGCTTGCCGTCAGCGGTGTTGAGGTCGGCCGTATCGATCTTCAGCGTTTCGGCTGCGAACTCGGGATTGTCGAGCGCCTCGGGTGCATACTGGAAGCTCGAAGAGCCGAGAAGATTGCGGCCGAAGCCGTTCACGTCCAGCTTGAGATCCGCGTACTTATCGCCGCCGCAGCCCGCGATGCAGGCGCAGCAGGTGACGATGACGAGAGCGATGGCGATGAGCTTTTTCATTGGTAGAGTTCCTTTCTTTATCGGTAGTTGGGTATCGCGGTTCAGCCGCGCAGAACGCTCATTACGGAGAGGCAGATATGATCCGCCCAGTACTTGGAGTAGGTCATGTTGAGGTGCAGACCGTCGCCTGAAGCCTCGGCGGGGAGCGCGCCGTCCGCCGTCATCAGCGCCTCGGGGACGGTGATGAAGTAGAGGTCGTCGACGCGGGCGCAGAGGTCGCTGAGCTGGGAATTATACAGCTGGATGTTCTCGTTCGTGACGCCGTTGGTGCTGGTCGCGGATTTTTGCGCCGAAACGGGCGGTATGCCGGTAATAAACAGTTTGGCGCCGGGCTGACGGGTCCATACGTCGCGGCAGAACTGCTCGTATTTGTTGATGAAGGTGTTGATATTCGGCCAGCCGAGCTCGTTTTCGCCGAACATCATGATGACAGCCTGATAGCTGCCGCTGTTCAGCTCGTCGATGATCGGGGGCTTGCCCTTGCCGTCCTCGGTGGGGAGGTTGTAGACGGACTGGATGTTGAGGCCGACGCGGGTAAAGAAGGTGCCGTGCGTGATGGCGCCGTAGATATGCAGGCCCTCGAAGGTGGAATTGCCCACGAACGCGCAGTTGTCGAACACGCTGTGATCCGGCGCGGGCTGGGGCGTGTTGCTGGGTACGAAGGTGATGTCCGGCTCTGCGGTAGGCGTGGGCGCCACGGTGTAGAGCGGAGGCTCGGTGGAGGGGATCTGCGTCGGTACCGGGACCGCGGTGACGGGCGTGACGTCGATTATCACGGTGTTGTTCTTTCCCCCGTTCGAGCAGGCGGTCAGCACGGCCGCGAGCATAACGAGCGCCATGAGCGCACAAACGAGTTTTTTATTCATCTAAACCAATTCCATTCGTTTTATTGGGAAGACCGGCCGGAAGGCCCGTCTTTGCATTCCACCCCTTATTATAACAAGAAAGAGTGTATATTTCAACCCGCAGCGGAGATAATTTGGAGCGGGCAGAAGCGCAGAGACGGGCGATAATAGCGTCCGCGAAACGAACCCCTGGGGCATCACCGAAAAAAAGCACCCCCGGCCCGGGAGTGCTTTTCGGTCATGGCTTCATATCATTCTCTGACCAGCAGGCCGAGGACCGCCTGCATATAATCGGGCAGCCCGTCGAGCGCGTTCACCGGGTCGGTTTCGGAGAGCAGCAGGTTGACTTTGAGCAGTGTGCCGGGGTTTTTGTTGCCGATCAGCACGACGTTGGAGGCGTTGTCACCGCGGACCACGGTGGCATAGCAGTCGTAACCGTCGATTTCATAGCGGTAGATATCGTCGTGACCGAGGCCCTGCATGTGCTCCGTCAGCGCTTCAAGAGGCGCCTTTTCAGACTGCTCAAGGTAGTAAACGATCCTGACGCGGCCGTCCCGGCTCGTGATCGCGAAGAGCTCGCCGTCCGAAAGCACGCTGAAGCCCTCGGGCATAACGATGCTGAAATGACCGTTCTGGCTGACCGTTCTGCCGTCGGCGTCGAACTCCGGCCCTAAGGTCTGCTTTTCGTCGGTCGTCAGGCGCAGGTTCAGCCCTTCGCCCGAAACTGCCGGCATGTTCGCGGGGTCCCCGCCCATTTGAGCAACGACGCCGTAAAAGCCGTTTTCGGTGACGTGATCGAGGCCCGCGGGCCTGCGCGCGTCTGCCGCCCAGTCGTCGCCGCAGTGACGGAGCACGATCTCGACGCGCATATAGTCGTCCCCGCCGCCATACAGCTCGGAGAGCGAGAGCTTGCCGCCCAGCATATCAAAGCGCCAGTCGACGCGCTCGCCGCCGACGGTGCCCTGCACGACGACGCCGGTTTTGTCCGCATAGGCGCGACAGTCGGCAAAGTACCCGTCGCCAAGGCCGTTGATGACGCAGTAGAAGGGGCCTTCGCCGTAGTCGTTCAGAGCCAGGCGCACCGCGCAGTCGTTCGCTTTGCCGGAGTTCGGCCCGTATTTGCCGCCCGCGTCGCCCACGCTGAAGATGCCGTACCAGTCGCCGATGACGCCGCGGTCGAATTCCGCCGCGGGAACTTCGGTCGAAGGCGCGGGGGAGGGGATGAGGATCTCCGGCTCACCGGTGCAGGCGGTCAGTGCGGTCAGAAGCAGCGCGATGAGCAGCGCCGCGATGATAGTCTTTTTCATATCGATCGACCTCCTTAATCACCGAATCCGATCATGCTTTGCGCTGCGGGGTAGCCGGAAGCGCCGTCCCCGACCAAGCGATAGTGCACGCGGTACTCGAATCCGCCGAAACGCAGGGGCACCGCGAAGGCGAACGCCCCTTCGAGCGGCTCGCCGCCGAGGGTATACCCGCCGGCGCTGAAGTCCTCCTCCGTGAGCACGCCGCGCAGCACGTATTGCCCGCCCATCCTGTCGATGCGCACGCCGTCCGGCACGTAACCGAGGATATCACCGATCTCGCAGCCGCCGGCAGAGGAGAGCAGGACCGCCTCGAACTCCTCGCCGGGAGTGACGGAGATCTCGTTCACGGCTTCGAAAACGCAGTCCGGCACCCTGCGGCCGGTCGGTTCGGGAGCCGGCGTTTCGGCGGGCGCCTGCGTCGGCGCGGGTGTGGGCGCCGCGGTGGGCGCGGGGGTCGCCGTGGGTCTCGGTGTGGGCGCCGCAGTTGGCGCGGGGGTCGCCGTCGGCCTCGGGGTGGGGGCCGCCGTCGGTCTCGGCGTTGGCGCCGCAGTGGGCGCGGGGGTCGCCGTCGGCTTCGGTGTGGGGGCCGACGTGGGCGCCTCCGTCGGCGCCGGCGTCTGCGCTTCGGCCACGGTCACAACGACCTTTGCATAGTCCTCATACCACTCGCCGTCGAAATACATATTGGCGTAGATCCAGAATTTGAACGTGCCGGCCTTGGTGGGGGTGCCGCAGAGCACGCCCTCGGGAAGTATCTTAAGGCCTATGGAGGTCACGCCGTCGTTGTCGCCGCCGGGATTGTAATATTCGCCGAACTCCCACTGCTCGGCGGCGCCGAACGCGTGCGGGAAGCGGTACCAGAGGTACTCGCCAACGGTGCCGGCCGTATCGTACTCATCCCGGAGGAAATGGAAGCCGTCGTTCGGCTTCACGATAAAGCGGATCGTGACGCTGCTCGTCTGCGCTTCTTCGGGGTAGAAATCGAAGCGCACGTCGAATTTGCCGACCTGCGTCGGCGTGCCGATGACGCTGTATTCGTAGCTGCCGATCGAGGCGTTGTACTCATAGCGCCAGGCCATGCCCGTGGGCAGGTACTGCGACTGGCAGGTGCAGTACGAATCGGGAGTCGGCGGCTGCCAGACGGGATAGACCGTGTATTCTCCGAGGGTGAACCGCTCCTCGACGTCGTATCCGAGGGCGTGCAGCGGGAAAACACACAGCGCAAACACGAACGCAAGGGCAAGCGCAAAGGATTTTCTGATCATCGGGGTCTCCTTATTTCGTTGAAATGCACTATCATTATAGCATCTAACAGCGGAAATGGCAACACGGCGGCGCGGCGCCGAAAAAGCCCGCTGAAACGCAAAAGCAAAGCGCCCCGCCGTACAGATAGGGCAGGGCGCTGTGAGTCAGGTCCTTATTGAGCTTCAGTTGCGGCCGGCGGAGTCGGGATCGGGGGATGCGGTCGGGTCGCTGTTCCTGCCGGCGTTGGCGCGCGAGGTCGGCGCGGCCTCGTTCTCGTCGCAGACGTAGATGAGGACGACCTCGTCGCCGCTCTTCAGCTCGATCTGATCGACGGACAGGTCGACCTCTTCGCCGTTGATCTTAACTGCCCAGCGGCTCGATTCGCCGCAGGAGCCGTTCGCAACGCCCTTGATGCTGGTAATGAAGGTGCCGCCGTCGGTCTCCTCGGAGACCACGGGGATGCCGGAGATCTCGAGCACGCGGAAGGTGGCGTCCAGCTTGCTCTCAATGGGCATGGTGAGCTGCGCCGCGGACATGAGCATGCCGCTGCCGGTGAGCTGCGCCCTGACCTCGGAGGGAAGGCCGGGGTGGTTGTAGGCGCTCCTCGCGTCGACGGTGAGATAGATGCGGACGACGGTATTGTCGTCGAACGGGCGAAGGGTGGGGGTGGGGTCGACAGGCGTGTCGGAATTGCCTACGGGCACGGGCGTCTGCTCGGTGACGCCGCCGCGGGTGCAGGCGGCCAGGCTCAGCGCGAGCAGGGCGATTATACAAACAGCGATGATACGCTTTGCGAAGGGTCTCATTTTTTTGCTCCTTTTTGATCGTCGGTGCGGGCGCAGCCATCGGAAACGCCCGCGCAGCAACATATTTTACTACATATTATAACGATTGTCAATGATCGCCGGTTGAGATTTGGATGATTTTGGAACATTTTTCGCAGTTTGTGCGGCCGCGGGAATATGAACCGGCGGGCTTGCCGAGCCGGCGGGCTTCCCCTGTGAGGGCATGCGATCCGCAGGTCGCACGCTGGCAGCCGAGTTTAAGCGAAGGCTGACTGATGAGGTGTCAAAGCGGCGGGAACCAAAACCCCGGAGTTGGGTTTATCTCAACACCTCATCCGACCTCGGGTTTTAATACCCTCGGCCACCTTCCCCTCGGAGGGGAAGGCCTGAATCTTATCGCTTCCCATGCCGGCGGGCTTCCCGTCAAGCCTGCGGGCTTCCCACAAGCCGGCGGGCTTCCCCTTGAGGGGAAGCTGGCAGCCGAGTTTAAGCGAAGGCTGACTGATGAGGTGTCAAAGCCGCTGACAAACCAAACCCCGGCGTTGATCTTATCTCAACACCTCATCCGTCATTTTGCCTAAGCAAAATGCCACCGCGCGACCTGCGGATCGCGTCCCCTCACAGGGGAAGGCCTTAAACAGATCGCGCCCCTTCAAAAGGGAATGCTTTTGCCAAAGGAAAACACCGGCGAGCAAAGCCGCCGGTGCCCAAAAGGGTAAATACTTCTATAGCTTAGTAATCTGAAAATTCCCTAAAAGATGCCCATTGCTGCACGGAGTAATAACAATGAATCATCTATTTCAATAACCCCATTGCAAGTTAAATCTGCAATCATTAATTGTGTTGGTGAAAGATCGATCAGACCCATCGCGTAACGCATGACTAACAATGCGTCAGCTACATTTAGTTCTCCATCTCCATCAACATCGCCAGGAACGCCCGAGCTTCCGTCTGTGAATTGAGCCATAATCTCCGTTATATCTCCGCCTACTAGTTCTCCGGCATCCCAATACCAATCCTGTGACAAGAGTATTCCATCCATAGTGAACCACCCTTCAAACGTGAAGCCTTCCATTGGTTGTGCAAAGAGATAAAAGTTCTGATAAACAGTTCCGGTCTCGTCGTCAATTGATGAATCGAGTTTCCAGTATCCAACATGTCCTCCATAAGATGCTGAGACTATATCCATGGGAAGTTCCGGATTATCATACAATTCAATATCTTCAAACTGATTAAAGTCATACGGGCGATCATCTGAGATTATATGGCTTTGATCATACCATTCAAGATTAACACAATGAATCTCTGCGTTATTGGAAAGATCCATTTCTGTAAGCTGGTTGCTTGGAACATACAACTCCTGAAGCTGGGTATTGCTTGAAACATCAAGTTCAGTGAGGTAGTTGTACCCACATGAAAGCACTTCAAGATTGACCAAAGATGATGTATCAATCTGTACCAAATTATTTATATCAACATTCAAGATTAGCATTGATTCAGATTCAGGTAATATCAAATTGCTGATATAGTTTTCAGAACACTGAAGTTGAACGAGATTCTGGCAATTGGAAACATTCAATTCAGCAAGGTTGTTTTTATCAATAGAACAATAGGATAATTCTACACAATCAGAGAGATCGATTTCCGACAATTGGTTTTCAAAAAGCGCTAAATTCACTAGGTTCATTAATCCGGACAAGTCAATTTCTTCCAGATTATTCATTCCTGCGTTGAGTATAGATAAGTTCTCACATCCGGAAATATGAATTTCGCATAAACCACATCCCCAGCAGATAACACGGGTCAAGTTGCTACATTCGGAAACGTCTAGAGATATAAGATTACACCTCGGTACCGATACTTCCTCAAGTCTTTCACACATGCTTAAGTCAAGTGCACCATACACACTTTGATAATTATAGATGATTCTTTTCAGCATCAACCCATTATCTGCTTCAACCCACTGTACAAGTGTTCCTTGGGCTTGATCAAACCATGTTTGAGGGTCATCGGGAGAATAGCTTTGGTTTAATAAATATCCGTTCTTTACCCCCGTTTGATTAGTTGTTTCAAGAAAGGTCGCGAGCTTATTATAATCATGCTCGTTATAACCATCTGGTACCGTCCAGACGGGTTCAACACCTGATGCAATAGATTCTGCCAATTGTGTTGGCATTCTGGTAAGTAATATAGCCAGTACAATCAACAACCCCCAAACCCGTTTCATATCATAGTTACCTCCTCATGGTTTATTCGACTATGCATCTACTCAACATAATATGCAAAGTAGAATTTGTGCTTATATTATATAGTTAAGATTTATTGTTGTCAATACTTTTTTTGCTTGATTTTGTTTCACTGATGATATATACTATACATGCAACATGATATCGAAAGGAGTGCTTCTTTTAATGAATTATAAGGCTAAAATAATACCATATTTTGAGGCACAAACTTATCTGATAAGACGCTATATTAAGATGAGGACAGGCACAAGGATTGCACAATACAAAAAGCGCCTAGAGCTAATGCCAAAGGATATTTGTGCGTGTTATGAGCGAATTGCAGAAATTGAGCATGAATTAGATGCGGCTTTTGAAGACAACGAGCTGTTAAAGTATTATTTTGAACCTTTGCAAACACGTGAGGAACGACCAATTGATGATGCAGTCACAATTGGCGGTATGCTTCTATCTGTAATTGTCGACCCACAAGGCGACATTTCTTTCGAAAGCACGGTAACTTTTTACAAAGAGCAACCAACCAACGTGATATTATATAACTTTTATGATAGACTCTCTCCATTTTTTTCAGAGCCAAATGAGGAATGCCATGATATTAGTCAGTTAATTGCTTATATAGACAGCATACTCGTTCGACCAGAAGATAAATGGAATCTGATAGATGCTGCCTCAAATCCGCTTGAACATCTCGAAAAGCTTCGACCTCTTGTGTGCGCAATCGTTAATTTTATCGAAGAAAGAACTCGAGTTTTATCAGATTTCATAGCAAACGAAATGAACGAGTTTATCAATAACGGTGACTTGGGAGCGAAGCTGCGCTCTATGAATCTTGAGCTGTCAAACTCCGAATTTAACAGAATAACTATTTATCCAAGTATCATGTCGTTTAATAACCGCTATACTATCTTTGAGGATGATGGGAGTATAATACTTGTGCTTGGTATATTTATAAACAGGCTCCTCGATGATAATAAAACAAAAAGCGATATTGATACATACTTACCTATTTTGAAGGTTTTATCAGATGAAACAAGATTGAAATCGCTTTATGAGATGAGAAACAAGCACTGCTTTGGTCAGGAGCTTTCGGAAATTTTCGGAGGCACAAGAAATGCAATATACTATCATCTTGATAAACTGATGAGTGTACGGCTGATAAACTGTAAATCAACAGATTATCGTATGCTCTACACAATGAACAAAAAGGTCGTATACGAAAGGCTCACCGCTCTGCGCGATTTTCTTGTGGACGGCTGGACGCCGGATGATGACGGCAACGACAACGAATAGGATATCGATCGTAATCGTCCCCGTGGTACACATAGAAAAGGCCGGCTCCCTTTATCGGAAGCCGGCCTTTGTCAGCTTATAGCTATTACTTGTTCTTGATCGCTGCCTGTGCCGCCGCGAGCCTTGCGATCGGGACGCGGAACGGGCTGCAGGAAACGTAGTTGAGGCCGATCCTGTGGCAGAAGTCGATCGAAGACGGGTCGCCGCCGTGCTCGCCGCAGATGCCCAGCTTGATGTTCGGGCGGGTCTGGCGTCCGAGGTCGACCGCGATCTTCATCAGCTTGCCGACGCCGACCTGGTCGACGCGGGCGAAGGGATCGCTCTCGAAGATCTTCTTCTCGTAGTAGTCCTTCAGGAACTTGCCGGCGTCGTCGCGGCTGAAGCCGAAGGTCATCTGGGTGAGGTCGTTGGTGCCGAAGCTGAAGAACTCCGCTTCCTTGGCGACCTCGTCCGCGGTCAGCGCCGCGCGGGGGATCTCAATCATGGTGCCGACCATGTAGGGGATCTCGACGCCGCGCTCCGCCATGACCTTCTTCGCGGTCTCGACGACGAAGTTCTTGACGTACGCAAGCTCCTTGACTTCGCCCACGAGCGGGATCATGATCTCGGGAACGATGGGGAGACCGGTCTCCTGACGGACCTCGATCGCCGCCTCGATGACGGCGCGGGTCTGCATCTCCGCGATCTCGGGATAGGTGATGGACAGACGGCAGCCGCGGTGGCCCATCATCGGGTTGCTCTCGTGGAGGCCCTCAACGGTGGCCTTGAGCTCGTCGAAGGTGAGACCCATGGTCTCTGCAAGCGCCTTGATGTCCTCATCCTTGGTGGGGAGGAACTCGTGGAGCGGGGGATCCAGGAAGCGGATGGTGACCGGGCGGCCTTCCATCGCCTTGTAGATGCCCTTGAAGTCCTCGCGCTGCATGGGGAGGATCTTCGCAAGCGCCGCCTTGCGCTCCGCTTCGTTCTTCGAAACGATCATCTCGCGCATCGCGGGGATGCGGTCCTCGTCGAAGAACATGTGCTCGGTGCGGCAGAGGCCGATGCCCTCTGCGCCGAACTTAACGGCCATGGCCGCCTGGCGCGGAGAGTCCGCATTGGTGCGGATCTTGAGGGTGCGGAAGGAATCCGCCCACTCCATAACGGTGGCGAAATTGCCGCTGATCTCGGCGGGAACGGTCTTGACGGCCTCGGCGTAGACCTTGCCGGTGGTGCCGTCCAGGCTGATCCAGTCGCCCTCGCGGAGGACGGTGCCGTCCGCAAAGGTGATGGTCTTGGCAGCTTCGTCGATCTCGGCGTCCTTGCAGCCGCAGACGCAGCAGGTGCCGATCTGGCGGGCGACGACGGCCGCGTGGCTCGTCCTGCCGCCGAACGCGGTGAGGATGCCCTCGCTTGCGTTCATGCCCTCGATGTCCTCCGGGCTGGTCTCCTTGCGGGCAAGGATGACCTTCTGACCGGCTTCGTGAGCGGCCTTCGCTTCATCGGCGGTGAAATAGACCATGCCGCAGCCTGCGCCGGGGGAGGCGTTGAGGCCGGTGGCGACCGCCTTGGCGCTCTTGAGCGCGGCGGGGTCAAAGGTGGGGTGGAGCAGTGCGTCGAGCGCCTGGGGCTCGATCATGGAGACTGCTTCTTCCTTGGTGCGCATGCCCTCGTTGACGAGGTCGACCGCGACCTGGAGCGCCGCGGCGGGGGTGCGCTTGCCATTGCGGGTCTGGAGCATGAAGAGCTTGCCGCGCTCGATCGTGAACTCCATATCCTGCATATCGCGATAGTGGTTCTCAAGGGTCTCGGCGATCTTGACGAACTGGTTGTAGATCGCTTCGTTGGTCTGCTTGAGCTGGTCGATGGTCTGCGGGGTGCGGATGCCGGCGACGACGTCCTCGCCCTGAGCGTTCATCAGGTACTCGCCGAAGAGCGCCTTTTCGCCGGTGGCGGGGTCGCGGGTGAAGGCGACGCCGGTGCCGGAGTCGTTGCCCATGTTGCCGAATACCATGCTCTGGACGTTGACCGCGGTGCCCCAGCTTGCGGGGATGTCATACTGGCGGCGATAGACGATCGCGCGCTCGTTGTTCCAGCTGCGGAAGACGGCCTTGATGGCCTCCATGAGCTGGACCTTGGGCTCCTGCGGGAAGTCGAAGCCCTTCTCCTCACGGAAGAGGACCTTGTATGCCTCCACGATCTCCTTGAGGTTGTCTGCGGTCAGCTCGGTGTCGAGCTTGCAGCCGTATTTTTTCTTGGTGCCTTCAAGGATCGCGTCGAACTTGCTCTTCTTGACGTCCATAACGACGTCGGAGAACATCTGGATGAAACGGCGATAGCTGTCGTAAGCAAAACGCTCGTTCTCGGTGAGCCTTGCGAGGGCCTTGACGGTGTCGTCGTTAAGACCGAGGTTGAGGATGGTGTCCATCATGCCGGGCATGCTGGCGCGCGCGCCGGAGCGGACGGAAACGAGGAAGGGGTTCTCGGTGCTGCCGAGCTTTTTGCCGGCCTTCTCCTCGATGACGACGAGCGCTTCTTCGATCTGCTCGCGGATCTCGTCGGCGATCGTTTCGCCGTCCTCATAATAGCGGGTGCAGGCTTCGGTGGAAACGGTGAAACCGTAGGGAACGGGAAGACCGAGGCCGGTCATCTCGGCAAGGTTGGCGCCCTTGCCGCCCAGCAGGTTCCTCATGGATGCGTTGCCTTCGTTGAAAAGGTACACATATTTGTGGGACATAGGATAAACCTCCAGTTGGTAGTTTTTGTAACATACAGTACAACTCACAATTATACGGCAATATTTTAGAAATTTCAAGTGCGAAATGACGTATTTTTTATTTTTTTCGGGAGAAAATAGGCCTGAAAGCGAGTAATGAACCGCAGGGGCGGCAACTCAGCCGATCGTCTGCTGCGCAGCCGCCCGTCCGCGAAACTAACCGTAGGGGCGGCAACCTGCCGCCCGAAGTAAGTGATGATAGTAGGTTTTTCATACGGGAAAACCATTTATAACACCTCATCCACCGCAAGCGGTCCCCCTTCCCCTCAAAGGGGAAGGCCTGAAAAGGGGAGCGACCAACCCGGTGGGCTTCCCCTGGAGGGGAAGCTGGCTGAGCGGCGCAGCGCGGCGCGAAGACTGATGAGGTGTCAGAACGATGGAACACTTATTCTCCGGAGGATCATTTGACCCTCGGGCGGTTGCTCGAGCAACCGATCGGCTGAATTGCCGCCCCTACAATAAAAATATCGAAAGGACCAACCATGACCAAACCAACCACCACCCGCAATCCCTCCGCGGACTCCGCAGGAACCGCCGGCTCGGCCGCCTCTGCTCACGAGGCGACCGGCCTGATGAGCGCGCCCGCCCGAACGGAACACGACCTGGAGGCCGCCGAAGACCTCTTCCCGACCGAGACCGCTCCCGCGCGCGAGCCGATAGGCGATCCGCTTGACCCGAACAGTGGAGAGCGCAAACGCCGCCTGCCCGGCACCGTCTACCCGCCCGGCGACGATCTGCCCGACATCCCGAACACCGTCACCGACGTCGAGTTCGGCGTCCTCGGCCGCCACGATCCGTTCGCCTTCTTCACCCCGCCCGGAGAACCGACGAAGCTGCAGTAAAAACCGGGCAGCGGCGGATATCGTCCGCCCGACGGAAACCTATCGCACCAAGTCCGGATCGCATCCCCTCAAAGGGGAAGGCCTGAAACATTATCCAACCCGTAGGGGCGGCAACCTGCCGCCCGCCGAGTACGCGTTTCCGCGCAAGGAAGAAATGACCCGTGAAAACGATCCTCCGCGGCATCATACTGCCGTAACCTACGGGCGGTAGATTGCCGCCCCTACGAGAATTAGGAAGCGCAAAGCGCCGGGACCTGACCAAAAACACAAAAGAGAAGGCCGAAACCTTCTCTTTATTGCTGCTTATATGCTCAGTCCTGAACGTAGGGCAGAAGCGCGACCTGACGTGCGGACTTAATAGCGATCGCGAGCGCCCTCTGGTGCTCTGCGCAAACGCCGCTCATCCTGCGGGGCATGATCTTGCCGCGCTCGGTGATGAACTTGCGAAGCTTCGCCGCGTCCTTATAATCGATGTATTCGACCTTGTCAACGCAGAACTGGCAGACTTTACGCCTGGTCTTCCTGGGACGGGGCCTCATTTTGCGTTCTTCCATTATTTACTCCTTTCGAATATCGCAAAAACAAAACGGTGGATCATCTTAGGTCCGTTTTGAAGGATCAAAACGGCAGATCGTCGTCGGTTACGTCGTCGAATCCGCCGGTGGGATCGCCGCCCTGATTGCCGCTGCCGCCGAATGCGGTGCCGGTCATATCGTCCTGACGGCGGTTATCGGCCCAGCCGTTCCGGCCGGGGCCGCCCTGGGGAGCGTCGCCCTGATTGCCCTGGGGATAATTGCGGGGATAGCCCTGCTGCTGGTAGCCGCCCTGCTGGTAGCCGCCGCGATTGTCGCCCTGCTGGTAGCCCCTGTCGGCGCCCTCACGCGGGGAGAGGAATTCGACCTCGTCCGCGGTGACCTCGAGGGAGACCCTCGTGGTGCCGTCCTTGGCTTCGTAGGTGCGGGCAGAGAGCTCGCCGATGACGGCGATCTTGCGGCCCTTCGCGAGGAAACGGGAGCAGGTCTCGCCCAGCTGCCTCCACGCGGTGACGCGGAAGAAATCGGTCTGGCGCTCGTCGCGATTGCCGCCCTGACGGCGGTTGACGGCGATGTTCATGGTGCAGACGCTGACTCCGTTGGGCGTGGTGCGGAGCTCGGGATCGCCCGTTAAATTACCGATCAGAAAAATCTTGTTCATGTGTGTTCCCCTAAATAATTGCGGATCCTTTGTCGATCTTGCTCAAATCACTCGTGATGGACGGTAACTTTGAAGCGCATGATCTTTTCGTCGTTCTTGAGGTTACGCTCGAGCTCTGCGGGGAGCGCGGGTTCGCCGTTGAAAACAACGAGAACGTAGTAACCCTCGGTCTTGTAATCGATCGTGTAGGCCAGGCGGCGCTTGCCCCATTCATCGACCTTGACGATCTCGCCGCCGTTGGCGGTGATGATACCGTTGAACTTATCGATTACGGATTTGGTCTCCTCCTCATTAAGCTCGGGCACGATAACATACAGACTTTCGTACTTCTTCACTTAATTCACCTCCTTATGGTCTTGTGGCGCCGTTTCCGGCGCAAGAAAGCTGTGCCACACACAGTTGGCAAGATATTATAACACGCTTGCAGCCGCGTTTCAAGAGCAAATAATGGGAATTGATAAGTATATTCCGCAAACGGCGCAGGCTGACGGCCGGCCGGGCTGCCGCCAATGCGGGATGAGCGAAAAAACGGGCGGCAGATCGCCGCCCATACGTTGTTTTAGGTTTAGTCTTCCGCGTTCCTTCTGTCCATCTGGCGCTTCGCGTCCCTCTCGGCGATGGCGTGGCGCTTGTCGTAGAGCTTTTTGCCCTTGGCGACGGCCAGCTCCAGCTTCACGCGGCTGTCCTTGAGGTAGAGGCGGAGGGGGATGAGGCTGTAGCCCTCCTTTTCGGAGAGCGAGGCGAGCTTCGCGATCTCGCGCCTGTGAAGCAGCAGCTTCCTTTCGCGGAACGGATCGCGGTTGAAGATATTGCCCTTTTCATAGGGGCTCACGTGCATGCCGACGACGAACGCCTCGCCGTTTTTCACCTTGGCGTATGCGTCCTTGATGCTGACCTTGCCCATGCGGATGCTCTTGACCTCGGTCCCAACGAGGGCGATTCCGCATTCGTAGGTATCTTCAATAAAATAATCGTGCCGCGCCTTACGGTTCTCGGCAAGCTGTTTTTCACCGCGCTTGATCGGCATATTACCTCGTCCGGCCCTGCCGGGGCCGCATTTTACAGCGAAAAAACGCAGCACCCGCCTGCGCAGGTGCCGCGCAAAGTTCTGTTTGCCCCGATCAGCTCAGGATGAGCAGAGCGAGAGCGAGAACGCCGACCGCGATCGCGAGGCCTATGGTGAGCTTCTGGAGCTTGGATTCCTTGGCGACCTTGGCGTTGCGCTTGCTGTTGAAGGAGGAGGTCTCGCCGCCGAAAGCGCTGCCGAGACCCGCGCTCTTTGCGTCCTGCATAAGAACGACGATAACGAGAAGAACTGCCGCAACGAGCAGCAGGATGTTGATGATGATCTGAACAGTCTGCATACAAATAGTCCTTTCGATTTAACTGCGACCGCCATTATATCACAGCCGGCGGCGGATGGCAAGAGGTTTTTTGTATAATATCACTGCGGAAATGGGGAATTTCGCGTTGAAACGGCCGTGAAAGCGGTGTAAGCGGCTGTCCGCGGCTCCGCGATCCGGCCTCAGGCCCTCCACAGATGCTTCTCCAGATCCACGTACCCTTCGCTCTTGAAGGCAACGCCCTCCTCCTCGAGCAGGCGGATCTGCATGTTCTCTCCGCCGAACGCGAACGCGGGCGAAACGCGGCCTTCGCGGTTCACGACGCGGAAACAGGGTATACCCTCCGGGTCCGGGTTCACGTGAAGCGCGTACCCCACCACGCGGGAGAGCCGGGGATTGCCGGCCATCGCCGCGATCTGCCCGTAGGTCGCCACCTTCCCGCGCGGGATCTGCCGGACGATATCGTAGATGCGGTCGAAGGTCGAAGCCATTCCACTACGGCCTTTCCTTCGGGAAATCGCGCGCGCTGCCGTGCAGGTCAACGTCCGTCCAGCTCGAGACGTTGACGAGGGAGCGGTGCACGAAGCAGAACATGCCGTTGTAGCGGACGTGGTACCAGCTGCCGAGCGTGTGCCAGACCTCGAGCGGAGTCCCGGGGGGAACGTTCGCAAGCTCCTCGCAGAGCGTGTTCGGGCCGGAGCGGAGCGACGCGTCAGTGATGCCGCTCCTCACAACGCCGCTGCCGATGTTCTGTATCGCGCCGGGCGGGGCGGGGAAGAACAGTATGTCCACAAGGTCCGCGCGGATATAGCCGCGGTAGTTGCCGATGAGGCAGAGCAGCCAGCCGTCCGTCTCGGTGATGATATCCGTGTGCGTGCCCGCGCTGAACTGGGTGATGATCGAATAATCGGTGCTCGGGCCGGTGCGCATGCGCGTGCCGTTAGAGTTGACGACGCCGTACGCGGCGATCTCGTCCACGGTAACGACCTCGCTCTCGGGGTCGTTTTCGGTGACGGTCAGAAGCTGCATCCTGTTGAAATAGAAGTTCACAATCTGCTCGCCCGTCCAGCCCTCGGCTCCGCGGCCGATCGCGCCGTACTGTGCGAGACCCACGCCGTGGCCGTGGCGGCTGAAATACACGGTGTAGCCGCCGGAAACGGCCTTGCCCCAATAGATCTTGTAGCTGCCGCTGAAAACGCCGTAGCTCTTGAGCTTGGTCACGTCGAACCTCAGGGCCAGATTGCGCTCGGTGCCGCCGTCGTTGATGCGGACGGTGCAGTCCATCTTGGTCATGTTGCGCGCACAGCCGGTGTATTTGGGCGTATTGACGTCCGCCGAGAGGACGGAAATGACCGTGACCGTGTGGCCGACGGCGCTTGTCGCCTCCGCCGTGAGCAGGCGGTAGAAGGCGGAGTTCGTGATGCTCTGCCCGTAGGTGATCGGCAGGGTCCTTACATATACGCTGCCGTACTGCACGTCGGGATCGTCTATGCGGATCGAATACTGATCGTCCAGCGGCGAGGGGTTGAACGCGTGCCCGGGCAGGGCGGTCTCGCCGCCGTTCGATGAGCTGTAGAAGGTGAGCGCGGCGGTGTTGTCGTAGAACAGGATCTTGCCGCGTGTGGAGAGGCAGGCCTGCATGCATTTCTCATAGCCGGGCGTGTAGCCCCTGTAGCCCTGGTAGGTCATGCTGTCCGTGAGGTTGCAGTCGTCATCGCCGTAGGGGAAGCCGAAGGCAAACGTGCGCGAGGTGATCGCCTGCGCGCGCAGCGCTTCGAGATTGCAGCCCTCGTTCATTTCGTAGGGGACCACGCCGTAGCAGTAGTGCGCGGTGGGGACCTCGTTGATGAAGCGCACGGTGCCGTTCGTATTCGCCTTTAAGCAGAGATGACCGAGATATTTCCTGCCGTTGTTGGTGGAATTGCCGGAGGTGTGGAGAGTCGCCCAGCCGCCCTCCTCCGCGAGCGTGACGCGGCGGACGTCGACGTTCGTGCCGCGATAGGCCAGATTCCCGCCGACGGAGACGGCGACGTTCCCGCCGGAGACGGTGACCGAGATGCTCACCGGAGCGGAGACCGTGCCGTTAAGGGGCATGTTGTTCTGCTCTATATAATAGGAACCGTAAAGATCGAAGCTGATCGCGGAGACGGAGCCGGTCGTGATCAGCACGCGGACGAAGGAAAAATCCTCCGAGGGCGTGTGGCGTACGCTCCGGGTGAGGTCGATGACGCCGTCCTCCGAATAGGGGGAGAGCTCGCTCTTTTGGAAGTCCCGGCTGCGGGAGATCCGTTCGCCCGTGTACGCCGCCGCCGGGAACGCCGCCGTCAGCACGAGCGCCGCAAGCACCAGCAGCACAAGCGCCTTTCTCATTGAAATGGTTATCCGTTGTTTCATGATGCACGTCCTTTTTAATGTATTTTTGTCCGCAGCTTCGCGCTCCGTCGGTCAGAGCGCACAAGCGTGAATGGCGTACGGCGCCATCGGCGCCCGCTTTCCCCGGAGCTTTGTCCTTCGTGGTCCCGCGGCGTGCGCCCGCCGTGATCGACCCGGCAATTTGGCCAAGTCAGCCTGCCGGCTTTTGACCCGGGCGGCTCGCTTTGCCCGCGGGATCTCGATTCCCTGCCGCCCGAGCGGGGCGCGGGTCGGAGCTGCGGAGCATGGTTTTTTCGCTCTTTCCCCTTGGCGGCAAGCCCTCTTCGGCGGGACCGGAAAAAGGGGGAGTTTTGATATTATAACATATATCTGGATTTTTAGCAACTTCAACGGCTTTTGCGCCGTTTGATGCAAACCCTGCCGCATGCGCCCGATTTTTGCCAGTTCCTCATTTCCCGCGCGGATAGGCCAAAACAAGACAAGCCCCCGCGGAATACTTCGGGGCGAAAAAAGCCATTATTATATGTGAAAGCCGCTCGGGGCAGAGCGGCGAAAACACATGAAAGGCTTGAAAAATGGAAAGAGGCAAGGTGGAGATATGCGGGCTGGACACGGGCAGGCTGCCCCGTGTGGATCATAAAAGGAGCATGGAGCTGCTCGAGAGGATAAAGCAGGGCGACGGCGAGGCGCGCGAGGAGTTCATCACCGCCAACCTCCGCCTCGTGCTCAGCGTGATCCAGCGCTTTTCGGGCAGGGGCGAGCAGGCGGACGACCTGTTCCAGGTGGGCTGCGTCGGGCTCATCAAGGCGATCGACAATTTCGACTGCGCTCACAACGTCCGCTTCTCCACCTACGCCGTGCCGATGATCATAGGCGAGATCCGCAGGTTCCTTCGGGACAACAGCAGCATACGCGTAAGCCGGTCCCTCAGGGACACCGCCTATCATGCTCTCACCGCGAGGAACAAGCTCGTGGAGCGGACCGGGCGCGAGCCGCGCATCTCGGAGATCGCCGAGGAGCTCGGCGAGAAGGAGGCGGACGTGGTCTTTGCGCTGGACGCGATCGCCGACCCGGTATCCCTGAACGAGCCGATCTATCACGACGACGGCGACGCGGTCTACATCGCGGACCAGATACGGGACGAAAACGAGACCGACGAGCGCTGGCTGGACGGCATCGCGCTCTCGGACGGCATGAGCCGTTTGACCGAAAGGGAGAAGCGGATCCTCACGCTGCGCTTCTTCGCCGGCAAGACCCAGACCGAGGTCGCGGGGAGCGTCGGCGTGAGCCAGGCACAGGTCTCAAGGCTCGAAAAAGCCGCCCTCCTCAAGATGCGCAGGTTCGTTCAAAACTAAGACAAAATGACGGAATATTTCCTTGATTTACATAGATAAATTGTAATACTTGATCCAAAATCCCGAAAATGGGGGGAAAAGGGACAGATTTTTTAAAAAAAGCCCGTTTTTTCCGTTAAAAACTACAATTACATTGTTGATAACCGCGAAACAATCCTATATAATGTTAGGCAAAAGAAACAGCAACAGGAGATAACCCCCATGATCCTGAAAGACGTATCGAGTGCCGAGCTGGAGATCATGAAGATCATCTGGTCGGCAGGAAAGCCCGTTATCATAACGGACATTTGGCGCGAGATCCAGGGGCACGACTGGACGTATCAAACGGTCCAGACCTTCGTGAACCGGCTTAATGCAAAGGGCTATATCAAGATCGCAGGCAAGCAGGTGCGCAGCTATCTGTATGTGCCCGCTTTCACGCGCGCGGAGTACGTAGTGCTCTCCCGCGGGGATCTGCTCGACGGAAGCGACGGCGCTTCCATTGCCGACGTGCTTGCTCTCATGATCGAGCGCGGCAAGTGCGACGAGGCGCAGCTTGCGAAGATCCGCAGGATCGTAGACTGACGCGCCAAACGGCACAACAGAATACCCGGTAACAGCGTACCACAACGATCGCAGGCGGCTTCGATTGCTGTGGTGCGTGTTTATTTTTGGCTTTCACAGCCCGGCAAGCGCGCTCGGGCAGCGGGCGCGAAACGACGCCTACGGACTGTTTTTTAAAAAATGCAGGCAGTCCGGCAAAAAACGAAAGGCAGAATACCGCGGCGGGGGAAAACGGGATCGCATCCCCTCAAGGGTAAGGCCTGAAGCTTATTTTACCCGTAGGGGCGGCAATTCAGCCGATCGGTTGCTCGAGCAACCGACCCGCGAAATAAACAATGTCACGACGGAAAGCAAAACTGCTGCACGAACGCTCCCGCCACAGCATCCCGTGCCTCCCCGGCAGGTCGGACGCCCGAACAGCGGGCGGCAGATTGCCGCCCCTACGGCTGATCGGGTGCGGCCGGCGGGCTTCCCTTCGATATGGCGGGCTTCCCCTTGAGGGTACGCGATCCGCAGGTCGCACGCTGGCAGCCGAGTTTAAGCGAAGGCTGACTGATGAGGTGTTCAAGCTGCTGACCGACCAAACATCGGAGTTGGTTTACCCAACACCTCATCCGTCAGGCTGCGCCTGCCACCTTCCCCTCAAGGGGAAGGCCTGAAGCAGGTCGCATCCCCTCAAAGGGGAAGGCCTGAAACCTATCGCACCAAGTCCGAATCGCATCCCCTCAAGGGGAAGGCCTGAAGCTTATTTTACCCGTAGGGGCGGCAACCTGCCGCCCGCCGAGTACGCGTTTCCGCACAAGGAAGAAATGACCCGTGAAAGCGATCCTCCGCCGCATCCGGTCATTGTTGCTGACGGGCGGCAGATTGCCGCCCCTACGACCGGTCGGGGGAACAGGAGGGCTTCCCCTTTGAGGGGAAGGCCGGAACGATGCGTTTTGCCGCCCCGGCGATATCCAAACAAAAAACGGCGGGATGCGCTTGAGCATCCAGCCGTTCTTACTATAATACTTATTTGGTCCCGAAGATACGGTCGCCCGCGTCGCCGAGGCCGGGGACGATATAGCCGTGCTCGTTGAGGTGGCTGTCGATCGCGGCGGTGAAGATCGGGACGTCCGGATGCTGTTCATGGAGCGCCTTGAGGCCCTCCGGAGCCGCCACGAGGCACATCAGGCGGATAGTTCTGCAGCCCGCTTCCTTCACGATGCGGATGCCCTCGGCTGCGGAGCCGCCGGTCGCGAGCATCGGGTCGACGACGATCATGTCGCGGCTCGCGGTGTCGGTGGGCAGCTTGCAGTAATAGCTGACCGGAGCAAGGGTGACGGGGTCGCGGTAGAGGCCGATATGACCGACCTTCGCGGCGGGGATCAGCTCGAGCACGCCGTCCGCCATGCCGAGGCCGGCGCGGAGGATGGGCACGATGCCGAGCTTGCGGCCTGCGAGCACGCGGGACTTCGTCTTCGCGACGGGCGTTTCGATCTCGATCTCCTCAAGAGGAAGATCCCTCGTCACCTCGTACGCCATCAGCGTCGAAAGCTCCTTGAGCAGCGCACGGAAATCCTTCGTTCCGGTGTTGCGGTCGCGCAGGAAGGTGAGCTTGTGCTGCACCAGCGGGTGATTGACCACGGTTACGTTTTGCATGTAGCTTTCCATAATTGCCCCCTGTATTTCAACTTTTTTAATTGAGATCGTACTGTTAATAAATAAATGAAGGCTCGGCTTCAAAGCTCGTGATCGGAGATCTTCGCGATGCGGCGCTCGTGCCTGCCGCCGAGGAATTCGGTCCCGAGCCAGGTGCGGACGATCGCCTTCGCGGTCTCCACGCCGATGATCCTGCCGCCCATCGCAAGGACGTTGCTGTCGTTATGCTGCCTTGTCAGCTCCGCCGAAAGCACGTCTCCGCAGAGCGCGCAACGCACGCCCCTGACCTTGTTCGCGCAGATCGAAACGCCGATGCCCGTGCCGCAGATCAGGATGCCGCGCTCGTATTCGTTCCTTGCGACTGCCTCCGCGGCGGGGAAGGCGACGTCCGGATAGTCCATGCTGTCCGTACTGTAGCAGCCGAAATCCGTGTATTCGTGGCCGAGCTCGGTAAGAAGAGCCATGATATGCTGCTTGAGTTCAAATCCGCCATGGTCGGATGCGATAGCGATCTTCATAAAAATCTCCTTTGATAAGGCTTTTCAGTTGTTCAGCACGGTGAAGCCGGAGGCTCTCAGCAGGCGGTTCATATAGGCGAGCCCCTGTTCCCGCGCGGGGATGGCCTCCGCGAAGATGATATCCGTGCCGCCGCTCTCGTCCCGAAGCGCCGCGAAAAGCGACGCGCAGAGCGACGAGGGCATGTCCCTGTCCCCGATTATAACATATTTTTTGCCTTTATAATAGCTCTTCGTCTGCTCCGTAGCAAAAATAATGCAGTTTTTGCCCTCGGACTCCGCAAGGCTGTACTCGCGGTTGATGATGGAGGCGGCGCGGCGGGGGCTCCCCTCCGCAACGACGACCTCGCAGTCCGGCGCGTAGTGGCGGTATTTCATCCCGGGAGAGGCGGCGACCTCGTTCTCGCCCAGAGGGTTCAGCACCGCGTTAGCGACCCTGACCGTCCCGATGACGCTTTCCAGCATTTCCTTCGTGACGCCGCCCGGACGTAGGATCGTGGGAGTGCCGACGAGCGAAAGCACGGTCGATTCCACGCCCACGGAGCAGGGCCCGCCGTCGAGCATCACGTCCACACGCCCGTCCATATCCTCGAGCACGTGCTCGATCCTCGTGGGGCTCGGCTTGCCGGAAAGATTGGCGCTCGGCGCCGCGATCGGCACGCCCGCCGCGCGGATCAGCGCAAGCGCGGTCCTGTGCTCCGGCATGCGCACGGCGACGGTATCAAGGCCGGCGGTAACGGCGTCCGGCACGATACTGCTCTTGAGGTAAACGAGCGTCAGCGGCCCGGGCCAGAACTCGTCCATCAGCAGGCGCGCCGTGTCCGGGATCTTGACCCACAGCGGGCGCACATCGCTCTTTTTGGCAACGTGCAGTATCAGCGGGTTGTCGTTCGGGCGGCCCTTCGCCTCAAAGATCTTCGCGACCGCCTCGCCGTCCAACCCGTTGGCGCCGAGGCCGTAGACGGTCTCCGTCGGGAACACGACGAGCCCTCCGGCGCGGATCACCCGCCCGGCAACGCCCGTTCCGTTTTCCTTTTGAGTTTTTGCGTTGTATAGTTCTGTCTTCATTATTGCTTTACCGGCACGGCTCCCCGCGCCGCAAATAATATAGCACAACGCGGGCGAAGATGCAAGCGTAAGCGCGGCGGCAACCGACCACGCTTTTGCGCATTGCAGGGGCGGATACCATCCGCCCGCCGTGCCTGACGGTGCCGTGATGGAAAAACGATTCGTCAAAGCGCCTCTCCGCCGCATCCCGCGGTTGACTTGCCCCGACGCGCGATCTATAATTTCTTTATGATTATATAAGGAACCATCCCTTCCCGCGTGACAAAATAACAGAAGGACCAAAGAGCATGCTTGAAAACGGTTCGGACAAAAGCGCCGAAATGGCTTACCGCCGGTATCTGGACGGCGATGAAACGGCTTTCCGCGAGGTGATGACCGCGTATTTTAACGGCCTGACCTACTTCGCGAACGGCTTCGTTCACGACGTCCACGCCGCGGAGGACGTCGCGATCGAGGCCATGACCGAGCTGGTGATCCACCCGTCGCGCTTCGGCTTTCGCTCGTCGCTCAAGACCTACCTCTACGCGGTGGCGAGGCACAAGGCGCTGAACCTTTTGCGCAGGCAAAGGCGCATCGCGTTCGTCCCGCTCGAGGACAACGCGGCGGACGAGGCCTCGCTCGAGGACGAAGTGCTTTCGGACTCGATCAAAAAGTCGCTCGCAAAAGCGCTTGCGGAGCTCCAGGAGCCGATGCGCTCCGCCGTCCACCTCGTCTATATCGAGGGAATGAGCTACGACGAGGCCGCCCGCGTCCTCGGCAAAAACCGCAAGCAGGTCGACAACCTGCTCGCAAGAGCGAAAAGGGAGCTGCGACAGATCCTTTAGCGGCGGATATCATCCTCCCGCCGAAAACGAAGATTCTTCCGGCTTTCCGATCCCGAAACCAGCGGGCGGCAGATTGCCGCCCCCACAAAGGAGCAATACCCATGAGGCGAACCATCGAACAGGCGCAAGCCGAAATAATGCAAAACAAAGCCCGGCACGACGCGGCCGCGGCACAACGCCGGCGCGTGATCAAAAACACCGTCATTCCCGCGCTTTCCGCCGCTGCGGTCTTCGCGCTCGTGTTCGGCTTCGCGATCCTGCCGCTCCTCAAAGGCCCCGGCCGTACGGCTGAGGAGGGATACGCCTACGGAGATCAGACCGTGAAAACCGCCGTTCCTTCGCAGGGCGGGAGCGCGGTCTGCGAAACCGCGACGCAGGAACTTGACGCGGAAGCGGCAGGCGCGGCGAACGCAACGGCTGAACCCGGCGCCGTCGACGGGATCGTCCCGGAGGGCGCCGAAACGAACGCGTGGCTATGCGGCACTCCGGGCATCGAGGGCGGCTGGTATGAGCTCGAGGACGAGATCACTTACGACGCCATGCCGGACGGCGGCATCCTGATCGTTCCCAAAGGGGATGACAGGAACAACTATTGGATCGGTGTGGAGCTTGCCGCGCGCATGTACGGATGCATAGCGCAGCTCGAACCGGACGAAAACGCCGATATCCCGGACAGCGCGGAAGTGCTGCACATCATATCGCTCGCCTTCGGAAACGATACCCTCCGCGTGATCGCGCTCGGGGACGGCACGTTCGTCCTCAACGCAGGCACGGTCTGCACGCTCGACGCCTCCGCCGCCGCGGAGCTCGGCGAGCTCGTGCGGGAGGCGCAGAAATAACACGAGATCAAACGGATAATCAAGGAGCTTTTTATGAAAAAACATATAACAAAAACGATCGCCCTTTTACTGGCGGCAGCCATGCTTTTCCTCGGCGCTTCCTGCACAGGCAGTCCCGCGGCGCCGTCGTCCGGCTCGAAGACGGAGAACCTCTCCGCCGCTTTCACCGCGGCAAGGGCACGGGGCCGGCAGGCGGATGACGCCTTTGCGAAGGCCCAGGCGGGTTTCGCCGTCGAGCTCTTCAAAAACGGGATCAGGGACGGCAATAATTCGCTGGTCTCCCCGCTTTCGGTGCTGCTCGCGCTCGCGATGGCCGCTAACGGCGCGGACGGCGAAACGCTTGCCGAGATGGAGAAAATGCACGGCCTGCCGATCGACGAGCTCAACGAATACGCCGCCGCGTTCGCAAATGACCTCCCGAACGACGAAAAGTGCAAGGTCATCCCCGCGAACTCGATCTGGATCCGCGGCAAATGCCCCGTGAAAGAGGATTTCCTCAGCAAAAACGCGGAATACTACGGCGCGGATGCGTTCCGCGCGCCGTTTGACGACGGCACCGTGAACGACGTCAACAATTGGATCCGTGAAAAAACGGACGGTATGATCCCGAAGACTATCGAAAGAATCGATCGCGACACTATGATGATGCTGATCAACGCGCTTATCTTCGAGGCGGAGTGGAGCGAGCCCTATCCCGATTACGCGGTGGAAAACGGCGTTTTCCATTCCCCGACCGGGGACGAGAAAGCTCAGCTGATGGGTTCGAAAGAGCAAGCGTATATCTCGGACGGGATGGCTGAGGGCTTTATCAAGAGCTATGCGGGCGGCCGATACAGCTTCGCGGCGCTGCTGCCGAACGAGGGCGTTTCGCTTTCGGATTACGCTGCCTCCCTCACCGGCGAGGGCCTTCTCGAGACCCTGAGCGGCGCGAAGGACGAAACGGTGTTCGCGCGGCTCCCCAAGTTCAGCTATGATTACGAAATCCGACTCAACGACGCCCTCGAAAACATGGGCATGGTCAGCGCGTTCTACGAGGGTGTGGCCGATTTTTCGCGCATGAGCGAGTTAGAGCTTTACGTGGGCAAGGTGATCCACAAGACCCATATCGAGGTCTGCGAAAAGGGCACCCGCGCCGGCGCCGTGACCGTGATCACGTTCGATTCCGCGGGCATTGAGACAAATGTCCACGAGATCACCCTCGACCGCCCGTTCGTCTATATGATCGTCGACAACGCGACGAATCTGCCGATCTTCATCGGCACGCTGAACCACGTGAACTGAGATCAGGGAGTTTATTATGAAAACCGTGAAAAAAGTATTTTGTATCGCGTTGGCGGCGCTGATGCTGGGCCTTGCGGCCTGCGCTCCGGCGGCGAACGGCGGCGAAACGCCCGCTCCCGTGAACACCAATGCGCCCGTGCAGCATTCGAACGCCGGCGAGCGCTTTAAAGAGCTCTCCGCGAACGTCACGCCTGCGCAGCAGACCGGCAGGCAGCCCGACGCCGCGTTCCGAAAAGCTCAGGCGGACTTTGCCGTAGAGCTCTTCAAAAACAGCCTTGAGCGCGGGGAAAACTCGCTCGTTTCGCCGCTCTCCGTGATGCTCGCCCTCGCGATGACCGCGAACGGTGCGGATAACGAGACCCTCGCCCAGATGGAGCGGACGCTCGGCATGCCGATCGAGCAGCTGAACGCCTATCTTTACAGCTATATGAAGCTGCTCGCACAAAGCTCCTCCGTCAAGCTCGCGGACTCCATCTGGTTCAAGAGCTTTGAGGGGGAATTCGACCCCGCGGCGAACTGCGAACCCTTCTTCAAGCCGAATCGGGACTTCCTCGAAAGGAACGCCGCGATCTATGACGCGGACGTGTTCAGCGCGCCGTTCGACGAAAGCACCCTCGAGGCGCTCAACGATTGGGTGAAAAAGAACACGGACGGCATGATCGACAGGATGCTGGACGAGATCGACCCGGATACGGTCATGTTCCTCGTGAACACGCTGCTGTTCGACGCGGAGTGGGATGACAGATACACTCATTACCAGGTGCACGATGACGTCTTCACCGCGCTCTCCGGCGAGCGGCAGAGCGTCACGATGATGAACTCCTCGGAGAACGTCTGGATCGGGGACGATACCTGCTCCGGCTTCCTTAAATATTATAAGGACGGCCCGTACGCCTTCGCGGCGCTGCTGCCCGCCGAGGGGACGGACCTGAACGCCTTCATCGACGGGCTGACCGGCGAAAGGCTCCTCTCCATGCTCGAAGACCGCTGGGCCGGTAAAGTCAATACAAGGATGCCCAAGTTCGGCTTCGATTACAGCGTGAGCCTCGTCGACGCGCTCAAGACCATGGGCATGACCGACGCGTTCGATTCGGCGATCGCGGACTTCTCCCGCCTCGGGACCGTGGCGGAGGGCTATAACCTCTGCATCGGCGACGTGAAGCACAAGACCCATATCGATGTCGCGGAAAACGGCACCCGCGCCGGCGCCGCGACCGTGGTGGAGATCTATCCCGAGTCTGCGATGCCGCCGGCGGAGATCCGCGAGGTCGTCCTCGACCGCCCGTTCGTGTTCATGATCATGGATATGGAGACCAACGTCCCGCTGTTCATCGGCGCGCTGACGAGCGTGGAATAAAACCGTATTTTCTCGTAGGGGCGGATACCATCCGCCCGCCGGAACCGTTTTCCTCCGCCGCTCTCCATATCCGTCGGAAACGGGCGGCAGGCTGCCGCCCCTACGGGATAAATGACCCGGCAGGCTGCCGCCCCTGCGAATATGAAAGGAGTCCGATATGAAACACATCCTTGCCATTCTGCTCGCCTTTTGTCTGCTCCTTACCGCCTGCACTCCGGGCGGAAACGAGGCGGGGCAGGGCAAAGCGGGAGGCGCGCCGACTCCGGAGCCCACATCGACCCCGGACCCGACGGCGGAGATGCAGGGTGACCTTGAGCTCTTCATCCTGCACGAGCTCGGCGGCGGGACCCTGCAAGGCGCGGACTTCGCGGAGGTCATCGGCATGTTCGGCGGCTCGATGTACGTTCCGAAGCGGTATGCCGTGAAGCTGAACGAGTTCGGCGAGGTCAACAGCACGGAAGACCTGCCGCGCGAGCACGTGACCTACACCGTCACCGGTTACCCGGACGTGCTCGATTCGAAGCAGTACGTCACCGGCGTCGAGATCACCGACCCCGCGGTGCACGTTTTCGGCATAACGACCGAAGCTTCCGCGGAGGAGTTTATGGCCGCGGTGACCGCTTGCGGCCTTAAAGCCGTCACGCCGAAGAATATGAGCGCCGCCGATATCGCACGCCTCGATTACGCCTGCGCCGAGGCGCCGGACGGCAAGTGGTACGTCGCCATCTCGAACACGGACGGTATTCGCACGATCCGGTTTTCCGCCCCGACCACCAACGAGTGGGGAGTGATGTTTTGAACCGGACTGCCGTCCGGTGTGAATTGCACTGCGGTGCATAGGATAATGACAGCGGAGCTGTCAATTCACGGCTGAGCCGATTCATGCCGAAGGGACGATCCGGTCCCTTCGGCAATTCGTTTTTTATATTATGTTATATACCGTTCCCGCGCCGTTTCCGCCTTGAAAAACGGGTTTTGCGGGTGTAAAATATATCTGACAGGGAAAGCTTTCCCGGCATATCAAAAAACGCACAATAAGGAGATCCAACATGATTGAGCTGCACAACAACGGCGTGTACCTTGTGGACGGCAAGCCCACAGCGGAGCCCGTTCCCGGCGTGACCCCCGACGAGGGCCGCGAGAACACCATCGCCTATCAGATCATGCGCGCGCACAACGTATCCGAGGACCCGAAGAAGATGCGCATCCGCTTCGACTGCCTGATGAGCCACGACATCACCTACGTCGGCATCATCCAGACCGCGAGAGCGTCCGGTCTCAAGCAGTTCCCGATACCGTACGCGATGACCAACTGCCACAACAGCCTCTGCGCCGTCGGCGGCACCATCAATGAGGACGACCACGTGTTCGGCCTTTCCGCCGCGAAAAAATACGGCGGCATCTACGTGCCCGTCAACCAGAGCGTCATCCACAGCTATGCGCGTGAAGCGATGGCGGCCTGCGGCAGCATGATCCTCGGCAGCGACAGCCACACCCGCTACGGCGCGCTCGGCACCATGGGCGTTGGCGAGGGCGGCCCGGAGCTCGTCAAGCAGCTGCTCAAGAACACCTACGACGTCAACGCGCCCGAAGTCGTGCTCGTGTACCTCACCGGCGCGCCGAAGAAGGGCGTCGGCCCGCACGACGTCGCTATCGCGCTCGTCAAGGCGACCTTCGCAAGCGGCTTTGTGAAGAACAAGGTGCTGGAGTTCACCGGCCCCGGCGTCGCAAGCCTCCCCGCTGATTTCAGAAACGGCATCGACGTCATGACCACCGAGACCACCTGCCTCTCTTCCATCTGGGAGACCGACGAGGTCATCGAGAACTACTACAAGACCTACGGCCGTCCCGAGGCCTATAAGAAGCTGGCTCCGAAAGCCGTCGCTTACTACGACAGCATGATCACCATCGAGCTCGACAAGGTGGAGCCGATGATCGCTCTGCCGTTCCATCCCTCCAACGCCTACACCATCAAGGAGTTCCTCGCGAACGCGAAGGAGATCCTCGCGGGCGTTCAGGCCGAGGCCGAGAAGAAGTTCAAGAAGGTCACTGTCAACCTGCTCGACAAGATCGTTGACGGCAAGGTCATCGCGGATCAGGGCGTTATCGCGGGCTGCAGCGGCGGTCTGTTCGACAACATCGTCGAAGCCGCGGAGATCATGGACGGTCACGACGTGGGCGACGGTTACTTCGGCTTCTCCGTCTACCCGACCAGCGTCCCCACCAGCCTCGAGCTGACCCGCATCGGCATGACCGAAAAGCTCCTCGAGAGCGGCGCGATCATCAAGCCCAGCTTCTGCGGTCCGTGCTTCGGCGCAGGCGACGTGCCGGCGAACAACGGCCTCTCCCTCCGCCACACCACCAGGAACTTCCCGAACCGCGAGGGCTCTAAGCCCGGCGAGGGCCAGATCAGCTTCGTCTGCCTCATGGACTCCCGCTCCATCGCGGCGACCGCGAGGAACCACGGCGTGATCACCCCCGCGACCGAGGTGGACTACGACGATACCCATTACGAATACCATTTCGATAAGAGCGTTTACGACAAGCGCGTCTACAACGGCTTCGGCAAGCCCGACCCGACCGTCGAGCTCAAGCTCGGTCCCAACATCACCGACTGGCCGGAGATGTTCCCGCTCACCGAGAACGCTCTGTTTGAGCTTGACGCGGTCATCCACGACCCCGTCACCACCACGGACGAGCTGATCCCCTCCGGCGAGACCTCGAGCTACCGCTCCAATCCCCTCCGCCTTGCGGAGTTCGCCCTCTCCCGCCGCGTGCCCGAATACGTCGGCCGCAGCAAGCAGGTCATGGCGATGGACTTCGAGCGCCGCGCAGGCGAAAAGCCCCAGCGCATCATGGACGCGCTCACCAAGGTCGGCAACGCCGACGAGCTCATCAAGACCACCGGCTTCGGCTCCTGCGTCTTCGCCAACAAGCCCGGCGACGGCTCCGCCCGCGAGCAGGCGGCCTCCTGCCAGCGCGTGCTCGGCGGCTTCGCGAACATCTGCTACGAATACGCCACCAAGCGCTATCGCAGTAACTGCATCAACTGGGGCATCCTGCCCTTCACGATCGCGGAAGGCACCGAGTTCAACTATGACTGCGGCGACTTCGTGTTCGTGCCCGGCGTCCGCGCGGCGGTCGAGAACGGCGTCGAGGAGATCCCCGCGAAGGTCATCACGAAGGACGGCGTTCGTGATATCACCCTCTATATCAAGGGCCTCACCAAGGACGAGAAGGAGATCCTGCTTGAGGGCAACCTGATGAACTACTACAAGGCTCACATGGAAGACTGAGCATGAAAATTACGGGGCTGCCACAAAAGCAGCCCCGTATTTTTATGCTCGTCGACTCGCAGCGAGTCAGCGCGCGGCGCCGCGATAGGCGCCGAACCGCGGCGACCAAGCAGCTAAGGACACGCCGCACCGAAGGTGCTGCAAACCAATCACGCTTGTGCGCCAAAACTAAGGAAGCGGAATGCTGCGGAAAATTCAAAAGAAGCCGTAGTGGCAGCAAGGGAAATGCTGTCACCGCTTACGCGGCTTGTGAGAATTAGGAATTAGGAATTATGCGAACCTTAACTCTGAATTCTGCATTCCGCATTACTAATTCCGCATTCATCTTCCCGGCGTCATCACCTCCACCGCGCCGGCGCTGACCTCGTACGCGGTGCGCGTCTGCTCCGTGCCGTCCTCGAAGCGCTTTTTGTACTCCCGGCTTTGCAAACGCCCGAGCACGGAAAGCTCCGTTCCGACGGGCGCCTCCGCAAGGAAACGGGCGTTCCGTCCCCACGCGATCACGGGCAGGTAATCGCTCCTTCCCGTGCGGCGGTTGACGGCGAGAAGAACGTCCGCGATCTCACGCGAGAACGGCGTGGTGCGGTAGACCGGCGGCTTGCAGATGAAGCCGGTGAGCTCCGCCTCGTTCACGTCGCCGCCGTCCTCGAAGGCCTCGAACTCCTTGGCGAACACCGTTATCACGAGCCGGCTGCCGGTCTCCGTCCGCTTGTTGTAGGAACGGATCTGCCCGCGTACGCGGAGCCTATCGCCCCCGCCGGCGGGGATATCGCCGAGCAGCCGCCCGGAAACGGTCACGGGGATGCGGTCCTCGGTGCCGCTCAGGCGGCGGACGGAGAGAACGAGGCGGAAGAACGCCTCGCCGTAGACTGTGTGGCTGTATTCGGGCGGCATGAAAACGCTGCCGATGAGGTCGATGTTGTTTGCTGTAACGGTCATATACTTTCGCACACGCGGCGCGGCCTTTCATTGAGATCGGGAACGGTAAATAGTATTCACACCGGGCGGTAAATATTATCGCTCCCGTCCTCCGAACAAAATCGCTGTCCGAGGCAAATTCATATTGATTTACTTCGCGCTTCCTGCTAAACTGAATAAAAGCCTTTTCAGAGGAGGATCTTATGGAATATTTTGAACTCGGCGGCTCCGGCCTTAGGGTCTCGCGCGTGGCGCTCGGCACCTGGGGGCTCGGCGGCGGCAGCGTCTGGTCAGACCACGATTCGACCGTGAAAGAGGCGGAGGACCTTATCTCGGCCTGCCTCGATCACGGCATAAACTATCTCGACACGGCGCCGGTCTACGGCACCGGCGTTTCGGAGGAGCTCATCGGCAAGGCCATCCGCGGGCGGCGCAGCGAGCTCGTCATCCAGACGAAGTGCTCCCTCAACTGGCGCGGCGAGGGCGGCAACTTCCACTATGAGCGGGACGGCTACACCGTGAACAACGACACCCGCCCGGAGGCGATCAGGCGCGACGCGGAGGATTCCCTTCGCCGCCTCGGGACGGACCGCATCGATTCGCTCATAGTGCATTACGTCTGCCCGACCTTCCCCGTCGAAGAGACCGTAGGCGCGCTCGAGGAGCTTGTGAAAGAGGGCAAGATCCTGACCTACGGCCTGTCGAACAGCCAACCCGGGGACCTCGACGAATACATGGCCGCGCCGCACGCCTCGGCGGGCGTGAGCCTGGTGCAGGAGTTTTTCAGCATCCTTTCGCCCTTCCACGGGCGCGAGTATTTCCCCGTGTGCGCAAAGCACGGCGCTTGCTTCCAGACCTACGGCGTGCTCGAGGAGGGCTTCCTGACCTCGCCCGAATTCATGGAGCGCCAGTTCAAAAAGAGCGACATCCGCTCGCGCATCCCCTGGACGGCGGAGGACAAGAAGGCCGGCCTCAGGCGCGCGTTCGCGGTGTGGGAGGAGATCCGCGCCGCCCACGGCTGCACCTTCGCACAGCTCGCGGAGGCTTGGGCGCTGAGCCAGTTCGGCCAAATGAGCCTGCTCGTGGGCATGCGCCGAAGGGAGACCGTCGCCGATACCGCGAGGTGCCTCGACGTCCGCCTTTCAGGCGAGGAGCTCGAGCTCATGGAGGACGAGGCAAGGCCGATCCAGGAAAAGATCCTCGATAAGTAAGAATAATTGCGTACGCAAAAACGGCGGTTTGAACCGCCGTTTTGCTGTATTATTTCGTAGGGACGGCAACCTGCCGCCCGCAAGCTTCTGTCACGGAAAACGGCGGAGGAGCAACCGACCGGGAGGGCTTCCCCTGGAGGGGAAGCTGTCATTTTGTTCAGGCAAAATGACTGATGAGGTGTTCAAGCTGCGGATCGACCAAGCTTCGGAGTTGATTTAACTCAACACCTCATCCGACCTCGGGCTTTAAGGCCCTCGGCCAACGTGCAACCTGCCGGATCGCATCCCCTCAAAGGGGAATGGGGCCTGAAAGATCGTTTTCCCGTAGGGGCGGCAACTTGCCGCCCGCTTTGTTTGGGGCAAATCGTTTCTCCGGAGCTTACCGTGACCGGGGTTTGCGGGCGGCAGCGCAAGCTGACGCTTGGCTGAATTGCCGCCCCTACGGTATTCATCGCACCTTTTCAAGTCCGTTCCCACTCAGCCGGTACACCTTTGCTGCGACCTCGGAGAGAAGCTTGCGGTCGTGCGTGACGGCGATGATGCAGCCGCCGAACTCCTTAAGGATGCGCCTTATGACCGGCGTGGAGAGCGGGGAAAAGTTGCGCGTCGGCTCGTCGAGCAGCAGGACGTTATACCCGTCGAGCGCCATCTTAACGAACATCAGCTTCGCCTTCTGCCCGCCGGACAGCCGGGAGACCGGGATTTCCGCCTCGTCCGCTGTGAAGCGCACGCTGCCGAGATACGTCCTCGCCGCCGTCACGGCCGTCTTTTCGCCGCTCGGCGCAAGGAACTCCACCGCCGTTCCCGCTTCGTCGAGCAGGTCGAAATAGTTCTGCGGCATATAGAAGGGGCGAACGTCCTTCCGCTTTGAAAGCTCCGCCTCGATGAGCCGCAGCAGCGTCGTTTTACCCGCGCCGTTCCGCCCGATGACCGCGATATGCTCACAGGCGTCCACGCTGAGCTCGAATCCCGCCGTCAGCCTGCGTCCGTCCGGCGCGAAGAGCCCCTCCGTCCTGAAGCGCAGGATCTCCTTCCTTGCGGGGAGGGAGACCGGGGGAAGGCCCAAAAAGATCTGTCGCTCCGTCACGGGGAGCTCGGTCATGCTCTCGCGCTCCTTCTCGATGCGCCGCCCCTGGCTCATCACGGAGTGCATCTTTTTTTTGAGCAGCCGCCCGCCGGAGGGGTCCTTGCGGGAGATGCTCCGCTGGTCGCGCTCCACCTTTTCATAGATCTCGCGCCAGCGTTCCTCCTTTTGGCACTGCTCGTCGCGCTCCTTGAGGGCGACCTGCTCCTGATGCGCGAACAGGCGCTCGCGGTCGGCGACGTATTCACGGTAAGGCAGGTTCGCCACCGTGTGCCGCGCCACCTTCTTGTGGTGGACGTGCTCGAGGTGGATCACGGCGCGGGCCGTGTTTTCGATCAGGGTCTCATCGTGCGAGACGAAGAGCACGCCGCCGGGGAAGCCCTTGATGAAGCCCTCGAGCCATTCGAGCGTTTCGATGTCCAGATCGTTGGTCGGCTCGTCGAGCAGCAGCATATCCGGCTCCTCGGCCATCAGCTTCGCAAGCCTCAGCTTGACCCGCTCCCCGCCGGAGAGCGTTCCGACCTCCCGGTCCTCGTGGATGATCGCGGGATCGAGCCCGAGCTCCGCGGCCCTGAGCTCATAAAGCCAGTCCGCCTCGCCGCCCCGCATGAACTCCCGCACGGGGAGCGCGCGCTCCCGGGGGGAGAGCTCCTGCTCGAGATAGCCGATGCGGTGCCCGCCGCGGAAGACGGCTCCCGTGTACTCCGCATGGCCGGCGATAAGGGCGGGGTCGGCTATGAGCTTTAAGAGGGTGCTCTTGCCGTTGCCCTCCTCGCCGATGATGACCGTCCGGTCGCCCGGGTTCAGGGTAAAGGAAAGACCGGACACGAGCGCACGCCCGTTCACGGTCAAAAATATGGAGATATCGTTCAATTGTATCATGCTGTGACCTCGCTCAAAACAAACGGATAACGGCAGCGCCGCAAAGCGGGCCGCCAAAGTGGGATCGGGTTCGTTCGTTTACGCGATTTTCAAGCCGGCGTCACCTCATGAGTATTCGGGATAAGTCCCTGAAAGCTATTATAACACGGGGAAAAGCAAAATGCAAGCAGCGGCCCCTGAGCGCGGAAAACGAAAACGGCGGCTGAAAACCCGTATCTCCTTACGCGGATACGCCGTTCCCGCCGCCGTTTCGTATTCCGTTCGTCAGATCTCGGTCTTGCCGCCCTGCTCGGGCTTCATGATGCTGATCTCGAGGTTGCCGTTGCGCACGCGCAGCTCGTCGATGAACTCCTTTTCCTTGGAAACGTCGCGGAGCTCGACGGCGTAGCGGAGCTTGAAGAGGCTGCCCATGTTCGTGGTCTTCACGCGGATGAGCTCGCAGCTCTTCGTGTATTTTTCAAAGAGATCCGAGAAGACCTCGTCGTAATTGAGGCTCTCGGGGATCACGATATTGAGCACGCGCCGGCCGCTCTTCACCTCGCCGAAGCCGAGCAGGGTGAGGATGAACAGCACGGCAAGCACCAAAACGGTGAGGATCGCCGCAATGCCCACGAAGCCCAAACCGCAGCAGAGGCCGACCGCGATCGAAAGCGCCAGCAGCACCATGTCGCGCGCGGTGACGGGGGCGGAGCGGAAGCGCATCAGACTGAACGCGCCGGCGACCGCGAGGCCCGCGCCGAACTGCTTGTTGACGAGCAGGATCATTGTCAGAACGATGACAGGCAGCAGCACGAGCGCCACGGAGAGGCTCTTCGTCTGCCTGCTCTTATAATGCCCGACGAGGGCGATCAGGATGCCGAGCACAAGCGCCGCGCCGATCGCGATCAGGTATTCGCCGACGCTCACCGTAACGGGCGTATTGTTGGTTGAGAAAATGCTTGAGATCAGACTTTGAAGCATTGAGAGGGTCCTTTCTTCGGCAGAGCCGATCATGATTCTTTATTCAAGCCGAGCCTTTCCGCGAGCTCGGTCTCAAAAGCCTTGCGGTATTTTGAAAATTTGTGTGGGAAGATCCTGTTTTCATCGAGCAGGGCGCAAAACCACAGCGGCATCCCGCCCGCGACCTTGACCTCCATGATGTATTGGTCGGAGGGGAGGATGCTCCGCCCGTGCGTGCCGTTCCTCAGGTCAAGCTCGTCCATACGGTAGCGGAGATCGTGGTCGAAGGTCACGCGGAACTCCTCGTCGTCGTTGCCGAAAAGCGCGAGCCGTTCGCAGAAGATGGAGATCGTGGGCTTCACACCGGGGTAGAAGTGAAGAAAGTAATCCACCTCGCGGCCCATCTGCGTGTCCGGCGCGGGCGCTTTGCCCCAGAGCATGTTGAGAGCGTCTTCATAGGGCATTTCGAAGCGGCGCTTGTAGACGGTGCCGAGGTATTTTTTCTTGAGCTCAACGAACGCGAGGGAGGAGGCCGTCGGGACGCCGTAGCAGCGGAGGCGAAGCTTTTCCTTATAGGCCTTCGCGTCGATCGAGGCGCGGATGATGCGCATATCCGGCGTGTCTACGTACATGCTGCAAACGGTGCTGAGGCCGTGCGCGTCCACGTGCATATGCTCCGTGAGCACGGGCATGACGGCCTTGTACTGCGCCTCGGTGATGATGTATTTCTTTTCCAGTCGGGAAAAAATATTTTTGTATGCGGTCTCCAATTTATCCTCCGGCAGAAGCTCCGTTATGGCATCAGCAAAAGCCGATGATGTAGTCGTAAAGGTTGCCGAACATTATCCTTTTCACGTCATGCTCACTGTAATTGAGGCGCAGAAGCTCGTTCGCGATCAGGGGCATGCCCGCGCTCGTTGAGAGCCCTTCGATATAGGTGCCCATCCCGTCGAAATCGGAGCCGAGCGCCGCGCAGTTCACGCCGCCGACCGAGGCTATGTGCTCGATATGGGCAACGACGTCGCCGACCGTCGCCATACGGCCCTCGGCAAGCTGCTTGTGGAAGAAGTTCACGCCGATCACGCCGCCTTTCCTCGCGATCTCGCGGATATGCTCGTCCTTAAGGCAGCGGGGCGAGGCGCAGAGAGCGCGTGCGTTCGAATGGGAGGCGAACACCGGCCTCGTCGCGATTTCGAGCACGTCGTCGATGCCGTGATCGTTCAGGTGAGCAAGGTCCACCGCGACGCCCAGGCGGCACATCTCGCGCACAGCGTCCCGCCCGAGCTTCGTCAGCCCCTTGCGGCTCCCGCCCGCGGCGGGGTAAGCGAGGCGGTTCGCGTCGTTCCAGGTGAGCGTCATCGCGCGCACGCCGAGGCGGTGCAGGATGCGCAGGTTCGCGATGCTCGCCTCGATCGCCTCTCCGCCCTCGACGGTCAGCACCGCCGCGATCTTCTCGCCGGAAGGATCGAAATCGCGGGTGAGGGGCACGAGGGAGGGATTGGCTTCGAGCATGCGGCAGTACGCGTCGATCATCTGGCAGCACTGGCTCAGCGGATTCGTTTCGAACTCCATGTCGATCCACGCGGCGAAGAACTGGAGCTTCACGCCGCCCTCGCGGAGCTTGTCGAGCCGGATGGCCTGGCGCCGCGCCGGGCGCGAAAGGTCGTAGCCCCGGTTGATCATGCCGTAAAGAAAATCGCAGTGCGCGTCCGCGGCTGGGAAGGCGGGTCTGTCGTTCGGGATCATAATCGCTCCTCGATTGATTTTATAACTAAACCATTATATCACAATCGGATGAAAAATACATCCCGCCGGGCAAAAAAAGCCCGCGCTTTTCTTTGCGCCGCCCTGTCCCATGCTTCGCATTATACGCATAAAACTTAAATTGAACTTAACCGGAGAAGCAAATTTCGCGAAAATCTGCGGCACAGCATTCCCACCGTTTGGGAACTGTTCGCTGCACAGCACCCGCAAAAGAAACGCCTGCCGGCCGGCAGGCGTTTCTTGCTTAAACAAATACTTTGTTATTTTACTATCAGCGCGCTGATGGCGGCGGCGAAACCGGCGGGGTCGTCGATCTTGAGACCGGCCATGATGAGCGACTGGTTGTAGAGGAGCTTAGCGTAGTTCCCGAGCTTCTCCGCGTCGTCCTTCGCGGCGCTCAGCGCCTCGAAAACGGGGTGATCGGGGTTGAGCTCGAGGATGCGCTCCGCCTTCGCCTCGCCGCCGAGCGGCATTTCGGAGAGTACCTTCTCCATCTCGAGCGAGAGCGGGCCTTCGCTCGTGAGCGCGGCGGGGGAGTCCGCAAGCCTTGCGGAGAGGCGGACCTCCTTCACCTTGCCGTCAAGCGCGGTCCTGATCGCGTCGAGCAGCTCGCGGCTCTCGGCCTGCTTTTCGGCCATGGCCTTCTTCTCGTCCTCGCTCTCGAGGTTCACGTCGTTGTCGGTGATGGACTTGAAGGGCTTGCCGCCGTAGCCGTTCATCATCTTTACCATGAACTCATCCACGTTGTCCGTCATCAGCAGGATATCGCAGCCCTTGTCGATCAGGTACTTGTACTGGGGCAGGCTGCGGATCATCTCCGCACTCTCGCCGCAGGCGTAGTAGATCTCCGTCTGGTTCTCGGCGAGGGCCTCCGTGTACTGCTTCAAGGTGATCGGCTTATCCTCCTTCGCGGAGCGGTAGAGCAGCAGATCCTGCAGGTTCTCCGCCTCCATGCCGTAGCTTTCGTAGATGCCGTACTTGAGCGAGAGCCCGAACGCCTTGAAGAACTTTTCATAGTCCTCGCGGCTGTTTTCGAGCATGCTTTCAAGCTCCTGACGGATCTTCTTTTTAAGGCCGTTAGCGATCGCGCGGAGCTGGCGGTTCTGCTGCAGCATCTCGCGGGAGATATTCAGCGAGATATCGGGGGAGTCCACAAGGCCCTTGACGAAGCCGAAGTACTCCGGCAGCAGCTCCTCGCAGTTGTCCATGATCATGACGCCGTTTGAATAAAGCTGCAGACCGCGCTTGTAGTTCTTGGAATAGAGGTTGTACGGCGCGCTCGCGGGGATGTAGAGGATCGCGTTATAGGTCACGCTGCCCTCCGCGTTCGTGTGGATGTGCGCGAGCGGCGCTTCGTAGTCGTGGAACTTGTCGGTGTAGAAGCTGTTGTAATCCTCGTCGGTCAGCTCCGCCTTGTTCCTGCGCCACAGCGGGACCATGCTGTTGAGCGTCTGCTCCTCGGTCACGGTCTCATATTCGGGCTCCTTGTGCTCATGCTCGTGCCCGCAGTCGCATTCGCCCTCCTCGTGCTCGTGACCGCAATCGCACTCGTGCTCCTTGGCGCGGGTGGTCTCCACCATCATTTTGATGGGGTAGCGGATGTAGTCGGAATACTTCTTCACAAGGTCGCGCAGCGTGTAGGTCTCAAGATATTTGCCGAAGCTCTCCTCGCCCTCGTCGTCACGCAGATACAGCGTGATTACCGTGCCGTGCGCGTCCTTTTCGGCGGGCTCCACGGTGTAGCCGTCCAGACCCTCGCTGGTCCAGATATACGCCTCGTCCTGACCGTAGGCGCGGCTCAGCACGGTGATCTTCTTCGCCACCATGAACGCGGAATAGAAGCCCACGCCGAACTGACCGATGACCTCGGGCGTCTCCGCCGCCTTTTCGCCCTCTTTGGCGTTCATCTCGGTGCGGAAGGCGAGCGTGCCGCTTTGGGCGATGGTGCCGAGGTTCGTTTCGAGCTCGTCCTTCGTCATGCCGATGCCGTTATCGGTGATCGTCAGCGTGCGCGCCTGCTTGTCGGGATCGATGCGGATCTCAAGTTCGCTTCGCGTGATGCCGGAATTATCCGTCAGCGTTTTGAAATAGAGCTTGTCGAGCGCGTCGCTGGCATTCGAGATCAGCTCGCGCAGGAAGATATCCTTATTGGTGTAGACGGAGTTGATCATCAGGTCGAGCAGGCGCTTCGACTCGGTCTTGAACTGTTTCTTCTTCATTATTAGTCACCTCTTATAGAGTATTTATTATCTTGTCAGCACTCTATTTCTTTGAGTGCTAACACATTGTAACGCCAAAGCGCCGGTTTGTCAATACCAAAATGAAAAAACGATGCCGGCGATCCATCCTATCGCCCTCCCGCCCATTGCCATCCCTTGAATATTATTGTATAATCGGTCCTGCAAATACTCACGATCCGGAGGGCGGAATGAACGAAGGCGTCGAAAAGATCAAAGAATTCCTGGGGGAGGGGCGCGCGCTGTACGCGGCCACGATGGGGCTTGACAAAACGCCCTGCGTGCACTATGCGGAGCTGTGCTTTGAAAAGGACGGCGCGCTTTACTTCGCCTGCCCGAAATGCGGCAGGTTTTACGGCGAGTTGAGCATGTACCCCGCCGTGAAGCTCTGCGCCTACGACGGGGCGAGCGGCGTGGAGCTCCTTATCGGCGGCAGGCCCGTCTTCACGGAGGACGAGGCCGTCATCGCCGAGTGCCTTGAAAACAGCCCGTCCCTGCGCGAGGCGTGGGGCGGGGAGCCGAAAATGATCATCGCCTGGTTCCTTGCGGACGCGGTGTGCGAATTCACCCGCGTGAAGGACGGCGAAAAGCAGGTGTTCGAGCTGGGCAGCCCGGAAAACGCGCTCATCGGCGTCCGGATCAAAAAGGACAAGCAGCTGCGCGACAGGCTTTCGGCGATCATGGCCGAGCGCGAGAGCGCGCCTGTGGAACCGAACGGCCTTCAGAAGCTTTACGACGGAGCGGTGCTGTATTTCGCCGAATGCGCAAAGCAGGTCTGGCCGCGTATGGACGTGACCCCGATCGAGCGCAGCGCGGTTTTCGATACCTATGACGAGCGCGAAAAGTTCACGCTGCTTGCGAAAAAGCTCGTCGGCAACGCCTCGATCGACAAGCCGGAGGACCTGACCTACTGGCTGAATAAGGAACAGCTCGCGCAAACGCTCCGCGAAAAGGGGCTCGCGCTGCCGCAGTGACGAGGCGCCGCTCGGGACGATACTGCGAAAAGCAGTTTTTACATAACAAAAACGGGGATCCCTGCCCGTGGCCCCCGTTTTTGTTTATTCGCTCATTCTTCCGGCATTTTGCAGACGTCGATCCATTCCGCCCCGTCAAGCGCGCCGAAGAGCTCTTCGGGCGTGAGCCGCACGCCGCTGCGGTCGTTCCCGGCGGCGGGGTAGACGAATTCAAAGGCCTTCAGCGTTTCGTCCAGATAGACCGCAATGCCCCCGTTCACGCCGAACGGGCAGACGCCGCCCGCCGCGTGGCCGATCAGTTTTTCACAGTCGTCGAACGGGACCATCCTCGCCTTGGTGTGGAAGCGGTCCTTGAACCTGCGGTTGTCGATGCGCGCCGTGCCCGCCGCGAGGATCAGTATCGGCGCGCCGTCCACAATGAACGAAAGCGTCTTTGCGATCATGCCCTCCTCAACACCCAGCGCCCGAGCGGCGAGGGGCACCGTCGCGGTCGAGACCGGCGGCTCGATAATGCGGTCCTCGAGCCCACGCGAAGCGAGGTAGGCTTTGGCTTTTTCAAGTGACATAGTTCCCTCCGGGGATGTTTTCATTATTGTAATTATAGCCGTTTGCGCACGGCGGGTCAAGCGGGGACGGATCGAGGAGGACCGCAGGGGCGGATATTATCTTCCCGCTTTGCTTCGGGCTGAGCTTTCATTCGCAGTTTTCTGCCCCGCTCATTCTTTTACTGTCTCAGGCTTTGCGGGGCCCCTTCCCGCGCCGCGCCCCGATCCGGGCGGCTCGCTTCGCTCGTAACATCTTGAAAAATCCCGCCCGCTGTGCTACAATCTGCATATTGTCAGAAAGGCGGACCGAACCATGGCACAGCGTCAGTTTGCAAAAGCGTCCATCACCGAAAAGGCCGAGCGCAGTCTTCGCTCCGGGCACCCCTGGGTGTTCGGCGAGGAGGTCGTCTCCGTTGCGGGAGAGTACGAAAACGGCGATCTCGTGGACGTGTATTCAAAAAAAGACCGCTTCCTCGGCACGGGCTTCATCAACGACGTTTCCAAGATCCGCATCAGGCTCATCTCGAGGAACGCCAACGACAGATTCGACGACGAGTTTTTCCGCCGCCGCATCCGCTGGTGCATAGATTACCGCCTCGCCGTCATCGGCGAAAACGAGGATTGCTGGCGCGTGATCTTCGGCGAGGCCGACCAGTTCCCGGGGCTCACCGTGGACCGATTCGGCGACGTGCTCGTCGTTCAGGTGCTCTCCCTCGGCTTTGAGCGGATGAAGCGGCGCCTGTTCGGCCTGCTCATCGACGTGTTCGCGGAATACGGGGTCCGTATCCGCGCGATCTGCGAACGCAGCGACGCCGCGATCCGCCTCAAGGAGGGCTTGGATGAGGAGAAGGGCTTTTACCGGGACCCGCGCCTTGACCCTGATTTCGACGGCAAGCTCATCATAGAGGAGAACGGCGTCAAATACGGGATCGACGTGCTGAACGGGCAGAAGACCGGGTTTTTCCTCGACCAGAAGTTCAACCGCCGTGCCTGCGCGGCCATCGCCCGCGGCCGCCGCGTGCTCGACTGCTTCACGCATACCGGCGCCTTCGCGCTCAACTGCGCAGCCGCCGGCGCCGAACACGTGACCGCCGTGGATATCTCGGAGGACGCGATCGCTCAGACAAGGCGCAACGCCGCGCTGAACGGGCTCGAGGGCAGGATGGATTTCGTCTGCGAGGACGTGTTCGATCTTCTGACCTCGATGGAGGAGCGGAAGAGCTGCGGCTATGACTTCATCATCCTCGACCCGCCGGCGTTCACAAAGAGCCGCGGCACCGTGGGAAGCGCGATAAAGGGCTATAAGGCGATCAACGCCAAGGCGATGAAGCTTCTGCCGCGCGGCGGGTATCTCGCCACCTGCTCCTGCTCGCATTTCATGACGGACGAGCTCTTCAGAAAGATGCTCCATGACGCCGCGGAGGACGCGGGCGTGCAGCTCCGCCAGATCGAAGGCCGTCAGCAGGCGGGCGATCACCCGATCCTCTGGAACGTTCCGGAGACCGATTATCTCAAATTCTATATCTTCCAGGTCGTATGACCGATAACGAGGTTAAAATGGCTAAGAAAAAGCAAAAACAGATCAGCTCGGACGCAAAGTTCAATAAAAAGCTCACCTGGGGCGTCGTCATCTGCTGCGCTGCATTCTTCGCGCTCGCGGTGTTCGCCGCGCTGTGGCGCAGCGGCGTGATAAAGTTCGACTTCACGCCCAAAGAGGTCAAGGTGGACTACGCTCTGCCTCCGGTCAGGACGGGCGCGCAGACGCTGCCCGCTCAGGCGGAGAGCATGGCGCTTGAAGACGCGGTCAAGGCGTCCGACGCCATACTGCTGATCCGCGTGGGGGACTGGCTCGGCGAGACAGATACCCAAACGCTCTACGAATGCACCGTGCTCGAAAAGATCAAGGGCAATGCGGGCAAAAAGCTCGTGCTCGTGCAGGAGGGCAGTTCAAAGGCGACAGTCGAGGACTATCCGCTGCTCACCGGCGGCAACGAACTCCTGGCGTTCCTGAAGGGATCCGACCTTGAAAACCCGCTGATCCCGAAGAGGCAGAAAGCCTATGAGCTCGTCGGCGGCAGCTCGATGCTGATGTATACCTGCAGCGTCACGAGCGAGGGCAGGTTCGTCACCGTGCGCGACAGCAGCTGGTACGAGCGCATGCCGTCGGACGTGGTGAACATGGGCAATTTCAAATACTATCCGAGCGCCGTCTATCCCAAACTCGCCGAGGTGGACTCCATCTTCAAGGACTACGATCCGGAGACCGACCTGATCTACCGCTACGATAAGCTCGCGGATAAGATCAGGAGCATGGATTGACGGGATCGCGAACGAATTGAGCGCAAGGCGTGCAATTCCCGGGAAACATAAACAAAGCTGATTATAAACGCAATGAAAGGAGCCCCTGCCCGCAGGGGCGGCGATCAAAATGGACAAGAAAAAGAACAAAAACAAAAACAAGCTCAGCTCGGATAAAAGCTTCAACAAGACCCTCGGCTGGATCGTGGCGGCGGGTTGCGTGCTGATGATCGCGCTCGGGGTGCTGATGGCGCTCTACCGCGGCGGCGCGTTCGATCCCGGTAAAAAGCCCGAAGCCACGCCGGAGCCGACCGCCGCTCCGCAGATGAACTTCGTTCTTCCGGAGGTCAGGACCGGCAGGGAGACGCGTCCCGCGCCGATCGCGCTCAAGGGCATGTCGCTTGAAAACGCGGTCCAAAAGTCCGACGCGGTATTGCTCGTCCGCGTGGGCGACTGGCTCGCGGAGACCGACGAGCAGACCCTGTACGAATGCACCGTGCTCGAGGCGCTCAAGGGCGACGTCGGGGAGAAGTTCGTGCTCGTGCAGGACGGCTGCTCCAAGAGCACGCTGCCCGACTATCCGCTTTTCAAGGGCGGCAACGAGCTGCTCGTGTTCCTGACGCCCTCCGACCTGGAAAACGACGCGGTCCCGCAGGGCGAAAAGGCGTATGAGCTCACCGGCAGCTACACCACGCTGTTCTATTCCATAGCGCTCTCCAACGAGGGCAGGTTCGCCGTGTCCCGCTGCGAGAACTGGTACAGGCGCATGCCGCGCGAGATCCCGAACCTGGGCGACGTGACGCACTATCGCGGCTCCGTCTATTCCTCACTCGCCGAATGGGATTACGTCTGGAACAACTATAACCCCGAATACAGGATGATCTATTCCTACGACAAGCTCGCGGAGGCGATCCGCGGCCTGCTGTAAGCAGCAAGAGCGACCGGCGGGAAACGATTTTTCAAAAAACCGGTTTTTGCTCTTGACAATCGGCAACAATAATATTAAAATCACAATAATTTTATAGGGCAGTGAAGGAAAGAGTAGAGTCCAGGAGCGCTAAAGAGAGCCGCCGGTCGGTGCGAGGCGGCGCGTGAAGGACCCGAACATGGCTCCGGAGCCTCCCCGCCGAACGGTTTTCCCTCAGGCGGAGCGTGCGCGCACGTTACAGCGCCGAATGAAGAAAGCGCCTTGCGCTTTGAATCAGGGTGGTACCGCGTATTTTGTTAAACACGCCCCTGCGTCCCTATGGGATGCAGGGTTTTTTATTGGAAAGCCAACGCACCGCGTTGATTTAGCTGAAAACCGCAGGTTTTCAATTTAGCTTTCCAAAGGTAAATTTCGCTGCCGTGTGCGGCAATTTAGCTCCGTGATAAGACCGCTTTCTGCTAAATTCGCTTCCGCGAGCTAAATTTGCTCTGCAAGCTAAATTCGCACTGCGAGCTAAATTCGCCTTCGGCGAGCTGTAAGAACAATCCTAATCAGAGGAGAAAAATACCATGACCAAGCAACCGTATTACATCACGACCCCCATCTACTACCCGAGCGCGAATCTGCACATCGGGCACACCTACTGCACCGTCAACACGGACGCGCTCGCCCGCTACAAGCGCCTCACCGGGCACGAGGTCTATTTCCTCACCGGCGCCGATGAGCACGGCCAGAAGATCGAGCGCAAGGCCGAGGAAAAGGGCGTCACGCCCCAGCAGTACGTTGACGATATCGTAAAGGGCTTCCACAGCCTTTGGGAGCTTTTGGATATCAGCAACGACGGCTTCGTGCGCACGACCGACGACTACCACATCGCCTGCGTGCAGAAGGTCTTCAAAAAGCTCTATGAGCAGGGCGATATCTACAAGAGCAGCTACAAGGGCAAGTACTGCACCCCGTGCGAGAGCTTCTGGACCGAGACCCAGCTCAAGGAATCCGGCGGCGTCTGCCCGGACTGCGGCCGCCCTGTCGAGGAGGTGGAGGAGGAGAGCTATTTCCTGCGCGTATCGAAGTACGCACCGCGCCTCATCGAATACATAAACGAGCACCCGGAGTTCATCCAGCCCGCCTCCCGCGCCAAGGAGATGCTCAACAACTTCTTACTGCCCGGCCTTGAGGACCTCTGCGTTTCCCGCAGCACCTTCAAGTGGGGCGTGCCCGTCGATTTCGACGACAAGCACGTCATCTACGTCTGGTTCGACGCGGTGCTGAACTATCTTTCCAAGCTCGGCTACCTCTCGGAGAACGACGAAAAGTTCAAAAAGTTCTGGCCTGCGGACGTGCACATCGTGGGCAAGGAGATCGTCCGCTTCCACACGATCGTGTGGCCGATAATGCTGATGGCGCTGGGCCTTCCGCTCCCCAAGCAGGTCTACGGCCACGGCTGGCTGGTGCTGAACGGCAAAAAGATGGGCAAATCCACCGGCAACGTGGTCGACCCCGTGAAGCTCGTGGCGCGCTACGGCGTGGACGCGATCCGCTACTTCCTGCTCAGCGAATTCACCTTCGGTCAGGACGGCAATTTCGATAACGAGACCCTGATCACGAGGATCAATTCGGACCTCGCGAACGATCTGGGCAACCTGCTCTCCCGCACGGTCGCGATGATCGAAAAGTATTTCGGCGGCGTCGTGCCCGCGCCCGACTGCCCGGTCCCGGAGGAAGACGAGCCCGTCGTCTCCTTGGCGAAGGGACTGGCCGCCCGCGTGGAGGACGCGATGAACGCGATCCACCCGAACGAAGCGCTCGCGGAGATCTTCAAGCTGATCCGCATCTCCAACAAATACATCGACGTGACCGCGCCGTGGATCCTCGCCAAGGACGAGGCAAAGCGCGAACGCCTCGGCACCGTGCTCTACAACCTCGCGGAGTCGATGCGCATCGCGGGCGTTGCCCTGCAGCCGTTCCTCACCCGCACCTCGCCGAAGATCTTCGAGCAGCTCGGCGTCACGGACGAGGAACTCAAGAGCTTCGATTCGATCGCGGAGTTCGGCGCTCTCCCCGCTGGCACGAAGGTCGTGAAGGGCGAAGCGCTGTTCCCGCGCATCGACCTCAAGAAGGAGCTCGAATACCTCGAGACCCTGCTGCCGAAGGCCGAGGAAAAGCCTGCTGAGCCGGAGGAGAAAAAGGACGGAAAGCCCGCGGGGGATACGCCGGAAAAGCCCGGGCAGCTGCCCGAGATCACCTACGATGATTTCGCTAAGCTCGATCTGCGCCTTGCGAAGGTCGTGGCCTGCGAAGAGGTGAAAAAATCGAAGAAGCTCCTCAAATGCACGCTGGACCTCGCGGGCGAGCAGCGCACCGTGCTCTCCGGCATCAAGAACTGGTATAAGCCGGAGGACCTCGTCGGCAAGACCATCGTGGTCGTGGCGAACCTCGCGCCCCGCGTGATGGCGGGCATCGAGAGCCGCGGCATGATCCTCTGCGCCAGCGACGAGGGCGACGTCCATCTCTCCGCGCTCACCACCATGAGCGAGATGGAGAGCGGCCTCAAGGTGAGATAACAGGCCAAAATAACCGTAGTCCCGTAGGGGCGGCAATCTGCCGCCCGCCTGACAGATGACACGAAAACCGGCGGAGTGACATTGTTTCGGCGGGCGGCAGATTGCCGCCCCTGCGGATCCGATAAAAGCCAAGGCACGGTCTTCCGTGCCTTTTTCATTTTGGGGTATTGACAGAGCTGGACTACTGTGATAGTATAGACTACAGCAATAGTACAAAATGGAGAAAACCATGAAACTGTTCGACAGCGAAGCAAAACTTATGGAGATCATCTGGGAGCGCGGCCCGATAAGCGCGAAGGATATCAGCCTGATCGCCAATGATTCGATCGGCTGGAACAAGAACACGACCTACACCGTGCTCAAAAAGCTCGCGGTCAAGGGGTTTATCAAAAGGACAGACCCCGGCTTTATCTGCGAGCCGCTTGTCTCGCGGGCCGAAGCACAGCGGACCGAGGCGAGGAGCCTGCTCTCAAGGGTGTTCGGCGGCTCGAGGAAGGCGCTGTTTTCGGCGCTGCTCGAGGATGAACAGCTCACGGACGATGAGATCGAGGAGCTCCGCGCGCTGATAGAAAAAAGGTGACGGAGAATGGCGGACGCATTCTACTTCCTGCTGAATATGAGCATCATCGCCTCGGCTGCGGGGCTGATCGTGCTGCTTTTGAGGAGCATAAAGCGTCTGCCGAGGCGGATCGCCGCGCTGCTCTGGGCGGTCCCGTTCATCCGCGCGACCGCTCCGGTCGCGCTGAACAGCCGTTTCAGCCTGATGACGCTGCTGCGCGGCCTCTCCGTGCGCTACGTCACCGTGGAGCTGCCGGTCAGCATCGGCAAGACCACGATGACGAACGTCGTCAAGGCGGCGGACAGCTATTTCCCGATCACATACAGGACGGATCTGCTTGCGGAAACCTTCCGCATCGCCTCGATCGTCTGGCTCGTCGGCGCCGCGGCGATACTGATCGCGCTGACGACAGTTTATTTCACCACCCTGCATGAGCTCCGGGACGCGCAGCCGCTCGGCGGCGGGCTGTGGCGCTCAGATAAGGTCACCGGCCCAGCGGTCTACGGCGTGATCCGTCCGCGCATCATATTCCCGGCGGGGGGAGAGGCCGATGAGTACGCGCTCCGCCACGAGCGCGCCCACGTTCGGCGGCTCGATAATCTTTGGCGCATCCTCGCGTTCGCGGTCGCGGCGGTGCATTGGTTCAACCCCGTCTTCTGGGTGCTGCTGCGCGTTTTCCTCTCGGATCTGGAGCTTGCCTGCGACGAAACGGCGCTCAAGGGGCTCGACGGAGAGCAGCGAAGGGCGTACGCGCTCGCCCTCGTCGAAAGCTCACGCAGTAAGGACGTTTTCGCCTCCGCGTTCGGCGGGGCGAGGGTCCGCATGCGGGTGGAGCGGGTGCTCTCCTACAAGGGCATGACCTGGTTTTCCGCCGCGGCGTTCCTGCTGCTGACGGGGGTCGTTGCGTTCATCCTGATCACAAATCCGCGCTGAAAGGAGCTTGTTATGAAGCAACTGATCATCCTTGCACTGACGTTCGCACTGCTCGGCTGCTTTGCCTGCACGAAAAAAACCGATACGGGAGCGACCGCCGCGCCTGCGGCAGAGGCGGGCGACGCGCTCCCCTCTGACCTGATGGCGCTGTTCAACACGCCGATGAGCGCGGACGAGGCGCTTGCCGCGGCGAAAGAAGCCCGCGTGGTCGTGATGGAGAGCGTGAAGGTGACCTCCGGCAGGGAGGTCTGGAACGAGTTCTTCGAAAGGACCGAGGCGGGGGAGAAGGCGGCTGTGCTTACGGCGAAATATTACACGCTCGACCCGGAGCGCGTCGATCCCGCGCTCTACGCGCAGGAGAAGGACAACTACCCCGTGCTGTATTTCACGCTGATCACCTATGACGGCGATCTCTTCGAATACACCGTGAAGGACAGCAAAACCGCCGGGACGGACAGCAGCGGGAGGTATCTTTTCCTGAAGCACTACGAGGGAAAGCTGCGGCAGGGAGCGGCGTTTGACGCGTACGACCGCTATGAGCTCGTGAACGACGAGAACGTGACGTGGGAGGAGCTTGAGTGGGGCATGTTCAGCTCGCAGTTCGGCGATTACATCCCCTTCCATACCGCTTACTGCGATTTTTATGACAATGACTGACAAAATGGAGGCATTGACTATGAAAACGAAACCCTATTTCCGCTACTGGTTGCTGGCGCTCGCCGGCTGCGCGGCGCTCAGCTTGTATCCGTTCATGATGGGCGTGCGCGTGACGAGCCTTATGCACACGCTCGGATACGTCCCGTTTGAACAGTACCCGAAGTACGTGATCCCGTACACGCCGCTTGCTATCGCGCTGATCATCGGCGTGCTCGTGATGCCGCCCGCGCAGCGCTTCCTCGGAAGGCTCGGCCTGCCCGCAGGCGCGGCGCTCTCCGCAGCAGTGTTCTTCATCTTCGAGCGGATAATGGAATCGAAGATCCTCGTTCAGACGACCACGGCGGTCCCGCTCGAAAGCTGGCAGCTCTCGCTCTGCATCATGCAGCCGCAGCTCTACGAGAGCCGCACATGGGAGGCGGTCGACGTGCTGCTCGGCGGTTACAAGCCCTCGTTCAAGCTGCATTTTTACCTGATCGCGCTCGTGCTGCTGGTTTCGATGCTCGGCTGTATCTACGGCTTCGGCCGCATGATTCTGACCGGCGATAAGTCGAAAACGCGGCGGAAGGCGCTCACGATCGAGTCGATCGCGACCGCCGTATTCCTCGGGATGTGCATCTGGGCCTGCTTCACCGCGTTCTATCGCGGGGGCGAGCTGGCCGTGCCGACCGTCTCCGCCGTGCTGATGGCGGTGTTCTTCCTGCTGCTCGGCCTCGTCGTCGGCGCTTTTTCCGGCGCGCTCACGCTCGGCAAGCCCCGCTTCCTCTCTATTTGGCTGCCCGCGATCCTCGCGAGCCTCACGGTGCTGCTGATGTATATCGGCGAGCTGCTGCTCCTCAACGGAACCAATCTCTACCTGCTCGGCTCCGGGTGGTTCTTCGAGCCGCTTCCCGCGATCGTGCTCGCCCCAGCGGATATCGCGATCATCCTCGCCGCAGGCCTCCTGACCGCGCTGATCTTCGCAGCGCTCAACAAAAGGGAAAGCCCCGCCGAATAAAAGCCCAAAACGACGAAGACCGCCTTTCGGCGGTCTTTTCGTCTTTAGTAAACAGGAAGGAAATACATGAATCGGAACCCCTCGTCGCTCCTCTTCTGACTATATAACGCAGGGACGGCCCGGGCGGTTGAAGAAAACCGAAAATTCCCCAAAACGACGAAAGGCCGCGTTTCGCGGTCTTTTCGCCTTAGTAAACAGGAAGGAAATACATGAATCGGAACCCCTCGTTGCTCCTCTTCTGACTATATAACGCAGAGAGGACAGCATCGGTTGAAGCAAAATCGAAGGATAAAAATATATATTCCGGTTTTACAGCACGTTCCCGATGATCTCCGCAAGCTCCTCGGGGTGCGTTTCGGGGATGCCGTGCCCCGCGCCGGGGACGAGCGTATGCGAGCCGTGGGGGATGGCGAAGGCTATCTGCTCCGAATGCCTGCGCTTTATGAACGGATCCTTTTCGCCGAGCACGACCGTGACCTCCGCTATGATCTTCGCAAGGTCGTTCAGGGTGATATCAGGCTCCTCGAGCATCAGGCGCTGCCGCTCGGCCGCGAGCGTATCGCCGCGCTTTTCCGCCGCGCGCCGCTCCCGCTTCATCATGAGCTTCGCAAAAAAGGTCAGCCCGTCCGGAGAGGTGTTCGCGCCGATCGTGATGACCTTGCGGACGGCCTTTGAGCGCATCGCCATAATGAGCGCGATGATGCCGCCGTCCGAAAAACCGACGACGTCGTATTCGCGTATGCGCAGCTGCTCCATGAGCGCGATCGCGTCCTCCGCCATGTCCTCATAATGCAGTTCGGTGAGGGCGCCTTCGAGCGGCTCGGAACCGCCGTGCAGGCGGCTGTCCAGCAGATAGAAGCAGTTCGATGAGAGCAGCGGCCGGACGGTGCTCGAGAAGATGTTCATGTTCTCGCCGTTGCCGTGCAGCAGAAGGATCGGCACGTACTCCGGGTCGTCCTGCCCGCAGAACTCGTAATGCAGTTTATGCCCGTCGTGAATGAAATACGGCATATCTGTCTCCGTTTGCTTATAAAAAACGGGGGAGCACACGCTCCCCCTCGGGTCATTTGTCAGTTTTTCTTATTCCTGCGAAGGAAAGCGGGGACGTCAAGACCGCTGCGGTCCTGGCTGTCGGTCTCGGGCCTCTCGTTCACGGTGCGGCGCGGTACGGGCGGGATGTCGTTCTCGCCGATCGGGGAGGAGTACTCCGGCCTTGCGGGGCGCTGAGGCTCGCCGTAGGGCTCGAAATCGCTGCGCATGCCCCTGCTGCGGGCGGGGTTCTCCTGGCGGGTGATGCCGGAGGAACGCTGCTCTTCATTGCCGCGCGCGGTCGGGCGGTAGTCGCTGCGGGAGTCGGGCCTCATCTCGGGGCGGGGCTCGGGCCTCTCACCGCGGTTTTCAAAGCCGCGGCCGCCGATGTTGCGGGTCGGGCGCTCGACGGGGCGCTCGTTCGGGTCGTGATTGAACTCATCGGGCCAGTCGAAGCCGGTGGCGATGACGGTCACGCGGACGGAATCCTGCATGCTGTCGTCCATACCCATGGAGAAGATGATGCGTGCGTCGGGATCGGCTGCGTCGGAAACGAGGCTGACGGCTTCGTCGATCTCGGCCATGCTCAGCGTGTTATCGCCGATGATGTTGATCAGAACGCCCTTCGCACCGTCGATCGTGGTCTCGAGCAGCGGGCTCGCGACCGCCTGCTTCGCGGCTTCGAGGCAGCGGTTGTCGCCCTCGGCGGTGCCGATGCCCATGTGCGCCATGCCCTTTTCGGCGATGATGGTGCGCACGTCCGCAAAGTCGGAATTGATCATGGTGGGGTGGGTGATGATGTCGGAAATACCCTGAACGCCCTGGCGGAGCACGTCGTCCGCGGTGCGGAGCGCTTCGTCAACGGGCGCCTTGCCGACGATGGAAAGCAGCCTCTGGTTCGGGATCACGATCAGCGTGTCCACGACCTCGCGCAGCTGGCGGATGCCGGCGATGGCATTGCGCATGCGGGGCTTGCCCTCGAAATTGAAGGGCTTGGTAACGACGCCGACGGTCAGGATGCCCTGCTCCTTGGCGGCCTTCGCGATGATCGGAGCAGCGCCGGTGCCGGTGCCGCCGCCCATGCCGGCGGTCACGAAAACGAGATCCGCGCCGTGCAGGACTTCTTCGATATCCTTAACGCTCTCCTCGGCGGCCTGCTTGCCGACCTCGGGGTTGGAACCTGCGCCGAGGCCCTTGGTAGCCTTTTCACCGATCTGAACGGTAACGTCTGCCTTGGAGGCCGAGAGCGCCTGCTTGTCCGTATTGATGGAGATGAACTCCACACCGGAGAGACCGAATTCAACCATGCGGTTGACGGCGTTGCCGCCGGCGCCGCCGACGCCAACGACCTTGAGCTGGGCAACGTTGCCGCGCTCGTTATCAAATTCAACACTAAATGCCATATTGTTAAGAAACCTCCTTAAGCATTCGTTTACAGTGTGGAGCGGGCTTATCGCTTATTGCCCGCGGTAAAGAACTCTTTTATATTGCCGAACACCCTTCCGCCCGACGCCTGGCGGACGCCCGTCTGCGCGCCGCCGTAGAGCATGAACTGGGCGAGGGAGAGGGCGGGAGCGCTCGAAGCGCTGCCCATGCGGCTGGTCTTCGGAACGTTCACGCGGATCTCGCGGCCGGTCTTCGCGGAGAGGAACTCCGCGCCGCCGCGCATCGGCGCGATGCCGCCGCCGACCAGGTACACCGGCCCGCGCGAGGGCAGCTCGGCCTCCACGGAATCAAGGCAGGAGCAGAGCTCGCCCGCAAGCTCCTCGGCACGCGCCTCGATGATCATCTGAAGCGTCGAATTGCCGATCTCGAAAATACCCTCGTTCGGGATGCGTACGAGCTGGGAGCTTTCGCCGTAGTCCAGACCGAAAACGTAGCGCCGTTTGAGATCCTCCGCAACGGAGAGGGGGAGGCGCAGCGCGAGCGCAACGTCGTTTGTGAAGTGGCTGCCGCCGATGCCGACGCACTCCGTCCTGATGAGCGCGTTGCCGCGGATGGCGGAAACGTCGCAGTGGGTGCCGCCGCAGTCGATCAGCACGGCGCCCTTCATCCGCTCCGCAAAGGGGATGGTGAACGAGGCGCAGGCCATGCCGGTGGAAACGAACGACCCGACCGAAACGCCCATGGAATCGAGCGCGCCGGAGATCAGATCGCCGAGATCCCTGTCCAAAAACGCGTGACAGAAGCTGGCGGAAAGCCTGTCCGCCGGGAGACCGACGGGAGAACCGTCGCAAGTCGTGCCGTCGACCGTGTAGTCGAAGGGCGTGCTGTGCATGAGCTCCCAATCCTCCGGGAACTCCGGATCGGAGCCGCGGGCGATGAGGAGCGCGATATCCGCCTCCGTGATGCGGCCGGGGCGCTGTGCGATGCGCACCTCGTCCGTCGTAACGGCGGTCTTCACGAACGGCGCAGGCACGCCGACGGTAACGTTCTTTATGCGCAGCCCGGTATCCTCCTGAAGATCGGAAAGGGCATTATACAGCGCTTCGCTGAGGGGCCCGACGGCGGGAAGCCGCCCGAGCCTGTAGCCGGGGTAGGGCCGCTGCTCCGCCCCGTGGATCACGAGGGCGCCGTCGGCGGAGGTTCCCGCGGAGATGCAGGAGATCTTGCTCGACCCTATATCAATAACGGTACAATGCTTCATTCAAAAGTACCCCGAACGGAATCAATATCGCAAATCACAGAAAAAACGCATATGGGATCTCGTGACGGAAGCCCGCGCAGCGGCGCGGAACGCCGGATCACCGTGACCCTGCATATATGCAATCGTATTATAGCATGCCACAAGATTTGGTGCAAGTACCAAAGACTGATTATATAAAAAGATTTTACAAGTATTACTTTCTGTATTGCCCTGTGCCGGGCAGGCCTTTCGCCAACGAAAAACGGCGGCCTCCGATGGGAAAGACCGCCGTTTTCCGTATTTTGAAACAGCAGGAGTGCGATATTTGCAGCGCTATTTGTTGGGCGTGAAGTCCACGACCGAGGAGCCGCGGAACACCTGGATCGTGCCGCCGCCGGGGTAGACGGGCAGGAAGCGCTCGTAGGCCTCGCACGCGGTCTCGATGCACTCCGGCGCGGTGGAGACGGCGCCGAGCACGATGGTGTAATCGTTGTCGAGCGAGAGCGAGACGTACTGGGAGCTCGCCATATCGATCGAGCGGACGTGCTCCGCGATGGGGCTCGCCTCGATCGCCTGCAGCAGCCGGACGGCGCCGACCGTGCGGATCGTGTTGTTCTGCCTGTCGATATAGGTGTTGAGCGCGAAACCGACGCCGGTCATGCCCTCGATGCGGATGAGGCCGCGGTCGGAGGGCTCGCCCATGCTCAGAACGTAGCCCTCGTCGCTGATCAGCGTGTAAACGCCGTTCGGGGAGAGGATCGCCGCGTAGGCGGTGATGTCCGCAACGACGACGCTGATCGAGTTCGGGTATTCCTTCGAGACGGAGACGACGCGAAGATCGGGGATGGAGTTGATATCGTCCCTGATCTCGTTTTCATTATAGAACAGGATGCTTTTTCCGGTGTGCACGCCGCTCAGGCTCAGTATCTGCGCCTCGCCGTAGACCGATGAGCCGGTGATGCTTATCCTTTCCACGGTCGTTGCGCGGAAGAGGAAATAACCGCAGACCGCGAGCAGCGCGATCACGAGCAGGACGGAGCCGATGCGCAGCGCGTCGCGGAGCATCTGCCTGCGCCGCCGTGCCTCGTGGCTGATGCCGCGCGCGTCCTTTGCGGAGGAGGTATCGAGCCCGTCCTCCGCGTGCCCGCGGCGGGGCGCCCTGCGTGCCTCGCTGATGCCGCTCGCGTCCGCCGTGGACGAGGTATCGAGGCCGTCCGCTTCCATGCCGTGCCGCGCCGCCTTGCGCGCAGCGCGGTCTTCGGCGGCCTTCTTCGTCTTCGCGTTCTTTGCGGCCTTGGCGGTCTTGACACGCTTCGGCGGCTTGACGCCGGGGGGCAGCTGCTCCTCGTAATCGTCGTCGATCTCGGGCGCGGCCTTGGAAGGCGCGGGCGCTGCCGCAGGCTTGGCGGCGTTCGTTTTTTTCTTTTTGCTTGCTGGCTTTTTGCCGCGGCTGTTCTTCTTCATCGGTTGCTCCAACAGGATGGATGAAAGGCTGTTACGCGCTCTGCTCGGCGGGCAGATCCGCAGCCGTTTTGCGCTTCGGGAAGAGCGGCGTCCGGCGCTTTTCGGTGTAGCGCGAGATGTTCAGCAGGATGCCGGTCGCGCCCATGAACACCACGAGCGACGAACCGCCGGCGCTGATGAACGGGAGCGTCTGGCCGGTGGCGGGGATGGAGTTGGTGACGACCGCGATGTTCACGATTATCTGCACCGCGAGCATGGCGGTGATGCCTCCCGCGACGAGCGCCGCAAAACGGTCCTTGACCGAGAGCGCGACGCGGATGCCGCGGTAGATGACGAACATATAGGCGAGCATGAGCGCGAGCACGCCCACGAAGCCGAGCTCCTCAGCGATTATCGCAAGGATGTAGTCGTTTTCCATTTCGGGCAGGAACAGGAGCTTCTGCCGGGACGCGTCGAGGCCCTGGCCGAAGAGCCCGCCGTTGCCGAAGGCGAACAGGGACTGGACGACCTGGTAGCTTGATCCCTTCGGGTCGTCCCATGGGTGCAGCCAGGAGGTGAAGCGCCCGCTGCGGTAGCCCTTGGCGAGCGAGAGCACGATGAGGCCGATGACGCCTATAACGGCGAGTATCGCAAGGTGCTTGAGTTTTGCACCTCCCATGAACATCATGAGGAAAGTGACTGCGCAGATGATGATCAGCATGCTCATGTTCGGCTGCAGATAGATGAGCGCGCAGGGCAGCACGATCAGCGCGAGCACGCCGAGGATCGAAACGGGGAACTTGTTCATCTTGCCCGCGAAACGGCTCATGTACGCGGAGATGCAGATGATCAGGATGAACTTCACCAGCTCCGACGGCTGCATATTGATGGGCCCCAACTGCACCCAGCGCTTTGCGCCGAGAACGGTCTTGCCCTTGACGAGCGTGAGGATCAGCAGGGCGATGATAGCGATGTAGCCGAGCAGTATCGAGATCCTTTTCCTATACAGGCTGTATGGGATGAAGCTGACGCCGAGCATCACGACGATGCCGATCGCAAAGTATTCGATCTGGCTCTTGACGAAATGATACCCGTCGCCGAATTCGGAGATGCCCTTGTAATAGCTGGCGGAAAACAGCATGACGATGCCGAAAAGGCAGATGGCGATCACCGTGAAGAACAGCGCGAAATCCATGCGGAGGATGCCGCCGTCCTGACGGGCCCTCTTATACTTTTTGCCTTCGTTTCTGAACTTGATCGGTGTTACGTTGCTTTCCATATCGGGCTGCCTTTCGCTCCGGGGAGCGGTCACTTCATGTCGTTTACTATTTGCTTGAAGATCTCGCCGCGCTGCTCGTAATTGTCGAACATGCCCCAGCTTGCGCAGGCGGGGGAGAGCAGTACGGCGTCGCCGTCCTCAGCCAGGGAGAAGGAGGTGTAGATCAGCTCTGCGAAATCATCCGGGCAGGCCTGGATGTTCTCATAGCCCTCGTCCGCCGCGGCCTTCATGATGGCGTCCGTGTTGGAGCCGTTGACGACGACCGCCTTGATCCTGCCGTTGAACGCGCGGAAAACGGGGCGGTAGTCGCTTTGCTTGTCGTAATTGCCCGCGCCGAGGATCAGCACGGTGGGGCGGGTCATCGCCTCGACCGCCTTGACGGTGGACTCGGGGTTGGTGCCCTTGCTGTCGTTATAGAAGGTGACGCCCTTGAACGTGCGGGTGAACTCGATCCTGTGCTCGACGCCCTTGAACGAGCGCAGCACCTCGGAGATGATGTCCGCCGGGACGCCCATGCAGCAGGAGAGGCAGACGGCGCACAGCGCGTTCTCAAGGTTGTGGGAGCCGATGATCCCAAGCTCCTGAGCCGGGATCAGCTCGGTCTCCTCGCCGTCCATGCGGAAGACGATCCTGCCGTCGCGAACGAACGCGCCGTTCTCCACTTCATGCAGGCGGGAGAAGAACAGCTTCCTCGCCCTGGTCTCGGCCTTGGATACGATCGGATCGTCCGCGTTGAGGGCGGCAAAGTCATCCTCGGTCTGATTTTCGAACATACGCATCTTGGCGGCGATATATGCCTCCATGCTGCCGAAGCGGTTGACGTGGTCCTCGGTGATGTTGAGCAGACCGGCGGCGTTGCAGCGGAAGTTCACGATGCTCTCGAACTGGAGCGCGGCGGTCTCCGCAACGACGGTGTCGCCGGGGCGGGTCTCGAGCGCGTGCTCGGTGATCGGGATGCCGATATTGCCGAGGACGAACGCCTGCCCGCTGCCGAGGCGCGCGTGGTAGGCCTTGAAGATCTCGCCGGTCAGCGCCGTGGTGGTGGTCTTGCCGTTCGTGCCGCCGATGCAGACGAACTTCGCTCCGCGGCTCGAATAGCGCCAGCCGAGCTCGATTTCGCCGATGACCTCGACGCCCATCGCGATCGCCTTCTTTACGAAGGGCTTGAAGATCGGGATGACGGGGGAGATGACCATGAGGTCCGCCTCCTCGAGCAGCGCTTCGGGCGCAACGCCCAGGCGGTTCGTGTAACGGATGCCGGAAAGCGCTTCCTCAAGGCCGGGGATCTCCGGCTTGAGGTCGTTTATGATGATATTGTAGCCCTTTTTATAGAGCAGCTTTGCGGATGAAATGCCGCTCTTCGCCATGCCGACGATGAGGGCGGTCTTGCCGTTGGGTTTCGGAGTCCTGCACATATCAGCACCTCCTGTGAGCAGTGTGTTTTATCTCGATCTATCAATATAATTCGTTAAAAACCGCCCGAAGGACCAAGACTCTTGAGGGAGGTGCCGATGGTTCTCCCTCAAAAATCTTAGCGTTGCCGAAGAGCCGCACGCCGTGCCAAGCGCCAACAAAACCACGGCGTTTCCTTCCCTCCGGGCGGGTTTTTACAGGGGACCGCGCTGCTTATTTGAAGAACAGCGCGAGCGCCGCGAGGCAGCAGACCGCGGTCACGATCATGTAGCCGGCGACGATCTTGGTCTCGGTATGGCCGAGCTTTTCAAAATGATGGTGCAGCGGCGCCATCTTGAAGATGCGCTTGCCGTGGCGCAGCTTGAAGGAGCCGACCTGGAGCACCACGCTGACGGCGGAAGCCACGATGCAGCAGCCCATCAGCAGGAACAGGAACGGGGAACGGCTGTACATGACCATCGCGCTCATCGCGCCGCCGAGGGCCATGGAGCCGGTGTCGCCCATGAATACGCGGGCGGGATAGCTGTTCGATCCGAGGAAGCCGAGCACGCCTCCCGCGACGGCGAAGGCGAAAACGCCCATCGAAAGCATGCCGTCGCGCTCCGCGATGAACAGGGGCTGGCCGAAAAGGCCGGAATCGAACGCCTCGGCGAGGTACAGGAACAGTATGCCCATCGCAAGGGAGTAGATCAGCGAAACGCCGGAGAGCAGCCCGTCAAGGCCGTCCGTGAGGTTCGCGCTGTTCACGATCGCGATGATGGTGAACATCATGAACGGGATGTAGAACCAGCCCAGCTCTATCTCGCCGAAGATGGGGTCATAGAGCTTTGAGCCGATGAAGTCGCTCTTGTAGGCGAAGAACGCCGCGGCAAACGAGAGGGCGAACTGCGCGATGATCTTCTGATAGGCGCGCAGGCCGAGGTTGCGCTTCATCTTGACCTTGATGAAGTCGTCGAGGAACCCGACGAGGCCGAACGCGAACATGATCAGCAGAGAAGGCACCGTGTAGGCGGCTGCGATGTTCCACTTGCTGAACGCAAGCGCCGCGATGATGATCGCGATGATGAACATGATGCCGCCCATCGTCGGCGTGCCCTCCTTTGCGGAGTGAGCGTGGGGGCCCTCGGCGCGCTCCACCTGGCCGTATTTGAGCCTGCGGAGCATCTTGATGAACCAGGGGGATATGACGATCGCGATCGCCGCTGCCGTAATAAATGCGAAGATCATCTTTTGCATGGCTGTTTCCTCTTAAAGTCAGTTGCTTTCGCGCATCTCGTCCAGGATCTCGGCAACGATCTGCTTTTCGTCGAACGGATGCTTGACGCCCATAATATCCTGATAGTATTCATGCCCCTTGCCGGCGAGCACGACGACGTCGTCCTTTTCGGCGATCGAAAGCGCGTAGCGGATCGCTTCGCGGCGGTTCTCGATCACGACGTGGGGGCATTCGGTGCGGTGAACGCCCTCGAGGACCATATTGATGATGCGCATCGGGTCCTCTGTGCGCGGGTTGTCGGAGGTGACGACGCAGAAATCGGCGTTCCTCGCGGCTGTCTCGCCCATGATCGGGCGCTTGAGGTTGTCCCTGTCGCCGCCGCAGCCGAACACGCAGATCACGCGGCCTTTGGCGAATTCCTGAACGGAGGTGAGCAGGTTCTCAAGCCCGTCCGGGGTGTGCGCGAAGTCAAGGATGACGGAGAAGCCGAAGCCGTCGGTCGGCAGCGTCTCCATCCTGCCGGAAACGCTTGCGACGCCCGCAAGACCGGCCGCGATGTTCGAGAGGCTGATGCCGAGCTTGAGGCAGATGCCCGCGGCGAGCAGCGCGTTGAACACGTTGAACAGGCCCGGGATCGGGACGGTGATATGCTGCATGCCGTAGGTGCTTGAAAGGTCAAACTCCACCTTATCGGGGCGGATCTCGATATTCTGCGCGCGGATGTCGGCCATGCTCGCGCGCACGCCGTAGCGCATCGCGGGGAGGTTGAGCCCGTCAAGGAGCAGATCGCTGTGGGAGTCGTCCGCATTGACGACGGCGAACTTGCTCCTCGTGAACATGATGCGCTTCGCGGCGAGATAGTTTTCAAAGGTCTTGTGATAGTCCAAATGATCCTGCGTCAGGTTCGTGAAGCCTCCGATGACGAACTCGATGCCGTGTACGCGGTCCTGATCGAGCGCGGAGGAGCTGGCCTCCATCACGACGAGGTTCACGCCCTCGTCGCGCATAATACGGAACACGCGCTGCAGTTCAACGCTTTCGGGCGTGGTGAGGTCGGTCGCAATGATCTTGTCGCCCACGAGGTTGCGGATCGTGCCGATGAGGCCCACCTTGTAGCCCGCCTGCTCGGCGATGGACTTGACCATATAGGTGGTGGTCGTCTTGCCGTTCGTGCCGGTGATGCCGATCACGGGGATGCCTTCGAGGGGATGACCGTAGAAATTGATCGCAAGCTCCGCCATGGCGCGGCGGGAGTTCGGCGCGACGATCTGCGGGACGGGGAAGGGCAGCTCGTGTTCGACGAGCAGCGCCGAAGCGCCCTTTTCGACCGCGCTCCCGGCATACTCGTGCCCGTCGCGGTACGTGCCCCTGATGCAGCAGAAAAGGTCGCCCGGTTTCACCTTTCTTGAATCGTATTCGATGTGCCGGATGTCGATATCCTCGCCGATGAGCCGGCAGTCGACTCCTTTGATCATTTCACTGATAAGCATATTCGGATCACCTTGCCCCGTATGGGGCCCTTTCGGGATTGTCTGTAGGGGCGGCAACCTGCCGCCCGTAAGCTGCGGGCACGGAAAACGGCGATGGAATGCTTATGCCGTGTCGTTTTTCCGCCGTGGCATTGTTTTCCGGCGGGCGGCAGATTGCCGCCCCTACGGTGCGTTGGTGCACCGGGTTTGCTTTTTTTACGGCTCGGGAGTTTCCGGCTCGGGAGTTTCCGGCGCGGGCGTTTCCGCCGCGGGCGTCTCCGGCGCGGGGGTCTCCGGCGCGGGGGTCGCGGGCTCGGGCGTGGGGATGAAGGGCGTCGGCGTCGGATAGCCGAACCAGACCTTCACGCTCGTGCCGTATTCGACGAGCTCATAGGCGTAGACGCTCTGCGAGAGCACCACGCCGTAGGGATCGGCGGGCTCGGGATCCAGCGTGAGACCGACGGCGCGGAGCGCGTCGTAGGCCTGCAGCGCGGTCATGCCCATGAGGTTGGGCATCTGAACGTAATAGGGTTCGTCGGTCTCCGTGTTCAGGCCTTCGAGCCCGGTGTAGAGCAGCACGGAGGAACCGGCGGGAACGGTCTGACCGGCGGCGGGCACCATCAGAGTGACCGGTGCGTCGGCCTCGTAGACCGCGGAGACGCCGTAGGCCTGGAGCGTCCTCACCGCGTCGTCCATGCTCATGCCGGTGACGTCGGGAAGGGTCACGACCGAGGTATTGCGGTCCGTGCGCTGGATTCCGGCGTAGGGCAGGATCTCGGAGAGCACGCGGCGCACGTAAGGCGCGGCGACGGTGCTGCCGAAGACGGAACCGACGTGCGGCTCGTCAACGAGGATCAGGCACACGTACTTCGGTTCGTCCGCCGGCGCGAAGCCGATGAAGGAGCAGATGTAGCTGCCCGCGGAAACGTGACCGTACTCGTCGTATTTCTGCGCGGTGCCGGTCTTGCCGCCAACGGCGTAGCCCTCGATCTTCGCGTTGCGGCCGGTGCCGTTCTCAACGACGCTCTCGAGGATCTGACGCACTTTTTCGGAGGTCTCCTCGCTGATAACGCGGCGCACGGGCTTGGTGTCCGCCGTGTAGACGACGGTGCCGTCGTCCGCAACGATCTCGGAGATGATGTGCGGGGTGTATAAAAGGCCGCCGTTGACCGCCGCGGAAACGGCGGAGGCGAGCTGGATCGGGGTGACCGCGATGCTCTGGCCGAAGCCGATCCTCGCAAGGTCGTTGTCCCGAACGTATTTCTGGTGGGTCACGATGCCCTCGCCCTCGCCGGGGAGGCCGCTCCCCGTGCTTTGACCGAGGCCGAAAGCGTACAGATAGTCGTAGAATTTTTCAACGCCCATGCTGAGCGCGAGCTGCATGAAGCATACGTTGCAGGAGTTCTCCGCCGCCTCGGTCAGCGTCTGCATGCCGTGTCCGGCGTGCCTCCAGCACTTGATCCTTTCGCCGTTCACCACGTAGCCGCCATTGCAGTAGAAGCCGGAGCCGAGGTCGGTCACGCCGCTGTCGAGCGCCGCCGCGAGGGTGAGGATCTTGAAGGTGGAGCCGGGCTCGTAGGCGTCGGTCACGACGCGGTCGCGCGAGAGCTCCGCGAGAAGCTCAAGATCCGTCCTGGGAGGATCGTTGGGGTCGAAATCGGGCTTGGTGGAGATGGCCATGACGGAGCCGTCGGTCACGTCCATGATGATGCCCTGGGCGTCCTTCGCGTTGTTGACCGCGATGGCCTCCTCGAGCGCGTTCTCAAGGTAGCTCTGGAAATATTTATCCACCGTTATACGGACCTTATCGCCGTTGACGGGGTCGATGTATTCATAAACGCTGCTGGCGAGCAGGTTGCCGTTGCGGTCGGTATCGGCGACCATTTTGCCGTCCAGACCGGTGAGGTATTTGTTGAGGCTGAGCTCGAGCCCGCTCTGGCCCGCGCTGTCGATGTTCGTGAAGCCGAGCACCTGGGAGAGCAGGGTGCCGTAGGGGTAGTAGCGCTTGACGTCCGTCGCGATGCCCACGCCGCCGCCGAGCTGAAGGGAGCTGATGCGGTCCGCCGTCTCCCTGTCCACCTGGCGCTTGACGACGTATTCGCGGATGGTCTTGCTTTCGAGCCTTTCAAGCAGCCTTGCCCTGTCCACGCCGAGCAACTCGGAAAGCTCGTTCGCCACGCGCTCGCGCTCCGTCGACTTTACGGACTGCGGCCAGACGACGATCTTGAACACCGGCGCGTTGACCGCGAGCTCTATGCCGTTGCGGTCCGTGATAACGCCGCGCGCGGCGGAAAGCGCGGTGGATCGGGTCCACTGCGCAAGCGCTTTTTTCTGCAGGTTTTCGCTGTCGATCACCTGCAAATAGAAAACTCTTGCCGCAAGTATGAAAAACAATGCGGCAAAAATAATAAGCAACCACGGCATCCGGCTTTTGAGGGTCGCTGCCGGCTCAAAAGCTGCTGCCGCTTTATCGTGCTTCGTATTCTTTTTTGATCTCCCACCCGGGAGTGGCCGAATATCCATTGCTGCGTTCATCCGTGCCCGCAGGGGGCTCCTTTCATGCGGAATGGGATGGATCCCGCAGGGATCCGCCGCGCGGCATCGCAGCAAAACAAATGCCGCCGGCTGAGGGCTTTAACGCCGGGCGGGAAGGACCGCCCGGACGGGGGTCAGGGACGCGCGGGAACGAGCCCGACCTCGGAAGCAAACTCCGTCGCATTGATGGTGGGCTGGCTTGAAAAGCTGAGGTCGGAGATAGCGCGCTCGGTGGCCTGGATCTCGCTGTTCAGCGCGTTGATGTCGTTCTGTATGTCGGCGATCCTGACGAAGCGGACGACCGCGAGCGCCGCGACCGCCGCGACGGCGATGATGCAGCAAACGGCAAGGAACTTGATGAAGAAGTGGTTCTGCCTCGCCATTTCGAGCAGGTTGGGGATGCGGACGCCGTGAGGCTTCCTGTGCTCATCCGGCCTCGGCTGCGCTTCCGGCTTGTGCGCGGGCTGCGCCGCGAGCCTTGCCGTGCGGTAGGGGTAATCCTCTCTGTATGCGAGCGCGCCGTCACTGGGCGCGTAAACGCGCACCTGCTCGCTGATGCTGCCGTTGATCCTTGTTTCCCTTGCCATAGTATTCTTACCCCCAAGAAATTATGTGATCTTTGCTAAACGTGCTTCGCCGCCCGAAGCTTTGCGCTCCTCGCGCGCGGGTTGAGCTCAAGCTCTTCCCTGCAGGCCGTGACCGGCTTGCCGGTGATTATTTCGAGCTCCTGCTTCCTCCCGCAAACGCAGACCGGTGCGCTTGGCGGGCAGACGCAGGGATGCTGAAGTGTTTTGAAAACGTTTTTGACGATGCGGTCCTCGAGAGAATGGAAGGTGATGACCGCTATGACTCCGCCGGGGTTCAGGAAACGCGCCGCGTTCGTGATCGCTTTTTCAAGGCCGGCAAGCTCGCCGTTGACCTCGATGCGGATCGCCTGGAATGTGCGCTTGGCGGGGTGGGGACCTTCGCGGCGGTTTGCCGCGGGGATCGCCCGCTTGATGACGTCCGCGAGCTCGGTCGTGCTTTCGATCGGAGCGCTCTCACGCGCTTTGCCGATGGCGGAGGCGATGCGGTGAGCGAAGCGCTCCTCGCCGTAGTCGCGGATGATCTCGAAGAGCTTCCTTTCACTGTATCCGTTCACTACCTCATACGCGCTGAGCTGCTGCGTGCGGTCCATGCGCATGTCGAGCTTTGCGTCCGCTCCGTAGGAGAACCCGCGGCTCGCATCGTCAAGCTGGTGGGAGCTCACGCCGAGATCCAGCAGGATCCCGTCCGCCCCGGTGACGCCGTAGGGCTCGAGCAGCCGGGCCATATCGAAGAAATTGCCGTGAACGGCGGTGAAAGCGGGGAATGAAGAAAGGCGTGCGCTCGCGGCCGCGATGGCTTCGTCGTCCCTGTCGATGCCGAAGAGCTTGCCGCCGCTGCCGAGCCGTGAAAGGATGCCGCTTGAGTGGCCTCCGCCGCCGAGCGTGCCGTCCACGAAAACGCCGCCTCGCTCGGGGGAGAGCAGCTCAAGCACCTCGCCCAGCATGATCGGAACGTGGTAGCAGCTCTCCATGCGCTTACCTCGCGCTGCCTTCCGCGGGCCTGCCGCTCGAAAGCGCGTTGTCGGTATCGGCGCGGAACTGCATGTCCGCCTTGAAGTCGGCCGCGCCGTAACTCTTGCAGTACTTATCGTAATTCGCGGGATCCCACATCTCGATGCGGTCGCCCATGCCGAGCAGGATCGCTTCGGAATCGATACCCGCGTATTTGATGAAATCCTGGGGAATGAGGATACGACCCTGCTTGTCCGGATTGAATTCCTCCGCGTTGGGGAAGATGAACCGCTGCGCGCGGATGAAGCTGAGGTCGGTGGGATGCAGCTTGTTGACGGTGTTGATGAACTCAAGGAAGTGCTCGTAGCTCATGAGCTGCAGGTATCTGTCTTCATCGGAGGCGCCGAAGCCATACAGCAAAACGATGTGGTCCGTCAGATCCACGCGCCACTTGGTGGGGATGAAAAGACGGCCTTTTGAATCGAGATTATTGGTCGATTTGCCGATCAGCATCGCGGCACCTCCTTCCTGAGCGGGATAAATTCCCACTTTTGTATTAATGTGCAATAATTATAGCATATCCATTTCCACTTGGCAACACTTTTTCCCACCCAAATCAAAATTTTTTTGAAAAACTTGATTATTCGAACCGATGCTGATATGCTTTAGCGGAGCTCCGGGCAGCGAAAACGGCATAAAAACGGGCGATGACGGAGCTTTTTCCCAAAACGTGGTACAAAGTGGGAGTAATTTTCCTGAGACCTGGAGGCGGACCGAAATGAAGCTGATCTTAGCGAGCTCTTCCGAGCGGCGGCGCGAGCTGCTCACGATGTGCGGTTATGAATATGAGATCGTCCCGAGCGGGGCGGACGAGCGCACTTACGAGACCGATCCCTGCGAATACGTGCGGAGCCTCGCCGTGCGCAAGGCGGAGGAGGTCGCGTCGCGCCTGCGGGCCGAACGCCCGGGCGAAGGCTTTGCCGTGCTCGGCGCGGACACGGTCGTTACGCTTGACGGTATTATAATTGGAAAGCCGAAGGACGAAGCGGACGCCGTCCGCATCCTTCGTCTGCTCTCGGGCAGGACGCACACGGTCTGCACCGGCGTGGCGGTCGTAACGGATAACGGCACGGAGAGCGAAGTCAGCACCACGCGCGTCACCTTCGAGGAACTCACTGAGGAGGAGATCCGGCTCTACGTCGCTTCCGGCGAACCGATGGACAAGGCCGGCGCGTACGGCATCCAGGGTCCGTTCGGCATGTTCGTCCGAGAAGTCGAGGGCAATTATTTCACCGTCATCGGCCTGCCGCTGCCCACGGCGTACCATCTGCTCGGGCGCGCGGGCGTGCTGCCGCGCGATTTCATGAAAGACGACAAATAAACGCATAAACGGCCCCGCCCTCACGGCGCCGGGAAGGTTAATTCAAGGGGACCTCGGGAATACTCTTTTTGTAAGAATATTCCGGAGGTCCTTTTATGACGAGAACCGCTCTCGGGGTCGATATCGGCTCCGCAAATATCAAAGCGGCGACGGCGGAGGGCGTGAAACGGCAGCCCTCGCTGATCGCGCTTGAGCAGCAGCAGAACCGCCGCGGGGAACGGAGCCTCCGCGTGATCGCGTGGGGCGAGGAGGCGCGGAAGCGGGGCGTGCCGCTCAGGACCGTGCGCGAAGGCTGCGCGGCGGACGTCAAACTGCTCGCACTGCTGCTTTCAAGCGCCGCAAAGGAGGCGACGGGCAGGAGGACGGCACAGGCGATCGACCTGTACTGCGCCCTGCCCGGCCTGCTGCCGGAGCTGCGCAGGCAGGCGTTCCGGCAGGCGGCAAGGCTCGCGGGGTTCCACAGCTTCCGCACGGTGGACGCCTCGCTTGCCGGCGCGCTCGGCGCGGGGCTCGGCCCAAACGGCAGCAAGGCCCGAATGCTCGTGGATATCGGCTTTGAAACGACGCGCTGCGCGGTGATCGCGAACGGCGGCGTGCTGTTCGAGTGCATGGAGCCTTTCGGCAGCTCCGAGGCCGACAGGGCGATCCAAAGCTGCTTCCGTGAGGAGCACGGCGCGCTCATCGGCAGCCGTGTCGCGGAAGTCATCAAGCAGCAGCTCAGACGCTCCTCGTTCCTCGTGGACGCGCGCTCGGCCGAAAACGGCCTGCCGGTCAGCATCCGCGCGAAGGCCTCGCACCTGCGCCGCGCGGCGGAGGCGGGCTCCATGCGCCTTGCGCGCTTCGTTTCGGATGCGCTGCGGGCGCTTTCGCCGGATCTGCTTTCGGACGTTTCGGAGAGCGGCGTTGCGCTGATCGGCGGGGGAGCAAGGCTCCTCGGCCTGCCCGAACTGCTCTCGCGGGAGCTCGGCCTCCCCGTGACCGCCGCAAAAAACGCGGAGACCGCGGCTGCGGACGGCCTGCGCGAATACCTCTTCGGCGAAGCGCGGGGGCGAAAAGCCGCGTTCCCGTTCTTCGAGACCGACAGCGGCTCTCCGAGGAATTCGGGGATGCGGCGGGAAAAAATACAGTAGGGGCGGCAACCTGCCGCCAGTTTGCGGCGGTGACGAAATGCGGCGGCGGAACGATCAGGCCGGCGGGCTTCCCCTCTGAGGGAAAGCTGGCAGCCGAGTTTAGGCGAAGGCTGACTGATGAGGTGTAAAGCGGCGGACATGGGATGTTCCGGAGATAGATTTGACCGAAGCTAAGCTGGCGGCAGATTGCCGCCCCTACTGCGAAAACGGTGGATTTTCCTTAGGGGAAATCTTGTTTTTAACACCTCATCCGTCATTTTGCCTAAGCAAAATGCCACCTTCCCCTCAGAGGGGAAGGCCTGAAGCTTGGCTTTTCCCGTAGGGGCGGCAATCTGCCGCCCGCTCAATCGACGGGCAGATTAAACGGCGGAGGACCGTTCGTCCCGCCGCATCGCTTTTTCCATCGCGGCATCGTTTTTTACGGCTGGCAGATGATATCCGCCCCTACAAAGCCATGGGCCCAAATTCGCTCTTTTCATGTTCGATTATTCATGTTATAATTAAAGTTGGTAAATTCTGCGAAGCCGCATCCGCTGCGGCCGCGAAGAGCAAATACAAAAGCTGAAGGAAGACCGAAATGGCAGTCAGAAATATCTTTAAGGACGACGCGGCCTGTCTCTACAAGACGGCGCGTCCCGTTGAAAAATTCGATGAAAAGCTTTGGAAGCTTTTGGACGACATGGCCGAGACCATGTACGCCGCCGAGGGCGTGGGCCTTGCCGCGCCCCAGGTCGGCATCCTGCGCCGCGTGTTCGTGATGGACTGCGGCGACGGGCTCATCGAGGCGATCAATCCCGAGATCCTCGAGACCTCCGGCGAGCAGGGCGGCATGGAAGGCTGCCTCTCGTTCCCGGAGCGCTCCGGCTACGTCGTACGCCCCAACAAAGTGAAGTTCCGCGCGTTCGACCGCCGCGGCAAGCTCATGCAGTACACCTGCGAGGGGCTCCACGCGCGCTGCGTTCTGCACGAAAACGACCATCTGGACGGGCACGTCTACCTTGAAAAGGTCACCGAGCCGCCCGAGGGTTTCGACCCGAACGCGGGGTACGACGATGAGGAGGACGACTGACGATATCGCCGTGAACGAACAGAATAAAATCAGAAAAATCGCGTTCCTCGGCACGCCCGGATTTGCGGTGCCTTCGCTCAAAATGCTGATCGCCCGGGGGTACGAGATCGAGGTCTTCACCCAGCCCGACCGCCCGAAGGACCGCGGCCACGCGCTCGCGGCGCCTGAGGTCAAGCTCGCCGCGCTCGAGGCGGGACTTCCCGTGCACCAGTTCGAGCGCATCCGCCGAGAGGAAGGCGTCAACGCCCTGCGCGCCTTTGCGCCGGACCTCATGGTCACCGCGGCGTTCGGCCAGCTCCTTTCGGAAGAGAACCTCTCGATCCCGAAGTACGGCTGCGTCAACGTCCACGGCAGCCTTCTGCCCGCGTACCGCGGCGCGTCCCCGATCCAGACGGCAATCATCAAAGGCGAAAAGGTCACCGGCGTGACCACGATGCTGACGAGCCTCGGCATGGACGAGGGCGATATCCTGCTGAAAAAAGAAACGGAGATCGGCGAAAACGAGACCTACGGCGAGCTTTACGCCCGCCTTGCGGAGCTCGGCGCGGAGCTCCTTTTGGAGACCGTCGACGCGCTTGAGGCGGGAACGCTCACACGCACCGCGCAGGACGGAACGCTCGCCACCTATTGCCGCCCGATCAAAAAGCAGGACGCGATGATTGATTTCGCCCTGCCGACTCAGCGCATCCACGACCTCGTCCGCGGGCTCGCGCCCGCCCCGTGCGCGTTCGCCGTGCTCGCCGGGCAAAACGTCCGCATCCTCAAAACGAAGCCCATCCGGGAGCCTTCTGATTTTCCCAAGGCAGATCTTTCGGCGTTCACGGCAGCGGTCCCGGGCGAATGCGTCGCCGCAAGCCCGAAGCAGGGCCTCGCGGTCAAAACGGGGGACGGCTTTATCGAGATCGTCGAGCTGCAGTTCCCCGGCGGGAAGCCCATGGCGGCGAAGGCGGCGCTCAACGGCAAAAAACTGCTCGGCTGCGTGTTCGAGCGGCCGGAAGGCGTATGATCCGGCTCGCCTATGACATACTGACCGATATCGTGACCGGCGGCGCCTACGCGAACCTCGCCCTCAAAAAGCGTCTCGCCGGGGCGGACGCGGCGGCCGCCCGCAGCGTGACCGCGCTCGTTTACGAAACGCTGGAGCGGATGCGCTATGCGGATTTTCTGATCGGCAAATACGCGAAGGGCCGGGTGCACGGAAGCATCCGCAACGTCCTTCGCCTTTCGATAACGCGCCTCCTCTTTATGGACGTGCCGGACCACGCCGCCTGCTCGGACGGCGCGGAGCTTGCAAAGTCCATCGGCAAGGCGAGCCTCGCGGGGTTCGTGAACGGCGTTCTCAGGAGCGTCGCGAGGGACCGCGCGGCGGGAAGCCTGCCCGCGCTCCCCGATGAGCCCGCGGAGAGGCTCTCCGTACTGTACGGCATGCCGCGCTTTATGATCCGGGAATACCTTGAGGACTACGGCGAGGCGTTCACCGAAAGCCTGCTCTCTTCAAGGCTCCACAGGCTGACCGTCCGTGCGCAGTATCCGTTCACGGCGCAGGAGCTGGCGGCGGAACTTGAAAAACTCGGCGTCGCCTTTGAACGCGGCAAATACGATGAAAACGCGCTCATCCTGCGCGGGACGGCGGACGTGACCGGCCTCGACCTCTTCAAAACCGGCAAAATGACCGTCCAGAGCGAGAGCGCGATGCTCGCCTGCCGCGCGTGCAAGGTGCGGCCGGGCATGACCGTGCTCGACGCGTGCGCCGCGCCCGGCGGCAAAAGCGCGTATCTTTGGAGCCTCATGCGGGGCGAGGGCAGGATCGTTTCGGCGGAACTGTACCCCCACCGCGCGGAGCTTATCAAAAAGACCTTCGCCCGCCTCGGCGTGACGGGCGCGGAGGTCGTCACCTGTGACGCTGCCGAAAGCGACTTCGGCGGCGGGAGCTTCGACGCCGTGCTTTGCGACGCGCCCTGCTCCGGCCTCGGCGGCGGCTCCAAGCCGGACGCCATGCTGAACCGCAGCGGGGAGGATATCGCGGCGCTCGCGGAGCTTCAGCTGCGCATCCTTCTGAACGCCGCAGACCGCGTGAAGGAGGGCGGCTGCCTCGTCTATTCCACCTGCACGGTCTCCCGGCGCGAAAACCTCGAAAACGCCCGCGCTTTCCTCGCAAAGCGCCCGGATTTCACCGCGGAGGACTGCTCCTTCCTCGTCCCGGGGAGGGATCCCGCCGCGCCGGACTGCCGCCCGTTCCTTCAGCTGTTCCCGAACACCGACGGCGCCGACGGCTTTTTCATCGCAAGATTTATTAAAGGAAAAAACAGGGTATGATCGACCTTGCATCAATAACCAAAGAAGAACTCACCGAACTGCTTGCAAAGCACGGCCAGCCCGCGTTCCGCGCAAAGCAGGTCATGGAATGGCTCGCGCGGGGCGTTCGCCCTCTGGACATGAGCAATCTGCCCAAAGCCCTCAGGGAAAAGCTTTCCGAGCTGCCCTTTGGCGGCGCGGAGATAATAGACGTCCGGCATTCCCAAAAGGACGATACCGCCAAAATGCTCTATGAGCTTGAGGACGGCAACATCGTCGAGGGCGTGCTGATGCGCTACAGCTACGGCAACACGCTCTGCATCTCCACGCAGGCGGGCTGCAGGATGGGCTGCGCGTTCTGCGCCTCCACGCTGAACGGCCGCGTCAGGGACCTCACCGCGGGCGAGATGCTCTCCGAGGTCACCGCCGTTGAACGCGCTTTTCCTGCGGACGACGGCAAAAAACGCACCGTCACCAATATCGTCATGATGGGCTGCGGCGAGCCGCTCGACAACTACGAAAACACCGTTCGCTTCCTCCGAAGGGCGACGGCGGCGGACGGCCTTGCGATAAGCCCGCGCAATATCTCCCTCTCCACCTGCGGCCTCGTTCCGAAGATCTATCAGCTGATCGAGGACGCGCCGCACGTGACCCTCTGCATCTCTCTCCACGCGCCGAATAACGACGTTCGGGACAGGCTCATGCCCGTCAACAAGAGCTTTCGCATGGAGGAGCTGATCCCCGCCGCGAAGCATTATGCGGACGTGACGGGCAGGCGCGTCATCTTCGAGTACGCGCTCGTGGACGGCGTGAACGCCTACGAGGAATGCGCGGCCGAGCTTGCAGAGAGGCTTCGCGGCATCAACTGCCACGTGAACCTCATCCCGCTGAACTCCGTCAAGGAGCGCGACCTTCTCGGCGTCACGAGAGCGTACGCGCACACCTTCGCCGGCTGGCTCGAAAAGCGGCATATCTCCGCCACCGTCCGCCGCGAGCTCGGCACCGATATAGACGGCGCCTGCGGCCAGCTCCGCAACAAGCACGCGGAGGAGAACAGCTAAAATCAGTAGGGGCGGCAACCTGCCGCCCGCCTGAAAACAATTATCCTGAAAGGGAAAAACCGGCGGAAAACGGCGTTCCTTCCTCGCTTTCCGTGCCCGAAACAAAGCGGGCGGCAGATTGCCGCCCCTACGACGTCTAAATAATAAGGACACACCATGATCTACGCATACAGGACCGAGATCGGTCAAAGACAAACGAATCAGGATTATTTCTCCGTGCCGGAGGCGGGCGAGAAGCCCGTCGTGGTCGTCGCGGACGGAATGGGAGGGCACAAGGCCGGCAACGTCGCCAGCCTTATTGCCGTTGACTCGATCCGCGAATACGTTGAAAGGACCGATGAACCCCGCAAGCAGATCCTGCTCCAGCACGCGATAAGCTATGCGAATCACCGCATTTTCGACGTGGCTTCGAGCGACGGGGACTGCAGCGGCATGGGCACCACGGTCATCATGGCCTACGTCGAGCCATCGCGCATCGTGTATGCCAACGTGGGCGACAGCCGGCTCTACCTCTTCGACGGCGAGCACCTGAGGCAGCTCTCCCGCGACCACAGCTTCGTTGAGGAGCTCGTGCAGTCCGGCGTTATCACGAGAAAGCAGGCGGACACGCACCCACAGAGGAATATCCTCACCCGTGCCGTCGGCACCGCGCAGTTTGTGAAGGCGGACACCGCTCAAAGCACCTGGCAGCGCGGAGACGTGCTCATGCTCTGCTCGGACGGTCTCCACGGCAGCCTTTCGAGGACGGAGATGGAGAACATCCTCAAAAACCGGGAGGACCTGCTCGACGCCTGCGATAAGCTGACCGAGGCCGCTCTTGCAAACGGTTCGAGCGACAACGTCACCGTCGTCCTTGTCGAAAACAGGGGAGGTGAGCTGCTTTGACAGGTACCGTGCTTGAAAACCGATACACGATCGAAAGCGAGCTCGGCATCGGCGGCATGGCCGAGGTCTATCTTGCGAGGGACAGCGTGGAGGACCGCCAAGTCGCCGTCAAGATGATCAAGCGCGAATACTGCTCGGATCCGCAGTACACCCGCCGCTTCGAACGCGAGGCGAAGGCCGTGCTTTCGCTGGACTGCCCGAACATCGTCCGCGCCTACGGCTTCGGCGAATACGACGGACGGAACTATATCATCCTCGAATACGTGGAGGGCATGACCCTCAAGGAATATCTCGGCGAGCACGGGCGGCTCAGCCCGAGGGCGGCGGTGCACATCGCCTGCCGCGTGCTGAACGCGCTCGAGGCAGCGCACGGCGGCGGCTACGTCCACAGGGACGTGAAGCCGCAGAACGTGCTCATCTCCACCGACAAAACGATCAAGCTCACGGATTTCGGCATCGCGAAGGATACCGCCTCGAACACGATCACCTTCAACGGCAAAAACGTGGTCGGCTCCGTGCATTATATCTCGCCGGAGCAGGTCAGCGGCGAGCCCGTCAGCCCGCAGAGCGACCTGTACTCCGTCGGCGTCATGCTGTATGAAATGCTGCTCGGCCACCCGCCCTTCGACGGCGAAACGCCGGTGCAGATCGCCTATAAGCAGGTCAACGAACGCCTCGTCCCGCCCATGGAGGAGGACGCGTCCATCTCCCCGGCCCTCAGCGACGTGATCGTGAAGGCGACCGCGAAGGACCCGGCGAACCGCTATCCTTCGGCGGAGGCCATGAAGAGCGATCTGATCCGCGCCCTGAGAGAGCCGGAGAACCGCTTCGCCTTCCTCGACCCGGACGTCGTCACGCGGCATGCCTCGGATGAAGAGGAGCCCGAGGGACCCGTTTCCCGCGCCAGGCTCTGGCATTTCATCCTGCCCGCCGCGCTGATCGTCGCGCTGGTGATCGGCATGATCGCCGGCCTCGCGGTGTTCGGAAACGGCAACAAGGAAAACCTTTCAAAGGTGCCCGACCTGCTCGACCGCACGCTTGAAGAAGCGACCACGCTCCTCAAAAACCGTGAGTTCGAGATCCGCGTCGCGGGGACGATATCCGACCCGGACTACCCGAGCGGCAACGTCTGCAGGCAGTCGCCCGAGTCCGGCACGGCGTACGAAAAGGGCGCCACTGTGGACGTATGGCTCTCAAGCGGAGCGCCGTCCGTGAACATGACCGATCTCGTGGGCATGACCCTCGAGGAGGCCGCGGAAAAGCTTGCGGCGGTCAGCATCGGCATCGACTCCATAAGCTACGAATCGAGCGACGCAGCGGAGGGCACCATCATCTGGCAGTCCATCCCGGAGGGGACGGAGATCGTTCCGGGCGAGGAGACCGTCAGCGTCATCATCTCCGGCTGGAGGGGCGTCACGCTCGTTCCCATGCCGGATCTTACGACCGTCGCCACGCTCGGCGGCGTGAACCAGATCCTGGACGTTTACGGCGCGGTGAACCGCCGCTTCAGCTTCGGCCTCGGCTACAAGGGCTCGTCAGACGCGTCCGGCAGGCTCGTTGAGGACCAGTACCCGAGCGCGGGGCTGCCGTTCCTGCCCGCGTCCACCAGGGTGGAGATCTATCTCAACCCCGACCTTGCGAGGGAAGCGACCGCGGAGATCAGCTTCGAGCTGCCCGCGGAGGATGACGACAGGACAGTGGAGGTCGTGCTCCTCGGCGAATACGGCGAGTTCACGCTGTATGAGAACACTCTGCCGCCTACGGAGGGGACGATACCCATCAGCTTCGTCGCCGGCTACCTGCAGGAGGGCGAATACACGCTCGCGGTGCTGTCGGACGGCGCGGAGATACTGCGCCTCACCGCCGTATTCACAAATTGACCGGGATAAAGATTTGAGCGAAAGCATTAAAAAAGGGATAATAATCAAGGGCGTGGGCGGCTTCTATACCGTCCTTTCGGAGGACGGCGGCACCTGCGTCTGCAAGGCGAGGGGCCTTTTCCGAAAGCAGGCCATAACGCCCGCCGTGGGCGACCGCACCGAGTACGCGGAGCAGCAAACGCCGGACGGCAAAGCAAAAACCGGGTACCTGATGAGCATCCTCCCGCGGAAAAACGAGCTCATCCGCCCCGCCTGCGCCAATATCGACCGGCTCTTCATCGTGATCGCGGCGTCAAAGCCGCTGCCGGATCTCCTGCTCGTGGACAAGCTTTTGATCCTCGCCGAAAAGTACGGGATAGAGCCGATCCTGATAATAAACAAATGCGACGAGGCGGAGGAAACCGCCGTCGATTCCATAGCGCGGCAGTACGTCCCGGCGGGGTACCGCATCCACCGCGTTTCCGCCGCGACGGGGGAGGGGCTCGATGAAGTCCGTCCCTATCTTGCAAGCGGCGTCATCTGCCTCGCGGGGCAGTCCGCGGTGGGGAAAAGCTCGCTGCTCAACGCCCTGCTCCCCGGCGCGGGGCTCAAGGTCGGCAGCCTGTCCGAAAAGACGGAGCGCGGCCGCCACACGACGCGGCACACGGAGCTGATCCCGCTGCCGTCGGGCGGCGCGGTGCTCGATACGCCGGGCTTTTCGCTGCTCGACGCGCTCGAGCTCGAGCCTGAGGAGATAAGGCTCCTGTACCCGGAGCTTCGCGGCGAGGAGGAGAACTGCCGCTTCTCGGGCTGCCTGCACATCACCGAACCGGGCTGCCGCGTGAAAAAAGAGCTCATCATCGATAAGAATACCGGAAAAACCAAAGGAATACACAGGGAACGCTACGAAAGATACGTTCGGCTCGTGAACGAAGCGGCCGAACACAGGAGGCATAAATATGATTAAGATCGCTCCTTCGATCCTCTCCGCCGATTACGCCGCGCTCGGGCAGGCGGTCGACCTGCTTCGCCCCTGGGGGGCGGACTGGGTCCATCTCGACGTCATGGACGGCGCTTTCGTTCCGAACATCACCTTCGGCGCGCCGATGACCAAAGCTCTGCGCAAGCACACCGACCTCGTTTTCGACGCGCACCTTATGGTGAATGAACCCGCCAAATGGGTGCAGGATTTCAAAAACGCCGGCGCGGATATCGTCACGATCCATATCGAGGCGGACAGGCACGCCCACCGTACGCTGCAGCTCATCCGCTCGCTCGGCATGAAGGCGGGCGTCGCGCTCAATCCGCAGACCCCGCCCTCTGCGATCGAATACCTTCTCGAAAGCTGCGACCTCGTGCTCGTTATGACCGTCAACCCCGGCTTCGGCGGGCAGAAGTTCATCAGGGAAGCCGCGGAAAAGATAAAGGTCATCAGGAAAATGCTGGACGAGCGGGGCCTTCGGGACGTCGAGATCGAGGTCGACGGCGGCGTGAACGCCGAGACCGCGAAGCTCTGCGCCGGTTACGGCGCGACCGTGCTCGTGGCCGGCAACGCCGTTTACTCAAGCCCGGATCCCGCAAAGATGATAGAAACGCTTAAAAACACAAAATAAACCATGGCAAAAAAAACAACCAACAAAAACACACCGGCCGAACCGAAGATCCCCATCATCCTCAAAAGCATGGACGACGTCATGCACCAGTCCATGATGCCCTACGCGGAGCACGTCATTCTGGAGCGCGCTCTGCCCCGCGTCGAGGACGGACTCAAGCCCGTTCAGCGCCGCATCCTCTACACGATGATGGAGCTCGGCCTCGGCCCGGACAAGCCGCACCGCAAGTCCGCCCGTATCGTCGGCGACTGCCTTGGCAAGTATCATCCCCACGGCGACAGCTCGGTCTACGACGCGATGGTCCGCATGGCGCAGGATTTCAATATGCGGGTCCCGATGGTGGACGGTCACGGCAATTTCGGCAGCATGGACGGCGACTCCGCCGCCGCGATGCGCTATACGGAGGCGAGGATGACCGCCGCCGCGATGCAGATGCTGCGCGATATAGATAAGGACACCGTCAAGTTCAGCCTCAATTTCGACGACACGCTGAAGGAGCCGGACATCCTCCCGAGCCGCTTCCCCAACCTGCTCATCAACGGCTCGAACGGCATCGCCGTCGGCCTCACGACGAGCATCCCCCCGCACAACCCGGCCGAGGCGATCGACGCGGTCATCGCGAGGATAAAGGACCCGGATATCAGCCTTGATAAACTGCTTTCGATCATGCCCTGCCCGGATTTCCCGACGGGCGGCTACCTTCTGGATTCTCCGGAGATCCGCACCGCCTACGAAACAGGCAGGGGCAAGCTGATCAACAGGGCAAAAACGCATTTCGAGCCGCTCAAAAACGGCAAAACGAACATCGTCATCACCGAGTTCCCGTACCAGGTGAACAAGGCCGCCGCGCTCGAAAAGGTCTTAGCGCTCGTGCAGCAGAAGAGCAGATCCGCCTTCGCCGCGATCAGCGACATCCGCGACGAGTCCGACCGCATGGGCGTCCGCGCCGTCATAGAGGTCAGGAAGGACTGTGATCCCAACAAGGTGCTGAACGCCCTCTTCAAGTATTCCGACCTGCAGAAGACCGTCAGCGTCATCATGGTCGCGATCGCGGACGGCAAGCCGAAGCTTCTGAGTCTCCCCGAGCTCATCGATTACTACATCCGCCACCAGGAGGACGTCGTCACCAGGCGCTCGAAGAACGAGCTCGAGCAGGCGGAGCGCCGCGCGCATATCCTCGACGGCCTCATGATCGCTCTTCTCAATATCGACGAGGTCATCGCGCTGATCCGCGCCTCCAAATCCCCGAAGGAAGCGAAGCAGGCCCTGATGACGAGGTTCGAGCTGACCGCGATCCAGGCGGAAGCCATCCTCGACCTGAGGCTGCAGCGCCTGACCAACCTCGAACAGCTCGAGATCGAGCGCGAATGCAAGGACGTAAAGCGCCAGATCGAGCGCCTCTGCGCGATCCTCGGCAGCAAGAAAAAGCTTCACGCGCTGATCATCGACGAGCTGACCGAGATCCGCAAAATGTTCGACTCCCCGCGCAGGACCCAGCTTATCGAGAGCGACGGCGAGGAGATCGAGCTCGATACTCCGGAAGCGATATCCGAACCCGCCACGGTGCTGCTCCTGCCCGACAACCGCCTGAGAAGGCTCGCGCCGAAGCTCCTCACGCAGGAGCTCATGGAGCAGGACAAGCCCATCGCCGTCTACGCCACGCAGACCGACCGCAGCCTAAGGCTGTTCACGAGCCACGGCGGGCTTATAACCCTGCCCGTCAGCGATATCCCCGAGACCACCAAGCCCACGCAGAAGCCGACCAACCTCTCCGCGATCGTGGAGGTGGAGCAGGGCGAAAAGATCCTCGCCTGCTTTGAGGACGCGTTCACGGGGGGCATGCTGTTCTTCTACACCGCGAGCGGTCTGGTCAAATGCACCGAAGCGAAGGAATACAACACGCGCACAAGGCGCATCGCCGCCGCCGCGCTCAAGGAGGGCGACGCGCTGCTCTCCGTCGAATACATACCCGAGCCCGCGGAGGATGACAGCATCATCCTCGTGACCGAGGGCGGCATGAGCATACGATTCGAGGCGTCCAGCGTCCCCGTCACCGGCCGCGTCAGCGCCGGCGTCAAGGGCATCAAGCTGGAGCCGAACGACAGGGTGCTGTATGCCGGCCACATCACGGACGAGGGCGAGCTGCTGACCGTCACCGACCGCGGCTACGCCAAGCGCAGCTTCGTTTTCGACCATGAGATCCAGGGCCGCAACGGCAAGGGCGTGCAGTGCTTCGGCTTCAAGAAAAACGGCTCGAACGGCACACGCATCGCCGCCGCGATGCACGTCACCGTCCCGCGCGACCTCGCCGCCGTGCAGAAGAGCGGCACGCGGACCCCGTTCAACACCGAGGAGATCCGCATCGACGCCCGCGCCGGCCGCGGCCAGCTCCTCGTCATGGTGCTGATGGACGATATCGTCGTCGGCGTGGAAGGAAAATAAACTCAAACCAACATATCAGGAGGTAAGACACGTGAAAAAGTTCATTGCTCTGCTTCTTGCCGCGCTGATGGCCTGCGGCCTGGCGGCCTGCGTGCACGGCGTGACCCCGGACGCGACGCCCGAACCGACTGAGGAGCCCATTGCGACCGCCGGACCGACAGCCGCGCCCACCGAGGCTCCCGAAACGCCCGCTCCCGCCGAGCGGCCCTCCTGCTCTCTCGAAGAGTATCCGAAGGTCGACGGCTCCACGGCGAACATCCCCATGGCGCTCGCTCTCGCGCAGGTCGTGACCGGCTGCACCGAGGACGAGGCGAACGAAACGATCGATTTCAGCACCACCGACTACGCGTACGACGCCCTTGCCGAGGGCAGGGCGGACCTGCTGCTCGTTTACGAGGCCAGCAAGCCTACCAAGGAAAAGCACCGCCCCGAGACCAAATTCGACATGCGCCCGATCGGCCTCGACGCGCTCGTTTTCATCACCAACCGCAACAACCCCGTGGAGACCCTCACCGAGGCGCAGATCCGCGGCATCTTCTCCGGCGAGATCACGAACTGGAGCGAGGTCGGCGGCCTCGATCAGCCCATAAAGGCGTTCCAGAGGCCGGAGCTCAGCGGCAGCCAGACCCTGATGCTCGACCTCGTTATGAAGGAGGTCCCGATGGCGGACCCGGATATCATCGTCGTTTCAAACACCATGTCGGACGTCATTCGGGATATCGCCGCCTACGACGCGAGCGCGAACGCGATCGGCTACTCGGTCTATTATTACGCGCAGAACATGTATAACCTGCCGGATCTCAAGTTCATCGCGGTCGAGGGCACGATGCCAAGCTACGAGAGCATCAACGCGGGCGACTACCCCTACATCAACCCCTTCTACGCGATCCTGCCCCGAACGAACGTAAAGCCGATCGTGAAGAACATCGCCGACTGGCTCGAGACCGAAGAGGGCCAGTACTTCGTTGCGGACTGCGGCTACGTTCCCTATATGAGAGGGCTCGATCTAAGCGGAAAATGATCCGAAAGGAACTCCCATGAAAAGGATTCTTGCGATAGTATTGGCGCTCGCGTGCGTTATGGCCGCCGCCTGCACGGGCCCCAACCCGCCCGCGGAGCCCACGCCCGAGCCGACTTCGGCCGTCATCGCCGAGCCGACAGCGGGACCGACCGCGGAGCCCACGCCGGAACCGACGCCGGCCTTCACCGCGGAGCCGACAGCGGAGCCTACCCCGCGCCCGGTGTTCCCGACGCCGGGGCCGACGGGCGTGCTGACGGACGGCCCCATTTTCACGGAGCCTGCGAAATACCTCGTCATCGACGGCGAGAGCGACCTGCACTACGTCTACGACGCGGCGGGCGAGCTCGTCTGCTCCTTCCGCGCCGACTATGCGGACGACCCGTCGTACTATACCGAAGCGGGCTTCTATACGGAGTTCGGCCTGCCCTACGATTTCGATCTTTCCGTGATGCAGCCGGGCAAGCATTACGAGCTGCTCGGCGATATGCTGTTTGCGGTGGAGTATATGGATGATTTCAGCGACGGGATGTATCTCACGGAGGTCGCGGATGCGGAACGCGAAAACGTGTTCACGTTCGAAAAAGGGGAGATGCCCATCGGTAACCTCGGCGGCATCCTTCATATAGACGGCAAATATGTTCTCATCGACCGCGGCTATGAGCACACCGATTACGGCGAGGCATGCTTCGCAGTGAAGCGCCCCGCGAAGCTCTACGATGAGGATTTCAACTTCATCCGCGAGATAGACACGGCTCCCTTCGGCGATATCAGGGGCGTTTTCGGCGGCAGATACGTCATCGGCTGCGTGCCCGGCGAGGGCGAGGACCCGTACGAAAAAACGTGGAACAGCATCACGAGCATCTATACGCTCGACGGAGAACTCGTGATGGAGAACGTTAAGCCGACCGGCAACAGCCAGTTCTTTCCTGACGACGAGATCTGGTTCGCGGTGCTTTCCGCCGCGGATTACCTCACCGATGCGGACGGGCGGGTGTTCGACGGAGAACTGCGCGAGCTCCCGGAGCTCCCGAAGGACGCGGAGATCGGTTTCCTAAAATCCCGCTACAAAAGGATCGAGCTGCCTGGGATCGAGTTCGTCCGGCTCGGCGCGTACGCCGGCACCCGCGACGCAGACGGCAGCTGGCTCTTCAGGATCTATGACCCGAGGAAAGCAAGCGACTCAAGGCCGCAGGGCTGGTGGGATTGAAAAACAAAACAGGACCGCGCTCCCAACACCGGGAGCGCGGCGTGTTTCCGGCCTTCCCCTTGAGGGAACGCGATCCATTCCGGCCTTCCCCTTGAGGGGATGCGATCCGGCATGCCGCACGGTGGCCTAGGGCTCGGATGAGGTGTTATAAACCCGATTTTCCAAAAGAAAAACACTCCTAAATCTTTTTATTTCGTAGGGGCGGCAACCTGCCGCCCGCCGCACAGATTACCCGTAGGAACGGCAGCTCAGCCGATCGTCAGCTTGCGCTGCAGCCCGTTTTAATTCCGGCACGGTATGCGGCGGAGGATCATTCTTGCCGTCATGCCTCTTTTCCCACCGCGGCGCCGTTTTCCCGCGGGCGGATGATATCCGCATTATTATACGCAAAAAACGGACCGCATCCCTAACACCGGGGATGCGGCCCTTTTCATGCATTGATACAGAGCGGATGCGGAGCTTGTTTATTGGTCGTCAAGCACGGTTTTTACCGCGCCTTGCGGGTCGCCCTGCACGGTCAGATTGCGGGTCACTTTCGCGTCGTAGGTGCCGGCCTTCATCACGTCCACGAGGTCCAGCCCGGTCACTTCCTTCATCGTTTCGATGGTGCGGGCAAGCACGCTCGGCACGTAGCCGCCCATGGTGTCCACGCCGCTCCCGCCGCTGCCGCCGTCGATGATGGTCACCTTGTCGATGGATTCGAGGGGCTTTGCTATCGACGCCGCCATCTCGGGCAGCGCTTTCACGATCATCTCCATCATCGCTGCCTGGCCGTATTTCTTCATGGCTTCGGCCTTCTTTTCAAGCGCTTCCGCCTCGGCGACGCCGCGGGCCTCGATGGCCTTCGCTTCAGCCTCGCCGACGGCCCGGATGCCCTCCGCCTCCTGCATCTTCGCGAAGAGGTCGGCTTCGGCCTGCACGCGCCGTGCTTCAGCGGCTTTCTCGCGCTCGAATCTCTCCGCCTCGGCCTTGCGCTGGCGCTCGAACAGCTCCGCCTCGGCCTTCTGTTGGCGGGCGAACCTGTCGGCCTCCGCCTTCTTTTTGATCTCGGCTTCGAGCGTCTGCTCCGTGACCTCGACGTCCTTGCGCTTGAGCTCGATCTCGCGCTCCTGGCGAGCGATGTTCGCGTTCGCCGTGGCGACCTCGATGCTCTTGCGCTGCTCCTGCTGCTGGATCTCGTACGCCGCGTCGGCCTCCGCCTGCTTCACGTCCGAAGCACGTTTCAATTCGGCCTCGCGGATGCGCAGCTCGTTCTTGCGCGAAGCGATCTCCGTTGCGGCGGCGACCTGCGCCTCGTTCGCCATGCGCTTTGCCTCGGCTTCCGCGATGGCCACGTCGCGCTCCGCCTGCGCCTTGGCGATCGACGCGTCCTTCTGGATCTGGCTCATGTTGTCCTGACCGAGGGCAACGATCAGGCCCTTTTCGTCCTCGATCTTCTGGATATTGCAGGAGATGATCTCAACGCCAAGCGCGTTCATGTCCGTCTGCGCCTTTTCCTGCACCTCGTCGCCGAACTTCTTGCGGTCCGTGTTCAGCTCCTTGAGCTTGACGGTGCCGATGATCTCGCGCATGTTGCCCTGCAGCGAGTCGGTCAGCGCTTGCGCGATCGCGTCCTCGGACATATTGAGGAAGTTCTTCATCGCGATCTTGATGCCGTCCGGGTCGGTCTTGAGGCGGACCTTAGCGACCGCGTCGATGTCCACGCCGATGAAGTCGAGCGTCGGCACATAGCCGTTGGTCTTGATATCTATGCTGATCTGCTTGAGCACCAGCGCGTCCTTCCTCTCAAAGAACGGCAGCTTGATGCCCGCGCGGCCGATCAGGATCTTCGGGGTCTTCTTGATGCCTGAGATGATGTACGCCTTGTCCGGCGGCGCCTTGACGTACCCGCTGACGATGATCACGGCGACAGCCGCTGCTGCGGCAATGATGAGCCCGATGGTAAGGGCTGCGTGTTCCTGAATAAAAGGCATATCTGTTCTCCTTTCGGCGGCCCGGCGGCCGCGGCCTTTTCTGTTCGTGCTTTCATCATACAACCGCCGCGGCGCCGTTTGAAGAGCGTTCGCTCCGCCGAAAACCGCCCTATTTCCGCATCGGGTGCGAAATAAGGCGGGCGTTTTCGCATCGTGTGCTCTTGCCAAACACGCGCGCGCGGTATATAATTTCGGTAGAATGATGATCGGAGGGCCTACCATGGGCAAGCGTTCGACCAAAGAAAACAAGAACATCTATCAACAGAGCCGCGAGGCGGCGGGGCTTACACGCGAGGCGGCGGAGGAGCTGACCTTCATCTCCTCGGACCGCATAGAGCGCATCGAAAACGATAAAAGCGTGCCCCATCCGGACGAGGTGCTCGCGATGGAGCAGGGTTATCGCGCGCCCACGCTCTCCAACTACTACTGCACGCACGAGTGCCCGATCGGGATGAAGTACGTCCCCGCGGTCGGGCTCAAGGAGCTGCCGCAGCTCACGGTGGAGCTGCTTTCGGCGCTGCACGCGCTCGAGGAGGAGCAGTACAGGCTCATCGACATCTCCGTCGACGGCCGCGTGAACAGCTTCGAGCGGAAGCAGTTCGACCAGATCCTGATAAAGCTCTCCGCGCTCGACCGCAGCATCCGCGGCATGCGCATCTGGATAGAGCACGCGCTCGCCAGCGGCAAGCTGGACAAAGCGTCAGAATGACGGATATACCGCTTATCACCATACCGGAACGATAACACAGGAAAGGAACGTACTTATGCATTTTTACGACGCATTTATCGCAGCGGGCGTACTTGCGCTCATCTTCATCGTGATACTGATCGTCACCAAGGAAAAACGCAAATCCGTACTGCCGATCATCTGCTTCGCGGCGGTGTCCGTATTCCTCTGCTGGATGCTTTGGAACACCCGTACCGAAAAGAACCTCGCGATCTACGACAACGTGATGTGCTCGGACAGCGTCACCGTCACTGCCGGGAGCGGAAAGAGGGACGTGCCCTTCGCGTTCACGGGCAACGGTGCTCTCACGGGCCTCGACAAGGCGCCCGAGTTCGTCAAGGAGGGCGATATCGAAAGGCTCGAAACGCTCGAGTTCAAGCGCACCGATACCGGCGCTGCTGTCCGGATGACTCTTTGCGAACTCAAATCGACGAAGGGATATCCAAAGAACGCGTTTTTCACCCGGGACGGGAAGCAGTACTGCTTCATCAACGAGCGCTTTCCCTATATCCGCGCAATGTTCATACCAAACGCCGAGCTTGCGAACGCGATACTCGACGCGGTGCTCTGATCATACGCCCACGGCTCTCATACACGATCTAACGGCTCAGGCCTGCAAGCAGCCGACACGGAAGCCGCCGGCTGTTTCAGGTCGCCTCTCCGAGGGCTCGGATGAGGTGTTATAAACCCGGTTTTCCAAAAGAAAAATACTCCTAAATCTTTTTATTTCGCAGGGGCGGCAACCTGCCGCCCGCCGAACAGATTACCCGTAGGAACGGCAGCTCAGCCGATCGTCAGCTTGCGCTGCAGCCCGTTTTATTTCCGGCACGGTATGCGGCGGAGGATCATTCTTGCCGTCATACCTCTTTTCCCACCGCGGCGCCGTTTTCCCGCGGGCGGATGATATCCGCCCCTACGGCACCCAAGCAGCGGACACGACAAGCTCCGGGCCTTCCCCCTTGAGGGGACGCGAGCCGGCAGGCCGCACGGTGGTCCGCAGGGCTCGGATGAGGTGTTATTACCTTCACCAACGGCGAAGATCTCATCGGCGCAAGCCGATCTCACTCACTCAGCGCCCATATGATACTCATCAGCTTGTTCCTCTGCTCCGGCGTGAGCATCGGCATGATGCTCTCCGCCGTGCGCCGCATGGCCGCGGGGTCGAAGCTGCCGTTCTTCTTCTGCTCGCCGGTCACGCGAAACAGCTCGCCCATCAGCTCCTCTTCGCTCTTTCCTCCGTATTCGTTCACCAATTCGTTGACGCCTGCGCGCTGCTCCACGGTGGGCTGCGCGGCCGGTGTTTCGTTATTCTGCGGCCCGGGTCTCGCGCCGCTTTTTTTCATATCCCTGAGGTTTCTTGCCATGATCTGCTCCTTTTGCCTTTTGTAACAGGATATGCACTTACTGCGCCTGCCGTGAATAATATGAAACAAAAACGGGAGGCAGGGATAACTATGGCTTCGATGCGAAACGGCAGCCAGGGCGGGATGGACCGGCGCGCTCAGATGCAGCGCGTCCCCTCAAGGCAGAACGGCACTGCGGCGGCGGAGGCTGAGCGCGGCGGCAGCCCGTCGCCTCTTCTTTCCATGGCAAGGCGCATCCGCGATGAGCAGGGCGTTTCCGGCCTGCGCGATTTCCTCTCCGCGATGGCGCCTTTTTCCGCGCCGAACGAGCTGAGGAGCGTCGCGGAGGGCTTCGGCATGGACTATGACGAGATCAAGGCGCGGCGCGGCAGCCGGGAACAGGATCAACGCTCAACGGCCGCGTTTCAGCAGAACGCCCCCTATCAGGGCGGTTTTGCGGCTTCACCGCATCCCGGCGGCTTCCCTCAGGGCGGTATGGGCTTTGACCCCTCGTTTATGCGCATGATGCAGCAGATGCAGGGAGGGAGGCGGAACGCCGGCATCGATCCGATGCAGCTGATGCAGCTGATGCAGCTCGTCCCGATGCTGCAGGGCATGAAAAACGGCGGGGGAGGCCCGAACCTCGCTCAGCTCATGAAAATGATGGGCGGGTGATGGACAAATTTCCGTAAATATGCTATTATAACTCAGTTACAGTGTTTTCGCCGTTCACACGGGCGAAGGACAAGGAGGCGGTTATGACGGATCGAAACTGGACGGAGGCGGTGCTGGCGGCGCTCGCCAAAGCGCACCCGGACGCAAAGCCGGAGCTGGATTTTTCAAATCCCTTCGAACTGCTGATCGCCACGATGCTCTCCGCGCAGTGCACGGACAAGCAGGTCAACAGGGTCACGCCCGCGCTGTTCCGCGACCATCCGAACGCCGCGAGCGTCGCCGCGATGACAGAGGACGAACTGATCGGCTACATCCGCCCCTGCGGGTTCTTCAATACCAAGGCTAAGCACATCCTCTCCGCCTGCCGCGATATTGTGGATCGCTTCGGCGGCGAGGTCCCGAGCGGCAGGGAGGAGCTCCAGTCCCTTGCGGGCGTGGGCAGGAAGACGGCGAACGTCGTGCTCTCAAACGCCTTCGGCACTCCTGCGATCGCGGTCGATACGCACGTGTTCCGCGTCAGCAACCGCATCGGCCTCGCAAGCGCTTCCACAGTGGAAAAAACAGAGCAGCAGCTCATGGAGAACATCCCGGAGGACAAGTGGTCCATCGCGCATCACTGGCTCATCTTCCACGGCAGGCGCGTGTGTTCGAGCCAAAGGCCGAAGTGCGCAAACTGCACGCTGAAGGGATTATGCAAGTATTATTCGGAAAACAAGAGGGATTGATATGCAGTTCGTAGATAAAGCGAAAATAGTCATCAAGGCGGGCAACGGCGGCGACGGCGCTGCCAGCTTCCACCGCGAAAAATTCGTTCAGCGCGGCGGTCCGGACGGCGGCGACGGCGGCAGGGGCGGCAGCATCATCTTCGAGGCTGACGAGAACATGAGCACGCTGCTCGATTTCAAGTTCGTCCGCTTCTTCCGCGCGGAAAACGGCGAAAACGGCCGCGGCAAGATGCAGAGCGGCAAGAGCGGCGAGGACCTTGTGATCAAGGTCCCCTGCGGAACGCGCGTTCGGGATCTTGCTTCCGGCAAGATCATAGCGGATATGAACCGCCCCGGCAAGCGGCGCACGGTGCTGCGCGGCGGCAGGGGAGGCAAGGGCAATACGCATTTCGCGACCCCCACCAAGCAGAGCCCGCACTACGCCCAGAACGGCCAGAAAACGAGCGAATACGAGGTGGAGCTGGAGCTCATGACCATCGCGGACGTCGGCCTCGTGGGCCTTCCGAACGTGGGCAAATCCACGATCCTCTCGGTCGTCACCAGCGCAAAGCCGAAGATCGCGAACTATCATTTCACCACCCTCACGCCTAACCTCGGTGTCGTCAGGCGCTATGACAGCACTTTCGTGCTTGCGGATATCCCCGGCCTGATCGAGGGCGCGGCGGAAGGCGCGGGCCTCGGGCACGATTTCCTCCGTCATATCGAGCGCACGCGGATGCTCGTCCACGTGCTGGATATCTCCGGCTGCGAAGGCCGCGATCCCATCGAGGACTACCGCCGCATCCGCAGCGAGCTCACGCAGTACAGTGAAAAGCTTGCGGAGCTGCCGGAGCTGATCGCCGCGAACAAGATGGATATCACCGGCGCGGAGGACTGGCTTGCGCTCCTCCGTGAAGAGCTCGCAGGGTCCCAAACGGAGATCTTCCCCGTTTCCGCCGCCACAGGCAAGGGCTTCGAGCCGCTGCTCGACCGCATTATCGAAATGCTGAAGACCCTCCCCAAAACGCGCGAATTCGAGGAGGACGAGATCACGGAGAAGGCGCAGTACGAATGGGGCTTTGAGATCGAGGTGGAGGACAACGTCTTCACCGTCACCGGCGGCACGGTCGATTACATCATGGATACCACCAACGCCGAGGACGAGGAGAGCATGCGCCGCTTCCAGCGGATGCTGGAGACCGAGGGCATCATCGACGCGCTGCGCGCCAAGGGCGCCGGGGAGGACAGCGTGATCCGCTTGGGCGAGTGGGAGTTCGATTTCGTCGAATGATCCTTCCCGCCGTGCAGGGAAAGCGCGTCAGACCGTAATATATTAAAAAAGACGGTCATGGCACTTGACAAAAAATGTGCACGGCTGTATAATAATCAGCGTCGCAAAATTGCGGCGCTTCACGGGGTGTGGCGCAGTTCGGTAGCGTACGTGCTTTGGGAGCATGGGGCCAAGGGTTCAAATCCCTTCACCCCGACCATTTGTGGCCCCTTGGTCAAGCGGTCTAAGACACCGCCCTTTCACGGCGGTAACAGGAGTTCGAGTCTCCTAGGGGTCACCACTTTCTTTGAAAAAGAAGGGCCTTTAGCTCAGTTGGTTAGAGCGGTCGGCTCATAACCGATTGGTCCGGGGTTCGAGTCCCTGAAGGCCCACCATAATCACGCGGTCCGGTAGTTCAGTTGGTTAGAATGCCAGCCTGTCACGCTGGAGGTCAGGGGTTCGAGCCCCCTTCGGATCGCCATTCTTTGAAAACTTCATATGCTGGTGTAGCTCAATTGGCAGAGCAGCTGATTTGTAATCAGCAGGTTGCGGGTTCGAGTCCCATCACCAGCTCCATATGATAGCTATATGGACGGGTTCCCGAGCGGCCAAAGGGAGCGGACTGTAAATCCGTTGTCACAGACTACGATGGTTCGAATCCATCCCCGTCCACCAAATCCAATTCCCCACAGAGTGGGGTATTGGATTTGGGAGAGAATTAAATGGATTCGAAGCCCGTCGCAAAATCATCCGGTGAATGATTTTGCAGGGCCGGATCCTTCCCCAAAAAAAGAATAAGCCTGCGGGCATGGCGGAATTGGCAGACGCGTACGGTTCAGGTCCGTATGGGGGCAACTCCATGGAGGTTCAAGTCCTCTTGCCCGCACCATAGCGAGTATTGACAACGGATTTCAGTCAATACTCGCTTTTCTTTTGTCAAGAACTATGTGTTACTCTCCCGCGGCATGCGGTACGTATTCGACCGCAACGCCCTGCCGGGTGTCCTGAACTATGTTCCTTTCGAGATAATTCTCTTCAAGATCAAGGTATCCCGCGAAACGGTAATGGATAACGATCCGCTGAGTGCGGTTCTTGCCCTTACCCTGGACTTCGGATACTTCGATCCTGTTGATCAGCTCCTTAAGCAGGGGAGCCGTCAGCGTATCCATATCCATAAAGCGGCGAACGGCGCGGATGAAATACTCATTGTTCTTTTCAACCGTCCGAAGGGCTTTGAGCTTTTTATCCAGATCTTCGATCTTGACCTTCAATTCTATCCGCTCGGTCTCATATTTCAGCGACATATGCGAATACCATTCGTCCGTCACCTTGCCGGTGGCGTTGTCCTCGTACAGCTTTTCGTATAGTGTACCCACAAGCTCAAGACGCTGACGGGCTTTGCGAAGCTCCTCTTCGAGAACGGAGCGTTCTGCCTTTGCTTCCGCACCGGTCCGCTTGGCGAGGATTTCTGCAAAAGCTTCTTCATCCTCGCGGAGAAAAGCGGAAAGCCTGCGGAGTTCAAGACGCACGACCTCATAAAGAGCGTCCTCCCGGATATAATGCCGCGTTGGACAGGTGCCGCGATAGTCCTTCGCATAGTTGGAGCATGAAAAGAACCGTATGCTCCGGTTTATCGTGTTGACGTGGAACCAGAGCTTGTGACCGCAGTCGGCACAATAGAGCAGATCCGCAAATATGCTCTTTTCGCCGTTCTCCTTTTTCGGAGCGCGGCGTTTGGTTTTTCCATGCATCTTCTGAACCAGCTCGAAAGTGTCACGATCGATTATAGGATCATGCGCACCGTAAAAGATCACATGCTTTTCCTCCGGATTTTTGAACCGCTGCTTGTTCTTGAAGGACTTTGAATAGGTTTTGAAATTAACAAGATCGCCGCAGTATTCGACTCGTTTGAGAATGGAGTTTATAGTGGCGTCCTTCCATCTGTACGGATCTTCCTGCCATTTCCGCCCATTCCGATTGTCGCCTCGCGCCTTCCAGTAATAAGTGCAGTTCAGCACCTTCCTTTCCGTCAGGATACGGGCGATAGTTTCATTGCCCTTGCCTTCAAGAGACATTTTGAATATCTCCCGCACGATGGCAGCCGCTTCCGGCTCTATGATCCAATGTTTCGGGTTTTCGGGATCCTTCACATATCCATACGGCGGCGGTCCAAGCGGTTCACCTGCGTTGCCTCTGATCCTGTGCGCCGAGCGTACTTTCCGGCTGATATCGCGGGCGTACATCTCGTTCATGATGTTCTTGAACGGGGCAAGCTCGTTTTCGCCATCCGCGCTGTCAACGCCGTCGTTGATGGCTATGAACCTGACACCCAGATCGGGCAATACCGATTCGGTGTATTTGCCCACGCCGAGGTAGTCCCTGCCGAACCTGGACATATCCTTCACGATGATGGTCGTGATATAGCCCATCTCGGCGTCCTCTATCATCTGCTTGAACCCCGGACGGTTGAAGTTCGTTCCGGTATAGCCGTCGTCAACGTAAAACCTCGTGTTGACGAAACCGTTTTCCTTCGCATACTTCAACAGCATGCGCTTTTGATTGGCGACCGAATTGCTGTCGCCCTCCGCGCCGTCGTCGCGCGAAAGCCTGCAATACAGCGCTGTAATCCCCTGCTCCGTGGTCTTACTCATTGTTTTCCTCCTTTCCACGGTCGGCCTCGGAGCACGAATATCCCTGCGCGTCCATATTATCGGCAGGCTCATCAAACGTCAAATCTGCAAAACCGCTTTTCAGACCGTGCTGCATCCGGTCGCGAAAGGTCGTTCCGGCAAGCTTGATGTCAAAGACGGCAAAATGCGAGGAAACAACGTATTTGATCCTCCCGATCTTGTAGGAACGGCAGCCGATACCGAGAGGATAGAGCGTTTTCTTTTTCAATGGCCTATCGCACCTCCTCACGGTTCTTTTTAAGGAAAGCGGAATAGTGCTCGCAGGCCTTCCGGACAAATGCCTGCATCTCCGAGGGTGTGGCGTTGGGGATATATCGGCGTAGCTCATCGGTCGATATGCTGACCTTTTCCCGCTGATTGGGCTTTTCTTCCTCCATAATGGCAAAAAGCATATCCTCGTCGAGCTCTCCGGCAACAGCGGCCTTGTGCATACGGTTTGCCTGGGCATATGATGGCGTGCAGTCGTTGACCTCGATCGCGGTAATGAGCGCGGCCTGAAGCTCGGGATCGAGAAAGGATAATTCTACGCCGACCGAAAACGCGATACGCTGCGCATCGACCATTTCTAGCAGAGCCGGGAGAAGATGCGTCAGGCGGATATAGCGCTGCACGGTCTTGTAGCTTTCGCCTGTCTGCGCACCGATGACCGCCGTCGTCCTGCTCCCGTCCGACTTCGGGACAAGTTGTCCCGAAGTTAAGTTTTTGCCCTGATGTTCCAACGCTTCCGCTTTCAGCTTGTACGCAAACGCTTTTTCGCTCGGAAGGATATGCTCGCGGTGAAGATTGCTGTCAACGAGCATAACGGCCGCTTCATCGCGGCTCAGATCCATTTCGATAGCGGAAACGGTCGTAAGTCCAGCCTGCTCCGCGGCATGAGCGCGCCTGTGCCCGCTGATTATCTCGTATCCGTCAATAATAGGCCGCACGATCAGCGGCGTCATGACCCCGTGCTCGCGGATGCTGTCCACGAGGGCGGTCATCTCTTCATTATCAATAACCTTGTACGGATGACCTTCAAATGGCTTCAATTTAGTAATAGCTATCTCTTTCAATCCTTTGTTCCTTTCCGCCGTGCCGCCGCCGGAAACGGTAACGGGGAACACGGCCATATAACCCTATTTCTTTACACGCCATATTTTTCTTTTTTGGTGCTTGTTACCGTTACTGTTACCATATGATCAACCCTTTTTGCCTACTGGAAGGAAGGTTAATCATCGAATAGACCCTCGGGCAATTCACATTGGATCTCGGTGAATTCGGGTTCTTTATCGGAAACTCGCTCCCAGTAGCGCTGTTTACCGTAATCATGGAAGTGCCTGACGTCATCACATCTCTTCCAGCCGACTATTTCCTTTGATGCGATACCTGCGTTCATGATCTCGGTTATCTCCTGCAGCTCCCAATGCTTGGGTTCGTCATTGCGGCCGAACGCCTTTTTGTAAAGCATACGGGAGCATACGCTCGATTCATTCGTTTTGGCAAGGAAGCCGGCTATCACACCCAGACGGTCGTCCTCGGGCATGAAATAACGCTGGATTTTCGTAAGCTCCTTTTGATCCTCATCGGAGAGCTTCAGTACCGGCTCACCCAAGCAATAGAGCATGACCGCTTCCGCCCAGACCTGCTCAATGTAACGCTCGCTCTCGGCTTCGTCTTCGAGGATATGCACCTCCGCTTTTGACATATCGATCAGTATCGGCAGAAAGCGTCTGTTTCCCGATCTGTCGAGCGGAAGAAATGCCACACGGTTCCCGCTGCCGCCGAATATGCACTGGCGGGGACGGTCCTTAGGCAGACGGTCATACGGGACCTTGTATGTATCCTTCGAGCGGGAGATGAACGCCTTGGTTTCCTCTATAGTGCGGGTATTCGCTATGGCGCTCATCTCCGGCATTTCGATTATGAAATGCCCTTCCAGCCTGCGGTAGACGTTTTCATCATCAAGGCGTTTGATGTCATCCGTGAACCATTCGTCGCGCAGGGCGAGCTTTCGGAAGAAGGTCGATTTGCCTGCGCCCTGATCGCCGATCAGGCAGAGCATGTAATCGAACTTGCAGCCGGGCGTCATTACCCTGCTTATACCTCCGAGCAGGAACAGCTTCATACACTCGTAATTGAAATCGTTTACCTCCGCACCGAGGAAATGATGGAGAACGTACCGTATGCGTTCCTTGCCGTCCCATTTGAAGGAAAAGAGCAGATCACGTATCGGGTGATAGCGGTTCTCATTAGCGACTATATCAATAGCCGACATTGCGGGTTTCTCTCCTGTGAGGCCATAGGTCTGCTCTATGAGTAGGCGGATGTAGTTTATATCGGTATCGGTGATTGCGCCGTTTTCCTCCCTTTTCCAGCCAAGCGGTTTGATTATATGTATCCTGCCGCTCATCTCATTGAGCCTAATAGCGCCAACGAACCTCGGATCGTTTTCAAGGACCGTCACAAAGTTCGATATGCTGCTCAGGGGCTTTTCGTCCTTACCCTTCACGAGCTTGTTTCGCGTAAAACGGATGCTCCGTTTTTCATCTTTTGTTGCTTCGGGAAATTTCAATGTTCTGTCTCCTTGTCTTATCGTATTATGCTTCATTCCTTCATGGGGACGATGCTCAGCCGAAAATGTCCCTCCTCGAATACAGCCGTCTGCGTATCTCTGTTACCAACCGTTTTGCCTCGGCAGCCTCCTCCGCTGTGATACCGCCCTGCATATTCGCGTGATGCGCGATCTGGTTGACGTTTATTGCTAGATGGTCGATCGATTGAATAAGGTCGATGAAATCGACGTTCGGGCGTTCCTTGATCTCCGCACCCATTATGAGCTTTCTCAGCACCGCCGATTTGGTGACGCCGGCCTTATTTGCGAGCTCGTCGAGCTTTTTCTGTTCTTTTTCGTTCAGCCTCAAATGCGTTTCATACTGTCTTTTTCTCATTTATACCTCCGTTTATTATCGTTCTTTTTCCCGCTGAGCGGCATGGGGTCCAAGGGCGTAGCCTTTGCAAGCGGATTTGGGGACCCAAATCCCATGCTTGCAAGGACAATTGCCGGCAATAACATCCGGACAATTGTCCACAGCGGGCATGCGGCCTTTGTCATGACAAAGGCGATGCTTGCAGGGACTCCCTCGAATAAACCGGTGAACTTTTTTGCATTTACGCTTGACAATCGCCTGTGGTTCAAGTATAATATGCATGATAGTTCAATATTGTTCAGCGGTGATTGTATCACTGCGTTGAACTATTGTCAATAGGGTTCATTGAACTTTTATGAATAATTTTAAGGTGGTGTTCCAATGAAGACCTTTTCTGAGAAAGTAAAGGAAGCGAGGGTATCCCTTGGCATATCACAGCCGCAGCTTGGGAAAAAGATCGGCTTGTCGGTTCGTTCCGTGATCGCATATGAGAAGGGTGAAAAAAAGCCCCGCCCGGCTTCTATGCTGAAGCTGGCAAAGGCTTTGGGTGTTTCGGTCAAATTCCTTTCCGACGATGAGTGCGAGGACCCCATGGCTGATATCGAAAAAGACGATTACATTGCAGAAGCGCGTGAGCGCTACGGTTCAACCGGAGCAAAGAATATGGATGAGCTTCTGTCCGCCAACACCGCGCTGTTCGCAGGCGGCGAGCTCTCTCAGGAGCAGAAGGACGTATTCTTTGAAGCGGTCATGAAGGCATACATCACATGCAAGGAAGAAGCAAGAAGAAGGTTCGGCAAAAAGGATCAGGATTGATCCTCGGATATATTTGTTCGGTCAGTGACTGAGTACCATTTTTTGTATTGCAGTTCCGGGTGAATGCAGTATAATATCGGCGGAAAGCCTATGCGAAAGGGGTGAAGATAATGGCATACGATAAGATCGTTCGTTCTGTCGCAAAGATCAAAGCGAAATGCGGCGAGACGGATCCTTTTTCGCTGTGCTCGCTCCTTGGCATACCGGTATGCTATTCCCCTATGGGCAGCAGCAGGGATGCCATAAAGGGTTTCTTCATCAAGAGCAACCGTATCAAGGTGATCACGGTCAACTCCGATCTCCCTTACATGATCCAGCGCATAATCACCGCGCATGAGCTCGGACACGCGATGTTGCACGCCGATTCGGGTATGCACGCTTTCCATGAGCTTGCACTCTTTGACGAAAGCAGCCGATGCGAAAAGGAAGCGAACCTCTTCGCTTCGGAGCTCTTGATCTCCGACGACGATTTCTTCGGCGCATTGGATGACGGGCAGGCTTTCAGCCAGGCGGCCTCATCTTTGAACGTTCCCATAGAACTGCTCGATTACAAAGTTAAACTTATTAAATCAAAGGGATTTGAAGTAAAGGACTCTCCAATTTCAGCTAAAGTCAATTTTCTGAAGGATTTCAGTGAAGCATATCCTGCTGAAACGTCTTGGTGAATAGAAGCATTGCTAACGGATTCAGTATATGACCTGTACTGAGTGTTTTACGTTTATCATGTTAAATGGCCAGACATTTCACAATGCATAATTGAGCGGTAGATGCATATAATCAGTATTAGTTTTATGCATCACCGCAAGAATATACTTGACAAATATAACTTATAGGTTATAATTGTGCTAGTGGACTTGAATCTTGTGAGGTGAGATCTTGTTAAATCATGAGTTGCTGAACGATTTGAAGGTTAGGACAGTAGATGAGTTTGAAGAGGAATTTGATAGAATTGTTCAGCGCAAGCCGAATAGCTCTAGGATTTTTTCAAAGGTGCTTGAGTTACTGGACTTTATTAGCAGGGATCGTAATCCAGATGTTTTTACTAAACACAAGCAAATTGAAAAACCCAAAGGCACTCAAGGTTTATATGCCATCAAGATTAAAGTTGATTGCAATATAAGAATACTATTCTCTTTGGAGAGAGATGGTACAATTCTATTGCATACGTTTGAGGAGATAGCAGGCAAGCGTAATACGGGATACTCACCTGCAATTTCTATTGCTAAAGAGAGGTTAAAGGAGTATAGAAGAGGAGGAAGCCATGAAAAAAAGCGCAAGTAATACTTTCGTCAACAGATTAGCTGACTCATTGAGCCGTAGCGAAGTAATTGAGATTACGCTAAAGAATACAGTCGTGCATGCCTTGATTAGTTCGCGTATTGAAAGGTCTATGAACCAGAAGCAGTTTGCCGAGTTTATGGGTGTGTCTCAAGCAATGGTGTCAAAATGGGAAAGCGGAGATTGCAACTTCACCGTAGACACTATAGCTAAAATATGCGAAAAGCTTGGGATGATTGCCAATTTAGAATTAATAAGCGAAGAAGACTACTCTTCAATTATGCAGAAAAATAGTATGAAGTGGGAAAAAGGCATCACTATCGCTGCGTCAGACGATACAGACAATTTTTATATTGCCGCATGAATAGAGGTGAGTAACAGTGAAAATAGACAGCAACGTATTGGCTAAATTTCAAATGCTCGGGAGTCGAATCGTAAGCTTATATTTAAAAAATGATTCGATTTCTTCGAGTGTCATCTGTCTTGGAAAAAAGAACCTTGATATCTCTCATGAAATAGTATCTGCAGAACTGCAGGAGAACGCTTTTCTTGGGGTAATCCGTCTGCACGTTAACGTCAAAGTTAAACAAGAAAAGACCAGTTATATCCTAAAGTTAGTCTTGGAAGGAGGGTTCTCTGCACCTAAGGAAATGAGCGAAGAGGTATTCAAAAAAATGCTATCAATAAATGGAATAGCATCATTATATGGAATTGCTCGGGCTCATATCTGCTCTATTTCGTCTCAATCCTTCACGGACGGATCAGTAATACTTCCAATGATTGATGTTACAAGGTATAGCAAGGTTTTATCCAGTGATGATAGTAAAGTTTAATTAACCCAGTTTTATGCTATATACCGACGCAGGCGCATACCTGCATCGGTTTTTTTTGTATCAGATTAGACGTTAGGCCAACAACCTGTTGACAGTAAAGCGATAAAAAAACGTAGAACAAACAGTTAATGCCTTTGTTACTTTCTGCGAAAGCAACGCAAAAGCACTTTTGACGGATCGGATCAATCAAAAGTGCTTTGCGCTCTGCGAGGCGTTTTTTCATGCAAAGGAAATCACCGTTCCTTTGCAAATCGCTGGTTTTAGTTATTCACATCCACCTTTTCTATCCGGTTAATGTCCCTGCAAGCATCGCCTTTTTATACCCCAAAGGCCGCTTGCAAGGGGCAATGCCCTTGAACCTGATGCCGCATGGCGGGGATTCATAATTAGTATCAATTGCGATAGAATCCATAATACCATCTCTATAATTCAATTCATTTTGTGAAGCTAATAAACCCCTATCTCTGATAATATATGCTCATGCTTGCTTTCGTAAGAATGCTCTTCTTCCATCATTTTCCATAGTTTTGAGGTCTCCGGAAAACTCACAGCAAAAAACTTCGCGATAGCATGGCACTTTTCGGCGGATGCCTTTTCCTCTGATCCATCGCCCACAAATATAGATTCACGTGCATTGAGTTCTCCCAAGAATACGTGTCTCGAAAGGTCCATATGTCGGTACTTCTCCATTGCTATTCTTACATATTCGTGTGGGAAAAACCCGTCTGAGCCGACGATGGATCTTCCGAGTATACCACCGAGTATCGTAAGCATAATCTTGCTTTCATTATCGTTTTTAATCAGAGTATCAACAAAAAACATAAAGGCACTTTCATTTTCGTAAGCGCATTCAGGCAGTCTGTATTTATCTCCAAACTCAGAATAGTATTTTGAATTCTGACTTGCCTTTTTACATAACAACAAAGGATCATTGAAATAGTATTTTCTGAGCGTTTCAGGGTAATTCTCAAGCAAATCCAAGTCATGAAGCTTTAAACATGCCCCGGCTAATTTCTCATTGTATAGTTTCTCCTTTTCAAGCTTGTTCATAATCTCATCCAGTTCATTCAAGGCCCGCTGACGATGGTAGCGACTATCTTCTTTTTCCGCAAACTCCGCAACAGCTTCAAATATTTCAATTATTTTTTCAAAGATAGCATGCATAGGAGCTTTAGATATATATGCATAATAGGGGAGCAATCCGTACGGATAATATTGCAGTAATCCTCTATAGGTTGTTTCGTCATACTCATGCATGTTTTTGTTCGCCCAAAAGGCTTTCTTTTTTTCTTTGGAATCAATCGAGTCGGTTATGTCATGACGATGCATATAGCCCAGTATCCTCGCTTGCTCTGTATCGGAAAGCGAATTAAGAAAACAAATACAATCATCCAATATTGCTGAGTCGAGGAGTCCTGCCAAAAGTAGAAGTTTTTTGCAACTGAAGGCTTCCAGAGCCATCAATCGCATAACATTTGCATTGACAAGCCCGGCATAAAATAACCCCCAATCGTATTCGTCTTTTGAGAAATGAATGAATTGCGCAAACCTATCATTCGGAATTGATGCGGTTGCTTTATTAAAAGCATCAATACGTTTTTCGTTTCTTTTTTTACTCAGTTCTGCCAGATCCAATCCATTGTTTTCCTCAAGCATTCTGTCATAACGATAGTCATAATAATCGTAGAACATCCAGCCAACGCATCCAATCTCATCCGCTGGAGTTGTGCATTTTATCCATGCTTCTAACGCAGGAATCCATTTTTGCGACTCTTCATCAGATTGCGCAAAGAAAACACTATGCCGGAGATCATAATTTAGAGGAATCAACACGTCAATGCTGTAATCTGCAGCGTCAAACAGCTCAGCAGCTTCTTCGATTGTATTTGCATAAAAATGATGGTATCCCAGAAGCAGTCTTCTTAAACACTCTATATCTTTGTTCTCAATACACTCTTTGAGCACCGTTTTCCCAAGTCGATTTCGAACCTCACAAAGGTCTCTAACGGAGATTGTAGTACTAGGCGTTTGCTTTTTCCACTCTTTTATGCCGTAAAATGCATTGTCTTTCAAAAGCAGATCGACTATAAAAGGCACCATAAAGGCGGGACCCTCGTTTAGATAGCGGTTTACCATCTTTTCTTTTTCTTCTATGGAAAAAAGAGTATAGTAACTCCATAGACAAAGTGCGTTAAGCAACGAGTTTCTTGGTGTATTTGAATTACTGAAAGCCTTCTTGTTATATGTTCGGGATAACTCGAACAGGATATCACAAGCACTTACTTTCGTTTCTTCATGCAAAACCAACTCGTCAAGCGCCCACAGTATCTTATCACATGCGGTTGAGTATCCTTTGGACCCGAAGTATTCAGCTACAATCCCATTTCCTGTTTCAATGTCTCTTTTCAAGAAATCCATTATAACAGAAGGCGCAGCCTCTGCCATTATGCTTAGATGTTCAAGCAACTTCGGAGCGAATGGTTTATGGTTAACAAGAGAATCGATTGCTTTATCAATGTAATACTTGTTCTCTAAATCATAAGCAAAATATACCAAGCTTAAAAGCAACTGGCGTAAATGGCGAAGCGTACGGATGTCAACTATTTTATGCTTATCATCTGCGGATCCCTCGCATGAGTAAGCGAGGGTCTCGATCGCCTCTATCAGTCTTTCGAAAATCGGCGAACGGGGACTTAATCCCAAAATCTCCCATGCTTCCTCAAAAGCTACAATCATAATGTGGCTTTCAACATATTTGACCGGATAATCCTCCAAGCGAGACCAAGCATCATACTTCATGAACACATTTTCGTATTTATCATTTGCAAGGAAGGCCACCATGTTTCTGTCACATTCGTTTTCGGTATCAAAACTTTGCAAAAGCATAATTGGTGCAAGAAACCGAAAATCATCCTGTCGCGTCCATTTGGGACTGCTTTCAATCGAATTCCCAGGAATTCTTCTGATTAGAGCTAGCATATTCCCATGTGTCTGTCTGTATAATTTTCCGGCTTCGTCTTTAGGCAAATTCATTTTTTGTAATGCCTTCTCAAATGCTGTCTTTGACAGTTGCGGCAATTCCACATCGGCCTTTAGTACCGTATCCTCTCTGTTATAGTAAAGAATAGTATTATTACCTTCAATTACATCAAAATCCAATCGGAAGCCGAGTAAGAACGTTTTCCCCTTGCAAAAACGCGCCAGACTCCTGTATGTGTTTGCATTGTGTATCACTATTACTGTATTAGCCAAGGCTGAATCATCGAGCAAACAGGCAAGGCAGAAGCCAAGCGAATCTATGCCTGTGCTTGCTTTGACTCTTGTGACAGGTTGGCCTAAGCGGGCAACAAAGTCTGCTTTATTCTTATCGCGTCCTTCAATAAACAACTCCTTGCAGAGCGCGGGGTTCGTCTTTTTGGAGAACCGGTCCCATGCCGCGGACACCGTAGAGAAGTCCATATCCGAGCCTTCACCCAACTCTTCTAAGAACCATGCGCAGACGTCAGGGCATTCGTTCAGCCAATCTGCTATCTGGACGGCATCATAAACATGTACATTTTTCCATTCCCCCTTGTGCTTGTTCTCCCATTCCGTGATAGATTGTCCTTTTCCTTTGTATGCCCAAACATGCGGAACAATCAAATAATACTCGGTTTGATTCTGATCAATGCCAAGCGGAGTTGCGGTGCGTTTTTTATAATCGTCCTCAACTTTATTATACGGTCTCTTTGATGTGCCAAACTCCCAAACGCTTTTCCCCGCGCAAACGAATCTTGATGCCAAGTTGCTTTCGACAACACCGTCGTAACCCGGTGCCCATACGTCATCGTTTCCAGGAACTCTGATACCAACAATTCCTTTATTGTTTGATAGAAGTAGTTTTTTAATAAGGTCCGGGAAAAGGCCTTGAAACGATTTCGGGTTATCTTTTGCGAGTCGATCAAATGTAGTTCCATTAAGTATTTTCATAAAACCTCTCTCTGAGCGGTGCCCCAGTCAACGATGAGTCAACTAAATCCAGCGGGTAAAAAGTCTATATTTTAAGGCTTTTTATTGTATGCCATACGCCAGAATCAACAATGGATCAACTAAAGTTCACGCCCAATACGGCAGATATTTTCTGCTCTTATCGGAGGTGGATTCGGGCGAAATATAGATCAGCCCGGCGTTGCAGGTATCGGTTAGAAGCCTCGACACCATGGAGCTGTTCTTCTTGTCGATATTGAATCTTTCCCGAAGCGAGGAATTCGTCATGTATTCGCGATTCACTCGTTTGAGGCAGGCGTGAAGATAACAAGCGCGCAGCCTGTCGTCCCGGCTCATCTTTGCGAATTCCTTGTGCGCATAGAGCACGACCTTAGTATGGTCGTTATAGATCTCGATTTCCGGCGCGGGAAGCTGATAAAACTCGGTTTCGAAAACGACCTTATCATATCCGCTGCCGCGCTCCTCACAGACGCCTATGCGCCGCATGAACGACGCGAGCTGCTCATTGCGAGAGATCGGCGGATGATCGACGAATCTTGCTTTATCAATGAGAGGCGCGCCGGGGTTGGTTATCTCCATGCGGTCGCTGAATATCTCGATCATGGGGCCGGTGCCGATCATATAGAAATTCTGGTGTATCAAAGCGTTTGCGATAAGCTCACGAACGGCGATATCGGGATACATCGGAACGACCTTCCTCAAAGCTTTACCTATAATTTCATTATTCGGCAGGAGATTTGTCACGAAAGAGATCAGACTTTCAAATCCGCTCGCATATCCCTTGCTGCCGACCTGCTCCTTGCTTGCCGCGCTGATCCTGTCCTTGCCCTCGTACTTGATTACCCTAACGGCTTTGCGCTCAAGCGACGGGAAATCGCTGAGTCTCTTTGCAAAAAGTATCGCGCCGAGATTCGTGATGTTGTAATTTCCGGTTTCGGCTTTTGCGATCAGTTTGTCGTTCAGCAACGATTCCAGTATTTTCTCCTTGTCCGACGGAAGATCGACCGACAACAGATCGAAGTATGAAGAATAATCCAGCTCACGCAGGACGAAATCGCCCGACACGTTTTCCATGGCGATAAGGGTTTCAAAGGGTTTCTTGGAGAAGATCGCCCAAAGCTCGCGCTCGGTATCGGGATAATCCTTGAGCTTCTTTTTGTATGAATCTATGCGGATGTAATCGACCGACCTGAACTTTACTGGCACGCTTGAGGCGCGTACGATCTCGAGCAGAACTACGCTTTTGCCTTCCATCTCCGTTGTGTGGAAATAGAACTGCACCTGCGGATCGAGCTGTGTGCTTATCCACAGATCGAGTCCCTGATTCCCGATCTTTGTCTGTTGGGGAATGAAAGATGTCCCGACGATCTCGTGCGTTGTATCGTCAACGCCCCATATCATAAATGCGTGTTCCTGATTGAACAGTGCCGCCGTGTTTGAAAGCGCGCTTATGTACTCGCCTATCTGCTGCGGATCGACGATGTTGGTTTTGAACTCGATCCAGGGCTGCTCGTATAAATGCTTTCGCGCCTCGTCGATTATTGAGTTTATCATATTGTTTGGGAATGGCATAAACACACCTCCTTATACTAATTATATCACTTATTATATGCTCAGTCAACCAATCCATTCTGAGCAATCAAGATAAATATGCGATACTATAATAATTTTTGCGTCTTATTGCTTGATAAAACCAACTGATCTTATAAACCAATCAAGTAAAAACATACGTTTTCCACGCAAAAGTGCCGTGCTTTACAGCACAGCATTCATTTTAGCTATTTTTAATGTATTGTCCCTTCAGTACACCCCGTAATGTTTATAATACTCAAGGAAATAGAACGCCCCGAGCAGGGTGCATATGACAGTTGCGGCAGTATCGACCTGCCGCTTTTTTGTCAGCTCGGCGATGGATAAAACGAGTGGGAAGAGAACGAGGAGGTACCGCGGGGCGGAGAGGAGCCAGGTCACACCCATCGTTACGGCAAAATAGGCAAGAAAGTACAGCAGATAGGACGGACGCTGCTTTCGAGCTGTCGCTGTCATGAGTGCGAGCGCTGAAAACTGCGCAAGCAAATTCGGTATCGACAGACCCATGGCGAGCGTGTCTTTTCCGCTTTTCCAATACCCGACCAGATAATTCAGCTGATAACGCACGGAATCGAAAAACCAGCCGGGCTCTTGGAACCAATGCTCCTTTTGATAGGTCATGAAGGTAAACGGATCACCGGTTTCAACGTAGTTTATACGGAGGTATGCCGCAAAGCCAAGCGGGATAAGCAGAAGCATAAAGCCGCGGAGGAGATCGTTGCGTCGCTCTTTTCCTTCATCGGCGATCAGAGCAGTGATCCACTCAATGAACACTGGGGCAATCAGTAGCAAACCGACCGAACGTGTGAATGCCGCAAGCCCGCCCGCGATGCCGGAGAGAAGCCATTTCTTCCGCCTTGCGCCGTATATGCAAAGCAATGAGAGCAGCATAAACAGGCTTTCGGTCATAGCGGTCGTGAAGAAGAACGCCGCCGGAAGCAGCGCGAAATACTTTACCGCTCGAAGAGACGCCTCCTCGTCCATATCGAGCCTCGCAAGCGCGTACAGTACACAGCCCGCCGCCGAGGAGCACAGCACGGAGATTGCCACAGCGGAGTAAAAGTATTCTCCAGTGATGAAAGAAGCTCCTTTTATGAGTATAGAGTAGAATGGCAGAAAAACGAGCCTCCATACGACGCCGTCTTCCTCGAGTCCGCGATACCAGTGCGAAGCGATATTCGCGTAATGGATCGAATCCGGCGCTTTCCAAATATTGAGGCTGTCAACGAACTTTACGGATGCCTCGGTTTCAACGATCTGCAAAGCGTATCCGCAGAGGATACGCAGGGCATGGACTGCGAGCATCATAACGAAGATCAGAAAATATCTGCGCCATCCGTCATGCACGGCATTCCGAGGCTCAGCAGGGGCTCTCCAGGAAGCCCCCGTTTTCATAACGAAAACAATGCCGATCGCGCAAAACAGAGCAAGATCGCCAAGAACGGCTGCGTGTTCATACCATATCGAGATCGGTTTTTCCCTCAGATAGTGAACGAGGGTAATAAACAGAAATCCCAAAGCGCAGGCGATGATGATCGTTTCGGGCTTATGCGCTTTGATATGGGTCTTCAGCTTTTCCGTCGGGGAACCTTCCGAGATAATACTGGATCGTCTGATCATTTCCGAGCCTTCTTTCTGCGCCTTATGATCGAATCAAGCCCGATCACAGCGGAGATCATGAATACGGGGATATAATTTGAAAAATAGCGCCATCTCGCTTCCCATGCAAGAAGGAAAACGAGGAAGCCGAGCAGGGCAGCCCGCGAAGCGAGCGTACCCGGTTTCAGCTCGGTTCCGAAAACTCCGGCTATGCAGGACGCGATCAGGAGCAGATACAGCGCGATCACGACGCCGGTGCAGATATGCTTGTATGCGTCACGGTGTTCACCATCATTCAGCAAAAAGCTGTGAAGAAAATTGTTCTCACCGTGCGTGCCGCCTAAGCAGTCGGAAAGCCCATAGGTGCCGTCGCCGAAGTCGATATCGAGCTTTGAGGTAAAGAGCTTCAAAAAGTCTTTGGCGTTGTAATCCTTCAGCCTTTCGGAAAGCCTTTCTGCAACGGCTTTTTTGCGTTCCGCAGGATCCTCGAAGGATTTTGTGAATTCGTACTCATCCGGGTTATAAAAGCCGTTTCCGACGGTACCCATCATGACCCAATGCAGGACTGGTATCTCCGCTTTTTCTGCTTCACTGCGGTCGAGATGGCGGTAGATCATTCCACGGGTGAAGAATATGCATGCCGGTACGGCGACCGCCGACGCAAGCGCCAGTGCCGCCAGCCGCTTGAGATCCCATCTGAGAACGGTCTCAAGCATCACGGCGACAAGCATTATTGCTACAGTCCCCTTGATGCAAAAGCCCATGCCGGCAGCTAATCCCATCAGGAGGAAAGCGGCGAGCTGCTCGAGAAAACGCTTTTTCCTGCACCCAACAAGATAGAGCCGCAGGATCAGTACGGGGAAGACCATCGAAAGCGCGTCCGTATAGAACGCGGGGGCAATGAAATAGAAGGGCAGGCTGATGGCGAAGAGGAAGTACGCCGTGACCCTGCCGCGCTCCCCGGCAAACTCCGCGGCGACGGCTCCGGTCAGATACATCGTCAAAAGAGAGAGCGCGGAGTTGAATACGGAAGCAACAAGATAATAATCGGTGATCCCTATAAGCTTTGCGGCGCCGAATACCGCTCTCAACAGAAGAAGACCGCCGAAATTGTTGTGAAACATCCCGAAATATTGATGATACGAGGCAAAGTCCCCGGTATTCGCCCATTCGGCAGCGCCTCCGAAGATCGCGTCCACATCGAAAACGGGAGTATAGCGCAGCGGGAAGATCAGCGCTGCCTGACACGCGCCCATGAACAGGAGAAATCCGAGCGTTATCCATTTGCTGTTCTTTGTCAGAAAAGCCTCGTGCCGTCCTGCGGCGAGCCAAAAGAGGATGATCAGCGCAAGCGCAGCGAAAACCGAGACTGCCAGCAGCAATCCGTTGTACCGGTAATAGTTGCATATGAACACCGATGCGGCGGTCCAAAGAAAGCATATGGCTGTCGCAGAAAGGATCAGCTTCGGCAGGATCAGGGACAGCTTCCCGCCGGATCGGTTCGATATGGCGGGCGCTTTATTCATGATCCGCAGCCTCATAGGGTTCAAACGTTCTTGAATAGATAATGCCTTCCGGAACATCCCTGGAAGGGTCATTGCTTCTGTCGGGCACGATGTACAGACCGACGGCAAAAAGCAGAAGCAATAAAGCCGCAGTGAAAAAAACGAAAACAGATCTCATAAAAAAGCCCTCCCCTTTGATAAAAGGATAGGGCATTGATGCGAACGAGTTTTAGATTAGTTGTTAAGGAGTTGTCAATATTTCGGCAAATTACGGTGTTTGAGCGGGAGCGGGCGTAAACGTCGCCCCGGGAACGGGCGTCGTTGCCGGTACGGGCGGCGCCGTCGTCGGTGCGGGCGTCACAACGAAAGCCGGCGCGGGCGTTGGGGTTGCCGTCGGGGCTGGCGTTGGATACACAATGGGAGTGCTTGTAGGCAAAGGAACCGACGGATCGATCGAAAACAGCCTCAATTCACAGCGATCCGCAAGCGTTCTCAGCGAAAAAACGATCCCGGAGCACTCCGCATAATACGAATCGCCGTGGCTGCAGATGAAGCCATAGCCGCTCAGCCCGAAGTATTCCGCATAATGCATGAGCATAGAATAACAGTCTGCCGCGGAAAGGCCGCCGATCTCAGCGCCGAACGATATTGAAAAGATCAGTCCCGTCTGCGAGTCGCAAGCGATCGAGCATTTTTCGTCTCCGGAAATGTCCTCAAACGTCAGCAGCCATAGACCCGACGGCCAGCCGTCCGTTTCCCGGCGATATGAGCCGATCCCGTGGAGCTCGGCGCTGCGAAGCCTTAACCGCGCCGTGCCGAGATCCGGGACCGCGCCATAGCCGATCAGCGCGGAAAGCTCGTCCAAGGCTCTGTCCGTGGCTTCCTCCATGGAGAGTTCCGACGCATAAGGTTCGCGAAGAACAAGCTCGCCCATTATGTAATCGTCGAGCAGCCCGACCAGAGAATGCAGTTCTGCGGGCCCGAGCGAATGAAACAGCCGCGGAGGACGAGTTGCAGATGGGATCGGGGCTTCCGCGGGAACTGTCGGACCGCCATTCATTTCCCTTTTCCCAATGTATTCGTTCTCCTGTTTCGCAAGCAGTGCCTTCGGGATGATCAGCCCCGCAAGCACGAATGCGAGCGCCAGAATGATCCCAGATAAGGTTGCCGCAAGTCTTTTTCGTTTGCCGCTCATTCCGCGTTTTCTCCCTTCAAAACAAAGCTGACGCTCGTGCCGATCCCTTCAACGCTCGTAAACTCAAGGCTCGTGCCGTGGACAGAGGCTATCCGCTCCGCAATCGCGAGCCCCAGCCCCGCGCCGTGCTCCTTCCGGGAACGGGATTTATCCACCATAAAGAAGGCCTCCTTGATCCTGCTGAGCTTATCGGCGGGAATACCGCGCCCGTCATCACGAACGGTGATTCTGTAGCCGCCGCCTTCCGGAATGCCCGTGACGCCTATTGTCTTCGCACCTGCCTTTGCACCATTGTCGATAAGGTTCAAAAGCAGCGTCTTTATAAGGTCCGGCTCGACAGCGACATATGCGGGGCTCAGCGTCAGCTCCAGCGCCGTTCCTCTGCCCTCGAGCATCGGGCGGGCCGTCGCCGCAGCGTCGTTTATCACCTCTTCGGCGGGCAGATAATTTAGCGTGAAATCCTGTTTTTCAAGTACGATCAGCTCCATAAGCTTCAAGGAAAGCGCTTCGAGCCGCATACCCTCGTTCAGAATGTAGCCCGATGCCTCGTGTATCTGCTCGGGCGTCAGGTCGCGCCGCTGATAGATCATGTCCGCGTAACCGATGACCGAGGTCAAGGGCGTTTTCAGCTCATGTGCGAAGCTCGCCGTAAAATCGTCCTTCTGTTTGGCGGCAAGCTCAAGCTTTTTGATGTTTTCTTCGATGGTCTCCGCCATTTCGTTGAAGCTCCTCGAAAGCTCGCCTGTTTCGTCGCTGCTCGTGACCTCTGTCCGCACGCCGCGTTCGCCGCCCGCAAATGCGCGAGTGCTCTTGATAAGACGGTTTATAGGGCGGGTGATGAGCAGGGCGAGCGTCAGCATCACCGCGCTGCCTGCGAGCTCCGCAATGATGAACGTGGTAAAGAAACGCTGCTCGGAAAGGCTCTTTTCCTCGAATATGGACGTGATATCGCGCACGGAAACGAGAGTGACCGTCCTGCCGCTCTGCGTGAAGCTGCCCGAGAACACGATATGTACAGCGCCGCCGTCCTCCTTCTCAACAAGAGAAACGAGCTCGCCCTCGCGCACCTCGAAATCAGATCCGATCCCCTCCGGCAGCGTGGAATAGACCGCACTGCCGTCTTCGGAGAACACAGCCGCTCCCATGCCGAATTCATTGGAGAAAGCCAGCCTTGACGCGGCCGCGGTCAGCTGCTCATCGGTAAGCCCGCTTCCATCGTTTCCCGCTATCATTGCCGACTGCAGAGCGAATTTCAGCATTTGGTGCTGAGTGCGGCTGTTGTTGAATTCGCGCTCGTATGCGGACTTGAAGCTGCCGGATATCATAATGTATCCGGTGACGGACAGCGCGATCGTGATCACAAGCACGGTGCATATGAAGATCTTGGCAAATAGCTTCATCGAACTATACTTCCAAACGGTAGCCTATCCTGAACACGGTCTTGATGTGATCCTCCCAGCCGAGCTTCTTGCGAAGCTTCTGGATGTGCGAATCAAGCGTGCGCGTTTCGCCGGAGAACGGCTCGTTCCAGACCTTTTCATAGAGCCGTTCACGGTAGAGCGCCACGTTTTTGTTTCGTATGAGCTCAAGAAGGAGATCGAATTCCTTTACCGTCAGGTCTATCGGCATGCCGTCCTTCACGACCGTGCGCGATTTGACGTTCACTTCGACTCCGAACAGCGAATAGACTGTGTCCGTAATGCCGGAACGGCGCAGGACCGCCTCGACCCTCGCAGTCAGCTCGCCGATCTGGAAGGGCTTGACGAGGTAATCGTCCGCACCGAGCCGCAGCCCGCGGATCTTGTCCTCAAGCGTACCCTTTGCCGTCACGAAGATCACCGGCGTTTCCCGATATTTTATGAATTCAAGCAGCTCGTAACCGTCGATCTCCGGCAGCATGATATCCAGCAGCACAAGATCGTATGTGTTCTCCTCGATCATATCGGCCGCAGTTTTGCCGTCGAACGCACAGAAGCACCTATACCCCTGCGCGGTTAGATTGACATAGATCAGATTCGATATGGCTTTTTCGTCTTCGACGATGAGGACCTTCGGCATGATAAACTCCTTCGTGCTGCAGCGCAAAGGAAAACCGCGCTGCAACAATAGTATTATACCCTGTTCGGGCTCGGCGTTCAATATGAACGAACTTACCCAATGATATCGTAGCATACAGATGTCAAGGAGTTGTAAAATCCAATGTATTATTTTGGACTGCCCCTGCACAGGTACAGCCCGTAAACAACTTTTATGATAATACGATTTCGTGAATCACTTGTTCTTCAGCTCTCTCACGGCAAGAGTTCATCGCTCGGATCCATTCGAGTTGATCGCTGGCTTTGAGGTCTTCGGTCACGCCTTCGGCCTTTGCAAGCTGGGAGGTAATGAGGTCGATCTGCTTATTGGCCTGGCGGTCGATCTCGATGAGGTGTTCTGGCAGGGTGTTTTCCATAAGCATCAGTGCGAAGGTATCGGGCTGATGCTCCTTCAAGTATTTCTTCCGCATACGCCCGAAGCGGCCGATATCCCCGGTCGGCTGGGGCGGGAGTGCGAGGTCGGGATAGTAATAGTCTCCGTGCTTGGTGTAGGTGATGTCCATGTGTTTATCCTCCTTATGATTCTATGAATTCTTTTATGGCGTCGGCCGCATTTTCCAGCAAGCCTTCGAGAAATCCGGCGATAAAGGGGATGACGAGCATCGCTCCCGCGACGGCAAGTAGCTGAAGCCACAACTCCTTTGAGCTCATACGTATAATGACGAGCAGCAGATCGTACACGAGCAAAAGCCCGCCCCCAATCGTCAGAACATAGATCCCGATGCCCGCCACAAGCCTGCACGCAAGGCGCAGTATCGCTGCCACGATCCATATAGGTGCAAGAAGTATCTTTGCCGCTGTTCTCATGTTCGTAATCCCTTTCGCTTTTCTATGAGTACATAATAGCAGAGTGAAAGCATTTTGACGAATGTGCGAACTGTAAGAACACAAAAAGCTGAGGTTAGTCATTTTGACTTCCTCAGCTTGTGATTGATTGCTTAAGTTAGCTCAACAGTTTATTGCCGTTTTGATTGATTGTTGTAAAAGGAAAGGAATCGCTCATATAATAAATTAACAAACTACTCTTCCTTTTTTGGCTCTAGTTGTTCTTTCTTTATCAGAACCTCACCGGATACAATTATAGGGCAGATCCTAATCTGTTGATAAGGGATATTGATTGAAAAACTAGCGCTAGGTGTTGTAGTAGACGCTACAGTAAAAGGTCCACTATACTCAATTGCTGAAACGGCAGGAGTTCCATTTTTCTGATTATTCATTTTGCACCTCCTGAGGGTATTCTATCCAGCCGGTTCCCGTTTTAGTACAGTTTACTCCTAAGCTCATGTCTGGATTACGCCAGTAAAGTATGTCTAAATCAGAAAATACTGCGTATGCCAAATCTATGCTTTCAATTGACGCAACAAGCTCCCTTATCTTAATCGAAGTGCGTGTTGTTATTGGAATATTCTGAGCATGGGTAGCAATAATCTGCTGCGCCAACTGAGGCGGAGTGTTCGCAGGAAGATTTATTATAGGTACTTGACTTATTGATGCATAAGCGGCCGGGTTGTTCATAAGCTCCTTGGTAAAATCAAAAGGATCGTCGCATTTCATCTCTTCAGCAAAGTCTCTCCAAAGCTTCCACAATGCGTCCTCCAGAAAAGCATCAGGTTCAATGATGTTTAAGCCGAGTTCTAAAGCTTCTTTCCTGCTAACTGCATAGCCGTGATGATAATATGAAGAATTTAACATTTTTGCTATGGTTTTTGCCTTGTTTTTATCATCCATGTGTGTGCAGAGCATCTTTTCGCTTAATGAAAGTGAAAGCTGTTGGCCTCGCTTTGCACTACCGATAGGTAGGGCTCCGACTTCAGTTAATAACGGCGTTATTGCAGATATCAGATGTTGTTGATCTGAGACACCAACATCTGTACGAACAAACTCGATATAATTCCGTATATCTTCGGAACTAAACTGTAGTTGTTCTTGCATTCCTTGCCCATTTTTGCGCGATACAGTGAGTTGAGGATCGACAGGGCCAAGATTAGAAAACGGATGCATTATAATCTCATCAGCCCCAAGAGATAATACTGTAGCTGCACTATATGCAACATATGGAAGAAAGACAGAAATATGATCGAATCTCTCACGTAATAACCCAATTATGCGTAATGCTGTAATTGGATCCCCGCCATTACTGATAATAAGAAAATCTATTTCTCGTATTTCTTTGGGAATAGCATTGATTTGGCTAATTATCGATGAAATAGCATCTCCCGCCATCATACCACTTAAATTTGGTCTAATGGATGTCACATAGGCTATTAGTGGCTTATTGCGATATGCTACAATTGACTTATAAAGCTCTTTTCTCTGCATTAAGGACATACTATCACCTCTTTTTCTTGCCTATATTTATTATATCATAATCCTATATGCAGGACAAGGGTGCTCCTCGAATCGAGCATTGACTATCTTAATTCGAAATGCATGATTAATTGCAAGGATTTTCGTGCTCCGTTCAAATAATCCGTTATCGCTATTCGCACCAAAAAACCGGGTTTTCCAACCCGGTTTTTTCTTTACTCAAAATGCTCGAAAAGCCTTTATCTATAAGGACTTTTCGAAGGCTCTTGTTACAAGTTGGATCGGTTTGAAATCGCCTGGATACAGGATGCGTTGCACACCGGTTGCACACGGTTTCGTGTCCGGTCTCCCTAAAAGACACAAATTTCGGCTTTCTGTGCAACCCCGTTGCACACTTTTGGGCAAAATCGCTATTCTTTCCAAGATCCCACTGCCCGCACATTCGTCAAATAGAATTCAAGCTGCTATCATATCCTCAGAAACTCGAACAGGAGGATAAACACATGGTAATAACTTACACCAAACACGGCGACTATTACTATCCCGACCTCGAACTCCCACCCCAGCCTACCGGTGATATCGGCCGCTTCGGACGGATGCGGAAGAAGTATCTCAAGGAGCATCAGCCCGACACCTTCGCGTTGATGCTGATGGAAAACACACTAATGCAGCACCTCATTGACATCGACCGTCAAGCCAATGAGCAGATCAACCTCATTACCGCTCAGCTCGCCCACGCCGAAGGCGTGACCGAGGAGCTCAAAGCCCGCGATCAACTCGAGTGGATCCGCCGGATAAATTCCTGCCGCGATCGCGCAGAAGAACAGGTCATCCGAGAACTAGTAATGATATAAAAGATGAATGTTGGGCTGTGCCAGACGGCGCATTTTCATTTGGGGCAACGGCCAATAATATATTAATTGTCCAATGTCCCAGTGCATGCATCACGTTTGTTATAGTAGTAGAGGGGGAAGAGCGGCGGTCGATCTCCTGCGCTCTCTCCCCTTCTAAGATAAAACCGAAGTGATTCGGCCTGAAATCACATATCACAGAAAGGAGTTTTCTTATGAAAAAGAAACTGATTGCTTTTATAATCGCAGTCATTATGCTGCTTTCGACCCATGCCGGCTGCATCGGTTCACCTAAGCCGATCACAGACCCAACGACCGCAAATCCCGTTACTGAAGCCCCGACCGAGGCACCGACTGAAACACCTGCACAGTTTCCCGATGGCTATGATGAACATGACTACACCGTTCTGCGCGGATTCTTCGAGCAGAAGGACGATGCGGGCGTGACCAACGGCGAAAAGTGCTTCCCCGCTTACGATCCCGACGACCCCGCCACATGGGGGAATGAGGACCCAAACCATTACAGCGTCATCAACCGGGATGAGCACGGCAAGGTGATAAGGCTCAACCTCTTCGGCATGGGCGACACACCTGCCGAGCTCGCAGGAAGGCTCGATATAGGCGCGCTCAACCTGCTTGAAGGCACGGAGATGCAGAACGTCGTTTTCGAAGAGATCGAGATAAACGATCTGACAGTAACTGGGGTGAAGAACAATGCGCAGTTCAGCTTCCCGGCGGTCAGCGGCGAAGCGCGGTTCATCGGCGGCTACGTTGAGAGACTGCGACTGTATTCCGCCGCGCACTCATACTGCGATATTACCGGCGACGCGGAGTCCAACATCGGCGAGCTGCCCTCCTTCAGGATCGATATTAAGGTCGAGGGCGAAGGATACGCCGGCATCCTTGCCTGGAGCGACGAGAACTTCTACGAGGTGCATCTCGATGCGCGTCCCGCCGAGGGCAGGACCTTCATCGGCTGGTTCGACGCAGACGGGAACCTCGTTTCCGCCGATTCGAACTATGAGCTCTTCGGCGAAAGCACCGGAAATATCGCCGAAGGCGCGCATGCTGAGTTCGCCTTCTTTGCACGATTCGAATAAGAGACTCTATCGAGGAGGCAAAGACTTATGAAGCGGTTTGTGATTTTTGCCCTAATAGTCTTGGTTTTTTGTCTTGCCATAGCCTGCGCCCCAAACAACGATACCAGTTCAAGCGAGCTTCCTGAAACAACTGAAGCACTATCTGGCGAAGAAACCGCAAGTGTATATACGATCATTCCAACAGAAACCGCTGTGAACGATACTGCTTCGCCTGCTCCAGCCGAGATCGTCACAAACGTATTGAGCTTTGACAAGTGCGCTGAAGAGGTTCTGCGACTGACTCCATGCTACTCAGAAGATGGCAGCCCTTATCTGCCAGAGGATGCGGCGAATGATGTGGTTCGCTACGTTGCAGCAGACGGGACCTTCTTCGGGCCGGAGATATTTGCGGTCGACGGTAATACGATCATCGTAGGCAATGTCGCGCCGATGATCTATGATGTCAAAGTCTTTGCTAACAGCAACTTTGTTCGGCGCGTTATTTGTATGGACGTTGATCATAACGGCAGTGATCTTGCCGTGTTAAGCAGTGGAGTAATGTATAAGGAGATCGGGGCATTCAGCATTGAGACCGGAGAACTGCTCAGTGATACTTTTACTCCATATCTTGGGAACTTTAATGCTTTTCTGTTTCAGCACGCAGTGTCTGCACAGCATTACGGGCAGGCTCAGGAGCCGGCTTTCATAATCTGCGAAAGTATGGGCAAGGAAGGCGATTATGTTGAGGAGTACGAGATCTACCGGCTGAACACGGACTTCATGGTATGGCATAAAACTGAGACTATTTGCCGGATGCTGCCTGCATACGACGGCAGCCAAACAGTTTTGCTAATGAACAGCGGCAAAGAACTCACATTGCCTGGCAGCGGCTATGCTTTGATCGGGGTGGATTCTAAAAGCAATCTGTTTCTGAGCAAGCTTGGCGAAACTGAAAAGCTCATCAAAATTTCATCGGATGTAAGTACGGTAAGTGAATTGGAGTTCCCATTCGGCAGCGACGATCAATGGGACCCGGTCATCCGCTATCAGCTAGGTAGTGACGGAGCGGTCTATGCAGCCATTTCACTGTCAGATGCTTACATTGTATTGAAGATAACGATGTAAGGGAGGTAATGCCGAAGCTGTTTTCTTCACACGATTCGAACAAGCATAACAATACTGCCTTCTTCGAGCCTCCGCTTCACATCCGAAACGGAGGCTGTTTTTCTATGTCCTCAAAGCAATGAATATATAAGGATGCGTGAGACGCGCTATGCTGAAAAATGCGCACTATGATAGATCACATTGTCTGTAAAACTAAGCCGGGACAGGGCTGCGCATAGATCCAATAATAATCTTGAAAGGCTCAAAAAGAATGTCTCACAAAAGCACGGTGCTGTAGTTTCTCAACTAAACAGCATCTTTTGGCACATTAGAATTGTTTTATGACAGAGGATGCATAAATCTCAAAATAATATATTTGCTTGCTCGTGTCCCCTGATAATCGTCCCTGTTGTTATAGATGTAGAGGAGGAAAGGAGAGCTAAAAATGGATGAACTCATTTATTCTGTACGCTATGACGACCCCGATGATTGGATGGGATCGGATCCTGATGAGGCCTGTGAAGAGGGAAACCCTGGACCTACCGGGCACGGAGCGAGCGAACATACTGATCGGTCTTCCGATACGGGCAGGGACGATGACATCTCTCACCTCCTGAGCCGGTTCGAGCGCATAAAGTACATTCCCGACAGCAACGGCGAAAGCAGGGCCGAGAGCCTTATCAGGAAAACAAAGCGATTCTCTTCACGGTACGAGATATCAGCGGATATTTATCGGCAGAAGGCGTCGGTCGCCTGCTGGCTGCTGTTCGGCGCGGATATCCTGAGCGGAGAGAGAAAAAGCGATTTCGTGGAGTTGCTGCACCTTGCCGATGAGATAACCTGTATACGGGATCCCAAAAACATTCCCGAGTGCCGATTTGCCGTTGTTCTGACGTGTATCACTCACAGACGGTACATTGACGGCAGAGAGATAAAGCCATTGTGAAAACCGCGCCGCTAAAACAGGCGCAATATAAAACTGCGGCAGACGCCGCTCAAAACGGAGGTAAAAAATGAAAAACACCATCAAAAGAAGTATCGCCCTTGTACTGTCCCTGCTTACACTGTTTGCTTTCTTCGCTGTGCCGACTTCAAAGGTTTCGGCGGCAACGATGTATAACAACACAGTAAGTGCTACGCTCTCTTGCGATGTAGATTCTGCCGGATGCCTGTATTCTTATCTTTCTGTAGCAGGGAAAAGCGGTACAACACGAATCGCGGTCGAACTTTATGTAGACAAACAAATCCTTGGTTTGTTCTGGTCTCGTGTCAATATCGGATACGAGAACAACGTTTGGACAGACTATACAACTAAAAGCTGTTACAGTAATACATTCAGTACTTATCTTCCTTCACACGGAACATTCAGAGTCACCGTGACCTATACGGTTTCTGGTTCGGGTGGAGCAAATGACATAATCACGAAAACCCAAACTATAACGTATTAACTGCATATATCCGTTTCTCCTTGTCATGATACAGTGAAGCCAATCATTCAATGCAGCGACCGGGCATTCTTCCTTATGCCCGGTCGCTGTAGTCAAAGATGGGAACGCATTAATACTATTCATCAATTGTTCTAACGCATTCGATCATATTTGTTATGTCTACTCCTGCTGAACATGTCATCGAAAAGAAGTAACCATTTTCGATCCATGATGCTTGGGAGCCATCATCAGATATGTACATTCTACACGACTTGTTCGCAATCGTTTGTTCAGAAAATTCTCCTTCCTCATTATCGACTGATAGCTGTATTTCTGTATCTACGGTTTGAATTAAGATAATATACCTGCCCTTGTCATCCTCATATCGTAGCGTTCGGGTTTTACTGCCAGATTCAGTATTTAACTCAAACCCTTCAGGTATCGGCACAAGCTCATACTCCTCTTCGATACGGTCTTTGGTGATATCCGGATCGGTGTATTCCACATGATCCCCGAACATCTTAACGAAGAATCCGGCGATGGACTTTCTTATGCTCGGCACGGCACAGGCAGTCGCCGCGAGCAGGAGTACCGCTGCTGCGATCAGCCATATCGGGCGGAGCCTGCGGCGGGATGCGCCTTTCTTTTCGGAGGCATCCCCGTTTATCAGGTCATTCATTTTCTCCTCGAACCGTTCTGAGAACTGATGCGGCTCGGTTTCGTCTTCGGCAAGGATCGCGTCGTATTCGGCGTCCATCGCTTTTCCGTATGCATCGGCAATGATCTGCTTGTTGTTTTCCATCATGCTTCGCCTCCTTCCCCGAGCACGGCTTTTCTGAGCAGGAGCTTTGCCCTGTACGTGCGTTTCTTGACCGCTTCGTAGTTTTCGTTGAACAGCTTTGCGACCTCTGCCGCGCTGTACCCCTTCAGATGCATCCAAAGCGGATCACCGTACATAGGATCCAGCCCGGCGATAGCTTCCTCAGCCTGCTTTGTGAGAGCACGATCCGCAATTATCTCGTCGATCGGATCCTTACTGAGGTCGATCTCATCCCAGCCCTGCTCCATGAGTGAATCCAGAGATACTATTTTCGAGCGGCTTTTCATCAGGTTGAGAGATCTGTTTTTTGCACAGCATAAGAGAAAACGGCGCACATCCGCATCGGTTCGATTCTCAAGATCCCGCATATGATCGTCTGCAACGATCTTGAAAATGTCATGAACGATATCCTCTGCATCGAATTCGTTGTGCAAGTACTTTTTTGCAACGCGAAACATCTGATAGCGGTATTTGGTATACAGCTGCGTGAAAAAAGCACGTTCCTCATCCGTTTGCAGCATTGACAGATACATCAGAAGCATGTATGAAACCTCCTTTATCGCAAACGAGGACATATATAGGCACAATTTGAATGATTCTCTTAATATATTAGCATGGTTTCAAGCCGAAATCAATGATTAAAAAAGTGCGTATCGATTTGTCCCCTGCAGCAATCCCGGATTGTTATAGTAATAGAGGGGGAGAAAAAACTTTTCTGACGTTATGCTTGAGTAGCGTTTGGACTGCAGTTGGACAGAGGCGTCCTCGGGGGAGGAGGGACAATCGGCTGACGCCGCGCCGGCAGTACAGAAACACAGTGTCGCTCCATTAGTGCGCAAGTTGAGTTTGATACGATCGGGGAGTGGACGATCGTTGTATCCAGCCCCGGCTTAAGTTCTTACTCATATACTGTACGAGTTGCTGCAACCGGGGAACTGGGAAATGACTGATCATTATCATTTGGGACAACGGCCAATAATATATTATTTGTTCAATGTCCCAGTGCATGCATAACGTTTGTTATAGTAGTAGAGGGGGAAGAGCGGCGGTCGATCTCCTGCGCTCTCTCCCCTTCTAAGATAAAACCGAAGTGATTCGGTCTGAAATCACATATCACAGAAAGGAGTTTTCTTATGAAAAAGAAACTGATTGCTTTTGTAATCGCAGCCACGATGCTGCTTTCGACCATTGCCGGCTGCACCGCTTCACCCAAGCCGATCGCAGACCCAACGACCGCAAATCCCGTTACCGAAGCGCCCGTGACCGAGGCGCCGACGCCGAACACCACCACGCCGACTCCGCACGACGGGGAGGACAATGGCACCGAATACACCATCGATGCTGACAATGACGCCTACTTCCTCGTTTCCGGGGATGGCGAAAAGCTCTGCCTGCTCCGCAGGGACTGCCCGCTCTCACACGAACAGGTGGATGCGCTCAAGTCGAGCATCGAAGCTGACGGTACCGTCAACGCAGCTGTCTTCAAGAAGCTCGTCTATTCCGCCGATGAAGCTTCATACGTCTACGGCTCAACCTCGAGGGATCCCGCCGACATTTCAAAGGCCTGCTTCTTCACCCTCCGCCGAGAGGGCAGCGGCTGGACCGTTTCCGCGTGCACGCCATACGAAGAAGCGAAGGAGCTCTGCGCCGATATCGTTTCCGCCACAAAGGTGGAACGCAGCCTCAGCGATTTCGAGATCGTCTCGGCAAAGGAGCTTGCGAAGTATACCGCCGTGTTCAAGGCCTTCCCAATCGCCTTCGAGATCGACGAACTGACCGAGGCGCTCTCCATGCTCGACGCCGTCTATGATGAGGAGGTCTCCGAGAGGATCTTGAAAGACGAGTTCTACGATTTTTGTATGACCGTCGATGATCCGAATTCTCCCACCGATTACAGCGCGATCATTCTCGTCGGCATCCGTGCTGATGCGGAGCATAATGCCGTCTACGATAAGCTGGTCGCCGTATTCGAAGGCAGCGCTGACAATTATATGCCGCTCTTCATTACCAAAGGCACAACTGCGGGCGATGTGCTTTGCCAATACATATTCAATCTGAATCTCGTCACGCTCGGATAAACCGTATGTTCCTTCAGCTGGCCGGTTCGATGCCGAAGGGAAACTCATATGCGTCAAAGCAAACTATGAGTTCTTCGGCACAAACGATGCTGCCTAATACCATAAAGGCATTAGCCTGTGGAAGCATCCCTGCCCGCTGATAATAGAGGCGGGCAGGGTCCGCAGCCGGGAAATACGCTCGCATTCAAATGCTCCATTACGAAATAACGAAATGAAAGGAAGAATTATGAAACGCTTGCTTCATTACCTGCATATATTCACAGGAGCACCCGCATCCCGACTACGCAGCCGACGACGATACGTTCGCGCCTCTGTGGGATCACACGTTCGAAAGCTTTTCCCATGAGGATCATATCGTTTCCTGCCTGGATGAAAACGATTTCGGCGAGTGGATAACTTTCGAGTTCGACTATACCGGGTATTGATCCCGACGGCCCGGCGTGCGGAAAGAGCTCGCGCTGCCGATCAAAAAGAACGAACCCGATGACGCTCATCGCCTGCTCTGCGCCGCAGCCCTCTGCCGCAGAACGCAGCAGGCAAACGGATCGTCATAAGGCATACAAGGGCAAACAAGAGCGCGACGAAATCTACACAGCGAGTATTGACAACGGTTCTCAGTCGATACTCGCTTTTCCTTTTCTTCCGCCGATTTTTCGGTCCTCCTCCATGGAATGCATAGGGGCTTGCCCCGACCGGCGGATGCGGCACATGGCGGAAAGCGGGAGCTGTGATGGCAAGCGCGTGAAACGGTGCTTTTGCAGCGGACGGCTCGCGATCCGGATCACAAACGGTCCCGGGGTCGCGGGGCTGGCTGCATGAAGCATACCGGACCGGTCTGTCAGAGCGTGTCATTTTATCATTAGAATACAACGAAATTTTCATAAAACAGCGAGATGATCCTCACGCACCCTCGCTGCGGCGCAGGCGCGGAGAGCTTCGGGTCTTCCTCTGTCCCGCCGGCGTGTTTGCTGTCGAAAATCGACGCATTTGCGGTTATTTGGCTTGACTCTGCCTAATGATATGATATAATAAAATAGTAGGTTTAGGAAAGGTGATATAGGGTGTGTACCGTACTGACTTGCCAATTCAAACTGCCTTTTTCTTATTTATCACGGCCGAAGCAAGTGCCGCCTTGGGCAAAGATCATATTCGCACTTTGCTCCCCGTACAGCCAATATCAAGATCATAACGGAGGAAACATTGCGTGATGAAGAGGATAGCCGCTCTTTTGTTAGCCCTGCTGTTTTTGACTTTCACAGCATTCGAATGCTTTGCGGAAGAATTGGAGACCGAAAAAGAGTATAAGCCTTTGGATCTGGTGGTCGTCATCGACTCCAGCGGATCGATGCTGCATTCCGATAAAGAAAAAACAGCTCTGTCAGCCATCAGGATGCTCGTCAATATGATGCCGGCGCAGGACAGCCGTGTGGGCATCATCAGCTTCAACACGGATCCGACGATCCTGACGACGGACCATGCGGGCAACCCCGCGCTGATCGCACTGCAGGAGTTTACCGGGATCGAAACGGTCCGAAGCGCGGTCGATTCGATCAAGTACAAGGGCGATACGGGCATCGGCAACGCGGTGCTTGCCGCGACCGATCTGCTCAACAGCTGTTCGGACGAAGATCATGCAAGGGCGATCATCCTGTTCACCGACGGCGTGAACGACTTTGGCTATAATCTGCTCGCGCTTGCCGCTTGCGAGGAAAACGAGGTCGATGCGATAAAGTGGGCAAAGAGCAACAACTGCCATATTTACTGCGTCGGATACGACTATATAACTTCCTCGGGCGAAAGCTCGATGGGCGCGGACGGAGAAGGCCTGAAAAAGCTCAGCAATATTGCGGAAAGCACGGGCGGATCGTTCCGCGCGATACACAGCACCGGCGAGATCGAGCAGCTTTTCATCGATCTGCTTGCGGAGGAATGTGATCTTATCTATCTGCCGGTAGGCGTGATCCCCGGCGACGGCGGCGCCCACCAGTGCGAGATACCCATCAACCCGAGCGTTATAGAGGCAAATATCCGCATTTCCGGCGGCAACCCGAACGCCATTAAAGAAGGCAAGATCAGGTTGTTCGATCCCAGCGGCAGAGAGGTCCAGCTGGCCAACTCCGGCAACGTCCGCTTCGATACGGACGTGACTGCGGCAAGCATAAAGGTCATAATGCCTCAGCCCGGCACATGGCTGCTTTCCGTCAGCAACATTCAGGGGGACGATATCCACATCGGCCTGCTGGAGCATTATAAAATGAACCTCACCAGCCAGCTCGTTTTCCCGGAGGGCAACCCCGTAGGCGTTGCGTATACGAACGACGTTGTCGGGATCAGGACCTGGCTGACTTACGACGACGCCGCTCTCGAGAACGACGAGATCTACGACTGCGTAACCTCCGCGAAAGCGACCATCGTTTCAAGAGCGAACCCTGACGATACGAGAGTGCTCGACCTGCAGCGCGACGGCAGATCGTTCGTCGGGAGCTTTGTGGTCTCGGAAGACAGTTTTTACGACGTAAAGATTAGGCTCGAATGGGACACCCTGTATCGCGAAGACACCCTGACGGTCATGTCAAGCAACACTCCCGTGGAGCTTGTTAAGGATATCCCCGACACCCGCGTCAGAAAGGGCAAAACGGTTACCGTCAGCGATATCTTCCGGTACGTTTACGATGCGGAAAACGACCCTGTGGAAGTCACCGTAAAGAGCGTTTCCCCGGCGGACGTTGCCGACGTTGCCATTGACGGGGATAAGGTGAACATAACCGGCGTTAAGGGCTGGTGGGCGAGCACCCTCGTCACTCTGCAATTCACGGACGCACAGAACAATTCCGTTGAATCAACGTTTAAGGTCAGCGTGGACGATCCCGGAGCGCTTGCGATAATAATCGGCATAATCCTCGGCATCGCGCTCATAGCGCTGGCGATAGTCTCCGCACTCGTCAGGGCAACGATCCGCGTTCCCGGCAAAATGAAAGTGCTGCTGCTCGCAAAAGGCTGCGTGGACGGTTCCGGCACGTTCCATAACGAAGAAGACGTCTACCGCAACCCAAATTCCATGCCCGATGGTAAGCATCAGGTCAACAGGACGAGGACGGCGCCCGGGAAGGGAGTACCGCCCGTCGTAAACGACCCGTTCAAGTCAGCGGCTCCGTCAGGAAACACAACAGGCGGCTCGGCATTCGGCAGCGGCTCGGCGTTCGGCGGTTCTGCGTTTGGCGGCTCGGCGTTTGGCGGCGGCTCGGCGTTCGGCAGCGGTTCTGCGTTTGGCGGCGGTTCGGCGTTCGGCGGCGGCTCGGCGTTCGGCGGACAGGCAGCCACACCGTCCGATCGGAACGGCGGATTCTTCAGCAGTAATACCGATAACCTTAAGGATAAAGTGCGCGAGGAGGAAAAACAAAAGAGCAACCAATTCAACACGCCGGTCTCGCTGAGCGGCAGGCTTAAGAAAAGATCGCTGTATTCGGTCCTTGAGGAATTCGTCTCCAAGTACGGCCAGGCTATGAATGAAAACGGCAAAACCAGCATCCTCTACGACGAAGTCAGAGAATTCGTCGAAAGTTCATTCAAGGCGACGCTGAGCAGCGTCATGCTTTGCGGCACCGCTCCGTTCGGTAAGCGAGGAACGATCATCAAGAACTCCGGCAAGTCGGTGATGTTCCATGAGCCCGGGTTCAAGAAAAAGACCACTGTTAACCCGAATGGAAGGACGATCAATATCGATATTTCGGTAAAGGCGGGCGATAAGGACAACGACGGCAACACGCCTGTCAGCCACGTATCGATTCAATATACCAAATAATCACCAAAGGAGAAAGAAACATGCCTATCACACAGGAAGAAGCAAGAGAACTGCTCAAAGAACTGTCCGTAAAAAAAGGCGGCAGCATTCTGGGCAAGGTCAACAGGCATAAGCTGAACACCAACAGCAGGATACTGTTCATCGGCATCGGCGGTGCGGGCTGTCAGACCGTCAGCAAGATCAAAGGCGCCTACGAGGCCAAGTTTGAACAGAACCCTGACGTAAAGTTCATGTGCATAGATACTGACGAAAACGACGTCAAGGCTTTGAAACGGGAGAACGGAGGCAACATTGTTGTCAATGAGATCTTTGAGCTGTATGATAAGGATTCACAGCGCCTGCTCATCGACCGGCCCGAGATCGTCAAGGACTGGCTGAGTACGGACGTGCCCTCGGAGATCATCGATGAGACCGGCGCCAAGAGCAGGCGTGTAGTCGGCCGTGTTTTGCTCTGCGGTACTCAAAAATATGCCGCGCTTGAGAAAACGATCAAAAACCTGATCAAAGGCTTTTCCGCAAACGGCATTATCGAAGTGGTTATCTGCGCCGGTATTTCCGGCGGCACCGGCAGCGGCACCTTTATCGATATCTCCTATATGGTTAGGATGATCCTCGAGAAATTGGGCCTGGAAGACGGCATATCGACAAATCTTTACGGCATATTCTACACTCCGGACGTTCAGAGATCCATTCCGGAAGTCGGCGAGAATGCCGCTAAATGGAAAACGGTCCAGCAGAACGGCTATGCGGCAATGAAGGAGCTCAGCTATTTTATGAACGTTGGCAGCGAGGCAGAGATAGAACCGGTATATACGCTGCACGTTGTAGACCCGGCGGGCGGAGAACGGACCTGCAGCAAGCCGATCTTCAAGCGCGGGTATGCTTTCATGGTCTCCGCTACGCCTCAGGTCAACAGGTTTGAAGAGACGATCGAGTGCGTGGCCGAAAGCATCCTCAACATGTTCCGCCCGGGGCAGATCGACGCAGTTGACAGAACAAAGCGCCAGTCGATCATCAGTACGCTGTGCAATATCGGAAGAAACGTCGGCACCTGGGAAACGGACGTCGTGGGTATTCCCGAAGCAGGGGTCGATCCGGATCCCTGCGGCATAAAGAATACCTATTTCCCCGCGTTTATGAACAACTCCTTCTCCTCGTTCGGCTACCGCTCCGTGTATCTGCCGAAGAACGAGATGGCGGCGTACGTCGCGAACAAGGCGTTTGCGCAGATCATTGAGCGCTATAAGCGTGCGTTCAAATTCACCACCGATGACGCGCACTATATCGCCGGCGGCCTCGGTATCGACTCGGCCCATGACATACTTCGTTCGATCAAAGACAAAAAGGGCATCAGCTCACAGAGCTTAAGGATCGGAAAAGATAAGTATCCTCAAAGGATCGGCACACAGTGGCTGGGGAAGATGAAAGGCCTTGATGAATCCATCCTGGCGGCGAAAGAAGCGGCGGAGATAAAGATAAACTCCATGACCGGCCTTGATACATGCGTTTCCAACATCGTTTATACCGTGCAGCAGCTCCTTGAGGGCAAGAGCGCTTTCTATATGCCTGACGGCAGGGCGGCTAATCTTTGGGAGGAGTACGGCCCCGTAGGCGCGAACGTCATCCTCGCAGGTACTGACGGAGGCGGCAACGTTCACATCCAGGGACTTATCGGAATCCTTACCGATATCTATAACACGCTTCCGGACGCGCTCACGCAAGCGAATACAGCGCTTGCGCAGCAGCAGAACAATCTTGAGGCCGCAAAAGAAACTCTGCAGAAGGATTCCAACCCGCATGACGAGGAGGTCGAAACCTTTATCGGCGCGTGCGCAGCATATTCGGATGCGTATTTCGACAGCCTCTTTATAAACAATTACATGCAGCAGTTCATCGGGATGCTGATCAATCAGCTGCGCACATACAGCAACGAGACCTTCGAGATCTACACTCCGATCATAATGAACCTTGCCGATATCCTGAACGAGGATTCGGATATCTTCGCAAAATACTATCTCAGGCATGAGGAAAGGCGCACCGTGTTCTCACTCAACGCGTTCAATCTGGACGGCGCGATGGAACGGAACGACTTGTTCGAGAAGATGTTCGAAGGCATGGTAGCTGATCCCGAGACTATGCAGCTGATCCAGAATAACCTGACCGATCTGCTGTTCAGCGCCGACGAGCGCGGGAACTGGCAGACGTATATCAATTCTCCCGATCTGCTCTGTGATAAACTCCGTAATGTGTTCAGCGACGCGATACAGCCGATCATCGGGGACAAGCTCGAGAAGTTCGTCGTGCTCGTATACGGCAATAAGGAACAGATCGTCTGGGGCAACGGCAATAACGAGGCCATAGATATCGAGGCTTTGAACAATATCTGGAATAATGTTATTCTCCGGAACAACGCGCTGCGTGAAGCTGCCGTGAGAATAGTGGATACCATCTCCGGCAGCGCGCTGATTGCCTTCGATGAAAGACTGACCACCGCTGCCAACAAGTTTGACAAAACCATTGACATCGTGCTCCTGGCCGATACTCCCAACCTTAACCGTGAGATCGAAGCGGAGCTGATGCAAAGATATCCCGGCGGATACAGCACGAGCGTAGCGGACGGCCTCATTACCGAGATCTCCGAATTCGAATGCATCAGGCCTTTCTCCCCCGAGATGGTCAGGAACATGAAGGACTATGCGTCCGAGTATTTCAATGCCGAAAAACTGGTCTCGAATTCAGCCGGGCGTCATCTGAACGAGGTCTCGGAAAAATGGCAGACTTACCTTCCCGAGATCTACGGCAAGGATACGGAGGACTATTTTGTTCAAACGATCAATAAGCCCGAGTTTTCTGCGCGTATCCAGGACGATAAACGCTGCATAAAGAACGGCAAGGTGTTCAATAACGACGTAGAGATGTATGACGAGATCAAAAAGATCGTCGAATTCGGTCTCGAGAACGGGTATATCTACACGGATCCAACCAACAAATACGTCGTCTGCGTCCTTGGGGACACCAGTCCGGAATTCATCGACAGGATCGAAAAGAAGATCGTCGAGCTCCGGAGCGGAGGAGGCGACCACACCTGGAAAGACGCGCTTGACAGCATCAACGCTGAGGACAATCATAAGTATTATTCGGAGATTCGGCTTGAAAGGGCTATCAATAACGACAGCCTTAAGTCAAGGCAGACCAACATGCCGGGCAACAGGTTCGACCTCAAGAACATTTACCGCATCGTCCGTTCCGATATGGTCATGCACAGGCTGCTGCTTGAGAAGTACAACGAGTATAAGAGCATGAACCTGTTCGAAAACCTTGCCGGCGTTTCGAAGTTCGACAGGAACGTCAGCTACTATATCAGGGCAAGGCAGTGCGGTATGATCTCCAATGATCCCGATAAGGGTTGGTTCTGCACGTACAGCGCCAACGAACACGACAAGCCGATCCTCTTCCTCGACGACTACAAGAAGAAGAACGAGAAGATCGACGTTCCCTTTATGGACTTTATCGTCTTCTCCGCTTTCGTCAGGGAAGCGCTGAATGACGTCGTGACCGACGCGATAGACAGGGCATGCGATGATTATCAGAGCAAGAACCGCGGCGCCAAGCTGCCGTCTTGCCAGGACGTGCTTGACAACATCAATGCCGCCCTTAACTCGTCTCTGTTCACAATGAGGGATATCGCCGCAAGGAACAGGGATATCGGAAAGCAGCTTGCATCCTCCAATTACTTCGAGTATTACAATATTCCGAAGAAGTGCGCAGGGCCGAACGACGCAGAAACGCTTATCGGCAACTTCAAGGCTTTCGCAAAAGCCCTTGAGGACCTCAAGGAGACCGGAGACTTATAATACCATCAACCGGGCGCGTCCGCGGCATTTGCTTGCCGCGGACGCGCATAAACAGCTATACCGAATGCGCCGTGCTTGACCGGCGCTTTCGGTATAGATTGTGAAAAAACGTTTTTTCATCCGGCGGATCTGCCGGAACGTCGATTACTTATAGGAAGGTGAACGATCGGTGAAAGAGAACAAAATCAAGCTGCCGCTGATATCATTGATAGTGGGAGTGGTGTTCTGGCTGCTGGGCGAGCTGCTGTTCAACACCTTGACGCAGAAAATGTTCACTCCGCTTGGCGTCGCCCTTTATTTCCTGATCTTCGGGATCATCCTCTGCATTGTCGTAACGGCCTGCGGCTATTTTCAGGTCGATCTCAGCAACACAAACAACGCCCGCAACACCAAGGGATCGATCGGGCTTTTAGCCATTGTTCTGATCCTGGTGTTCCTGCTGGCCGGTGTGTTCGAATTCCTGTATGAACTTGGCGGAAAAAACGATATCCGGCCGACCTCATACATCTTCCTGATCGATGATTCCGGCTCAATGGCGGGAAACGACCGCTCAAACGTAAGGCCCTCTGCCATCGAAGAGATAATGAAGGATTCGGCAGAACTTCCTTATGCCGTTTATAAATTCGAGTCCGGGGCCACGCTGCTGAAGGGTATGGGGAAATATGCTCCCGGCGACGCCGCTCAACTGAACTTCCAGTCATACGGCGGAACGAATATCCTGGGTTCGGTCAGAACGGTCCTGGATGATCTGCGTTCAGGTAAGCTCACCGGCGCAGGCGATCAACCGAGGATAATCCTTTTCAGCGACGGCGGGAGCTCCGCTTTCGGTATGCGCGACGTTGCGAAAGACTGCGTTGCCAACGGCGTTTCGATTTGCAGCGTGGGCTTCGGAGGCTGCAACTCAGGTTTCCTTAAAAGGATCGCAAACCTGACCGGCGGCGTCTACGTCTATTGCGACGATGCCTCAAACCTTGCGGCAAGCATGAAAAAGGCGGCGTCCAACAACCTTGAGCGCAACCTGCTTTCCGCAAGATTCATGATGGAGAAAGACGGGCTGTACTGCGCGATGAGGATCGGTTTCCTTTCAATAGTCGGCGTCTTCTGGTCGCTGATGAAAAAACTTGCAGCACAGAACATTAAAAGCACTATGAATAACAGTGTTCTTGTGTATATCCTGCTCTGCATCGGCGGCGCGCTGATAATGGAGTTCCTGTCAAGGATACTGCCTGTTTCGATGGTGAGATTGATGTTCTGCCTTGCGTGGGCGGTCGTACTGGGAACGCTGTGCTACGCTGTCTCGACCGGCGTACAGCTGCCGACAACGGTCGGCGGCGGACCGGGCGGCGGAGACGGCGGCCCCGGCGGCTTCAAACAGCTTTCCGAAGACAAGAACAACAACAATGATACCAAGCGTATCAGCTTCAGCACTTCCGCTGATGAAAAACCGAACAGCGGCAAGGGCTTATTCGGCGGTAACGGCGGCAACCCCGGAGCGTTCGGCGGCAATCACGGTGCGTTCGGCGGGAACGGCGGCAATCACGGCGCTTTCGGCGGGAACGGCGGCAACCCCGGAGCGTTCGGCGGCAACCGCGGCGCTTTCGGCGGCAATCACGGTGCGTTCGGCGGCAACTCCGGAGCGTTCGGCGGGAACGGCGGCAACCCCGGAGCGTTCGGCGGCAACCGCGGTGCGTTCGGCGGCAACCGCGGTGCGTTCGGCGGCAATAATTCGAAAAAGGACAGCAACTGATAATGAGCGTTGTAAAATATTGCCCAAAGTGTTCGGGCAGACCCTATACCAAGGACCATACTCAAACCAACTGCCCCTATTGCTCGGCTAAACTGGAGACAGAAATGGTCCCGGACGCCTTGCTTGCGAACAGGCAGGTCCTTCCTTCGGGCAGCACCCGTTCCGGCGGCGCTCCCGTGTTCGGCGGCGCTCCTTCGGGCGGCAGTTCCGCGTTCGGCGGCGCTTCTTCCGGCGGCAGTTCCGCGTTCAGCGGCGCTTCTTCCGGCAAGAATCCCGCGTTTGGCGGCGCTCCTTCGGGTGGCAGTTCCGCGTTCGGCGGCGCTCCTTCCGGCGGGAGTTCCGCGTTTGGCGGCGCTCCTTCCGGCAAGAATCCCGCGTTCGGCGGCGCTCCTTCGGGCGGGAGTTCCGCGTTTGGCGGCACGCCTTCCGGCAGCGCAGCGAAACCGACGTGGGGCAGCCGGAACACAGGAGGCTCTGTCTGGCCTGCGCCTGTTCAGCCCCCGCTGACGCCAACGGGCAAAGACGATAAAGGGCAGCTGACCCCAAGCGGATCGCAGCACACCGGCCTTGCGGATCAGGCAAACTCAAACGGGGAAAAACCGCTGCCGTTCAGCATGGGCAAGTCAAAGCTCCCGCCGACGGAGATCAAGGGCAAGGTATCCCAATACAGCAATTCGGATATTGAAGGCGGAAGATACCGCAGACTGTTCGCTCAAAAACTGTTTGACGCAATGCTGTACGGCCAAAGGACCGAGGATCTGCTGCACAGGTTTAAGGTCCGGGTTTCGGAAGGCGTCGATACGTTCGGAAATGAGAAGTACACGGACGTGGAGGTCAACGTACACGGAACGATCTCGGGCGGCTCGCTGATCGCAGATAATTCCGAGGTGGAGGTCAGCGGCAAATACAAAAACGGCGTCCTGATGGCCCGCAGGATCAACGTCGTCAACAACGGATACAGGAGCCCGGTCAATTTTCAGCGGTCCGTCGGCGGCACGATGTACGCTGTACTCGCCGTCGCCGTGCTTGCGTTCATCATCATATTGACAGCCGGCGCCGGCGGGAATTTTTTCGATAAGTTAGGCAAACTGCTTACCACTTGGCTGATCACTGCGGCGGTCCTTACGGTGCTGTACTTTCTGTTCTCGTTTTCGAAGATCGGCATGCTCTCGAGAATGAGTTCGGGAAAACGCCGAAGTTTCCCGCTGGTCGGCATTTTGCTGGTATCACTGGTGATCGCGATGCTGATAGTTTATGGGTTCGGAGCGAATGCAGGCAGTCTGCTCTCCGGAGTGCTCTCCAAAGTGATATCGGCGATCGTAACGATAGTCGTTATATTTGTGATACTGAAACTGATACTGGGATTGTTTTGACAGCTCCGGGCAACGTGCTGATGAACGGCGAGGAAGGATGGCGACAGAGCGATGAACAGAAGCGATATCAATAAACGCAATGCGGAGATCGGTTCTTTTTACGAGATAATGAATCGTGAAATGACGATGTCCCAAACTGACGAAACCACAGAAACCGGAGATACGCAGGGATATTACTACATCAAGCTGAACGAGATCTCAAAGCGGTGGATCGCGGATGAAACGCCTATATGGAGCCTTATGTCCAGCTTCTTTGTCGGCCTATACAGCGTTGGGATCCCGTATTCATTCATCCTGAAGGGCGATGGGAAACGCATTTCCCTGTTCGTCGGAACGGTCGTTGAAAAGCTCGAGGTCCTCTCAAAAATGCTCGCGGGCGTCTTCCCTCAGCTCCGGTTTGAAAAAACAGAAAACGGCGACAGGCTCTTTGCATATAGGGAGATCGACGACGGCCGCAGCTGTGTGTACGGCGGTTTCCTGAAGGGCGATCCTACCGGCAATAAAAACTATCAAAACGTTTATCAGATCGACTCCGTGATAAAGGGCATGAGCCAAAGATCATGGATACTCTCGCTTTTTGCCATCCCGGTGCACAATGATGACATGCTCGCAAAGCAGCAGGATTGGACGCGCCTTGAATCCCAGTACAGTATGCTGACGGAAGTATCGTTCACGGAGTCGGAGAACAATCTCGAAACGGTCGCCTACAAGCAGCAATACCCCCACAGCGAGATGCTGATCAAAAAGGCATTGGCCTTCTGCGAAAGGCTGACGGAGGGCATAGCCTCCGGAGAATGGTGCACAACGATCAATTTCAGCTCCGATTCCGAAGAAAACGCATGCTTGCTCGGCGGGCTTTTGACTTCCGCGTTCTATGGCGACGAGTCTGAGCCGGAACCGGTCCACGCGATCTACAGCATGCGCCCGATAAGGGAACCGCTTGTTAACGGTTTTCGGTTTTTGCATGATAACTATTGCGGCATTCAGTACCCGAGGTATTCAACGATGCTGAGCAGTAAGGCGCTTGCAGTCTACGCCGCTCTTCCGACGATCGATACTTTCGGTTTTTCGGTGATCGACTACGTGGAGTTTGACGTAAACAGGAGCGAACGCGGAGACCTTGTCATCGGCAGGATCATCGATTCCGGGGTCGAGACCGAAAGCACGTATCGCATCGATGCAAATGAATTCAACAGGCACTGCCTGGTGGTCGGCCTTACGGGTTCGGGCAAGACCAACACCTTGAAAAGCCTGATCTGCGAGCTTACAAAGGGTTCCTCGCGGCCGCTCATGGTCATTGAACCCGCCAAAAAGGAATACTGGGAACTCTATAAGCTCGGTTATTCCGACCTGCAGATCTACAGCGTCGGCTCCGTCGGGCCGCATTCCCACAGATTTTGCATCAATCCGTTTGAGCGAGCTGCTTTCAAAGACGAAAACGGGAACGTCAGGACCGTACCGATACAGACTCATATCGATTTCGTTTACGCGGCGTTCAAGGCCAGCTTCATAATGTACACGCCAATGCCGTACGTGCTCGAAAGGGCGATCTACAAGATCTACGAAGACTATGGCTGGGATATTCATAACGACAGAAACGCCAACGGGAAGGACGTTTATCCTACGATCGAAGACCTCTATTATGCGATCCCGGAGATCGTGGACGAGATGGGCTACGATACAAGGATGCGCAACGACCTGATCGGATCGCTGCAGGCGAGGGTGAACTCCATGCGGCTCGGCACGAAGGGCGACACGCTGAACGTGCTCCGCTCATTCCCGATGGATCGGCTGCTGAACGGCAGCGTCGTGATCGAGCTTGAGGATATCGGCGATGACGACGTGAAGGCGTTCATCATAAGCCTGCTGCTGGTAAATCTTTTGGAGTACAGGCGTCAGCAGGAGGACTGCCAGCTTGAGGTCAGGCATCTGATGCTGATCGAGGAAGCGCACAGGCTGCTTAAAAACGTTCAGAGCGGTTCGGGCGAAAACGCGGATCCCCGCGGGGCAGCGGTCGAATTCTTCTGCAATCTGCTTGCAGAACTGCGCAGCAAGGGCCAGGGCTTCATCATTGCGGATCAGATCCCGTCAAAACTGGCTCCGGACCTTATCAAGAACACCAACCTGAAGATCGTTCACCGAACGGTCGCAGCAGAAGAGCGCATGCTTATCGGCGGAGCGATGCACATGACCGATGAGCAGATAGACAGCCTTGCGTCGCTCCGGCAGGGCGTCGCCGCCGTATATTCCGAGGGGGATAACAGGCCGAAGCTCGTAAAACCCAAATTCGCAGGCTCGTATGAAGAACCCGGAAAACACAGAATAACGCGCGAGCAGGTTTTATTTGAAACCGCGAAAAACTGCATAAGCACCGAAGGAAACAAGGATTATGAATCGCTCACGGACAAGCGTTCGAAGCTTTGCATGGCCTGTGACCGTCTGTGCAGAAAAGATCCGGAGGAGATACTGTGGACGAAGGGCGGCGCGGACGATTTCCGGCGGTTTGCAAGGTCGCTGGATCCGGCGGTAACCAAAAGCTGCGTGGTGAAGACCATCGATACCGGCATGGAGCGCTTTGTTGACGCGCAGATGGGCCTTTCGGATCCGGTCGAACGACAGCACGCGAAAAACTGCATGCTGAACTGCCTGATCCGGACGTGGGACCTTAAGAATACAGATCCCGAGCTCTGCGAAAAGCTGGTGCGCGTGTATATCAAAGAAAGAATAAACAAAAGGAAGTGAACGCAATGTGCCCTGAAGATGATTATGATTCCACGAACGAAAGCGATGATCCCGAACAGGGAATGGATGAGTCCTCAGAACCCGGCGAGGAAGACGATCTTGTTGAAACGGAGGAGCCCGAAGGGGATGAAGGCGAAGAAGGCGCCGACGATGACCTGATGGATAAGTCCGACGGGAACGGCGAGGAGGAAACTCCGGAGGAAGAACAGCCCGAGGAGGAAACTCCGGAGGAGGAACAGCCCGAGGAGGAACAGCCCGAGGAGGAAACTCCGGAGGAGGAACAGCCCGAGGAGGAAACTCCGGAGGAAGAACAGCCCGAGGAAGGCGAGACGGACGAAGAGGCGGACCGTTCCGAGATATACGAGAAAAGCGAGTATTCCGACGAGGTGAACGATCATATCTCCTCGGTGGAGGAGCTGGAGGTCTATCAGAACGCCGGCCTGAAGGAGACCGAAGTCGATGGGCGTACCTGCCTTGTGAGGGAAGATATAGATATGGATTACGTCGACCCCAAGACCGGCATGACCAATCGGCAGCTTATGGAAGAGGGCCGTCCGCCGTTTGATGCAAAAACAGGGGAACAAATAGAGCTGCACCATATCGGGCAGGAATACGATTCCCCGCTCGCGGAGCTGACCGCGGATTCGGAACACGGGGAACACTATTCAACGCTTCATACAAAGGCGGAAGAAAGCTGGCGCAGCGACAATACGAAGGAGAACTACTACAATAACCATCACCGCCCGGATCACTGGAAGGCAAGAGCAAAGGAGGCTTAACGATGAAACTCAGTGAGTTTGTTGATCAGAATGACGTGGACTTTACCTACAACAGGGTGGACGCGTCGTACATACCGGAAATGGAGAGACTCGTCGGCGTGAGGATCGGAGAACAGCTCGCTTCTTATATTACCGACTACGGATACCTTGGCTGCAGTCACATCGAATTCTACGGAGTCAACAGCATACAGATGGAGAAGTCCGACATGATCGTGAGGACGGCTTCCCTTCATAAACGTTTTCCGCAGACGAAGGACATGATCGCGCTTGAAGACAGGGGAGACTGGGATTTTATTCTCGTTGACAGCAACGACAAGGTCTATCGCTTCATTCCCGGAAACAACACCTTGTCGGAGACCAATCTGAAGCTGAACGGCTATATCATTGCGAGGTTCGCGCGTATCTGAGCGCGGCGCCGATCATGCGGCGAAGAATAAACCAAGGGAGGAACAGTAAATGCCAGGCGAAGAAGGCGGAGATTCCGGCAATAACGGAAGCCAGGGCGGAAGCGGCGAATCTTCGGGCGAAGCTTTTGAGAGCGGCATCGAGAGCGGTGAAACTGAAAACAGCGATCTGTTTACGGATGAAAGCGAGAAGGACTTGTACGACCCCGGATACGATCCGCATGAATACGAAGAAGAACTGCTGACGGATGTCAGCTTTACCAAGAGCGAAAAAGGCGAAGAAACGGTTATACAGTCCAAAGAAGAACCGGCCCTTAATAAGGACGGCAAGCTTGTCCCGGAAGTGCCGATCGTTAAGGATGAGAAATACATTAAATACAGCGAAAACTACAACGAGACGGGCGAGTGGTCGATAGACTGGGACGCGTATGCAAAGCACTCCGACGGGGAAGGCTTTGACAAGAACGAGAAGATAGACGAAACAACGCTTGAACCCGGCAAGGTCATTGCCAGATACGGGAGCGACTTCGGATCCAACGCAACGGATGTGGGGACGGATCATTCGAAACTGTCGCTGCCTTATGAAGAGAACTCCCAGGAGTATCACGAATACCAGATCATAAAGCCGGTGAACTGCACCAGCGGCAAGGCAGCCCCGAATTTCGGAGAAGTCGGCGGCGGACAGCAGTACCATTTTTCACAGAGCTTTGCTGAAATGTCCAACCCGAACAACCCGAACAGAACAATGATGAAGATAAGGTGATCCCGGAATGGAAGAAGTAAACTATATCGAATTGCTTAAGCAGGCATTGGTCAAAATCGGAGCGCCGCCCCGTCACTGCGGTATAGGCCGCTATGCCGAGGAAGCTCTTTGCATCATGGAGGAGAACGGCAAGTGGATCGTGTTCAGAGGTGAACGCGGGAGAAGATATGAGCTTATGGAGTTCGGCACCGAAAAGGAAGCCTGCATATACTTCCTGCACAAGATAAAGCTGATGCTGTAAACGATCGGAGAGAGGGAACGAATATGTTTTTCAACAACTCGGGAAACGGCAGCGGGACGCTGACCGCTGCGGAGCAGAGGTGCTACAATGAGATCGTCGGCCTGATAGAGTCATACAAGCCCGTTTGGGTATTTCAGCAGCAAAACTACGATTTTGTTAAGCGGGTCTATAAGGCCGTTCTTCGGGATCACCCGGAATACTTCTGGCTTTCAAACGGAAGCAGCAGCACCACCACGACCCGCGGCAGCAGTATAACGCTGGAATTCAGGCCAAACTTCGCATGCGCATTATCCGCCGTCCCGGCAATGCGCCGGCAGCTGGAAAACGTCGCCGCCGGATACGTCAGAGACGCAATGCGCAGCTCATCGGACCTTTATGAGCAGATACTTTATCTGCATGACCGCATCGTTAACGACGTCGATTACGTGCAGGCAGAGCCGCATTGCTACGATGCTTACGGCTGCCTTGTGCAGCGCCGCGCCGTTTGCGCCGGGTATGCGGCTGCCTTCCAGGTCCTGATGCAGAAGATCGGGGTAGAGTGCGGCCGCGTAGCGGGCAGGTCGAGTTCGGCACGGACCGGTGCGGTGGACCATGAGTGGAACTATATAAAGCTCAGCGACGGATACTACTTCGTCGACGTCACCTGGGATGATCCGAGGGTAACGAACGGCGCGGGCGGCGACAACCTGTCGCATGATTTCTTCTGCCTGGATCTTCAGGAGCTGCTCCGGACCCATGTTATTGCCGCAGGGCAGTTCATTCCGCAGAACTTCGGCAAGAGGTTCGATTATTTCAAGTACCGCGGGTGGTTTCTTGACAGATACTCGTTCCAGCAGGCGAGCGCGATCGCCGCACAGCAGCTCCGGTATTCAAAAAAGTTCTATTTGAAGTTTAAGACAAGAGCTTCTGCGGAACAGGCCGAGCGGGATCTGATCGATTCCCATAAGGCATACACGATCCCGGGGTTTGGTTCGAACGCTCTGAGATACAGCGTATCAAGATCGGGACTGATCCTGATGATCGAGCCGAATTGACGGGCGCAGGACGACCATTTCAAAAAGAAGAAAAGCGAACTGACGGAGCATGATAAAGGGATGGGACCCGAGAGGATCCCATCCCTTTTGTTTTGCGGTTTTGATCTGTCCGCCCGGACCCCGCGTCAAACGACGGAAGGCTCGGTGAACAGATTGCCCTCGGCAAAGCGGGTGAGCTTCAGCCTCGACGCGTCGATCGTGGGCTCGAGGCCGAGGATCATTTCGCTCATGACCGTGCCGGTGACGGGGCCGAACATGAAGCCGTGGCCGCTGAAGCCGCAGGCAACGTAGAAGCCCTCGACCTCCTCCACCTTGTCGTAGATGGGCTGGCGGTCGGGCGACATATTGTAGAGGCCGGCCCACTGGCGGATGACGCGCAGCTTGCCGATGGCGGGCAGCACGTTGTCGATGGTCTTTGCCATCTCCTCAAGGAAGTGCCACGAGGAGGTCCTGCGAAGGTCCCTCGGCTCCGAGGAGTCGCTGCGGCCCATGATGAACGAGCCGTGCGGCGTCTGCTGAACGTAGAGGTTCAGGTTGAACGCCATGACCATCGGGTCCTGCATGGGCTCGACGGGTTCGGTGACGAGGATCTGGTGGCGCTCGGAATACAGCGGCAGGTCCACGCCCACCATCTTCGCGATGCCCTGGGACCAGGCATTGGCGGCGTTGACGACGATCGGGGTCTCGATATAGCCCTTATTGGTCTGAACGCCGACGATCCTTCCCTTTTCGACCTTGATGCCGGTCACCTCGGTATAGGTGTTGAACTCAACGCCCAGGCGCTTGGCGGCCTTGTAGAAGGCGTCCGTCGTCTTGTGCGGGTTCAAAAAACCGTCCTTCTGGCAGTAGGCGGCGCCGGAAAGGATGGAGGTGTTGAGGTGGGGGACGATCTCCTTCGCTTCCTCAAGGCTGACCATGCGGGAGGGGATGCCGCAGGCGTGCTGCACCTCGATGTTCTTGCGGAACTGGGTGAGCTCCTTCTCGGTGTCGGCGATCATCAGATAGCCGCTCTGGCGCAGCTCGATATCCCCGTCGTATTCGAGGATCTCGTTCGCGTGCTCAAAGAACTCCGTGGAGAACTTGGACATGCGGCAGTTCATTTCGGTGCCCCACTGCATGCGGAAGCCCGCGCCGCACGCGCCGGTGGAGCCGGAGCAGATGAAGCCCTTTTCCAGCACCACGATGTTTTTCGCACCGCGGACGGCGAGATTGTAGGCGATGGAGCAGCCGGACATGCCGGCGCCGATGATGACGATATCAGCTTTAGTCTTCATGCTTTGCGGCCTCCTCTGCGATAAGATGCAGCTTCACACCGACCACGGGGGGACGAATGTTGTGGAACTTGAGATCGGCAATGTTCTGCCCGGTGGCGTTCGCGATCTCGCGGAGCACGAGCTGGCCGCAGGTCTTGCCCTGGCAGGGGCCCATGCCGATGCGGGTGATGCGCTTGATCTCGTCGTAGGTCACGTAGCCCTGGGCGATAAGGTCCCGGATGTCCTTCAGCGTAACGTCGCTGCAGCGGCAAATGATGGTGTTTTCATCCATATCCATGTGTTACGCCTCCCTCCTGAAATTGCGGAAATCATAGAGATATCTGCGGTCGACCTCGAGCGTGATGACCGGCGTGCGGTCGAAGGAGGGGGGATTCATCACCTTTATGACCTTCGCTTCGCAGACGGGCTGTCCGGCGCGGTCGAGGCCGACGACCTTTTCGCCCGCCGCGGGCAGCGGCAGGAACTCGTAGGGGATGCGGAACTCGACGGTCTCAGCCGATTTCGATCCGTCCACGATCATGATGGACAGGCCGGGGCATTTCGCAACGCACATGCCGCAGCCGGTGCAAACCGCTTCATCCCTCTCCGGGATGTTGTTGATATCCTCGCCGATCCGGATCGCGCCGAACGGGCAGGCGGTCTGGCAGGGATTGCAGGGGATCTTCTGATAGCATTCCACCACCGCGACGGGGCCTTTGTTGATCCTCTCAATGGGAGGAAATTTCGTCATGACCATTTCACGGGAGGCCACACCTGTTTTCTCAAACATCTTCATTCCTCCTTAAGCTCAGTGATCTTCATGCCGGCGCGGATGCGGTCGCCGACCGGGCCGGACCTCAGACCGTCAAGCTGGCTGAGGTATTCCTTCCTGCGCTGTTCGAAATCCCCGGGAACGTGGCCGAGCTTCGCAGCCGCGCACAGGCCGGCGAGATAACCCTCCGCCATGGCGGAGCTGGCTTCCTCGATGCCGGAGGCGTCTCCGGCGACGAAGATGCCGGGGATGCTCGTTTCGCAGTTTTCGGTCCTCATCGGGACCTGTCCGCTCAGCTGAGGAACGTATTTCATTTCGACCCCGCGCATCGCGAGCAGCTCGTTGAGCGGGCTGAGGCCGACGGAGATGCACATAACGTCCACGTCATAGCGCTTTTCGGTGCCGGGGATGGGGCGGAACCTGTCGTCCACCTCGCATACGATCGCGGCCTCGAGGCAGTCCGTGCCGATGGCCTCTTTGACCGTGTGGGAGGTGAGGATGGGGACGCCCATCCGCGCGAGCTTCGACGCGTGGACGAGGTACGCGCCGATGCGCGGCGCCGCGTCGAGCACGGCCACGACTTCGATGCCGGCCTGCATGAGCTGATAGCTCACGATAACGCCGATATTGCCCGCGCCGACCATCAGAACGCGGTTGCCGGGCTGGATGCCGTAAACGTTCATCAGGGTCTGCACGGCGCCCGCGCCGTAGATGCCGGGCAGGTCGTTGTTCGGGAACGCCAGGGATTTTTCAAATGCGCCTGTGGCGCAGATGACGGATCCGGCCCTGACTTTGAAGTATTCCTTCTCGTCGCGCAGAACGGTGACCACGTTGTCCTCGTAGAAGCCGACGGCGGTCGAGTTCAGCATGAGCTCGATCCGATCGCCGTACTCCTCAAGCTTTTTGAGCAGGATGCCGGCGATGTCCACGCCGCGGTGGGAGGCGTACTGGCTCTCCGAACCGAAGAACATGTGGGTCTGCTTGATGAGCTGTCCGCCCGGGCGGAAGCTGCGCTCGAGAATGAGCACGCTCGCTCCGGACGATGCCGCGGAGATGGCGGCGCACAGGCCGGCGGGGCCGGAACCGATGATCAGCAGTTCAACTTCTTTCATACGATCCTCCCCTTGCCTTCCTGCGTCTCGACCGTCATGCCTTCACGAAGGAGCGTGATGCAGGTCCTGACGTTCGGTTCGCCGTCAACGATCATCTGGCAGGAGGCGCAGTTGCCGATTGCGCAGTAAAAACCGCGGGGGCGGTGCTTTTCCAGGCTCTTTGCAAGCACTTTGACGCCTGCCGCGTGGAGGGCCGCCGCGATCGTTTCGCCTTCATACCCTTTCATGGGCTGACCGTTGAAGGTGAAATTGATCTCCTTGCCGCGGTCGAAGTTGAGAATCGGGTGCTCAATAATCCTCATATCCGCATTTCCTTTCAAAAAAGTTTTGCAAGCTTAAGATCGGCCGGGAGCCGCCCGGGAAAGGCGGCCGCCGGCCGTTGCCATCATTTTTCACTCATATAGGGGTAAGCGATCGCGTCGGAGGGGTTGAACGTCTCCTTCACGCAGTGCGGGCTCATCCAGCGGATCATGTTGAGCGCCGTTCCGGCCTTGTCGTTGGTGCCGGATGCGCGCGCACCGCCGAACGGCTGCTGACCGACTACGGCGCCGGTGCACTTGTCGTTGATGTAGAAGTTGCCGGCCGAATGCAGCAGCGCTTTCTCCATCATCACGATCGCCTCGCGGTCCTGCGCGAAGATCGCGCCGGTCAGCGCGTACGGGGAGGCCGTGTCGCAGATCTCAAGCGTCTTCTCAAGCTCGTCGTCGGGGTAGACGTAAACGGAGAGGATCGGCCCGAAGATCTCGGTGACCATGGATTCGTAGTCCGGCTTCCTGCAGACGATCACGGTGGGCTCAACGAACCAGCCCTTGGAATCGTCGCAGCTTCCGCCGATCACGATCTCGCAGTCCGGGCTCTGCTTCGCGCGGTCAAGATAGCCCTTGCAGCGGTCGAAGGAGGCTTTGTCGATGACGGCGGCGAGGAAGGTATCGAAATCCTGCACGTCGCCCATCTTGACTTCCTTCATCATTTCCTTCATCGCGGCAAGCACGTCCGGCCAGATGCTCTCGGGGATGAACGCGCGGGAGCATGCGGAGCACTTCTGACCCTGGAACTCGAACGAGCCGCGGATGAGCGCGGCGGCCAGCGGGCGGATCTTCGCGCTCTTATGGGCGAAGATGAAGTCCTTGCCGCCGGTCTCGCCGACGATGCGGGGGTAGTTATTGTAGGAGGCGATGTTTTCGCCGATCTGCTTCCAGACACTTTGGAACACCTCGGTGGAGCCGGTGAAGTGGAAGCCCGCCAGCTCCCTGCGGGAGATGACGTACTTGGCCATATCGCCGCCGCTGCAGGGAACGAAGTTGATAACGCCCGCCGGAAGGCCGCAGTCCATGAGCAGCTTCATGAAATAGTAGTTGGAAAGCACCGCCGTGCGGGAGGGCTTCCAAACCGCCACGTTGCCCACGATAGCGGGGGCCATGGGGAGGTTGCCGCCGATGGAGGTGAAGTTGAACGGCGTGATCGCGCAGATGAAGCCGTCGAGCGCGCGATAGTCCTGACGGTCCCAGATGCCGGGGATGGAGCCGGGCTGATCCTTGAAGATCTCCTGAGCGGACCACACGCCGAAGCGCAGGAAGTCCGCAAGCTCCGCGATGTCGATCTCCGCCTGGAACACGGTCTTGGACTGGCCCAGCATCGTGGAGGCGTTCAGCACCTTGCGGTAGGGGCCGGTGATCATGTCGGCCGCCTTGAGGAAGATCGCGGAGCGGTGCTCCCAGGGCATATCCTCCCAGTTCTTCTTTGCTGCGAGCGCGGCGTCGACCGCCATCCTGAGCTCTTTTTCGCCGGCCATGGAGCACTCGGCGATCACGTGACCGTGGTCGTGAGGCATCGTGACCTTGATGGTCTTCTCCGTGAAGATCTCCTTGCCGCCGATGATCAGCGGGATCTTCACGACCTCTGCCGCCTGGCGGGCAAGCTCTTCCTTCAGTTCGGCGCGTTCCTTTGACCCGGGCAGATACCCGCGGAATGCGTCGTTATCGGGCCTTGCGATGGTGAAATAAGCGTTTGACATAATCCTCCTTTTCGGCTCGCACACAAAAGCGTCCGGCCTGTGCTGCGACCGCTTCAAATTGTAATATACGAACAGGAAGTCATATAAACTTCTGGTAGACAATATAACATATTCGGCCGCCAATGTCAATTAAAAGTGCACGGCGCATCGCGCCTGCGCAGCCCGCGGCTCTTCCGCTGAGCTTCGGTCCGGGACGCAGCTGCTGCGCGAAAAAAGAAGGCTCCGCGGAGCCTTCTCTTTCAGGTTGCATGTGAACTTTTATTCGGCGGGGAAGGAGGATATTATACCCATCGCGTAGCGCATGATGTAGACGGCGTCGGACGTGTTCACGGCGCCGCTGCCGTCAACGTCGCCGCGTGCGAGCTGGTCCGCATCCAGCGAGATGATGTTCATCGCATAGCGCAGCGCGTAGACTGCGTCGACCGAGGTCACCGAGCCGCTGCCGTCGATGTCGCCCAGCAGGCCGGCCGGCGGCGCGGAAACGGTAACGTGCTCCGTCTCGAACCAGAAGTAATCGTCAATGCTGTCCTGCGAGGCCGGCTGCGCGTTCCCGTTGTAGATAACGGTCACGCTGTCCGCAAAGTACCAGCCTTCATCGGCACGGATGCGGCAGTACAGGAAGTATTCACAGTTAGGGTCGTCGAAGTGATCGGACTCGGTGAGGATGTAGTACATGCCGTCTGCACAGTATTCCCAGCTGCAGAAGTCGAGCGTGTAATGAGCGCCTGCGGGCACGGTGACGCCAAAGTTCGGGCTCGCTCCCCACTCGGGCTCGACGTAGCCGAGTATCTCGACCGTGTCGATGACCAGCGACGCCGGATCGACCACAGTGAAGCCTCTCGTGTAGACAAGGTAATAGTTGTTCGCGGAGTTATAGCTGGTCTGCTGCACGAGGCTCGTGTCGCCGTTGATCATAAAGGTGACGCTGTCCGCGAACTGATAGCCCGTGTCCGCAAGGATCAGGAATATCTGATAATACTCATAGTTCGGGTTGTTGAAGATCTCGCCCGCGGGCAGCTGCGCCTGGTTGCCGTTCGTCATGTCGCGATATGCCCACGCAGTGTTGTTGAGGGTGTAATGCACGCCGCTCGGAACGGTCTGGCTCGTGTTGGGGGTCTCGCCCCATTCGGGGACCACGAAACCGTTGATCTCGACCGTGTCGATCGGCTGAGGGACCTCGTCGGAACCGAAGAACTGGACCGCGTCAAGGCGCAGCATATTCTGGTTCGTGCAGTTGAAGTGGCGGAAGGCTACGTAGATCGACTGCTCGGCGAAGCTGTCCAAATTGACCTCATAGGTCCGGTATTCGCCGTTCGTCGTGATCTCCCCTGTGATCGAGGTCCAGCTCCCGCTGAGACTCGTGTTGTAATACAGGCGGAAATGCTCCTGGTTCTGGCTGTCGCTGCCGATGCCGCCCGCATGGAACCTGAGCAGGTTCTGGCTCGGCTTGAGCGTGATCGGGCCGACGATCACCCAGTTGTCGGGGGTCAGCGCGGCGCCGTTCACGGAGGAAAGGGAGGCGTACATGCCGGAGCCCTCGTAGCAGTACGGAGCAAGGCCCTCGTTATAGCCCCAGACCCACTTGTTCCCGTCGCCGTCGTTGTCGGCGGTGTACCAGTCGCCCATCCAGGAGGGGCTGCCGGTGCCGTCGTCCTCAAAGTAGTAGCCGGCGATAAGGTTATCGGGAGTGCCCTTTTCAAGCCGCACGTTGTCGATCGCGAAATAGTCGCCGGTGGGATTGACCGAGCTGTCCTTGGAGTAGGTCCAGGAAAGGTCGTACGTGCCGTCGGCCGGGATGGCGTAGCTGAAGGTCTCCCAGCTGTTGTTTTGATATGCGCCCCATATCTGCACGTCCGATCCGTTGACGGAGAAGATACATTTGTCCCAAATGGCCTTTGCACTGCCTTCGCCCCAGGCCATAAAGTCAAATTTCAGCGTGTCGCCCTCCATCGCGTTGACAGAGGAATTGAGCACGGAGGTGGAGTTCGTAACGCTCTCGTTGCTGCTCTTTACGTAGGCCTCATCGCCGTCGTACGCAACTGCCCAGGGATAATCGCCTTCGGAGGTGAAGAGCAGCTTGTTGCCGGCGCCGTTCGCCGCCTCGTTGAGGCTCGCGGGGTCGGTCTGATAGAACCGGACGCAGTCCACACAGATCATGAACATACCGGTGCTGTTGCAGTGGCGGAAGGCGATGTAAACGGTCCGTCCGGCAAAGGCGGACAGATCGCAGGTGGCGCTGGTCCAGTTGGACGAAGTCGACGTAACGGAGAAGAGGAGCGTCGCGCCGGACATCGTTCTGGTCGTGGCCGCGTACACCTCAAGGTATTCCGTAGGATAGCTGGGGTCGGCGGATGCATAATAGAAGGTCATGTAGGGGCTCAGCGCGGCCGCGGGAAGCGCGACGCCGGGGGAGACCGCCCAGTTGTCGGGCGTCAGCGCGGAGTAGGAATCGTTGTCGAACGAGGCGGACATGATGAGTCCGCTGCCGCTTGCCGCGCTCGGGGAGCTGAACCATTCCCAATTAAAACCGTCGCCGTCGGCATCGTACAGCGCCCATTCGTTGGTGAACTCGGAGTTTGAAGAGTACTCAAAATCATAGGTTTGGAAAGCCGTTGCCTTGGTTGCTTCATTGATCGCGGGCGAGACCTTGAGATCGTCGACGACGTCTTCGCCTTCTTCCCCGCGCAGCTCTATCGTCGCTGACGCCGGCGCGGGGTCGGGATTTGTTTGTTCCGCCGTTTCATCGGTGCGGGCGAACACCGCAAAGGGTATCAGCTCTGCAGCGAGAAGAACGGCTATAATCAGTCCGATCAGTTTCCTTTTCATTTGTTCTCCCTCCGTTTGAAAATGATACAGATATAAAATATATCTGATAAGATTATATCAAATCCGGGGCGCAAATGCAATACACACCGCGTGATTCCTGAGTATCCTGCGGGAAGCCGCGCTCCGTTCATCGGAAGGGAACGGTGCGCAAACAAACCCTTTCGCATTGCGGGCCGGCGTGCTATAATAAACCTGTCATAAATGCAAACGGAAAGGACCGCAAACCATGAAAATACTCGTTCTGAACGGAAGCCCGAAGCGCGATAAGAGCGACACCATGCACATCACCCGCGCTTTTCTCGACGGCATGAACGCGGCGGCGCCGCAGGAGACGGAGATCATAGACGTCATAGACAAGCATATCGAGTACTGCACGGGCTGCTTTGCCTGCATGCGAAACGGCGGCGCCTGCATCCACGATGATGATATGAGGCCCATACTCGAAAAGATCCTCGAAAGCGACCTGTTGATCCTGAGCTTCCCGCTGTACTGCTACGGCATGCCCGCGCCGCTCAAGGCGGTCATAGACCGCGTTCTGCCGCTTTCGTCCATGGCGATGACGAAGGTGGGCGACCGCTACGAGCACGTAGGTCAGGCGGATTTTTCCCGCCTTCGCTATCTGATGATCTGCGGCTGCGGTTTCCCGAACAGCAGGCATAATTTCGAGCCTGCCGCCGCGCAGTTCAAACTGCTCTTCCCGGACGGGCACACGATCGTCACCGTGCCCGAAAGCCCGATGTTCAACGTGCCTCAGGCCGCCCCGGTCACGCAGCCGAGGCTCGCGCTGATCCGTCAGGCGGGAAAACAGTACGCGGAAACGGGCGGCGTCGACGAAGCTCTGCTTGCGGAGATCTGCTCGCCGATGATCCCGGAGGAGACCTACGCGGCGATCGTCAACGGCAGCGTCTGAGCGCGGCGCGTCCAAGGAGGGCAAAAATGCTTGTTTCGGTTGTGTTGAATGCGCTGATCGTTGTGATCGTGACCTGTTGCGTGATCGTCGGCGTCAAACAGACGAAGCCCGCGGGCAGGTTCTTCATGTTTTTCACAACGCTTTCAAACGTGCTCCTCGCCGTTTCCTCGGCCGTGCTGCTCGCCTGTCCGTATGGCGCGACGCCGGTCTGGGCGGTCATGCTCAAGTATTCCGGCACTGCCGCCGTTACGGTCACGATGCTTACGGTGCTGCTTTTCCTCGGCCCCGTCTCTCATGAATGGAAGCTGCTGCTTACGGGGGCGCAGCTGATGCTGCACCTTATCTGCCCGCTTCTCGCGCTCTGCTCGTTCATCTTCTTTGAAGGGACCGCTTTGCCGCTGTGGACAGTCGTTTTCGGCGTGCTCCCGGTGTTGCTGTACGGCGCTGTCTACTGCCGGATGGTCGTTTTCGCGCCGGAGGAGCGCCGCTGGGATGATTTCTACGGCTTCAATGCGGGCGGCAGATGGGCCGCGAGCATGGCGCTGATGTTCATCGCCTCGGCGGTGATCGCCTTTGCGGTCTTCTTTGCTCACGCTGCCTTTGCCGCCTGAAATGCGGCTGAATAATACAGGAGGTCTGAAACCATGAAACGCAATATCATTACATTCCTGCCGCTGCTCCTCTACCCGGTCCTGCTGTATCCATACAAAATACTGAACGAAAAAGTGCTTGTGGAGCGGTTCGGCTGCAGCTGTCCGGTCATCGACGAAGCCGGGAATACGGTCGTGCGCCGCTTCAACGCCAATTCAATCACGGCGATCTTCTGGACGTCGGTCGCGGTCATCGCCGTCGTCATCAGCGCGCTCCTTGCCCGCAGGTGCGAAAAACGCTGGATGCGCATAGCTTTCCCGCTGATCGCCGCCGCGTGCGCGTTCGGCCTTTCATACCTCTTTATCACCCACATGTGGTGGGCGTGACATCCCGCAAAGGGGCTCCGGCCCAAAACCGCCTATGCAAAAAAGCGAACTGAAAACCGAGAGACTGCGCCTCGCGGCCCTGCGTCCGCAGGATGCCCCCGCGCTGATCGCGCTCCTCACCGACCCGTCCGTCACGGAGACCTATATGGTACCGCCTCTTGAGACCCCGGAGGCAAAGGAGCGGCTCTTTCAAAGGCTGAAGCAGCTGTCGGAGGACCCGGAGCGCTTCGTTTGGGGCGTCTTCCTCGGCGATACCTTGATCGGCCTCCTCAACGAGACCGACCGACAGGGCCGGGAGATCGAGCTCGGCTGCGCGATCGCTCCGGCGCACCAAGGCCGCGGTTATGCCTCGGAAGCACTTGCCGCGGCAACGGCCGAGCTTTTCCGGTTGGGCTTTTCCGCAGTAAAGACCGGCGCGTTCATCGAAAACAAAGCGAGCATCCGCGTGATGGAAAAATGCGGCATGCACCGCACGGACGAGACCGAAACGATAACCTACCGCGGAAGAGAGCATACCTGCTGTTATTACAGGATAACAAAACGGCAAAACTCTTAATAAAAAGAACGGCCCTGAGGGCCGTTCTTCTGTTTATGTGTTTATGTTCGGTTTGCAGAGCCGTCAGTCAGCACCGCTTGCCCCGTCCGAGGCTGCGGCAAGAGTCCAGGTCTGCACTATTGAGTCTTCGGTCTCCTCCCAGCGGATTTCTGCGTAAAAGCCCTCCGGCACTTCGGACGGCTCTGTGAAGATCACGGGCTTGTAGCCGAGCGCCGCGAGCTGCGCTTCCGTCGGGTTGAACACCTGCTCGCTGCCGATGACGGCGCGGCGCGGAGCGGGTGTGAATACGTGGCTTATTATTTTTGCATACATGTTTATCAGATCCTCCCGCATTTGATCTTCAGGGATTTCAGCACGGCGTAATAGCCGCTGCCGCCGTTTTGGTGCATAACGCTGTTTGTCGAGCCGTACACGGTCTTTGAGGTATCAAGATCCGCTGCCGCCAACTCGCCGTTGATATAGATATCGGCGGCGGTATCCTTGAAAACGATCCTGACCTTGTATTCGGTGTTGTTGACCGCGTCTGCAAGCACGCTGCAGGCCACGATTGAGTTGTTGTCATACAACTTCCATTTTCCGCCGTATTGGAAGAGAGTGATCCTTTTTTGATTTGACGCCGCTGCGGTGATGCGCAGATTCGCGCCCGTTGGGGAAAAGGATCCGTACATTACGGCTTCGACAACGCCGTATCCGTTTTCGGTGAAACGGCGAAGCGCGCTTGCCTGCGGGTGGTTAGAACCGGGGCCGACCTGGAGGTATGAACCGGTCGCGGTGACGAACTCCTCTCCGTTCGCCGTAAGGGAGGTCGAACCGCTGCCGCTCACGCTGGCAGTCCATCCGGTCTGCTCTTCAAGCTTACCCATCGTATAGTCCCACTTAAAGTCCCACTGTTCAGCGGCGCCCGCCTGCGCAAGCATCCTGCGTCTTTCCGTCAGGCTCATGCGCTCACCGCCCAACCGGCAGCGACGCCGTAGCCGTTCAGGATATCCACCTCATATCGCGTGTTCGCGTCAACGCTCCAGCCGTCCGGCATGGATACGGCGTTCGGCAGCGTCAGCGTCGGCGCGGAAGCGCCCGCCGTGAAGTCGAAATGATACTGCGCGGTTTCACCGGAGGCAGCCGCGTTCAGCGTCAGCGTCAGGCTCGTAAGGCTGCCTGTGAAATGATAGATCTTGCCCGCGTCGAGCGCCTGTGTGACCGCGCCCGCGGTCGGGACGGTCACCTCGGCGGCCTTGTCGGCCTTTGCCGCGACCGCAGAGGAAAGCGAGGTGATGCCGGGCTGCAGCTGCGAAGCCGCGCCTGAAGCGGCGGCGCTTGCGATAGAGGAGATATCCTCGCTCGTCATATAGTCCACGCCGCGCACGGGAGTGCTGCCCGCCGCGCCCTTCAGCGAGGTCAGCCATTCGGCCTCCGTGCCGGAAAAGCCGTTGTCAACGGCCAGCTCATAGGCGGACTTGCCGTTCGCGCCCGCGCTCACGAGGGTCACTTCACCGTCCTGGCCGACGGCAAGCACCTTGCCGGCGTTAGCGGCGCCCTGGTCGACGCTCACCTTTTCAGCGCCCGTCAGCGCAGCCAGCTGCCCGAGCGTCGCCTTGACGTACACGCCGCCGGAAGTACTGCAGACGATCACCGTGTCGTCCTCATCAAGTTCGGACGCCAGCCCGATCACCCCGGGTTCGTAGGGCGAGGCGTTCGTCTGCGAATCGCCCAGCACCGAAGCGCGCACCGGGATGCGGCCCGCGGTGGTCGTCATGAACCCGCCGCCGCTCGGCGTGATGTAACAGCCCACGAGGATATGATCCGTATCGGGGCTCAGACAGGGGACGGCGGCAAGGTCGCCGGAAAAATCCACGTCCGTGTACTCGCCGTCGATCACGAATCGGGCCGTCTTGTGCTTGTAGGAGCTCCATTCGTCGTCAAAGAGGAATTGGATCGCATATTTCGTGTTGTCGGAAACGATCTCCGCGCCGTACGGAACATAGACCGTGTTGTTCTGCACGATCACTTTAATGATCTCACTCATTGATCGATCTGAAAGAAAAGAATGCGATTTATCGAAACTTGCCTCTACTATTATTATATCACAAAACGCTTTCACGGTCAATCAAAGCGGGGGATTGCGGGCGGCGGGTTTGCGTGTTAAAATAACGAAAAAAGGGGAGGGGAAAACTCATGGCGCAAAGGCTCGTGCATTACCTTTTGGGAGAGGCGCTGCTCAAAAACGCACCCCGGCTTTCCGCCTGCAATGCCGCGCGCTTCCGCGCAGGCAATCTTCTGCCGGACGCGTACGGCCCGGGCAAGCCCTCGCCCGATCTTAGGAAGAAAACGCATTTTATCGCCGAAACGGAGCGGGGCCGCATATCCGATTTCGAGCGCTTCCGCCTGAACTTCGCGGAGAAGATCCCGTCGGACGGGCTGTATCTCGGCTATTATCTCCATCTTGCACAGGACGCGTGTTTCCGGGTGTTCTGGCACGGGCTCCGGCTCGGTGAGAACATCCGCTCCCTTGAGGACGTCAGCTTCCTGCACCGGGATTATCATATCCTTAACCGTCATATCGTCACGGCCTACGGTCTTGAAAACCGCCTCTCGCCCGATATCGGGATCGAAGCGGAGCCGATAAACTCGATCTTCCCGTTCGATCTGCCCCTGCTGCGCGCCGATCTCGCTGCGGACTTTGCCGACGAAGCGGCGGGCGATACGCGCTTCCTCTCCGCGGAGCTCATCGACGAGTTCATTAAAAAAGCGCTCCCCGTCTGCGAGGACGCGCTTCGCCGCATATTGAACGGGACCGAACCCCTCAGCCCGCACGAGCTCACCTGGAAAAGCGGGGGAGTGAGCTGAAAATCAAGAAAAAACCGGGAAGGGCCGCCCTTCCTGGTTTTTGATAGATGGGATAAAACTATTCTTTCACGATCTCGCAGTTCTTCATCACCCATTCCGCGCTCAGCGTCTTTTAGCCGACGGACTTGAAATCGATCCGAAGCCCGGAGGCGGTGACGGCGGTCACGACGCCCGCGCCGAACGCCTTGTGGACGATCCTGTCGCCGGCTTTCGGCACGGCCGGGGCGGGGGAGGCGCGCTGCTTTTAACTGCGTAAACGGGACGTGCTGCCATAGCGCTGCCTTCAGTGCGCTTCCTTCCGCTTTGCGAAGAGGCGCACGATCGGGTCGAACATTCTTCCCCAGTGCAGCTTTTTGCACAGGAAAAATGCAGCTGCGGCAAGCGGGATGCCGGTAACCACGTCCAGAATGAAGTGCTGCTTGACGTACAGCGTGGAAGCATAGATCAGCAGAGCCGTTATAAGGGAATAGACCCTGAACCACAAGGGGATCTCCTTGCGGCGGGCAACTCCGAGATAGCAGAGGGTGCTGTTTATGCAGTGGAAGCTGGGGAGCAGGTTATACGCGATCTTGGCCCCGTCCAGCGAATACCAGAACATTCGCAGCCGGTCAAACACCGTCGGGTCCTCCGGCACGTCGAAAAGTCCTTCGGCGACTCTGTCCATATAGGTCGGGAAAAACGCAAGAACGAGCATCCCGGCCGTGCAGGCAATGAGGTTTGCCGCCATGTAGTCCGCAAAATGCTGCTTTTCGCATTTTGAAACGACCATCGGTCCCATCGCCCAGAAAGCGTACGACCAGATGTACGGAACGATGAACACCGAAACGATCGGTATCGCGTCGTCCAGAGCGAGCTTCGGCAAAAAGGGCGTGAACCCGACGACCAATGCAAGGCCGTGCCCGGCCAGGTAAAAACAGTGCTGCAAAATCAGATAAGCAATGCCCAAAACTATTCCGTAGCCTTTGATGCGGTCGTTCCTGCCCTCGGTGATATCCGACATTTTCAATACTCCTTTTCGTATCACAGCTTCAATACGGCAACGATCTCGTCGCCGCACATTTCGCCGGTCTCCTCAAAGCCGAAGGATGCGTAGAGCTTTTTCGCGGTCTCGTTTTCCGGCTCGTAGGATATCCAGCAGAGGTCCGCCTTCCCGCAGGGCCATGTGCGGATGAACTCTATCGCCTGCCGGAGGGCTTCCCTGCCGTAGCCCCTGCCCTGATACCTCTTGTCGATCATGAAGCGCCAGATCTCATAGCTGTCCTTCTCCATGCTCACGCCGTCCTGATCGGCGTTTTCGCCGTACGCAAGCTGGATGAAGCCGACGAGCTTCCTGTCGTTGTAGATCGCGAAGGGAAAGACGTGCCCGCCGTTCACGGCGGTAACGTAGGCTTCCGCAACGCTGAACATATTGCTCGCCACGAACTCTTTCTGAGCCTTGTTCACCTTCAGCCCGAACACGTCGTAAAAGTTCTCGTAGGTCAGTTTTTCAAGACGGATCATACGTACTCCTCGGATCGTTATGTATTATTTCCAAACCATAAGATAGCACAGCGATGCTAAAAGGTCAAGTATCTCCGGCGCTCCCGAAAGAAGATCGCCGATCCTTCTGAATGCGGACGGCTTTGCGCGGCATGGACACTGCTGACGGCCGTTCGGGGATCTGCGCAAAATGAAAAAATCGTTTATCATTCTCCTGGCGGCAGCTCTGCTGTTCGTCTTTGCGGCGTGCGCGGCGCAGCCTCCGGCGGCTGAGCAGCCGAAGGACACGGAGGCGCCGACCGCGGAACCGATCGAAGCATCGACGGCCGGGCCGACCGGTTCTCCAGACGCCGGATCCACCGCGGAAGCCGCGCCGGAGCCGCACAGCGAGGTTCTTGTCGTGTATTTCTCCGCCACCGGCACCACAAAGGGCGTTGCGGAAAAGCTCGCCGCGCTCACCGGCGGCGAACTGTACGAGATAGTTCCGGCCGAGCCGTATTCGGCAGCCAATCTGAACTGGAACGACCGGAACAGCCGTTCCACGATCGAGCAGAACGACAAAGCCTCGAGGCCGGCAATCGGAAGCGACGCGCTCGATCCGGCCGGTTACAGCACGGTATATATCGGTTTCCCGATCTGGTGGGGTGAAGAGCCGCGCATCATGGACACCTTTGTGGAAAGCTATGATTTTGACGGCGTCACCCTGATACCGTTCTGCACCTCATCGAGCAGCGGCATAGGAAGAAGCGGAAGAAACCTCGCGGAGAACGCAAAGAGCGGGAACTGGCTTGAAGGGAAACGCTTCGGCGCCGGCGTGACGGAGGCAGAGCTCCGCGCGTGGATCGACAGCCTGAAATGATCGTCGGAGGATGGCGGCGGATGAAAGCCCGAAGGAAAAACACCGTAAAGACGCTCGTTGACGCATGCATGACCGTCCTGCTGCTCCTGCTGATGGCGTATCAGGTCACGGGGGAGGCCCTGCACGAGTGGTTCGGCGTCGGGATGACGGCGCTCCTGATCGTGCACCACATCCTCAACCGCAAGTGGTATGCCGCTCTTTTCAAAGGGAAGTACAGCGCGTACCGGATCGTGACGCTGACCGTCAACGCGCTTCTGCTCACCTGCGCCGCGCTGACGGCGCTTTGCGGCATGGCGATGAGCGCGCACGCGGTCCCGTTTATGTACGGGATGCTGCCCGCCACGTTCGCGCGGCGTTTTCATCTCGCCCTGTCCTTCTGGTCGTTCATACTCATGGGCTTCCATCTGGGGCTGCATATCCCCGCGATGACGGCGAGATTCAAACTGAACGGAAGAATCAAAACCGCCGCCGTGGCTTTATTCGCTGCGGCAGCGGCGGCAGGGTTCTGGCTTTTTGTGAGGAACGGGATACCGGACTATATCTTTTTCCGCATCCCCTTCGCTCTCCGGGATAACGGCAGGTCCGCCGCCCTCGTATTTGCGGAGCATCTCGCGATCCTCATTGCGTTCGCGTTTTCCGGCGCCTGCGCCGCGTTCGTCATGGCGCGCGCCGCAAAAGGAGGGAAAGGCAATTCGGCCCGGAGGGAACCCGGAGAAAACGAAAATCAAAGTTGACCTTGCCTTTGCTTAACGGCCCTTCGAGTCCCTTTTATATAATGCAAAAAACAAGAGGCCCAAATGGACCTCTTGTTTTTGTGAAAGAGCACCTAAAAGGTACGAAACCATAGAAAAAGCGCGTAAAAGACATTTTTTACCGTATCGTTTTCGGTACATATTTCGTGTCCAGAACATTCTTTACTTTTACATCACGGAGAGCGAAGGAACGGTATGTATGTGTCCACGTTCCGCTTTGCCCAACATTCTTCAGGATTATTCCTTGATCATCAATCAACAATCCTGCACGATTCGTATAATCTGCGGTAAGGGGTATTGTTCCGAGTCGGTGCAGTCTGTGAGGCAGCAGCATCTCAACATCAGAATACCATGCAAGTGTATAAAGGGCCGATTGGAGAACATCATCGCAGCAAATATCCTTCGTTGTTTTCGTAATCTCTTCTGAAAGAGCAATCAAATAATAATCCTGCTGTTGAAACAGGATTACGCAGCCAAACATCCGTTTTTTACTTACGTAATAAAAGATTTCGCCCGCAGAGTAATTCGATGTATTCCTCATTAAAATCCCCATATCGTATTTCTCCTTCCGGCACAACGATCTGCAAATATTATACTGTTTTTTTGCCTCGTTATCAAGCAAGTATGTGTATGAATCAACAAGAAACCTCTTTTGCCCCAGTAGACAAAAGAGGTTTCTTTGATGGTGGGGATGGAGGGACTCATTTTTCGCGCATCGGGTCTCGAAGTCGGCTCACACCGCCGCCTTCTCGCCCTGCATCGAAAAATCGGCCCTGCAAAACGATCCACCGGATCATTTCGCGACGGGCTTCGAGTCCCTTTTATATAATGCAAAAAACAAGAGGCCCAAATGGACCTCTTGTTTTTTGGTGGGGATGGAGGGACTCGAACCCCCGACCTCTTCGATGTGAGCGAAGCGCGCTAACCAGCTGAGCCACATCCCCGTGCCCGAGTATTATAGCACCCGGCTCCGAAAAAAGCAAGATGCAAAATCCGTTAATTTTGCAGATTCTTCCGCAAGTGCGCTTTTCCGCGCCGCAGCCTACGCCGGATCTTCCCCCTCGGGCGGCGTTTTCGCCTCTTCGGGCTTGGCGATCGAGGCGTAGTATTCGTGCACGAGGCTGCGGAAACCAAGCCTTTTCATATCCTCATAGCGGACGTTGAATCTGGCTTTCGTGTGCGTTTCACTGATGATAAAGCGGATGCAGTCCTCTGCGTAGCGGTCGATCTCACGCAGGCTTTCGGCGGTGGAGATGACCGGGAAGAACCAGCGCGTCCACGTCATGTCGTTTTCGTCCGTGTATTCAAAAAGCTTGCGGTTGAAAACGCGGATGAACGCCTTCGCCGCCTTCTCTCCGCCGAGCCCCCTGCGCTGCTGCCAGCGGGTGAGCGCGCGGGCCTTGCGCCGCATCTTGCCCTTGATCTTATCGACCGACACGGGAGCGATGTCCACCTTGCCGTTCAGGTAGGAGAAACCGAGGAACGTCCATTTTTCCCCGGGGCGGCTGTAAAACTCCTTGCTCGGGTTGATCGCGAGGCGCTTTTTAGAGAGAAAAGCCTTGATCTCTTCAACGTATTCGGCAAGCTGCTCGGGCGTCCGCGCGAAAACGATGATGTCGTCCGAGTAGCGGAAATAGATCGCCCCGTGCTCGTAAAAGCGGTGGTCGAGTTCCCTCAGGAACAGGTTCGCAAAGAACGACGCGAGCGGAGTGCCGGCCATGATGCCCTTCTGCTCACAAAGCTCCTCCCCACGAAAAAGCACGTTCGGCTCCGAAAGCAGTGCCCTGAGGAACGCAAGCAGCTCCGGATCGTCCGCCATTTCCCCGCCGAGAAGCGGCAGCAGCAGCGAAATGTCTATCGAATTGAAGTAATTGCTGATATCCGCCTTGTAGGAATACATCTCTCCGATGCACGGGATGCGCATCAGCCTTTCGACGGCGTCCTTCGCGCTGCGCCCGGGGCGGAAGGAATAAAGCCCCGTGTCGAATATGCCGTTGTACTTGCGCAGGATCAGGTGCGTTAAAAGCTTCAGCACGTTGTTTTCGGCGCGTGGGTAGGTGTACACAACGCGCTTCTTGCTTGAACCGGATTTGCTTATGACCGTTTTTTTCGGCAGGGGAAAGCGCGCGCCGGAGCGGATCCGCTCGCAAACCGGCAGGTATTCTTTGTTTTCGATAAACGAAGCAAGCTCCCGCGCCTTTTGCTTCGGGAGATGCCGCGCGCACCTGTATTCATAAAACGACTGCCATTCGGCAGGGTCTTTCAGCCTGTCAAGAAGGCTCATGCTTGCCTCGGATCGTGTTTTTTGCATAAGAAAAACAGAAAGAGAAATCCTTAAAGGCCCAATTAATTATTGGGCCGTACAAGATCGTACACGGGCAGGCTGCCTGCGAAGCACATATACATACGACCCGTGCCGGACCCGCCGCAGGCGCAATGCGTTCTCTTTCTGTTTTTGCGAATTGAACCTCAGCCGTTCAGCGCATTCCCCGTGCGCTCGATAACGTAGGCCTTGGTGTTCCACCAGCCGTGGTGGTTGTGGTAATAGCGCAGATAGCGGATACCGTTCGCCCTGCACTCGCGGCGGATCCTCTGAGCGCTGCTGCGGTCGCTCATGACCTCCACGACCAGTACCTTGGTTTCGCCCATGAAGAAGGCGAAGGTCGACGCGTCGCGGTTTTCAAGATCCGTGCGGACGATCCCGTATTCGGGGAACGCTTCTTTGAAAACGTTCTCAAAATACTGCTTATAGGTGCCTTTATAGTTGAACTGGTTCTCCTCGGCGGGCATATTCGGCCCCCAGGAGAAGCCGCTTTCGGGAGCGTCGCAGACCACGTTGTCAACGTGCCCGCCGCCGATGGTCATGCCTCCGATAGTTACGCTGGACGGCTTCTCGGGCTTTTCGGGCTTCAGCTCATTTGCCTGCTGCTCCACTGCATTGACTATGTTTTTAATGATCTTGGAAAAAATGCTCATAAAAACACCTCCTTTGCGGCCATTATAGCATAGAAAACAGCGCCGTGCAACATAAAACGGAATTTGGATATTGTTTTCTTGAGCGCCGTTGGGCGACGGGCTGAAAATCCTGCCGAGAGGTCCCGAAAACCGTTGCATTTTATTATGCGTTATGCTAAAATGCAATATTGGATGAATATGCTTTGGCATGGCTCCCGGCGATGCGGACTGCCGCATTCGCCCACACATAAACCCGGAGGTCTTACGCATGAAAAGACTTGCTGTAATCGTTCTCGCCGCGCTTCTCTGCGCGCTGACCGCGTGCAATGCTGCCGTGCCGACGGATACGGGCAATTCTGCCGCGCCGACCGCCGTTCCGCTCACGGCGGAGCCCACTGCGGCCGCTGCAACTTCCGTACCCGCCGCGACCGCCGCGCCTGCTGGAGCGCCGGAAAAAACGCCGGCCGACTATGCGGAGACCTATGCCTTCTACAAAGAAAAGCTCGTCCCCGCGCTGACCGCCCGCGTTTCGGCGGATCTTGCCGCCGCAAAACAGGCGATTGAGGAACGCGAGCCCGGCCTCGCCGAGGAGGACGCCGCCTATTTCAACCCCGTGATCCCCTTCATCTCGATGGGCATGGAGCTCACCGCCGGCTTCTGCGACGGTATGGATGCCGCGTTCGTTCAGAACTCGTACGGCGATTTCGGCTATGAAGGGGTCGAATACACGCTCGCCGCACCGGGCAGCTACCGCGTTTGCTATTCGGACGAGCTGGAGGACGGCAGCGTCTTCAGCTACGAGGACAGCTGCGAATACAGCGAGGGTTCGATCCGATACCGCTCCGAAACGAACGGCAGCGTGATCGATTTCTGCGAATGCGTCGCACTCGGCGGCGGAGTGTATGCGCTCCAAAGCCTGACCTGCCGCGCTCTCGTGACGATGAAAGACGGCGTGATCCGCGAATACAGCTATTCCGAGACCGTGTACGAGATCGACTGGGACGCCGGCAAGCCCACTTCCGCTTCCGTAACGCACGACGCGGAGGCCGATTCCATTTGGAACAGGACGGACCTTACCGCGGAGTGGGTGACGGAGTGTGCCGACCGTTCTCCGCTGCGCCGCGTGTTCATCCTGAACTCTGACGGGCTGCTGACCTGTTACGGCTGCAGGCAGAGCGGCTACGGCGAGGACGCCGTCTTTGAGCCGTTCGAACCCGTGAACGTTCAAATCAACTGACGAAAGGGCTTATTCTATGAAAAAACTGCTTGCCGCGGCCCTGACCGCCGCGCTGCTGATAAGCGTATTCACCGCCTGCGCGGTGATCGAAAACAACGGGGAGAACGTCCCCCCGGCCGACAGCCGCACGACCGCCGCTCCGCCTGCGACTGAGGACCCGCACAAGGCCGAGATAGAAGCTGCCGAGCTTTTGGGCAAGCTTTGCTACATCCATGAATACAAGGGCTTTGATATAACCGGCGCCAGGCTCGACGGAGACAAGGTCGAAAAGAGCAACGGCCTTGCCCTCGCCACAAGCGGGATCCGCAGCGATTTCCTGACGGGCGAACGCATCTCGATCTTCATCAGCGGGGAGTTCTCTGCCGACGCGTTCTCCGATTCCAGCGTCACCCTCGTCCCGCATTCCGCGCCGGAAAGCTACAACGGCGTCGGCGGCGGCCCTGCGTTCCTGAAAAAGCTTGCGCTCGAAAAGCTCGATGCGCCGGGTGAAGAGGGCTTTGTCGGAGGCGTCACCGTTCCCGCCCAAGCCGCGCCGGGCATTTACGACCTGCTCATCAGCTGCAGGGGAAACATCGCCTGCTGCCTCGTGATCAACGTATCGGCAGAGTGACGGATCTGCTTCAAAATAAAAGAAAGAGGATCATCAAAATGAAAAAAACAGCTCTTTTGGTCTCGGTTTTCTTGATCGCCGCGCTGACCTGCTGCGCCGCTCTTGCAGGCGGGTCTCACCTGCCGTACACGCAGGAAACCATGCCCGCGCCGGAGGTGGGCAGCCTCGTTATGCTCGAGGAGGAGTTTGAGGATAACCCCGTACTGCAGTTCTCGCTCAAGATCCCCGCTCAGCTTGAGGAGGACATCGCCGCGATCGAGGCTGCCGGCGGCAGCGTCACAGTCCGCACCGAAGCCCGCATCCAGGGCGAGGAGGAATGGGCAGTGCTCTGGACCAGCCAGACCGGCGCACACGCGGGCGACGTCCGCGCCTACGTCGTCAGCATCGCCGAGGACGGCGAGATAATCCCGCGTTCGACCATGCTGGAGCTGCGCTGCTGCTACTGCGTGGAGCAGTTCGATCCGAACACGAATGAATACATCGAGGAGTTCGACTCCGCGTATTCCGGCATCTACCGCGTCAACGAGAACACCGGCATCGAACCCGCTCCGACCGCCGACCCGAACGCGACGCAGGAGCCGGAGCCCGCGCCCGAGCCGAAGAAAAGCGCCGGAAAGCTCCTGCTGTATTTCCTGATCGCACTTGCCGAAGCCGCGCTCGTTGCCGGCATCGTCATCGCAGCCAAAAAGAAAAAGAACAAATAAGCCTAATCGAAACGAAAAGCGTCTGCTTCGCGGCAGGCGCTTTTTGCTGCAAAATATTAAGTTTTCAGTAGGGGCGGCAATCTGCCGCCCGCTTTATGGCGGACACAGAAAGCCGCGTTTCACACTTCCTCAAACGGCCTGTCCTTCGTTTCGCAGACCGCGCGAAACGGCAGATCGGGAAACGCGCGGAGCGCGGCTTCCGCCTCTTCAAGGCTGCTGAAAATGCCGTAGACCGACGACCCGCTCCCGCTCATCAGCGCGCCGACCGCACCGGCTTCAAGCAGCCTTGTGCGATACTCGGCGATCTCCGGAGCGACCTGCTCTGCGGCGGACCCGAGGTCGTTCATCAAAAGCCCCGAAACGGCTTCGGCGTCACCGCTGCGTAGCGCTTCGAGCATATCGGCAGACGGCGCGCCTGCTTTTTCGGCGGCGGGGGGAAGGGCACGGAACAGCGCGCCGGTCGAGACCCCGCGCTCGCCCTTCACTATGAGAAGCGGAAGCTCTGCCGCCGGACAGTCCGTCAGCCTTTCGCCGATGCCCTCGCAGAGCGCGCAGCCGCCGTGCAGGCAGAACGGCACGTCCGCGCCTATGGACGGGGCAATCTCATACAGTTTCTCGGTCCCGAGCGCTCCGATCAGCTTTTCGAGCGCGAAGAGCACCGCTGCTCCGTCCGCGCTCGCACCGCCGAGCCCGGCTTCCGAGGGTATGCCCTTTTCAAGATCGATCGAAACGGCAAGGCCGCAAACGCTTTCCGGGCAAAGCCTGTCCGCCGCCGCAAAGTACGCCTCCGCGGCGCGGCGGGCGGTATTGCGGAAGGGGAGGGGCTCGTTTGCGCGCACGCGGATATAGCGGTCCGGGCCCGAAAACGGCTCGACCGTGACCGTGACCGTGTCGAAAAGCCCGATGCTGTGCATGACGGTGCGCAGCTCGTGATAGCCGTCCGGCCTCTCGCCGAGCACCTCGAGCGTCAGATTTATTTTAGCGAATGCACGCAGCGCGATGCGCTTGATCCTGTTCGTTTTCAACACCTCTTTCGGGCAGATACGATGGTATAAGTATGCATAATTTTTCCCGGCTTGTCAACACTAACCTTACGAGGCGGCCTGCCGCCCGGCGGAAGGAGGAACAAATGCACAGATACGCATCAAGATTTGAGAAAACGGTCATCATCATCGCGGCCGTGCTTACCGCGGCTTTCATCACCGCAAGCGCCGTGCCGTGCGCGGCTCTGCTCGCGGGCACGTTTAAAAAGGAACGGCAAACGGCTGTCTATTCCCCGCTCACGGACGGATCGGTGCTTCGCCTGCACGTGATCGCGAACAGCGATTCCGAACAGGATCAGCGCGTCAAGCTCGCCGTGCGGGACGCGGTGCTCGATTATGAGCGGCGCACGGGCACGGCGGCGACCGCGTTTGCCGCGGAGAACGCGCTCCTCAGGGACGGCTCCGGCCTGCTCGAAACGGTCGAAAAGGAGCTTGGCGAGCAGGGAGCGGACTATGGCGCGCAGCTCCTCATCGGTGATTTCGATTTCCCGGACCGGGAGTACGGCGGCGTGCTGTACCCCGCGGGCAGCTACCGCGCGCTCCGGATCCTGCTGGGGGAAGCCAAAGGCCGGAACTGGTGGTGCATACTGTTCCCGCCGCTCTGCATTACAGACAGCGGCGCGGCGCGGACGGAGCCGGAGACGAAGGTCCGCTTTGAAAGCCTGATCGTAAAGCTGTGGAGGCTGATCACCGGCGGGGAAAGCCGCCTTATCCCCGAAGAAAACGAGGAAGAATAAGAGAATATGAACAAGCGAAAGAAAACAGTAATTGCGCTCATCATCGCCGCTTCGATCGCCGTGTGCGCGTTCCTTGCGGGCACGGCCTTTGCGGACACGCTGCGCCGCGGCAGCACGGGCCAGCTCGTGCGCGAGCTGCAGACAAGGCTCAAACGCTGGGGGTACTACACAGGCGCGGTGGACGGCGTCTTCGGCGCGGGCACGGAAAAGGCCGTGCGCCTGTTCCAAAAGAAAAACGGTCTCACCGTGGACGGCATCGTCGGCGCAAAGACCGCAGCCGCGCTCGGCATGAGTATCGGAAGCAGCCCGGCGGGAAGCTCCGGCGCAGGCGCGTCGAGCGGCAGCCTCAGTCTCCTTGCGAGGCTCGTGCACGGCGAAGCCCGCGGCGAACCCTATAAGGGCAAGGTGGCGGTCGCGGCGGTCGTGCTGAACAGGGTGAAGAGCGCTTCCTTCCCGAACACGGTCGCGGGCGTGATCTACCAAAGCGGCGCGTTCGACGCGGTCAGCGACGGGCAGATAAACCTTTCGCCGGATCAGGAGAGCATCAACGCCGCGCGCGACGCCATGAACGGCTGGGATCCGACCTACGGCTGCCTGTATTATTATAACCCGAGGACCGCGACGAGCCGCTGGATGCTCTCGCGGCCCGTCATCCTCACGATCGGCAACCACGCGTTCTGCTGACGGAGACGAATATGGAAGACGAAAACAACAACAAAAAAACCAAACGGAACAGCCATTTTCCGGGCATGTTCCGCGGCTTTGCCGCGCCGGTGACGCTGGCGCTTTTCGCCGTGCCCATGGTGCTCCTTGCCGGGCTCATCGCGATGGGCTTCTGGGCGGCGGACCGTCACCGCGAGGCGGAGGAACTGCGGGCCGTGAACGAAAACGTCTGCCGCGAGGCCTATACGGAGCTCGCAGGTTCGGTGCGCGAACTCAACGCGGAGCTTTCAAAGCTCGTGCTCTCCGAGGCGCCTTCGACGCTCGCCCTTTCGCTGGACGGCGTCTGGCGCGAGAGCGGCGCGATCACGGCGCTGCTCGGCCGCATCCCCTCGGCGCACGCGGAGAACGCCGCGCTGAACCGCCTGATCGTTCAGACAGGGGACTATTGCCGCTCGCTTTCCTCGTCCGTGCTCGGCGGGAAGCCGCTAACGGAGAACGACCGCAAACAGATCCTGTCGCTCGTCGACGCGAGCGAAAAGATCTGTACGGAGCTTGAAAACAGGCTCGCCGGAGGGAATATCCCACTCACGGCGCTCGACGCGGAGCGGTTCTACGCGGAGCCGGCGGGGGAGAACGCGGAGTATCCGAAGCTCGACTACAACGGCCCGTATTCGGACTCGGCTGAGAACCGGCAAGCGCTCGGCGTTTCGGGCGACGAGCTGAGCGAGGACGAGGTGAAAACGAAGGCAAAGGAGCTCGTCGCGCTCGCGCTCGGCGACGAAGGCGCGGCGGAGCAAATCACTGCGCAGAGCCTTGCCCGCGTCGAGGCCGGTTACCCGCGCTATGACCTCGCGCTCGTCCTGCCGGACGGCAGGACCGCCGATATCGCCCTCGCCGCGCAGGGCGGGCAGCTCGTGTATTTCCGGCTGTACGGCGCGCGCGAAACGGCGCCGGCGGAGCAGGACCTTGGAACGCTCAAGACCAAGGGGCTTGAGTTCCTCCGCGCTCTCGGCTATGAGCACGCGGAGCCGACCTATCACTCGACCTATGACGGTAGCGTCGTCGTGAGCTGCTGCTGCACGCAGGGGCTCGGCCATGCGCTCGCGGACGGGGAGGAGGAGCCGAGCGTCATCATGATGAACGACGCGGTCCGCCTCAGGTTCGACACGGCGACGGGCGATATCATCGGCGCGGACGCCTCGAAGTGCCTCATGAACCATACCGAGCGCAGCTTCGCGGACGTCACGGCGGCCGAACAGGCGCAGGCGAACCTTTCGCCGTATCTCTCGGTGAGCTCGTCACGACTCGCGCTGATCCCGATGGACGACTTTTCGGAAAAGCTCTGCTGGGAGTTCCGCGGCAGCTTTATGGAAAACGAATACCTCGTCTATATGGACGCCACGACCGGCGAAGAGGTCCGCATCGTGCGCATCATTTCGGACGAAAACGGCACTTCGGAAGCGTAAACATCACGCAAAACGAAAGAAGAGGCCTTCCCTTAATTATGGCCATGAGTCAAGCTTCAGGCCTTCCCCTTTGAGGGGAAGGTGGGCCCGAAGGGCTCGGATGAGGTGTTATGAATAATTCATCCACAATTAAAAACTCCGGAGTGTTCCCTCCGGAGTTTTCAACTGTCTGTTCACGACCCGCCGATCGCCGGCGGTTGTTTCTTATTCCGCGTCCGTTCCCGCGACGGCGACGCCGCGGAGCATCATTGCATACGGGCCGCTGTAATGCTCGGATTTGAAGCGGTCGGTGGAGAACACGATGTCCTTCTGCGCCTCGAGGAGGCTGCCGTTGACCGAGCCGCCCGTGACGGGGATCGCCTTTTCACCGTCGATCAGATACGCCAGACGGATCTCGCCGCCGAAATGGCCGGAGAAGGCGTCCATCTGGAAGTCGGAGAACGTCACCGCCCACAGGCAGGGGCGCTTCTTCATCTCTTCAAAGCTCATGCTGCCAGCGTTGTCGCAGCTGAAGCTGTCGTAATCGCCGGTCGGCTCAAGGCCGAGGTAGCCGCAGAAACGCGCGCCGCCGTGGGCCAGCTTCAGTTCGCCCTTATCGAGCAGCTTGCGGTCGATCATCGGGATGCCCTCGCCGCTGTACGGCGCTTTCGCGCGGAGCGTCAGCTCCATCTTCTCGCCGGCGGCCTCGCCCTGCACGTCGTCGCCGACGGCCCAGCGGGAATAGCCGGGGTAGATCATGTACGCGGAGCTGCGGGAGAGGTAGAAGCTGAGCACTTCCGCCGTGTTCTCGCCGGTCAGGATCAGGTCGTAATTGCCGCTCTTCAGTATGCGCTCGGCGCGCGCCCTGTCGTGGATGAAGGTCAGCTGCTCCTTGACCTGGCGGGTCAGCTCCTCGGTCTCGAGCTCGGTGTACGCGAACTGACGGTACATCTCAACGTCCTCCGGCTCCTTCGCCTGAACGACGTACTCGCCGCTGGCCTTCGCGTCCGTCCAGCTCACGTCCGTGCCGGTGGAAGTGACGATGCGCATGGTCTTTTTGCTGATGAAGACCTCGGCGGAGTTGATGAACGCACCTTCCGCGTTGTCCGCGGCGAACAGCGCTTCCGCCATGAGGCCCGCCGCCTTTTCGGGAGCGAGCTCGGCCAGCCTGCCGGTCTTGAAGGCAGGCGCGGCGGTGACGGGCTTGGGCGCGTCGTAATACGGGTTCAGCGCGAACTGCGCCGCGAAATACGCGTCCTTGAACGCTTTCACGATCTCGTCGTCGCTCATGGAGCTGAGCACCATAACGTCGATCGCGCCTTTCAGTTTCTCGCCGCCCTTTTCCTCGATGCGGAAGACCGTGACGAGGTATTTGGCGACGTCCTTGATGCGCCTCGTGTCGAGCTGCTTTTTGACGAAGAACAGCTCCGCCGTGCGCTCGGTGAAGAAGGTGATGCGGTATTCCTCAATGCCTGCCTTATTGAGCAGATCCAAAATTCTTTTTTCCATTGCTTTATCCTCCGTTAGCCCAGCCTGATCCTTGCCTTCATGTACGGGCCGCCGTCGGAGACCTTGACCCACTCCTTATAGCCCTTGCCGCAGAAACCGCAGCCGGAGAGCTCGATCTTGCCGCTCATCATTGAAACGGATTTCAGCAGATCGGGAACGTAGCCGGTCAGAACGATTGGGGAGAAGATCCTGCCGGTCAGCTTGCCGTCCTTGATCTCCCTGGCGATGTTCACCATGCACTGAATGCCCCAGTTCTTCGGGTCCTCCATGCCGCTCGACGGGTTGTCGAGCAGGAAGCCGTAGTCGATGGAGGCGATCATCTCTTCAACGGTGCTCTCGCCGGCTTCGAAATAGGTGTTCGTCATGCGGGTGTAAGCCTTGCGCTCGGGGCTCTCGCGCCTGCCGTTGCCGGTCGGGGCGACGCCGAGGCGCATACCGCTCAGCGCGTCGCACATGCCGGTGCGCAGGATGCCGTGATCGATGATGATCGTGTCGCCGGTCGGCGTGCCTTCGTCGTCAAAACTCCAGGTCGCGCTCTCGTTCATCGCGGAACCGTCGTGCATGGTCACGAGCGGGCTCGCGACGTATTCGCCGATGAACTGCTTCGCGAGCGCGCGGTCCTTCACGAACATATCCATCTCCACGCCGTGGCCGAACGCTTCGTGAACGATCATGCCGGTTACGTCGGGCGTGCAGATGCAGTCATATTCACCGGGGATCATTGGCTCGCTGTCGAGCAGCTCAAGCACCGCCTTGGTGACGGAGGGAACGTCCTTTTCCATCTCCTCAAGCAGCTCCGCGCCGCCGAGGATCGAATACGGCCGGAAATAATCCTTGACCTCCTCGCCGCGCATTGCGAGCGCAACGATGGCGGCGTTCGTCCACATGTGGGTCTCGTCCAGGTCGCGGTTCCTGCTCAGGAAGATCTTGCGCTCCGCGGAGCAGGAAACGTTCACCATCATATCGAGTATGCCTTCGGTCTCCATGCCCTTTTCGCGGATGCGGTTCAGCAGGACGAGGATCGCCTCGTCGCCCATCTCGATCGGGTCGATCTTGTAGCTCGCTTCCTTGCGGATGACCGCGGGAGTGTCCTCGGGGATCTTCGTCTCGAGCGGGGTGACGCCATCGGGCAGCGCCGCCTTTTCCTCGGCGAGCCTCGTCTCCATCTCGCTCACGATCTTCGGGATCATCTCCTCGGAGAACTCGTTGATCGAATACTCCGCGCAGCCGGTCTCATCGAAAACGCGGATCACGAAGCCGAAGCCGCGGACGCCGGCGCTCCCGATCGAGATCCCGCTCCGTGAAGCGCGCCAGCTGCGGAAACGCTCCGAAACTGCGAGCACGGACGCGAACTTGAACTTTTCGTCCAGCGCGGCAACGAGTTTTTTCAGCGCCGGGCGAAGCTCTGTCAGGTTTTCAAACATTTGCGTGACACCTTGTCCCTTATTGCAGGGATTTCCTTTCTTGCCTTTATCGTTTTTGATTATATCAGAGTGAAGCTCAAAAGTGAACTTACTATTCATATTATCCGGACACATATAAATCTGCCGGCGGTATGAGTCGGATGCTCCGAGCGGGACTTGCCGCCGTAGGGGCGGCAATCTGCCGCCCGCCTAAGTGACGGAAACGGAATGCGGGGAGAAAAACGCACCTGCGATCGCATGACCCGGCTCGCGGAGGATCTGCCCTTCCTATTCTCAGCCGAATTCCCTTTCCAGCATCTCAAAGAACCGCCGCGCTTCGCGGTCGTTTCTTGCGCGGAAGAACTTTTCGGGGTACTGCGCTTGGTAGCTCCTGTACCGCGTCACGGCCGCCTTCGTGCGGCTGTCCCGGAGGATCCAGAGGCGGAACTCGCGGTCGAACTTCTCCTCGCAGCCCGCAGTTATGCTCTCGCGGGCCTTGCCCTGAAAACGCCGCTGCCGCTTCCACGCGCGGAAAAAACAGCGGATCCGCGGGAAATCCATAAAGAGGATACAGTCCGCCTCGCTCATGCGCCGCTCGTGCTCCAGCTTTCTGTAATTCCCGTCGATGACCCACTCATCGTGCGCGTCCATGAACTCACGGACGATCCTTTGGCTGTCCTCCCGCTCGCGCTCCTGCCAGCCGGGCAGCCAGTGCACGGTGTCGAGATACAGAACGGGCAGGCCGAACCTTTCCGATATGCGCTTTGCCATGGTCGATTTGCCCGACCCGCTGTAACCGATGATAGCGATCTTCATATTATCCCCAGCGCCTTCAAAAACAGCATCAGAAGCGGCACGAGCACGAAGCAGCCCAGCGTCGTAACGCTCATGCCTCCGGCCACGAAGCCCTCGTCCGCGTCGTGCGCGGCGGCAACTACGACCGCCTGAGTCATGACCGGCATCGCGCTTTCGATCACCAGCACGCCCGCCGGCATCCCGCCGAAGCCGAACGCCAAAGAGAGCCCCGCCATCACGAGCGGCGCGCAGATGAAGCGGACGAGCATCACGCCGAGCATGTGCTTGTCGGGCTTCATGCTTTTGAGGCCGTATTCATGCAGCGCGTAGCCGATGTAGAACAGCGCGATCGGCGTAACGATATTGCCCATGTACCCCGCGAGCCTCACGACGGGCTCCGGCATCTTCACGCCGAGCGCGAGAAGGGGAAGCGAGATCGCGAGCGCGACGAGCGGGGGAGAGACCAGCTTCCTGAGGTTTTTGAAAAAGCCCTTCTGGTGGCTTTCGCCCTCGCCGGAGCGGCTGATGAGGTAGTTGCCGATCGTCCAGAAAAGCGTCGTGTTCACGATGTAAAAGCACATCACGTACGGCACGGCGGCGTTCCCGAAAAGCCCCGTGTTCATCGGAAGGCCGACGAAGATGGAGTTGGAGAACGCGCACATCGTGATAAAGCCCCCGCGGCGGCGCGCATCCGGCTTCAGTATCTTCGCAAGCACTATGCCGAGGCCGAGCGTGATCAGCATCGAAAGCGCCGGCAGCAGGAACAGCAGCAGCGGGCGGTCGAGCGAGCCGAGATCGAGGTTGCCGAACACGTTGTTCACCACGAGCGCGGGCATACCGGCGCAGATGATGAGCTTTATCATCAGGCTTTTGTGCTCTTTTTTGATGTAGCCGAGCTTCCCGAAAAGCCAGCCGACGCCGACCATGAACATCACGATCAGCACGGCGATCAGGGAATGGAATGTGGTCTCAAGCATAAAAATCAATAAAAGGGAAGCCGCAGCTTCCCTTTTGCAAAAATCTTATTTCCCGATCTTCCTGCACTCGAGGTAATATCTCTTCTCGTGAGCTTCGCCCATGGAGAAGGTCTTTCTCGGCAGCGCGCCGTCGAACACGACGGTCTTGAACAGGTCGCCCTTCGCCATCGGCGGGAGGAGGAAGCCAATGTTGCCGGGCTTGGAGCCGAGCTCGTTCACGACGTCCTCGCCGTGGATGTAGTCGATGACAGCGCCTTCGGTCCTCTTGAGAACGACGTCGAGCGCGTTCTGCAGCGTGCCGACCTCGAGCTGTGCGGCGGGCTTTTCAACGATGATCAGGCCGATCTTGCCATCGATCACGAACGGGATCGCGTGCGCGCCTGCGGGCAGCTCCTTCATCGCGCTGGCCCTGCAGTGCGGGCAGTCGAACCAGCGAACTTCGCACTTGCCGTTCTGCTTCTCGAGCTCCGTGCGGAGCGCCTCGAGGAACGCGCCGGTGTGCACGTTGAAGATAACGCGGTGGATGGGCTCGAACACGATGCCGTCGTCGTGGACGTTCTCAAGCTCGACCAGCGCGTAGCGCGCGGGGTGGTTCGCCCTTTCCTCTTCGGGCAGGGTCGCCTTGAGCTTCTCCCAGTTTGCCTTCGCGGTCGCGAAGCTGTGGTTGCCGTCGCCCATTGCGAAAAGGAGGGGAGGCATCTCGGTGCCGTACTTGGTGGGGTTGACAAGACCGGCGAGCGCGTCGATAACGCCGCGGATCAGGCCCTCGTCCTTGATCAGCCAGCCCTCAACGTGGCCGCCGCCCTGCATGAGCTCGAAATCATAGAGCTTTTCTTCGTTCGCCACTTTTTGAACAAGGGGCTCGATAACGGTCTTTCCGTCGTCGTCGATCAGAACGATGATGTGCGGCAGCTCGATCGTTGCGCCCTCGCGGATGCGGAGACGGGGCGGGATGCGCTCGACGATCGTGCCCTCGGTGGCGCGGATAAGGGTGGTGGAGCCCTTCGCGTAGTCGTAGGCTTCAAGGTCGAGGCAGACGACGAGGCCGTTCCTCCACTTGCCGTCGACGAAGCGGCGGGTGAGCACGAAGCCCTCGCCCTTGTTCTCGAGGATGCCCTTCTCAACGTATTCCTTCATCGCGGCGTTGATGGCGGCGATGCGCTCCGCTTCGCCGGGCTTTTCGAGATAGATCTCGGGCAGCATCAGGCGCAGCGTGGAGGGAGCGTCTCCGACGATCTCTTCGCACTTGTTCCAGTAATCGGGCTGGGAGGTGTACTGATCGCAGGCGACGCAGGCCCACTTGGTCAGGTCGACGCTCTTTTCGGGCATCATGATCTCGGGCACTGCGATGCCGATATTGTTTTCAAACTTCGGGTTCATTTATTTTTCCTCCGTATTTTTGCTTTCCGCGTGCTCCGCGGAGGCAGCCGGATCCGCTCCGGAGCCGACAGCCATTTTTACAAATAGATTTTACACCTTTTTGCGGCCGTTTTCAATGCCGCAGACAGCGGCTCGTCAAATATATGGTTTGCCGTTTTTTACTCGGGCACTTGTATTCAAGGCCGCGATATGATAATATAAACATACGACTAAATATTTCCTATGAGAAATAACAGAAAATAAACAGTTTGGGAGGAAGAATATTATGAAATTCAGACGTATCCTTGCGATCGTTCTCGCCGTTGCCATGGCGGCCACGATCATCCCCGCGGCGGTCTTTGCCGAAACAGAGCCCGCCGGGAAGGCGGCGGAGGAGCTCCCCGAGAAGGAGAGCGTCACCGAGCTCGAAAGCTCTTTCAACAACGCCAGCACCTATATAACTTATACTAACGGCAACCCCGGCTTCACCGGGGAGGACAACGGCTCCTATAAGTACATAGAGAGCAGCAACGCCGGTCAGGCAAACACCACCGCGACGATCACCGCCGAAACGTTCACCATGTCGGTCGGTGAAACGCTTTCGTTCTGGTACTGGTATCATACCGAGACCGGTTACGACAGGTTCATCTTCACCGACAACGGCACGGTGGTCTTCGCCTACTCGGGCAGCAGCGGCGGCAGCGGCTCCACTCCCTCGTGGGTCGAATACACCTACACCTGCTCGACGGCGGGCGAGCACACCTTCGCCTGGAAGTACCAGAAGGACAGCGGCACCGATACCGGCGCGGACTGTGTCCGCCTGATGGATCTGAGATTCATGAGGCATGAGAAGCAGTACTTCGCGCGCGCCGCGTCCGCACAGGGCAATTCAGGCGGCTTCAGCTATGCTTCCGCCGGCAACTATCCCTTCGAGGTCAGGTATAACATTAGCGGCGGCAGCAACGATCTGTACGTCCGCTCCACGAACCAAGGCGTCGCAAACAGCGATTCGAGCTTCTATCTTTACCTCTACGCTTACCAGGACTGGATCCTCAGCTTCGACTACGCGGTCTCCGGCGAGCAGTTCTACGACAAGCTGATCGTCAAGGTGGACGGCACCGAGGTCGCTTCCTTCACCGAGCTGGAGGATTTCAGCTGGCATACCTACGGCTACACCTTCACTTCCACGGGCTATCACACGGTGTACTTCACCTACCATAAGGACGGCTCGACCGACAGCGGCCAGGACGTCGCCTGCATCGACAATATCTCCCTCGATACGAGCACGACGAACGCCAATACCCGCCGCCTCTACATGAACACCTTTGCGAGCCCCGGTCTCGACGTGTATGAGCAGCCCCTGAACACTCCTCAGGACGTGCAGGGCTACGTTCCCGTTACCAACAGCGATAATTCCAACAAGCGCGTCCGCAACAACAACCGCTATCTGAGCAACTCCACCTCGGTCTTCGAGCTGCTCATCACCATGAACATGAGCGAGACCGTTTCCTTCGACTACTTCGTCAGCTGTGAAAAGAACTACGACTATTTCTCCTTCTGCGTGGACGGCGAGGAGCAGCTGCGCCAGAGCGGCTGGCAGAACGAGTCCTGGAGGTCCTACACCTTCACCGCTCCCTCGAACGGCACCTTCGTCCTCACCTGGAAATACGTCAAGGACAACAGCATATCGAGGGGCTGGGACTATGCGACGATCAGCAACGTCACCTACGACGGCGACTACGAGCAGGATCTCGATGACGTTCTGAACGTCTCCGGCGGAAACCTCCATTTCAACAACGGCGGGCTCGGCTTCGTGGAATGCAATAAATACTTCCACTCCGCGGCTACTGCAGCCAATAAGTACTTCGAGGACACCCAGGCGTACGTTTACACCGATCCCTTCCGCCTTAACGAGGGCGACATTTTCCGCTTCATGTATTCCACCGATACCGAAACGGGCAGCGACTTCCTGCGCTTCTATATCAAGCTCGAGGGAGCGAGCAGCTATGATCTGCTTCAGAACGTCTCGGGCAATTCTAACGGCTGGCAGTACTTCGAGTACACTGCGGAGTATTCGGGCAGCTTCGTCTTCATGTGGAACAACACGAAGGACTCCGGCGTCAACGTCGGCGAGGACCGCGTCTACATCGACAACGTCGAGATCGTCCGCTATTTCCCGGATCTTGACGAGGCGCTGAACCCCGACGGCATGGATCCCTCGAGCGCCGATTATCTCTCCTTCACCAACGACGGCGATTATCCCTTCCAGATTGGCGAATACGACGGCAGGCTCTTTGCAAGGTCCACCAACCAGGGCATTTCAAACAGCAGCTGCAGCACCTCCACCAGCCTGATGGTCGGCGCATCCGGCGCAACGCTCAGCTTCGACTACGTCATCTCTTCCGAAACCAACTACGATAAGCTGGTCTTCTTCGTAGACGGCGTTCAGCAGGCTGCCTTCTCCGGAAACGAGGAGGGCGACGAGACCTGGCAGACCTACACCTGCAGCATCGGCTCCGGCATGCATGAGCTCACCTGGACCTACCAGAAGGACGGCAGCGTCAACGGCGGCTACGACACCGCAGTCATCGACAACGTCCGCTTCACGGGCGGCTCCGGCGGCCTCCTCGGCGACGTCAACGGCGACGGTTTCGTTGATATCACCGACGCGCTGCTCGTGATGCGCTACGCGATGGGCCTCATCACCCTGACTCCCGCGCAGCTCCAGCGCGCGAACGTCAACGGCGACAGCGGCGTGGACATCTCCGACGCGCTCATCATCATGAGGGTCGCCATGGGCCTCATCACACTCTGATCTCATCAAACCAAACCAACCGAACGGAGCGCACCCCCCGGGTGCGCTCCGTTTTTATACTATGCCGGCGGCCTTCCCCTTTGAGGGGATGCGATCCGCTGGTCGCACGGTGGATGCGAAGGGCAGAGCCCTAAGCAGACGGTTGAGGTGTTTTAAGGGTTTCCGCAGCATTCCGCTTCCTTAGTCAGAGCGCACAAGCTTGATTGGTTTGCAGCACCTTCGGTGCCCCTTTCCCTAGCTGCTGAGCAATCGCGGTTCGGCGCCGCGTCGTCACAAGCTCCATATCACTCGCTTCCGCAGGTGTGCGAAAGCTCGCTCGTTCCGCTGCTCCTCCTTTCCGCAAAAGGTCACGCTGCGCTACCAACCTTTTGCGGGTACTATGCGCGCCTGCCATAATTGCCTCGGCAATTTGGCCAAGTAAGCTTGCTGGCTTTTGACTCGCTGCGGCTCACTTCGTTCGCAAAGTGCATTTCCTTCATGTCTGTGTCGTTTTCGCCTTCCCCTTTGAGGGGATGCGATCCGCTGGTCACAACGCGATCCGCAGGTCGCGGGCATTTTGCTTCGGCAAAATGACGGATGAGGTGTTTTGCAGCAGAGGAGCGATACTTCACAGAATCAACGGACACCGCATCATCCTCCCTCCCGCCCGAAACTCCCGCGAAAAAACGTAAATCATATATTGAAACGAACGGAAGATTGTGGTATAGTATAGATAAGCGCAGTCTACACGTCTGGAAAAACAGTTTTTGCGCAATAAATACATGGAGGTAATACTATGAACTTCAAACGGATCATGGCCGTTCTGATCGCGGTGCTTATGGTACTGACGGTCATCCCCGCGGCCGCGTTCGCAGTGACCGACCCCGCTCCCGGCGATACCGAGGAAGAGGCGGGCAAGGCCGAAGCCGCCCCCAAGGCCGAAAAGGTCGATCCTGCGCTTAAGTCTCTCGCCGATCATCTTTTCACCCCCGGCACGGAACTTGATCTCACCAACTACATTCCCGGTTTCAGCGAGCAGGAAGCGACAACCGACGGCACGACCTATTACTGGCTCGAGTCGAACAACTATGGTCAGGCAAGTACGGAAGCGACCATTTCCATCGACTCGTTCTACATGTACTCCGGCGAGACCATCACCTTCCAGTATTGGTATGAGACCGAGCAGAACTACGACAAGTTCATCTTCAAGGACAACGGCAATCAGGTCTTCGCAAAGAGCGGTTCGATGACCAACGGCTGGGAGACCTACACCTACACCTGCACGAGCTCCGGTCAGCACGAGTTCGAATTCATCTATCACAAGGATCCCTCGGGCAACACCGGCGCGGACTGCGTACGCATCGGCTATCTGACCTACAGCAGGCAGAAGGATTTCTACCTTACCCGCGCAGCGCTCAATAAGGGCATGAGTGGCAACATCATCAGCGTGGCAACAACGGGCACCTATCCCTTCTACGTCAAGGAGACCGATAACGCCGACCACGGGCTCTATCTCTACAGCGGCAACAAGGGCGAGGGCAACTCGACCTCGACCCTCACCGTCAAGGCTTGGGTAGAGCAGGCCCCCGTGGATTTCATATTCGCGTACGCCATATCCTGTGAAGCGACCTACGACTATTTCAAGTTCTCCGTCAACGGCACGGAGGCATACAGGACCTCCGGCCACAACGACTACAGCTGGACAAGCTATACCTACACCTGCGCGGCCCAGGGCCTCTATACCTTCACCTTTGATTACATAAAGGACGGAAACATCAACCAGGGCGAAGACGTCGTCTGCATCGACAACCTCCGTTTCGCTCAGCAGGACGCCTACGGCAGGGCGGCCGACTATAACTACGTCTGGTCCGATGAGGCAAACCTCAACGCCACCAATTCCGACGCGTTCCTGACCTTCAACTCCCCGAAGGGCACCTCGAGCTTCGTCGGCACCAATAACGCGGGCGGCAACGATTACCGCGCGATCAACAACAACCGCTACCTTGAGGGCTCTGCTTCCTCCTCCTACATCGAGACCATCGTAAACATGGCGGCGGGCGAAACGCTGTCGTTCCAGTATCAGGTCTCCAGCGAAGAGGATTATGACGGACTCAGGTTCAGCGTCAACGGCGATACCGAGCTGTTCGCTTCCGGCTGGGAGCAGTCGAACTGGAGATCCTTCACCTATACCGCGCCGTCCACCGGCAGCTATGTGATGAGGTGGGAATACACCAAGGACAGCTCCGTTTCCAAGGGCTTCGACTATGCGATGATCGACACCATCCGCTACGTCGGCAGCCACAGCTACGGCAACGCTCTGAACGGATGGGGCTATCACAACACGTTCACCGTTCAGGACGCGTTCGTAGACGCGAACAACAACGCAGGCGATTGCCGCGTCTATTCCGATATCATCGACGGCAATGAGTACTTCCTCCCGTATAAGGACGGAAGCAACAACTGCCTGATCTCCCGCAACAAGTACTATGAGAGCACCACGGCCTTTGCGGACGTCTACTGCGACGGCATGCATCCCGGCGATCAGATCCGCTTCGAGTATACCGTCCGTTCCGAGAGTACCGACAAGCTGCACATCAATATCGACGCTAACGGCACCTCGAACGACGTCAACCAGTTCATCACCGGCAACGCGTCCGACAGCTGGCACACTTTCACGTGGACCTGCGCTTATGCGGAGGACGTAGTCATACACTTTGAGTTCGTGAAGGACGCCTCCGTCAACACCGAGCCCGACTGCTGCATGCTGCGCAACTTAGCGATCACTGCTGCGCCCGATCCCGGTCTCGACAACGCGATGAACGCGTCGGGCAGCAACCTGCACTTCAACAGCAGCGGCGCCTATAAGTGGGAATCCGCCTACCTCGGCTCCGATCTCTGCGCTATGCCCACCAACCGCAACAACCTAACCGGCAGCGGCTCCGCCTGCACCGCGACCGTCTCCGCTACGGTCTACATGGACTACGGCTCCCTCTTCTCCTTCCAGTACAAAGCCGACCTTAACAACATCAGCTATTCCGACTGGACGCCGCGCTTCACCTGCACCGTCACAACGACAGAAGGCGAAACCATCCTCGATCTCAACCAGTCCGCCAACGTGTCGAGCTGGACGACCAAGTACTACGAAGCGTTCACCTCCGGCCTGTATACCTTCACCTGGACCTATTCAAGGCCCGAGAGAGGCTGGGAGTTCGAGCCGTTCGACGTTATCGCCGTTCGCAACTGCGGCGTCAGCCCCGACGCCGGCATAGAATGGCACTCTATCGACGAGGCGCTGAACGTCGAAGGCGGCACTCTCCACTTCGATTACGACAACGTCTGGACCGACTTCTGGAATGACGACGATATCGCCACCTCCGCGACCTGGGCGGAGCCGGATACCAACGCCACCCTCACCACCTCCGTCCAGATGGCTGCGGGCGACAAGCTCCGCTTCCAGTACTTCGTTTCCAGCGAGCAGGATTACGACTATCTCGTGTTCCGCGTCAACGGCAGCGAAGCCTTCACGGCGTCCGGCCTTGTCGATTGGGATTGGTACGAGTGGACCGCGCCTTCCGCGGGCAACTATCAGTTCGAGTGGACCTACCATAAGGACGGCAGCGTCAACCGCGGCATGGACTGCTTCAAGCTCGATTACGTTGAGCATATAGCAGGCACCCCCGGCGGTCTCCTCGGCGACGTCAACGACGACGGTTTCGTGGATATCACCGACGCGCTGCTCGTGATGCGCTACGCGATGGGTCTCATCACCCTGACTCCCGCACAGCTCCAGCGCGCGAACGTCAACGGCGACAGCAGCGTGGACATCTCCGACGCGCTCATCATCATGAGGGTCGCCATGGGCCTCATCACCCTGTAATTCCGCACTTGACCGAAAGGAGCGCACCCGCGGGTGCGCTCCTTTCTTATACCCGTAGGGGCGGCAGCCTGCCGCCCGCTTTGTTCGTGACACGGAATGCGGCGGAGAACCGAACATGTCGGCGGCCTTCCCCTTTGAGGGGACGGCGGCGTCTCTCTTGAGAGAGATGACGGATGAGGTGTCACAAACCGGTTTTGATCAAAGGAAGAGCCACCGCGATCATTCATTCTTTCCCGCCCCTTTCCGTTCCCTTTTTTCGCGATAGCGCGATCGGTTTGCAGCACCGCATCACCGCAAGCTCCATATCATTTGTTTTCGCGCAAGCGCGGAAGCTCACTCATTCCGCTGCGGCTCGCCTCGCTCGCAAATCAAAAAGCCGCCCGAACGGCGTATCCTTATGCGGATGCGCCGAAGGCGGCTTCAAACCGTTGACTCCGTCAGGCTTTCCTTGCCTTTTTCTTATTATCGCCCCAATGCATCAGCGGCGAAACGCGTTTGTAAAGCAGGAACGTCAGCACCGAAACGATCAGCCCCTTTAGCAGGTTGAACGGCACGACCGCCCACAGCACAAGCGACCAGACGCTGTTGATCCGGCTGTTGACCGCCGTACCCATGCCCACGATCGCATCGAGCTCCATATGGAACAGCTCCGCGAATTTCGGGATCAGGTACAGCGCGTTGAAGGCGCTGCCGAAGATCGTCATAACGAGCGTACCGGCGCCGAGGCCGATGAGGGCCGTCTTCTTGCCGGGCTTTGCGTGGTAGATCATGCTCGCGGGGAGCACGAACGCGCAGCCGACCACGAAATTCGCGAAATCGCCCACGAACGCGGTCGAGGTGGATTTGAGCAGCAGCTTGAGGACGATCTTGATAAGCTCCGTCACCACGCCCGCCACCGGGCCGAGATAGAACGTGCAAATCATGACCGGCAGCTCCGAAAGGTCCAGCTTATAGAACCCCGGCGCGAAGAACAGCGGAAACTCCAGCAGCATCAGCACCGCCGCCATGCTCGAGAACAGCGCGACGTAGGCAACGTAATGCGTGTCCCGCAGGCGCTTCCGGTCCTTCATGAACAGCCGCTCGTAAAGGAGCGCAGCAAGGAAGATCCCCGCGAAGACCAGCAGACAAACGCCCAGGAAACCCAGGTTGCCCTTCGCGGCTTCAAATGTTTTTTTCAGTTTTTCCATAATAAAAACCTCCTATTGATCTGCCCCGAAAAAGCGGAGCGCAAAAGGAGGCGATATCCTGATGTTGTTCCGCTTCTCTCATCCGGACTGTGACCGTCGGTACCGGAATTCCACCGGTTCGGCAACAGGCGGCGCGGCCGCCTGCACTCGCAGACTGTAACTGCCGGTAGGGATTTTCACCCTGCCCCGAAGCAATCCCATTATAGCACCGTCCCGCAGGTATTGCAATAGCCGGCGGCGCTTTTTTCGGAAGGACCGCTTTCACGCATTTCGTCCCTGCCGCGTATTATAAAGCAGACGGGGCGGAAAGCCGCTCCGAAATTGAAGGAGGCACGGCAATATGTGTAACAACTGCATGAACAACAACTGGTGGTTGATCATCCTGCTCATCATCGCGGCGAACGGCAGCGGCAGCGGCTTCGGCTGCGGTTGCGACGACGGCTGCGGCTGCGGTTTCGGCGGGAACAACTGGTGGTGGATCATCATCCTCATCATCCTTTTCGGCAACGGTTCCCTCGGCTGCGGCTGCAATGACTGCGACAACAACAATAACAACAACGGCTGCGGCTGCGGCTGCAACTGAAACGGCGTCCGCCGCAAATGACGGGGAGCGCACCCAACGGGGTGCGCTCCCTTTTCGGCGTCGCTCCCACAGCAAAGCTTGCGGTTCCGGGCCTTCCCCTTGGAGGGGAAGGCGGCGTTTTGCTTAGGCGAAATGACGGATGAGGTGTTATCGTTCGATTTTCCCTAAAAAATCGATCTTGTCTCTTTACTGTTGATCCTTATCCATCCGCTGACTTTGCTCTTTTTCCTTCCGCGTGCTCTCATCTCGTCCGCCAGCTTCAACATCCCGCTCTTCTATGCTGCCCTTGAGGATGGCCAGCCCGCGCGTCAGGAAAGCGGGCAGCTTAGCGCCGAGTCTGTTCAGGTTCTCGGTAACGCTGCCGAACTCCGTAACGATGTACCATACCGCGCAGAGCGGGGAGAACAGCCCGCGGAACTCGAACGGCAGGCGGATAACGGTGTCCGCCGCGAGCCCGACCACGATGTCTATAAGCAGCGCAAGTATCAGCGCGCCTGCGATGCCGAGCTTGTGATACAGCCCCTCGCGCGCTTTAGTGGAGCTCCATTCGCCGCATTTACGCGCGGCAAGCGTCCCGGTGACGTAATCGAATACCATCGCCGCGAAAAACAGTATAATGAGCCAGAAAAACCAGCTCATCACAGAGGAGAATATCCTCGTTACAGCGCCGAAGGAGACCCTCGATTCAAGAGCCTCCGCTCCGGCATTCAGAATAAGTTTTGTCAAGATCGTTTGCTGAAATCCATTGAATGCGACAGATCTGCCTCTACTATTATTATATCAAATTTTAATAAGGAATACAAGAAAACAGGGGACGGGGGAGCGCTTTCGGCCGCATCCGCCCCCGCGTATTCGGCCGAGCGGGACATTTTGCGGAAAGGAGGAGCGACGGAGCAAGGTGATGCGACGATTTTTTATGAAATAAAGAAATCGTCGCGAACTAAGCGAAGTCCGCGACGACGTGGTGCCGGTGGTGGGACACGCTTCAAAAAATCCTTTGTTTTATTAGGTTTTTTGGCCCTGTTTGTGTGCAACCGTTGTGCAACGGTTGCACACAAACGACTTTTGGGCCCTTTCTGAGCGCTTTTTCGGGCTCGTGAATTTTCATGTGACCGGACGCAAGCTTTGAAAAAGTCCTTGGTTTTATTGACTTTTTCGCTTATGCCGTGTGCAACCGCTGTGCAACGCGTGTGCAACGCGGCTCATTTTTTAGCGTATCCGAGTCAAGATTCGAGGTTCAAAAAAGCCTTATTAGTATTAGGTTTTTCTGCATTGAAAAAGTCGAAAAATCCTGTGCAATGAGGGCCCTGTTTTTCCCCGAAAAAATGAAAAAAACAGCGGGAGATTCTCGCGTATTACACATGCGAAATCTCCCGCTTTTGTCTTTATCTGGCGAATGTCATCCGGCTGTTTTCAGCAGATGAAGCTTTCCTGAGCCAATACCCATACCCGCAAGATATTCGTCCGCCATGGCGATGTTCTCACGCTGAAAGCTCTCGAATGCGTCGCAGTAGGTATTCAGCGTGATGCTGATATCCGAATGCCCTAAGAGGTGCTGCAGCACCTTGGCCTGCATACCCGCCTCGATACACCTTGTCGCATAGGTGTGGCGCAGCGAATGGAGCGAAACCTTGCCCTTGACCTTCGGGTCAACGATCCCGTATCTTTCAAGGGTGCGTTTGAACTCCATATTTACCTGTGAGGTGGTTATATGCTTGCCCCTGTAAATAAACAGGTACTCGCTGTCTTCGGCGCAATGAAGGATCTCTTTGACGAGCGGCAATGCCGTATCCGAAATACCGATCACTCGGTTGCCGTTTTCGGTCTTTGCGCTTTGAGACACAAAAGCTCTGCCTTTGATATCCCTCGAAATCGTCCGGCTGATGCTGATCGTCTTCATCTTGAGATTGATATCGTCGATCTTCAGGGCGTTTATCTCACCCATCCTCATTCCCGTAAACATCGAAAGCAGCATCTGATGGGAATAGTTGACGTCCTCCGTCGTAAGCACTTCATAGAGCTTTATCTGCTCCTCCTTGGTGAGAGCCCGCACCTTTTCGGTACGCTTTTCCGACTTCGGCTTTCTGATCCCTTCCAACTGATTTTTGGTGAGGATAGTCCTTTTGACGCCCTCGCGCATGATCCGCTGGATCATCATATAGATCTTATCGATCACGCTCTGCGCCGCTCTCGTTTCGGTTAAGAGATATTCCTTGACGCCGGTATAGCTGAGCTGCTGCATCGGCGTCGTTTTCATATAAGGGTTCGCTTCGATACGTTTCAGCGTTTCGATATGTCGGGAATAGGTGCTTAGACGGATAAAGTTCATGTTCAGATCGTCCTTGAGCATTTGCCTTGCCAGCTCGGGCAGGGTGATCTGCTCCTGCGATACATAGGTCCCCGTGATCATGCTGTACTTGATCTTCGTCAGCTTCTCGGTGACTTCCTTTTTGCTCTTGCCTAACACGCTTCGGCGTATGGGCTTGCCTTCATCATCGATCCCGACGACGACCTGACCTCTGTATCCGTTTTTGAACTTGTAAACGCTGCCCTCGCCGTTGCCGTTCTTTTTCTTCTTTTTACTCATGTTTTTGCCTCCGTTTCTCTATATGATGGGACACGGATATTCTATAAAACATCCGTGTCCCGTTCAAATGTGCGGCGTCAGACGCGCCGCTCGGATGCCCACTTGATGAACTCGGACTTCATGACCTTAAGGTTTTTCCCGCACATGACGAGCGGAAAATCCTTCCGGCGCATGATCTGGCGGGCGACGGGAACGGAGCAGCCCATGAGCTTCGCGATCTCCTTCGTGCCGATGAAGCGCATACCGTCTTCAAGCGCGGCAATGTTTTCCTTTTCTTCCATACTATCTCACCTCCCTCTGTCGCATCAGGTATCGGTGATAGTGATCGACAGCCTTGATGACGAACTCCTGCAGCTGCTTATCCGTATAGCTGTCGGGCACTTTGCCCTTCAGGGCCGAAAGCGGGACGCTGACCTTCTCACGCTGATTGGGCTTTTCCTCCGACATTATGGCGGTGATGGTTTCTTCATCGAGCTTGCCTTCACCGCTGAGACGCTTCAGCCGGCAAGCCTGTGAGAGAGAAGGCGTCGCGAGCGTAACGCCGATCTCCGTGAATAGCATTTCCTGTTCCTCCTGCGTCAGGTAGGACAGCTCCACCGCGGGAGTGAACGCGATGCGTTCCTCGTCCACCATTCGGAGAAGGGGCGGGATGAGGTTGGTCAGACGGATGTAGCGCTGGACTTGACGACCGCTGTCGTCGTCCGATATTTCCTCTCGTGTCCACTTCTGGCCAACTTGTCCAGAAGATCCCTGATGGGAAAGCGCTTCCAGCTTCAACTTATACGCAAACGCCTTCTCACTTGGAAGCAGGCGCTCCCTGTGCAGATTGCTGTCGACAAGCGCAACCGCGGCCTGATCCCTCGTCATATCCATCTCGATGGCGGAAATGGTCGTAAGCCCCGCGCGCTTCGCCGCGTGTATCCGCCTGTGTCCGGATATGACCTCGTAACCGCCCTCGATCGGGCGGACGTTGATCGGCGTCATAACGCCGTGCTCTTCGATGCTCTCAACGAGCCTGTCCATCTCCTCGTCGTCAACCACCCTGTACGGGTGCTCCTTGAAGGGACGGAGCTCCGAGATGCTGAGTTCTTTTATGGTTTCTTTGTTTTTGTTTGTATTCATATTGATTCTCCTTGTAATTTGTTTTGTAATGGAAAGGCGCCCGCAAACGCAGGCGCCCTGAGTTGTTGTATTTGTCGTCTTGTCTCTGACCGAAAACAAGACATTGGGCTTCCAAAGCGAGACATTGAAAGACCAAACCAGTACATTGACATCGTAAAACAGTACATTGATAGGAAGTTTTGCGGTTATAACCCGAAAAACTACAAAAAATAGACAAGTTTTGCGGTTAAACCTCACAGAACTTTTTGCAGATCACCTTTCTTCCTCCCGATACATCGGCTTACCGTCGAGCATGGGCACATCCTCAAACGCGGCCCGCATCTTGGGGATATCGGCTTTGATGTCTTCGCAGATACGCAGCTCTCTCCGAACGAAGCGCATCTGCTTTGTCAACTCGCCTATTTCGGGTATTGCTTCACCCGTCCTGCGCTGTTCCTTTCGGAGCGCATCGCGCCTTGCTTCCAGCTCGCGGTATTCTTTACTGCGCATTGCGGCGTGCGCGTCAAGCTGATCCTCATTGTCGATGCCGTATTTATCGAGCAGATCATGCTGTCTGATGTACCGTTTGAGCTTCCGTACCTCTTCGCGGTTCACCCGGTACACGACCTTTTT
>JAFXSG010000047.1 GCA_017525875.1 Clostridia bacterium | reverse complement strand
GAGCAAGGTGATGCGATGATTTTTTATGAAATAAAGAAATCGTCGCGAACTAAGCGAAGTCCGCGACGACATGGTGCGGATAACGAGAACGAATCCCCCGCAAAAGGTTGGCAGCGAACAGGCGAGCCGAGCGTGACCTTTTGCGGAAAGGAGGAGCGACGGAGCAAGGTGATGCGATGATTTTTTATGAAATAAAGAAATCGTCGCGAACTAAGCGAAGTCCGCGACGACGTGGCGCGCCCAGCAGGATTTGAACCTGCGACCTACCGGTTCGTAGCCGGGCACTCTATCCGCTGAGCTATGGGCGCATTGCTCTCTCTCAAAGTGCTTGACTATTTTAGCGCAAGCGCGGCGGTTTGTCAAGGGCTTTTTCGGTATATTTCATGAATAGTTTGTCTTTTTGCGTGTTTTGCTTTTGGCCGCGTTGTGATATAATGCAAGGCGAACGAAACAAACGGCACGCGCGCGCCGGATGGGAGGACAAAATGGAGATCCATGCAAGCGGCAAATTCGATTATCGGACGATGAAGGCGCTACAAAAGGTGACGACGGGAACACAGACCACTGTGATGACGGCAGTGCTTTCGGCATGTACGGTCTTCACGGCTGGCCTCGCCGTTGTGAGAATCATGAATGGTTCGGACGCGAGATACAGCATTATGGGACCCGTGCTGGTGCTGGGAATGCTGATCGTGTGGATAGCGACAGCTGCGTATTTGCCCAAGAAGGCATATAATCAGCTCGGCAAACGCGCGGAGATGATCACGGAATACGTTTTCCGCGACGACGATTTCGCGGTGGATCAGACCGAGCCCGGCTTCAACGGCAGCAGCACGGTGAGCTATAACCAGCTCACCAGAGTGGTCGAAACGCCGGAGTTCTTCTTCCTGTACATTACCAAAACCACCGCGCACCCGGTGGATAAGGCCACGTTCGAGGGCGGCGCCGCGGAGCAGCTCGCGGCGAGGCTGCGCACGGCAAACGTGCAGTACGTTGTTAAAAAAAGATGACCATGCACGAACCCGCTTATAAAAAACTCATAGACGAAGCCGCGCGCCTCGTTTCGGAGCGCACGGGCGGCAGGATCACGTTCGAGGAAGATATCCTCCTGCCGTATTTCGGCGGGAATATCATTCTGCGCTTCGCTCTTGCGGACGGGACCGTAACGAAGGACGAACTTGACGAGCTTGAACGCCTGCTGTACGATACCGTGCCCGCGGGCTTCCTCTGCGACTTCATGGGCAGCGTCTACTTCCGCGCCGGGTTCAGGATCCCGGATTTTGATGATAAGCTCCGCCGCTGCCTGGAAGTTTACCGCGCGGAGGAGATCACCGTATCGCCTTTTGCCGGCGAGGTCCGCGAGGAGTGCCGCGACTGGCTGCGGGGCTGCCTGCTAAATGAGGACGCGGAGGTGTGGGAGATCCAGGAGGGCGACGAGCCGATGATCCTGCTCCTCGGCGACCGAAACGAGCTTTGGGACGAAGTGGAATACATCGCCATGCCGGTCGGCTTCGGCGTGGCCGAGCGGACGGCCTGCGAAGGGTTGATGCGTGCGGCGATGTTCGCAAAAAGGAACGGCATATCGCTGATGCGTGCGATAGAAAGGATCACTGATGGATAAAAACTTTGAAAAAGAACTGCCGGCGGGTTATCGCGAGGCGTATTCGATCGACGCGAAGAACAAGAAGACCGCGCTGATAATGAGCCTTGCCGCATTACTGATAACCGCGGTGCTCGTTGTCGGCGCGTGGCTGATCGTCCGCCCGTACGAGCATTCGATGCATCACTTCGTCGCGCGGAGCCTCATCCTGCTTACAGTGCTGATATCAAACGTCATACTGCACGAGCTCGTTCACGGCCTTGCCTATAAGCTGCTGACAGGGCAGAAGCTGACCTTCGGCATCACGTTCTCCGCGGCGTACTGCGGCGTGCCGGATATCTTCGTCTACCGCAGGACGGCGCTCATCTCGCTGCTTGCGCCGTTCACGGTGTTCAGCGTGCTGTTCATCGCGCTTGCGCTCGTGCTGCGGGACCCGTGGAGCAAATTTGAGGCGCTCCTCGTCTTCGCGATCCACGCGGGCGGCTGCATAGGAGACCTGTACGATACCTTCCTGTACCTCTTCAAATTCCGCGATCCGCGGACGCTGATGCGGGACACCGGCCCGAAGCAGACCTTCTGGCTGCCTGAGGAATGAACGCTTTTCGGAGCGCCGCTCCGGGAAAGGAATTGCTGTGAAAAAACTGATCTCTATACTGCTCGCGCTTGCTCTGCTGCTGGTCTTCCCGGCGGCGTCGGCGGAGGCTGATACAGGGGACGATATCCCCGAAAAGGTGATGGAGTCCGTCAGCACGGCGGGCGTTATAGGCGCCAAGGCCTTTATGAAGGACCCGAGCCGAGGCTTTATCGGCAAGGACTATACCGAGGAACAGATCGACGCGCTGACGCTCGGCCGCAGCTTCCGTCTGCATGAGTTCTATCTCGTGCTCGATCAAAACGCCGAAACAGCCGCGGAGTCCTCCTACGCGGCGGACGAATGGCTGTTCTTCCTTGAAAACAAAAAGGGCCCGGCCGTGTATTTTACCGCGAAGCAGGAACAAAACGGCTCGCTCTCCCTCGGTGCGACGGAGCGGGCGGCGGGGCTTTCCTCCGCGCTTTCGGTGATGGAAAAGCTCGCCAAAAGAGACGGTTCACAGTTTGAACCGCTGATCGTCAAGGACGTCGGCAGCTTCGTCGTGGTGCAGTGCTTCTCCGGCGGCGAAAGACTTATCACGGTCCAGGCGGGCGGCGAGCTCGACCGCGCATATCTGAGGGTCGCAAACTATACGGAGCTTCCCACCTTCGCGGAATACAGGGCGGAGATCGAAAAAAAGCCGGAGGAGCCGGACGCCACCGCGGACCCGGACGGCGTGACGAACGTCGATCTCACCCCGCATATCGATCCCAAGCGCACCGTGAGAGCCGCGGCGATCGCGGGCGCCGTACTGATCGCGGCGGCGGCAGCGGCGGCGATCATTATCAAAAAGAAGCGTTCGACACGCAAATAAGGACCAAAAAACAGTCCCGGGACAGGAAAAATCCCGGGACTTATTTATTTACATTATTATTTCCGTTTTGAAGGACCGTTCCTGAAACTCCGTCAGCCGCGCGATCTCCTCTTTGGTGAAGCTCCTGCCATCCGGGCAGACGACCCACTTGTTTTCAACGTCGTCGAGCCTTCGGATGATCGCGATGACCTTCCCGGTAGAACTTGGGACCGGCTCGTCCACGCCGAGGATGTATGCGTCCTGATACTCGCCGTCAAACGCGATGATGCCCTTGATATAGCCGCAGTTTATCGGATAACAGATATCCGGTTGCTCCGGGCGGAAGCTCCCGAGCGGCCTGTCGACAGTCACGGTGACGGTCAGCCCGATGATCGGATTTTTCATCCCGCAAACCTCATTTCACCACGGTACAGGCCGAAAAACCGTAGTATCTCATGCAGCGGAGCGCCGCTTCGTCGATCCGCTCGCCGGGCACGACGACCGGCACGGCGGGCGGGCAGCCGCAGTACCCATTGCCCATGATCCTCCCGAACGCCCTTTCGGCGGAGAGGCGCTGCTGCGGAGAAAGCACCGCCTCGCGGACGGTCATGATCCTCTCCGGACGGGGCAGCGCGGGAGGCTGTTCCATGGAGGCCTCGCGCCTTTCGAGCAGACCGAACGCTTTTTCGATGCGCAGGAGCCCTTCTTCGCCGGTCTCGGGCGTGAGCATAAGCACGGTGTGGTCCGGGTCCGCCGCTTCGCATTCGATCCCGTTTTTCCTTAAAAACGCGGCGAGCTCCGTACCGGTGTACCCGAAACCCTTCGGCGCGAGCGTCAGCTTCAGCTTTTCGCTGCCGACGAGCGAAAACCCTTTGGCGGCAAGCCTTTCTTTGAGCGCGTCGAGCTTCGGAACAAAGCAGCGGAGCGCTTCGCGGTACCCGTTTGAAAGATATTCGTTTGCGCGGTCGAGGGACTGCAGGATCAGGTAAGACGGGCTGGTGGAGGCGAACAGCGCCATCGCCCGTTCCGCGTTTTCGGCGAGGAACAGGGCATAGCGCGAGATGTGCAGATATCCAGCACCGGTCAGGCAGGGCAGGGTCTTGTGCGCGGAATCGCAGCAGATATCGGCCCCGAGCGTTATGGGGTGCAGGTCGTTTTCGAGAAAACGCAGATACGCCCCGTGCGCGTTGTCCACCGCGAGCAACACGCCGTGCCAATGGCATACGAGCGCGATATCGCGGATGTTCTGCACGTTACCGAGGTAATCCGGCGAGGTGAGATAGACCGCGATCGGCTTTTCGGCCATGCCGGCAAGCTTTTCATCGAGCGCGCGCGGGTCGACGGGGCAGTTAAGAAGACTTGCGTCTTCCGGCCAAAGCCACTCGATATCGAGATCGAGCAGCGAGCAAGCGGAGACGAGCGAAATGTGCGCGTTGCGCGCCGCGAGCAGAAAGTACCGTTCGCGCTTTTCCTGCTGCTTGGCATTGAGCAGCAGAAGATACAGCATCGCACGGATCGAAAGGGACGAACCCTCGGCGGAATACAGCGTTTTCCCCGCGCCGAACAGCCGGGCGGCGATCTTCTCGCTTTCGCGGATTATGCCCTCCGGTTCATAGAGCTCGTCCGCACCGGCGATCTCGGTGATATCCGCCTCCGCGCCGAAGCCGCCCAGGCCCTTGTGGCCGGGCATGTGCGCGCGCAGCGTCCCGCTCCTTAGGTATTTATTCACGAAATCGCAGATGGGGGTAAGGCTCATTCTTCCTCCGCTCCCGCCTCTTCAAGCAGCCTCGAAGCCTCGAGCATTATCGCGCACTCCATGCGCTTTTTGAACAGAACGCAGCCGTTTTCATAAACGCCGGTGATGGCGCCGGTCGCGTGATAGGCGTTCGCGGCGCAGCCGCCGGAGCAGTACAGCCTTGCCCAGCAGGAGCGGCATTCCTCGCGGGCATACACGTTGCACGCGGCGAATTCGCCCCGCAGGGCGGTGTTCGTCACTCCGTCCCAGATATTGCCGAGCAGGAACTTTTCGTCGCCGACGAACTGGTGGCAGGGATACAGGTCGCCCCAGGGGGTGACGGCCATGTACTCCGTTCCGCTGCCGCAGCCGGAGATGCGCTTATAGACGCAGGGCCCGGCCTGCAGGTCGATCATATAATGATAGAACGTGAACGGCCTGCCCTCATCACGGCGCGCCTTCATCAGCTCCGCAAGCTGCTCGTACTGACTCAACACGACGGCGATATCCTCCTCCGTGAGGGCGGAGGGGTCGTCCTTCGCGCAGACCACCGGCTCCATGGAAAGCTCCGTGAAGCCGAGGTCGAGCATCGTGCGGATATCCTCGAGGAAATCGGGGTTCGCGTGCGTGAAGGTGCCGCGCATATAGTAGTTTTTGCCGCCTCTTGCGGAAACGAGCTTTTGAAACTTGGGCACGATGCGGTCGAAGCTGCCCTTGCCCGCGTAGTCCACACGGAAGCGGTCGTGGATCTCTTTGCGGCCGTCAAGGCTCAGAACGACGTTGCTCATCTCGCGGTTGGCGAAATCGATCACGTCGTCGTCGATCAGCATGCCGTTCGTGGTCAGCGTGAAGCGGAAATGCTTGCCGTGCTCTTTTTCGATGCTGCGGGCGTACGCGGTCAGCCTTTTGACCACGTCGAAATTCATCAGCGGTTCGCCGCCGAAGAAATCGACCTCAAGGTTTTTGCGCGTGCCGGAGTTTTCGATCAGAAAATCGAGCGCGCGTTTGCCCACCTCAAAGCTCATCAGAGCCCTGTCGCCGTGATACTTGCCCTGGCTCGCGAAGCAATAGGAGCAGTTCAGGTTGCATGTGTGCGCAACGTGCAGGCAGAGCGCTTTGACGACGCCTGCGGTGCGCTCCTTGAGCTCGCCCGCCATGGGTTCGAAGGTATCGGGGGTGAAAAGCCTGCCCTCCTCCTCGAGCGCAGCAATGCTGTCATAGCATTCCTCGACCTCTTCATACGGGGCGCGGAAACGGACGGAGAGCTCCGCGATCAGCTGCTCCCGGCCGCAGAGCTTGTATCGCCCGATCAGCTCATACGCCAGCTCGTCCACCACGTGAACGCTTCCGGAGCAGATATCTAACACGATATTGAGGCCCCCGAGTTTATACCGATGGATCATAGTTTACCTTTCCGTTCAAATCCATTCAAAGAAAAAATGCCTCCGAGTGGAGGCATTTTCGCGCAATGCTTATTTGCTTGCCTTCCGGCCTTTGTTTTCACACTGCTGGTTCGCGATGCCGCAGCTGGTCTTGCAGGCGGACTGGCAAGAGGTCTGGCATTCACCGCAGCCGCCGTTTTTGGCGCTCTCGCAGAGAGTGCGGGCGGTCAGAGTAGTAATGTGCTTCATAAAGAGTTACCTCCTTTGATTTTTGCATTTGGCTTATTATAGCACAGTAAAAGGAATAAAGTCAATATGTGAATTAAGGCAATAACATGGCTTGCACGAGGAACAAACCCGTGCTGGCATCTCCCACTTGACAATCCTTTTTAGCTATTGTATTGTTTTCTCATAATAATCGACCTGGAGGCAGCAATGATCGATCTCGGCAACGATTGGAACGATATCCTTGCGGACGAATTTCAAAAGGACTACTACCTGAAGCTGCGCGAATTCCTCAAAACGGAGTACCGCTCGGCCAGGGTGTACCCGGGCATGTACGATATCTTCAACGCCCTTCGCTACACCTCCTTTGCGGACGTGAAGGCGGTCATCCTCGGGCAGGATCCATACCACGGGCCGGGGCAGGCGCACGGGCTGTGCTTCTCCGTCCGTCCGGGCGTGGAGCCGCCGCCCTCGCTCAAAAATATCTATAAGGAGCTGGAGAGCGATATAGGCTTCGTGCCGCCTGCGCACGGCTGCCTCACGCATTGGGCAAGGCAGGGCGTGCTGCTTTTGAACACGGTGCTGACCGTCCGCGAACACGAACCGAACAGCCATAGGGGCATGGGCTGGGAAATTTTCACCGACCGCGTAATAAAGGAGCTTGACCGCAAGGACAAGCCCGTCGTGTTCCTGCTTTGGGGCGCGAACGCGAGGAAAAAGGCGGATATCGTTCAAAACCCGATCCACGTGAAGCTGACCGCGCCGCACCCGAGCCCGCTCTCGGCGTACAGCGGTTTCTTCGGCTGCCGGCATTTCTCAAAAGCGAACGAGATCCTCGTCCGTTCCGGCCAAAAGCCGATAAACTGGCAGCTGCCGCCGGAGCCTGAACTGTGAGCGAAAGGGACGTATATTGCTCAGCAGGAGCGACAGCTTGCCGCCCGTACGGCGGCCGATGGCTTCAAAAGCCTTGTTTTTTACAGGCTGCGATGCTATAATCAAATTGAGATCCCCGCGGAGCGGTCTGCGGCAAAACAAATACAGGAGAATAATATGAACGATCAGGTTGAGCTTTTTATCGACAGCAAGAAGGACGATATCATCCGTTCGGTGCAGGAGAGCATCCGCTTCCCCAGCGTTGAGGCGGAGCCGGCCGGACCAGGCGCCCCGTTCGGCCTTGCCGTAAAGGGAGCGCTCGAGCACGCGCTAACGCTCGGAAGCAGCTTCGGTTTCAAGACCACGAACCTCGACGGCTACGCCGGCTGCATCGATTACGGCGAGGGCGAGGAGATGCTCGGCGTCGTCTGCCACGTGGACGTCGTTCCCGAGGGCGAGGGCTGGAACTATCCTCCGTACGCCGCGGAGATCGCGGACGGCAAGATCTTCGGCCGCGGCGCGATGGATGACAAGGGCCCTGCTATCTGCGCTATCTATGCGCTCGCCGCGATCAAGGACGCGGGCCTTGCGATGAAGCGCCGCGTGCGCATCATCCTCGGCACCAACGAGGAGACCGGCTGGGGCTGCATGAACCACTATAAAAAGGTCGCGGAGATCCCCACGATGAGCATCTCTCCCGATGCGGAGTATCCGCTCGTCAATTCCGAAAAGGGCATCTACCACAGCACCTGGCGCTGCAGGGCGAAGACGGGCTTCCGCATCGACGGCGGTACCCGCGCAAACGTCGTCTGCGGCAAGGCAAAGGTGTTCCTGCCCCTTGGCGTCGGCGAGATCGGCGGCGCGCTGCAGGTCGTTTTCGACCACGGCATGACCGTTGAGCTCAGGCCGGCAGCGGGCGGCACGGAGGTCACGATCGTCGGCCTCGACGCGCACGGCTCCATGCCCGAACACGGCAAAAACGCAATGCTCGCGGCGTTCGCGATGCTTGACGCGCTCCCACTCAAGGGTGAGGACAAGCGCGTTGCACAGCTCCTTCACGAAAAGTTCAGGTTCGACACCCACGGCGAGAGCATCGGTCTCGACCGCGAGGATTCGAGCGGCAGGCTGACGCTGAACCCCGGCGTCATATCCTGGAACGACGAGGGCTTCGAGCTTTCGATCGACGTCCGCCATCCCACAAGCATGGATTACCGCGAGGTGAGGGACGGCATCGCCGCGGCGCTCAGCCCGCTCGAGCCGGAGCTCATCCACGAAAAACAGCAGGACGGTCACTTCATCGCGGAGGACACGGAGCTCGTCAGCAAGCTGCTCGACGTCTACGAAAAGCGGACCGGCAGGAGGGAAAAGCCCCTTGCGATCGGCGGCGGCACCTACGCGCGCGCGTTCCCGAACGCGGTGGCCTTCGGCTGCGAAAAGGCCGGCATCTCCGGCCCCGTCCACATGCCGAACGAGTTCATCGGCATAGATGAGCTGATGTTCGACACGCATATGCTCGCGGACGCGATCATCGCCCTGGCGTGCAAATAATAAACATATAAAACAAAAAAACTGGAGCCCGGTTTTGCCGGGCTCCCTTTGCGTTATCGGATATCACTTATACAGCTTATCAACGAGCCTCTCGAACTCGTCCACGTTCTTCTCGTACGACAGCAGGCTCTTCTCCCAGAAATCCTTCTTGGTGAGGTCGATGCCGGCAACCTTCGCGGTGTCCTCAACGCTGGCGATCGGCGTGGTGTAGAGCAGCTTGCGATAGGTGGGAACGAAGGACGGGCCCTCCTCGCGGTACTTGGCATACAGACCGCGCGCGAACAGGCCGCCGAACGCGTACGGGAAGTTATAGAACGAAAGCGTGCTGTAATAATGGCCCTTGCACAGCCACATATAGGGGTGCAGCGCGTTCCAGTCGAGGCCGTCGCCGTAGGCCTTCTTCTGCGCGTCAAGCATCAGCTCCGAGAGCCTCTCCGCGGGCATGAAGTCGTTTTCGCGGTTCTCGAAAACGCTGGTCTCAAACAGGTAGCGGGAGTAGATATCACACATGATCTGCGTGGTGTCCATAAGCTGGCTTTCGATCAGGAACAGCTTTTCCTCATCGGAAGAAGCCCCATCGATCGCGGCGTTCATGACGACGTTCTCGTTGAAGGTAGAGGCCGTTTCCGCAACGGGCATGGAGTAGTCGTTGTTCAGCGGGCGGTGGGATTCGATGTTGAGATTGTGGAACGCGTGACCGAGCTCGTGCGCAAGGGTCACGATGTCGGTAAACTGCCCGTCGAAGTTGGTGAGCACGCGGCTCTGGTTGTGGCCGGAAAGCCCCGCGCAGAACGCGCCGCCGACCTTGCCCTCGCGGGGGTAGAAGTCGATCCACGCCTCGTCGAACGCGCGCTCGACCATGTCGTGCAGGTCCTTGTCAAAGCCCTTGAAGATATTGAGCAGGTAGGCCTTTGCGTCCTCGGCGGTGTATTTCTTATCGCTCTTGCCCATCGGCGCGAACATGTCGTACCAGGGCATGCCGTTCTTGTGACCGAGCGCCTTGGCCTTCACGCGCAGATACCTGCGGAAGAGGTCGAAGTGGTCGTTCATCGCGCCGAGCAGCGCGTCCAGCGTTTCGCGGGTCATGTGGGCGTCGAACAGCGTCTGATCGAGGGGGGACTCGAACCCGCGCAGGCGGGCGTTGTTGATTACCTCGAGCTTGATGGAGTTCAGCGAGAACGCGATCGAGTCCTCGATCTTTTTATAGCAGGCCAGCTCCGCCTCGTAGGCGTCCCTGCGTACGGCGGGATCGGGATCGTAGGCGAGGTTGCGCACGGAGGAGAGGTTCAGCTTCTCGCCGCGGTAGTCCGCCGTGACGGAGGAGGTGAGATAGCTGTGCAGATCGCTCCACGCGCTTGCGCCGCTGATGTTGTAGAGAGCTATGATCTGCTCCGAATCCTCGGAGAGCAGGTGCTTGTCCGCCTCACGGATATTTTTGAGCAGGTATTCATACTCGGTGAGGACGGGGTCGGAGGCGATCAGCTCGTCGAGGTTTTCGATGCCGGCGATGCATTTCTTGATCGCGGTCTCGGCCTTCGCGGTCGCGGAGAGCTTGCCCATCAGCCTGCCCATGACGCTCGCCGCTTCAACGTCCTTCGTGTTGACGGAGGAGCGCAGGCTCGCGTATTCGAACAGATCCATGATGAGCTGCGTCATGCGCTCGGAATCGTCGATGTAGGTCTTTAGCACTTCGATCGGCTGCATTTCGGGGAGCTTCCCCGCAAATTCATTGACCTTTGCGATGCACGCGTCGAGCAAAGCAAGGTCTTGAGCATACTTCGGGTCGTCAAAACCCTTGTAGAGTACGTCGAGGGACCATTCGGAATTCATATTTTTTCTCCTTTATATTGGATTTTTTGATCAGTATTCGTCGAAGATGCGGATCAGCTCCGCCCTGTTGGTCCCGCGGGTGAGGGCGAGACGAAGCAGGATCGCCGCCTTCTGCGGGGAGAGGTTGTTCGCGGCAACAGTATTCGGGCAGAGCACGGAGTCCTGCGTGATGATGCCGTCGTCGATGCGGGAGCTGACTACGACCGGGATACGCAGCGCGTTGATCGCCTGCATGAACTCCTCGCTGAATTCGCCCGCGCCGGCTCCGGCGATGACGATGCCTTCGGAGCGTTCGGCGGCGAAGGTGATGAGAGCGGGGTCCTGATCCACCGCGAAATAGATGATCGAAACGCGGGGCAGATCCGTGAGAGCGCCGACGGAGAACTCACTTTCCACGGTGTGACGCTTGCCGGGCATCTCATAATAGTTGATCTCGCGGTTGCGCACGATGCCAACGCAGCCCATCTCGTTTGCGGAGATGGCCATAACGCTGTACGTGCTCTTCTTCTCGACCGAGCGGGCGGAGAAGATGCGGTCCGAGAACACGACGAGCACGCCGCGGCCGTGGGACTGGGGCGCGGCAGCGACCACGACGGACTGGTAGAGGTTCATCGCTCCGTCCGCGGAGAGAGCGGTGGCGGGGCGCATGGAGCCGGTCAGCACCACGGGCTTGTCCGTCCGGACGGTGAGGTTGAGAAAGTAAGCGGTCTCCTCCATCGTGTCCGTGCCGTGAGTGATGACGAAGCCGAGCACGTTCGGGTCCTTCGCGCATTCGTTGATAAAGCGGGCGATATCAAGCCAAACCCTGGCGGTGATGTCGTCGGAATTGATGTTGCAGATCTGGACGGACTTTATATTCGCAAGCTCCGCAAGGCTCGGGATCGCCGCAACGAGGGAATCGACGCTGAGCGTGCCGGAAGTGTAGCCGGTCTCCTTGCCCGCTTCGCCGCTGCCTGCGATGGTGCCGCCGGTCGCGAGAATGACCACGGTGTTCGGCTTTTCGATATCGGGGACGGTTATTTTGTTTTCCATTGTTTCAGCCCTATGCCTTTTAGGGGCAAAGGTTCCTTCCTGCGGTATTCTGCAGCTTTGATTATATCATCCCGCGCGCGGTTTTTCAACGGTGCACAGGTTTTCCGTTTTGTCTGATTCAGCGGCGCCTGCCTTGCAATTACAGAACGCATGCAGTATAATATAATGTAAGCATGGAAAATCATATCGTCATGCAGAAAAAAACAGGCAAAGGAGAAAACAACATGAAGAAGATCCTCAGTCTTCTGGTCGCGTTCTGCCTGCTGTTCGGGCTCGTCCCCGCGGCGTTCGCAAAGACCGAAGCTCCCGCCGAAACGAAGGAACTCACCACCGTCGCTTCCTGGGATTTTGAGACCGACGCAGAAGAGAACGGCTGGATATTCACCGACGCGGACGGCGACGGCAACAACTGGTCCTGGGTCGAAGAGAGCAGCAACGCTCACGGCGGTTCCCACGCTATCCGTTCCGATTCCTATCTGAACGGCACCGCGCTCACTCCCGACAACTGGGCTATCAGCCCCGAGTTCACGCTTCCCGAAGGCGAAGCTCAGCTTTCGCTCTGGATCAGGAACTTCTCGGCCACCTATCCTGAGACCTTCCGCATCTACATCGGCGACGGCAACGGTTTGGTCCCCGCGACCGACGATATGGAGGTCGGCAGCGGTTATGAGAACATCACCGTGGACGTTTCCGCGTATGCAGGCACGACCACCCGCCTTGCCATCCGTCACTACAACTGCACGGACCAGTTCAGGATGTACGTTGACGACGTCCAGGTCCTTGCAAGCGAGACCGGCGGACCCGGCGAGGATCCGTACGTGATCGACATGATCGAGGTCGACGGCTTCAAGACCCCCGTTGAGGGTATGACCTGCGCGGAATGGGTCGACGGGCTGACCGTTCCCGAAAACGCAAACTATGCCATTTCGTCGATCGAAGCCCACGGTGCCGACGGCATACTTTACGATGACGACGTGCTCGTTGCAGGCGAGACCTACCTGGTCGGCTGCATGCTGGAGCCCATCGGCGATTACACCTTCGCTCTCGACGCGACCCTGATCGGGTACAACGGCTCCGATGAGATCGAGCTCGATATGGATTTCTCCAGAGTCACAAGCAGCCTGGAAGCATGGATCGTCCCCGCCGAAATGATCTGCGAACCCGATACCGGAACGCCCATCAGCGCGCTCGACGTTGCGCTGAACGTGGAGGGCAGCGATCTGCTCCACTTCAACACCGAGGGCGATTATCCCTGGGTCACCGTTGAGGAGGGAGACAGGTTCTACGCAAAGAGCGGCAACGCGGGCGTTCACAACTCCACCTCCACCCTTACCCTCACCGTCACTGTCGAGGAAGGCCAGATGCTGACATTCGAATATAAGGCATGGGGCGAGGGCTCGAGCGATAGCTACGACTGGGATAAGTGCCGCTTCTACGTTGACGGCGAGATCCAGTTCGACTACGGCGCACACCAGAATGACTGGCTCGATTACACCACCTCCGCTCTCACCGCGGGCGAGCACGTGTTCACCTGGACCTACAAGAAGGACGGCAGCGCGAACCCGACCGGCGACTATTTCGCGGTCGACAACGTCGAGCTGCTTGCTGCCGGCACTCCCATTGAAGAGCACATCATCCACGAGATAGTGATCGACGGCTTCACCGTTCCCGAATGGAACGCGAACCCCGACTACGTCGTCACCGTTCCCGAGGACGCACCGTATTCCGTTGGCTACTGTGACTGGAACTGGTACTATGAGGACGATTACGAAGACGGCGATATCCTTCCCGAGAACGGCGTCTTCGACGATGAAGAAAAGCTGTACTATATGTATATCTCCATCAATCCCGATTCAGGCTGGACCGTTGCGGAAGACGTGGTCATCACCATCAACGGCGAGACCGGCTACGTCGTCAACTCCGGCTACGTGGCGTCGAGCAATCTGGTCTGGATCTACACGATCAACTTCACCGTGACCGAGCCCACTGAACCCGGAGATATCGCGATCCACGAAGTCTGGGTCGACGGCTTCGGCACCCCCATTGCGGGCGTTGCGGGCATCGACCACATGTTCCTCACCACTCCCGACGACGCGCCGTACTTCATCGTCTACGGCGGCTGGCGCGATGAGACCGATCAGCAGCAGATGTGGAGCGAAGAGCACGTGTTCATCCCCGGCCATTACTATTCCGAGGGCTGCCAGATCTGGGCGGAGGAAGGCTACTACTTCGCTGAGGACTGCGTGTTCTACGTGAACGGCGGGACCGAGCTCGTCGACGAGCAGTGGAGCTACGTTGACGAAGCTGATAACTGGATCTGCTACGTCAACATCCTGCCGGTCGAGTGCCTTGGCACTCCGATGCTTCTCGGCGACGTCGACCTTGACGGCGAAGTCACCGTTTCGGACGCGCTGCTCGCGATGCGCTACGCGATGGGCCTTGTCGAGCTGACCGAACAGCAGCTCGATCAGCTTGACGTCAACTTCGACGGCGAATACGACCTCGTTGACGCGACGCTGATCCTGCGCTACGCGATGGGCCTCATAGAGGAGTTCCCGCTCCCTGTGGGCGTCTGAACAACGTGAACGTACCGGCTTGATACCGGAAAAAAGCGGCGCTGCTCCTGCAGCGCCGCTTTTCGTGCACCGGCATAAAAAGCGGCGGGGATCGCCCCCCGCCGCTTTGCTTGCTTTACGTCATTTGAGCTTTTCGAAGTCCTCCGCGCCGTGCTTGCAGAGCGGGCAGATAAAGCCCTCCGGCAGCTCCTCACCTTCGTAGATGTAGCCGCAGATACGGCAGACCCAGCCCTTCCTCGGACCTTCCGCCGGGGCGGGCTTCGGCTTGATATGCTCGAAGTAATAGGCGTACGTAACGCTCTTCGCCTCGGCATTCAGCACCTTCGCCTCGGTCACTTCGGCAACGAACAGCGTGTGAGTGCCGTAGTCCTCGCTTGCCACGACCTTGCAGGAGATGAAGGCGTTCGTATACTTCGGGATGTAGTAGATCCCGTTCGCGCTGCGGCGCACGGCGTCGCATTTCTCGAATTTGTTCACGTTCCTGCCGCTCTGGAAGCCGAAATGCTCGAACACGCGGAACGGCACGTCCTCCGTCAGCACGGAAAGGTTGAACATGCCGGTCTTTTTGATCATTTCCTCGGTGTAGTTCGCCTTGTTGACGGCGATCGTGAGGCGCTTCGGGTCGTCCGTGAGCTGAACGGCGGTGTTGATGATGCAGCCGTTGTCCTTGCTGCCGTCGCGCGCGGTCAGCACGAAAAGGCCGTAGGAGAGCTTGAACATCGCCGCGTTCTCGATGCCGCTCGCAGGCGCGGCGGGAGCGGGCTCGTCCTCCCGCATGGAGTCCGCGATGGCCTTTGCGAGCGCTTTCACGTCCTCAAGCTGGTCTTCGCGCAGCGAGGAGCGGATGTCCACGGTGTTTTCAAGGAAGGTCATGCCCTTGAGCGGTTCGAGGATGCCGCGCATGAGCTTGCCGCTGGTCGGCGCCCAGGAGCCGTTCTGGATGAACGCCACGGTGCGGTTCCTGAGCTGGTGCTCCGCGATGTCGCGCAGCAGCTCGTCCATGCGGACGAAGACGCCGGCGTTGTAGGTGGTGGATGCAAAAACGAGGTGGCTCGCGCGGAAGCTCTCCGCGATGATCCTGTCGGCGGGAGTGACGGAAACGTCGAATACCTTCACGCGGACGCCGAGCTTGCGGAGCTCGCTTGAAAGGATGTCCGCCGTGTTCGCCGTGTTGCCGTAGACAGAGGCATAGGCGAGCATAACGCTTTTCTCCTCCGGAGTGTAGGTGCTCCAGAGCATGTATTTGTCGAGGAATTCGTTGAATTTGCTGCGCCATACAAAGCCGTGCAGCGGGCATACCGTGTTGATCTGCACCTTGGCAGCCTTTTTGAGCAGCGCCTGCACCTGCGGGCCGTATTTGCCGACGATGTTGGTGTAGTACCGTCTCGCCTCGTCCATATAGTCGCGGCCGAAATCCACTTCGTCCGCGAAGATCGCGCCGTCCAACGCACCGAAGGTGCCGAACGCGTCGGCGGAGAACAGCAGCTTGTCCGTCGCGTCATAACTTACCATGACCTCCGGCCAGTGCACCATCTGCGCGGCGAGGAAGGTGAAGTCGTGCCTGCCGGTCGAGAGTTTATCGCCCTCCTTGATTATCCAGAGCTTGTTTTCGATCTCACCGAAGAAGCCGCGGAGCATATCGCCCGCCATCTTGGAGCAGATGACGACGGTCTCCGGGTGGCGGCGGAGCAGCTCGCCAAGGGTGGCGGAATGGTCGGGCTCCATGTGGTGGACCACGACGTAGTTGAGTGGCCTGCCCGCAAGCTCGTGCTCGAGGTTCTCAAAGAAGATACCGGCGACGGCCGCGTCCACCGTGTCAAAAAGCACGGTCACGTCGTCCTTGAGGAGATAGGAGTTGTAGCTCACGCCCGAGGGGACGCTGTAAACGCCCTCGAACAGGGCGAGCCGGCGGTCGTTCGCACCGATCCATACAAGATCGTTAGTGATGTTTCTTGTGCAGTACATGGTTTTCCTCCGTTTTTGTATTCTGGGGGGTATTACAGACCGAAAAGCCTGCGCTTTTCCTCGTCGGTCTTCGCGAGCTTTTCGATATAGGTCTTGATGTCCTTCGGGTTCGGGACGCGGTCGATGCGGCGCCCGTCCGAGAACACGCGCTTGGTCATAGCACCGGCGCCGTTCGCGATGATGCTCAGGCTGTCCTCCATCATGTCGATATTATAGAGGCAGAGCTTGCCCGGCTTTGCGTAGCCCACGTTCTCCATATTGCCGCTCATGTATTTCTGGCGGTACATATAGTAGGGAGCCATGCCCATGCGCTCGGCCGACGCGCTGCCTGCCGCGATCATCTTTTCCACCTCAGGCACGGGCGGCAGCTCGTAATTGCCCAGCTTTTCGTGCAGGCGGGAGGAACGCTTGATCGCGAGCGTGTGCACCGTCAGGCTGTCCGGCCCGAGCTCCTCGATGGCGGCGACGGTGCGCTCCATATCCGCCGCGGTCTCGCCGGGGAGCCCCGCGATCAGATCCATATTGATATTGTCGAAGCCGAGCTGCCTCGCAAGACGGAACGCGTCGCGGATATTGTCCGCCGTGTGATAGCGGCCGACGGCGGCGAGCGTTGCGTCGTTCATCGTCTGCGGGTTGATCGAGATGCGGTCCACGCCGAGCTCTTTCAAAACGAGCAGCTTTTCCTCGGTGATGGTGTCCGGCCTTCCGGCCTCGACCGTGAACTCGATCCCGGGAGCAAAGGCGTACTGCTCTTTGGCATAGCCGAGCACGTCAAGAAGTTCCGTTTCTGTCAGCACCGTGGGCGTACCGCCGCCAACGTAGCATGCGCGGACCGTCAGCCCCGCGTCGCGCACGAGCCGGGCGCCGAGCGCGATATCCTTTTTGAGCGCGTCAAGGTACGGCGCCATATCGGTGTGGCGTGTGCGGATCTCGCTCGCAAACGAGCAGTAGAGGCAGCGCGAGCGGCAGTAGGGGATGCCGATGTAGACGTCGGCTTCATTGGGCTTAGCGGAGGCCAGAACCGGGCGCTGCACGGAGACGATGCGGCTGGCGAGGGCGAGCTTTTCGTCGGTCACGTCGAATTCGTTGACCATCATGTTCGCTGCGGTCACTTCGCCGTAGCTGTCCTGAAGGTCTCTGAGCAGGCGCGTCGGGCGGATGCCGGTGAGCGAGCCCCAGGGCAGGGGCGTTACCGGGTACGCCATGCGCATAGCGCGGAACGCGGCGATCTTCGCAACGCGCTTCTGATAGCGCTTTTCGCGCAGATAATCGTCGTCCCCGTCGTTCGGCAGGTACGCGGTGTCCTCGTTTTCGGATTCGGTATAAAGCTGAATGTCGGAGAAGGAATTGCGGTAAGTGTAGGAATGGACCTGGCTGTTGTGGACGAAGTCGGCGGAGGCAGTGTAGACGGCGCCGTTGCGCCAGACCATCACGCGCAGCGCGTCCGACTTCTGATAGTTGTCAAGCCGCGTTTCGTCCGCAAACGCGCCGGGGTTGCCGCAGAGCTCGATGTAGGACATCGACACAAACAGGCGGATGACCTCGCACAGGTCGTTGTAAAAATCTTCTCGGTTTGTATAAAGTCGCATAGGTTCCTCCTGTGCCGCGCGTTAGATCTGAATATGAAAGCGGGGGATCAAAACATGCCCCCGCGGACGTACGGATTGTGTTCGCGTTCGAAATCGAGCGTGGTCTCATCTTCATGCCCGGGCAGGACGCGGAAATCGCCGTGCAGTGTGAAGAGGCGGTAGGCAATTGATTCAAAGAGCTGCTCCGAATCACCGCCGGGCAGATCGGTGCGCCCGACGCTGAGGCGGAAGAGCGTGTCGCCCGAAAAGATGACCCTCTCCTCCTCCGAAACGAAACAGACCCCGCCCGGGGTGTGCCCGGGGGTATGGATGACGCGGAAGGGGAAGCCCGCAGCGGTGATGACGTCTTCATCGCGGAGCAGCACGTCCACGGAGCATTTTTTCACGAGGATCCCGCCCATGTACGCCAGACTGCCCGCGCCGCCGGTCAGGGCGTTCGCGTCGAGCTCGTGGATGAGCACTTTGGCGGAGTGCTTTTCTTTTAGCTCCGCAACGCCCATGATATGGTCGAAATGCCCATGCGTGAGCAGAATATCGCTGCAGTGAAGGTGATGCTTTAAAAGCAGGTCGAGCACTTTTTTTGAGCTCGCCGGGTCGACGACCGCGCAGGGAGCGGGGGAGACTTCGGTGCCTTCCTCGTTATAGATGATGTATGTGTTCGTGCCGAGCGGTCCGGTCGGCGTGCAGATAATGTTCATTTTGTCTCGCTCGTCAGTAATTCTTTTTGCTGTCAAGAAGGATGGTCACCGGCCCGTCGTTCACGAGGGAGACCTTCATATCGGCTCCGAAAACGCCGGTCTCGGTGTGGATGAGCTTGCGGAACTCTGCCGCCGCTTTATCAAAGAGAGGTCCGGCGATCGCGGGAACGGCGGCTCCGGTGAAGGAAGGCCTGTTGCCCTTTCTTGCGTCGCCGAGCAGCGTGAACTGGGAAACGAGCAGGACCCCGTACCCGAGCTCGAGCGCGGAGAGGTTCATCTTGCCCTGCTCGTCCTCAAAAATACGGAGCTGCGTGCATTTTTTGACCATGTACGCGATATCCTGTTCCCCGTCATCAGGCTCGATGCCGAGCAGTACGAGAAGGCCTGGGCCTATACTGCCGACGGTCACGCCGCCGACTTCGACTTTTGCGCCCAAAACGCGCTGAACGACCGCCTTCATGACGTGACCCTCGAAACTTCGGTCACGCCGCCGATCCTCATGATGCTCTTTGTGATCGTATCGAGATGCGCGGCGTTCGTAACGTCGAAGCTCATCGAAACGTCAACGCCGGAGCCGTCGTCGGTCATCTTGGCGTTGATGCGGCGCAGGTTGATATGCAGGTTCGACAGCACGGAGGAGATGTCCATAAGAAGACCGGGGCGCTCCTTGGCGAGGATGTGGATCGTGACCGGGAATTTGGCGCTCTCTTCATCCGCCCAGCTCACGCCGATGATACGCTCCGCGTCCGCAAGCAGCGCAGGCGCGTTCGGACAGTTCTCACTGTGGATCGAAACGCCGCGTCCCCTCGTGATGTAGCCGAAGATCTTGTCCCCGGGGAGGGGCGAACAGCACTGCGCAAAGCGAACGACCATGTTGGCCTCGCCCTTGACGATGACGGCGCGTCCGTCCGCGTCGAAGCTCTTGGTCTGGACCTGCTCGCTCTCATTCAGCTTTTCGGCAAGCTCCTGCTCCTTGCGCGCTTTGCGGTGCGCCTCCATGAGCTTGTTGAGCACCTGCCCGGTCGTGAGCCCGCCGTAGCCGATAGCGGCGTAGACGTCGTCCATCTCGTTCATGTTGAGGCGCGTGAGCACCTGCTGAACGTATTCGGGCTTCGTGATCTCGGCGAGCTTCTGCCCCTGCCGCCTTGCGGCCTCGGAGAGCATATCGCGGCCGCGGGCGATGTTTTCCTCCCTGTTGGCCTTTTTGAGGTACTGCTTGATGCGGTTCTTCGCCTGGGAGGTCTTGACGAAATTGAGCCAGTCGCGCTTCGGCGTGGCCTGGGGGCTCGTGATGATCTCCACCACGTCGTGCGTGCGGAGCTTATAGTCGAGCTTTGCGGGAACGCCGTTGACCTTCGCGTGCTGCGTGTGATCGCCCACGTTGGAGTGGACGCGGTACGCGAAGTCCACGGGCGTGGAGCCGGTGGGCAGGTCGAAGATCTCGCCGTTCGGGGTGAGGACGAAAACGTAGTCCGTGAAGAAATCGTGGCGCACGTTGTCCACGTATTCCTTGGTGGAGCTTGCGTCGGATTCATAGTCCACAAGCTGGTGGAGCCACTCGAGCTTTTTGTCGAGATCGTCCTGCTGGCTGCGGCCTTCTTTATACATCCAGTGCGCCGCGATGCCGAACTCCGCAGTTCGGTGCATCTCAAAGGTGCGGATCTGCACCTCGAAGGGCATGCCGAGGTCGCTGAACAGCGTAGTGTGCAGCGAACGGTACATGTTCGTTTTCGGCATGGAGATATAGTCCTTGAACCGCCCGGGGAACGGGCGCCACATGGAGTGGATGATACCGAGAACGCCGTAACAGTCCTGAACGGTGTCCACGATCACGCGCAGCGCGACGAGGTCGTAGATCTCGTTAAGGCTCACTTTTTTGATATTCAGCTTGCGGTAGATCGAATACAGGTGCTTCGGCCTGCCGTTGATCTCCGCGTGGATATTCGCTTCCTTGAGGGCCAGCTCGATCCTGCGCGCGGCGGTCTTGAGCAGGCTCATGCGCTCCTCCTGCTTGGGCTCGATCAGCGACTGCAGCTTTCTGCATTCCTCGGGCATCAGGTAGCTGAAGCTCAGGTCTTCAAGCTCCGCCTTGACGGCACCCATGCCGAAGCGGTCCGCGAGCGGGGCGTAAACGTCCATCGTTTCGCGGGCTTTCCTGATCTGCTTTTCGCGGCTGCAGTAGCCCAGCGTGCGCATGTTGTGGAGCCTGTCCGCAAGCTTGATGATGACCACGCGCACGTCGTTGGCGATCGCAAGGAACATCTTGCGCAGGTTCTCCGCCTGCCTGTCCTCGCGGGAGAGCATCTGTGTGAGGTTGGTGTTGGTCAGCTTCGTAACACCGTCCACCATGCGGGCGATGTCCTTGCCGAACATCTGGGTGATCTGCTCGATGCTGACGTCCATGCCGTCCTCAACGGTGTCGTGAAGAAGGCCCGCGATGACCGTGTCAGCGTCCATCTCCATTTCAAGGAGGATCAGCGCAACGGCCTCCGGGTGAACGTAATACGGCTCCAGCGATTCACGCTTCTGTCCCGCGTGGATCGTTCTTGCGAAATCGATCGCCTTTTTCAGTAATTCAATTTTCTCCGGCGAAAACTTCTTTTCGCAGGCTGTAAGCAATCTGTCCATGGAGCGATTATTCGGGTCATGCCGGTATAACGGCGGGAAAAAGGAACGGTCGGATCAATAGGTCATGGCGGCGATGACGGGGCAGTCGCCCAGCTTTGCCCTGCCGCCGAGATCGGAAAGCTCGATCGCGAACGCCGCCGCGACGACTTCGCCGCCGACCTCACGCACGAGATCGACCGCCGCGCGCGCGGTGCCGCCGGTCGCAAGCAGGTCGTCGACGATGGCGACGCGCTGACCTGGCTGGACGGCGTCCTTGTGGATCTCGAGACGGTCGCTGCCGTACTCAAGGCCGTAGTTGATGCTGTAGACCTCGCAGGGGAGCTTGCCGGGCTTGCGGGCGAGCACGAAACCGGCGCCGAGCGCGTACGCAACGGCGGAGCCGATGACGAAACCCCTCGCCTCGGGGCCGATGACGATGTCCACGTTCAGCTCGCGGAGCTGATCCGCGATCGTGGTGATGAGGTCGTGATATGCCTCGGGGTTCTTGACAAGGGTCGTGATATCGCGGAAAAGGACGCCCTCGATGGGATAATCCGGGATACTGCGGATGGTGTCTTTGAGTTCCTGTTCGTTAAGCATGGTTTTATCCTCCGTTATTGATCGAATTTAAGTGAACGCATCCGGATCACCGCGCTGAAAAGCGGGCTCTCCGTGAGGTTTGCAGGCTCGATCTTTCCTATGCTGAGCGAGCCCCTGTCATTATATGCAATAAAGCCAAGGTCGATAAACACGCGCAGTGCGAACCTTGCGCAGTACTTGGGCACTTTGTTTCGGAGCGCGAGGCGGGCGGCGAGCTCTTCAAAGGCGCAGTCGCTCTCGTTCAGCGAGCTGATCGTGCAGCGGTAGCAGTCGCCCATGAAGCTCCTCTCCACGGAGAAGCAGAAGGCGACGTCCGAAAACGCGCGCTCGGAGCAAGACCCCGCGCAGGTGAACAGCTCCGCGCCGCGCATCCTTTCGGCGATCGCGCTCGCGGCGCCGGGAAGGGGAGGCCGGTCATAGAACACGACCGTGCGGTAGCCCGACGCGGGCAGTGAGCCGATCTTCGGCGCGATGAGCAGCGCGTTGTCGCAGACGGGGGATTCCGCCGGGCAGCCGAAGAGCACGTCCACGTTCAGCCCGCTTGAAATGACTTCGCGGAGAGCGCGCTCCGCGCCTTCCGGCGAAAACGCCAGCACGAGCACGCCCGAGAGCCTTTGGGAGAAAACGGTTTTGAGATCGGAACGGAGCTCGGTGAGCTCATGCACGCGGTCTGAGATATAGCAGGAGTTTTCAACGAGCGCGTCGCAGAAATTCCACATGCCCGCTTCTATAAATGCGGGGATATCGGACGGGTATTCGGGCTGCGCCCATTTGAGGCGGAGCTGAATGCCCTCCGAGCCGCACCAGCGGTTCACGGCGGGGGAGAACAGGATATCCGCCCTGTCAGCGGCGAGCAGGTTTTTGAAGTACGGCGCGGAACAGAACCACACGGCCTCCATGCTCGTATTCCCGGCGTGCGCCTCCATGCGGGTGTGCTGCGCGTCGTTGCCGAACCGCCTAAGGCGGCAGAGCTCCACTCCGCGGGAACGGAAGACCGGGGAGGGATTGCTCTCACCGAACGGAGCGAGCCGCGAGAATTCGTTAATAAGGTCGCCGTTCACCATGTCGAGCGGGATCTCGAACTCGTATTCCTTGCAGGCGGCGAACGCGGAATCCGGGAAATTGGCCTTCAGATGGGCGTTCAGCCTTTCGGCGAACTCATCAAAGCGGTCAATCTCCATCGTGATCCCGGCGGCCTTCGCGTGCCCGCCGAAGCGCAGGAAGCAGTCTGAAACGGCGCTCAGCGCTTCGTGGATATTGATGCCGTCGACGGAGCGGGCGGAGCCCTTCAAAACGCCGTTCGCCTCGCAGAAGAGGACCGTCGGACGGTGGAACATTTCGAGGATGCGGGAAGCGGCGATGCCGATGACGCCTCCGTTCCATTCGCGCTTCATCAGCACGATGGCGCGGGTGTCCGAAAGATCCCTGCCTGCAAGCAGGCTGAGCGCGTCGTTCAGGATATTCGCCTCGTCCTGCTGGCGCAGTTCGTTGAGGCGGTTAAGCTCCGCAATGCAGGCGTCGATCTCCGCCGGATCGTCCGAAAGGAACAGATCGACCGCTACGGACGCGTCGCTCATGCGGCCGGAGGCGTTGAGCCTCGGCGCGACGGCAAAGCCCAGATTGCAGGCGTTGTAAGGCTTTTTGACGGTGGGAATGCTCTCGAGCAGCCGTGTGAAGCCCATGGGGCACCTGCCCTCGTTGATGGCCGCAAGGCCGAGCTTGACGAGGATACGGTTCTCATCGAGAAGGGGCACCACATCAGCAACGCTCGCAAGCCCCGCGAGGGAAACGTATTTCATCGCGGTATCGAGCCCGGCAAGCGCGTGCAGCAGCTTGAACGCCGTCCCGGCGCCGCAGAGGATGGAACTCGGGTAGCGGCTTTCTGCCACGGTGTGGCATACGACCGCGCAGCAAACGGGAACGGCGTCGGGCGGGATATGGTGATCCGTCACGATGACGTCCATGCCGAGCTCCGCACAGCGGCGGATCTCATTCGCGGCGGAAATGCCGTTGTCGACAGTGATGATCAGCTGAACTCCCTCCCGGGCAAGCTTTTCGATGGCGGGGCCGGTCATGCCGTAGCCCTCTTCGCTCCTCGAAGGGATGTGATAGCCGATATCGGCGCCGACGGAACGGAAATAATCGGTCAGCATCGCGGTCGCGCAGATGCCGTCCACGTCGTAATCGCCGAATACGCAGATCCGCTCGTGCGCCTCGAGCGCCGTGCGGATGCGGGCAACGGCCTTGTCCATATCGGGAAGAAGGTACGGATCGTGAAAATCAGCTTTCGAGGGGGAGAGGAAACGGGCGATCTCCTCCGGCGTCACGGCTCCGCGGGCGCGGAGGGCGCGCGCAAGCAGGGGAGAGACCCCGGGCACGCCGGGACCTTCCTGTTCGCTCGTGTAAAACTCGGATTTTCGGTAAATTACCAAGCTCCTTCTCCTTCATCGTGCGTGCCGAAACGTCGATCAGGGCATACTTCGGCATCAAACACCACATATATACATTGTAAATTATACAACAATTCATCATTGAGTTCAATAGCGCAATAATATAACTTGAAGGCCGTATCACTCCGCCCGCAGGCTCCGCAGCATCCCGCCGACGCAGCCCGCGAAACCGCACATCGCGAGATCCGCGAGATTTCCGCTCCCGATATGGATCCCTCCGGCAAGCAGCCCGAATACGACCGTCGTCACGACTATGTAAACGATTGCGGCGGCTGCGCCGAAAAGCCAGCGGCGGGAGCCTGTGCGCGCCGTGCCGAAGAACCCCGCTGCAAGCGCCGAAAGGGACTTTATCACCGGGTTCACTATGCGCACCGCGGAGACGGGGATCACCTGCTTTTGCAGCAGCAGCGCCGCAAGCGCGGTCAGAACCAGGCTGAGTATGAATGCGGCGGCGACCCCGCGGACGGCCGAACTTACAGGCCTCGCGCCTTCGGGCTTTTTTGTTGCTGAGCTCATATTCTCTTCTCCTTTGAACGGTATGACCGATACTGCTTTATTCTATGCGGGCAGTATGAACTTTTTCACCCGGCAAACAAAAAAGCGGCTTCTATAAGACCATCCGCCCGGATAGAAGCGGCAGGGAAATATTCTCAAAAGCATACGATCCGAGCCGGCTTCAGCTTGCGTTATTCCAATGCTTATGCTAAAATTAATCTGTTTAAATCGAGCATATGCTCGGCAGCCTCGCAGGAGAGATTCGGTATGATCATCAATAAACAGTATGATGTATTTATCGCCTTCCACGGATCGTCAGGAGAGGATGGCGATCTTGAACAAGCAAGGAGAGTATATAACTATCTGAAAGATCAGGGCATTAAATGCTTCCTCTTTTCCGAAAACAGCGACAGCAGTGCGTACAAGGCAAACTTCGTCAAGATCATGCAGTCCCGGCTGCTTTTGCTGGTTTGCAACGATAAGCTGTACCGCCGCGAAAGCGGAGAAATGGATTATCTTAAGAACTACCATTTATTCGTTGAGCTGGATTCTTTCCTGGCGCTTGCTCAATCGGACAGCACTATGACCTCCGTCAACGACGCGGCGCTGATCTATTTCTCAGACAACGGTAACAGGATAGTCACCCCCTCTCCGGAGACCATCCATCCGCTTTTCAGCAATCGGGACAGCTTTTATGTTGCAACACCGGATACTGAGGAGGAAGTGCTCGAAAGCGTGCTTGACTGGGTGAAAGACCGATTGGATTTCTCCAGGGAAACAGCTCTTTCGGGCGAGACTGTGGCGATCCTTAACGGAAGAAGCCTGGGCGCCCTTGATAAAAAGGTGGAGAATCTGGATCTGAAAAAGCTGATCCGCAAAGCGACCCTGATCAAGTGCATGGGCATCTCCAACTGGACTTTTTCCCTGACCGACGGCTGCAACAACCTGATTCGCGGGATCAGGCGGGGAACGGTTTTCGAGATGCTCTTTCTGGATCCCGAAGGAAAAAACGTGAAGATCCGAAGCGAAGAGGAACGGAAGGATACTTCGCAGCAGATCTATGCGTCTTTCGATATGATCAAGGCGGAACTGCAGAGCAAATTCACGGACAAGTCCGTGATAAACAAATGCCTCAGGACTTACACCTATGATCAGATCCCGAGGGAAAACCTGATTTTTATTTACACAGCTGAAGAAGCGTATGTCATCGTCCAGAACTATTCATTCCAATATCCGGGAGCAAAATGTCCCTGCTTCATCTTCAGGCACGCGGATGCAGAAGGCGAATCCCTGTTCGAGTATTATGAAGCGGTCTATGAGACCATTTTGAATGATTCCGGGACAAAGAGGATCGATCTGTTCCGAACGGAGGAATAATATGAAAAGCAATCATGAACTGCTGACGCAGACAGTAAAGTGCATGCGGCAGGCCTATGCCGAAATATCGGAACAAAAAGCCCGGCGGACATACGAAAAATCCACCTACGACGTTGTGACAGATCTGGATTATCAATTGGAGCAGCGGCTTATGCGCGAGATCCTGACTCTGGAGACGGATGCGGTGTTCCTGAGCGAGGAATACAATCCCGATACGGAAAAGACCGGCCGCGTCTGGATAATCGATCCCATCGATGGCACCTGCAACTATGCAAACGGCATCGATATATTCGGGATCCAGTGCGCTCTCTTTGATAACGGGGAGACGCAGTTTGCAGTGATCTATCTTCCCGGCCGCGACGAATGCTTTACGGCGATCCGCGGTCATGGCGCACTATGCAACGGACGCAGGATCGGACCGATCGTCCGTCCGCCGGAGAAGTCCATAATAAGCTTCGGGGATTTCATGCATGCAGATCCGGAACGGATGGAGCTTGAATATGCAGCCATGCGTCATATTGCGCCTCGTGTAGAACGCATCCGCATGATCGGGGCGGCCAGCGTGGACTTTGCGTACTGTGCCATGGGCAGGTTAGACGGAAACGTTACGTTTACCGCCAACCCGTGGGACATCATGCCGGGCATTCTCCTTTGCAGGGAGGCAGGGCTGGTGGTTGCCGACGTCTTCGGAAAGCCGTATACAGGGGCAAACATGACCGTTGCCGTGTATTCCTCGGAGGAACTCATGCAGGCATGCAGTCTGGATCCGACGGAAGGATCTCAGGCAGCGGCGGAATAACGGCAGAAGCAACTTCGGCATATCAGCATAAACAAATGCTCCGCTCTCAACGACAATAACAAAAATGATCCGGGGATAACCGATATCCCCGGATCGAATTTTTATGAGTTTGACTCCTGCTGAAACCAGCGCTTGACCGACGGATGCGTTATTTGTTCTGGTTCGCGTCCACGATGTCGCCGTCGATGGTGGCTTCGACCGGCGCGTCCTCAATGCTGGCGATCGCCTGCTTGGAGAAGACGAGGCGGGCCTTGTCGGGACCGACGGAGACGAACACCACGTCGCCCTTCACGCTGGTGACGGTGCCGTAGATGCCGCCGATGGTGCGGACGCGGCTGCCGGGCTTGAGGCTGTCGAGCATATCCTGATACTTCTGCTGGCGCTTTTTATTGCTGCGGGAGGAGAAGATGAACATTGCAGCAAGCGCAGCGAACATGATGATGATAAGGCCCCACTGGGAGAAGAAATTGCCGATACCGGTCGCGGTTTCCTCGCTCATGGAGAGGATGAGATTGCTGTGCATTGATTTTACCTTTCTTATTGAGGCTTTTCAGCCGATTTTTCTCAAATACATAATATAGCAAACACCGGGCTTTGTCAAGTGCGGTATTCTTTTTTGCGCAGACAGGGGCAAAAACATGCAAAAAGTCGGATCCTTATTGAAAATGCGGGCGGATTCCGATATAATATAGGATGGATTTTTATACGAGGAGGCTCCTATGATCACAAAGAGGCTTGCGGCGCTTTTCGCCGCGATCATCATGCTCGTTTCGGTCCTGCCGGCGGCAAGGGCAAACACTGCCGAGGGTCCCGTCCGGGCTGATGACAGCTACTACACGGACAACGGCTACAGCGTTTCCGCACTGCTCGCGGAGAGCGGGGACACGCTCAAGACCGATCTTGCCAACCTGATGACGAACACCCATTCGCACGTCACGACCTACAGCGAGATCCGCTATATGTTCACCGGTTCGGACGCCGACCCGGCCGTTCCCGGCAATATCCTGCTCTGCTACTCCGGCGCGTCCGTAAACGGCGCGTGGGACAGCGGAACGACCTATAACCGAGAACACGTCTGGCCCAAATCCAAGGGCACTTTTACCGATTCCAACGCCGGCGCGGACCTGCATCATATCCGTCCGGAATCGAGCACCGTCAACTCCCCGCGCAGCAACTACGACGCGGGCTGGATCGACACCGCTTTGAGGGAGCTCGTTTACGATAACGCGGGCACGCAGAACTACGTCCTTCCCGCAGGCGATCTGTTCGAACCGAGGGACGGGTTCAAGGGCGATCTTGCGAGGATCTATTTCTACGTTGCCGTCCGCTGGGGCGAGGACCTCACAGCTCCCGTTGCGGACGACACCTTCAAGACCCTGCTCGAGTGGAATCTGCTCGATCCCGTCGACAGCCTCGAGATCGCCAGGAACGAATACGTTTATTCCGTGCAGGGCAACAGGAACGTGTTTATCGACTATCCGGAGTTCGCAAGGCTCGTCTACGGTTCGAGCGACAACGGCTTTGACTACACGCTCCTGACCGACGGAGACTACTGCTACTACGTCGAAAACGGCAGCGCCGTCATCGCTTCATACAGCGGCAGCGCTTCGGCCGTGACCGTCCCCGAGACACTCGGCGGCTACACCGTCGGCGCGATCGGCTGCGCGGCGTTTGCAAACAATTCCGGACTGACCTCCGTCACCATCCCCGCATGCGTCACGAAGATCGGTTCATACGCCTTCTATAACGATACTTCTCTTGCCTCCGTAACGATCGGCTCGGGCAGTAAGACCTTTGCGCGCCGTGCCTTCCACAACGTGCCCGCTCTCATCGCGATGTATTTCGAGGGACAGGCTCCCTCCTTCGAGGCGGAAGGCAGCACTCAGATAATGATCGCGGGCAGTTCGGACGCTCAGGCGCCGTCGGGCTTCAAAATGTACTACGTCTCCGGCCAGTCCGGCTGGACGAGCGGCACGTGGACTGCGGCAAACGGCGCCTACGCCTACGCCACCGCGACCTACGTCCCGGGAGAGGAGCCCGTCGTGACCGCTGTGCCGGACCCGACCGCCACCCCCGAAGCGACGGCGACCCCGGATCCCACCGAAGCCCCCGATGGCGAGGTGTTCACGCTCGTGACCTCGCTTGACGACGTCACTTCCGGCGACTACGTGCTTTACGGCGTGAACGGCAACTACAAGGGTGCCATGAACAACACCGTTTCGGGCGGCCGCATGGGCCTGACCGCAGTGACCTTGACGGATAACACGATCGTCTCGCCCGACAGCTCCGTCGTTTGGCACATGGAGGAAACGAACGGCGTCTACACGCTCTACAACGAAGCGGCAGGCAAATACTGCATGATCTCGGATAACAGCACGAGCGGCTTCAGCCTCGGCGATGAGGCGGACTACGGATACACGATCTCCGCGGCGCCCACCGCAGGCAGCTACTACATGACCACAACGCTCTCGGGTTCGAGCAGGATGATCAGCATCTACCAGAACGACTTCCGTCCCTACGATTCCTCGAACTGGCACGATCTGTTCCTCTATAAGCGCGGCGGTGAGACTCCGGACCCGACCGTCACTCCGGAACCGACCGCGACCCCGGATCCCGGCGAGGGCGATTACGTGCTCGTGACCTCGCTCGATGAGGTTACGGACGGCAAATACGTGCTCTACGGCGTGAACGGCAATTACACCGGCGCGATGAGCAGCGTGTGCAACAAGGGCCACATGATCGCTGCTGCCGTGACGCTCTCCGGCAATACGGTCGTCGACCCGGACGAGTCCGTCGTTTGGGTAATGACAACCCGCGGGGACGGCAGCTATTCGCTCTACAACGAAGCGGCGGCTGTGTACTGCATGATCAGCACGAACTCCACCGGCGGCTTCTCCGTCGGCGAGGAGGCGACCGAGGGCTTTACCGTCACGATGAAGAACGAGACCGCCGGCACCTTCTATCTCACGACCACTCTTGAGGGCTCGAGCAGGACCATCAGCATTTATCAAGCGGATTTCCGCCCGTACACCCCGGGTGACAGCAAGGATCTGTATCTCTATAAATACGTCGGCGGGGACGACCCGCAGCCCGTCACTCACACCGTCACCTTCGTGGACGGCCTCACAAATGAGACCATTTCCACCGTCACCGTCGAGAACGGGCAGGCGGCGACCGCACCGGACGCGCCTGTGCACGAGGGCTACACCTTCACCGGCTGGGATAAGGACTTCTCCGCCGTCACCGAGGATATGACCGTCACCGCGCTATATACGGAGAACGGACCCTCCGTGACCCTGCTCGGCGATATCGACCTCGACGGTGAAGTCACCGCGGCGGACGCGCTGCTCGCCATGCGCCACGCAATGAGCATCACGATCGTGAGCGGCCAGGGCGCGATCAACGGCGATATGGACGGCGACGGCGTTATCACCGCTTCCGACGCGATCCTGATCATGCGCGCCGTGATGGCGATGGACTGACACGCTGAATTGAACCGGAGCCGCTCCCGCAGGGGGGCGGCTTTTCTGCTGTTCGCCATTGACATTATATATTCATTGTGCTATTCTTTATATGTGTGATCAACGGGGCAAAGACCCGGCCGCGGACGGCGCGGCAATATGCTTTAGGAGGTAAAACGAATGAAAAAACTGCTTTCGGCACTGCTTGTTCTGTGCCTGATGCTCGCATGCATTCCTGCGCTCGCCGACGGCGAACTGCCGTTCGAGCTCAAAGCACCGGTGAACACCGCCGTGCAGTGGCTCGAGGGCGGCGACTCGCCCACCACGATGTGCTACGCCTATTCCATGACGGACGATATGGCGGCCTTCTTCCAGGCGAAGGCAGAAGCGGAGGACCTCGGTGAGTTTTTCTCCGCCTATCCCTTCGCGGATATCTGGCTCACGATTCAGATCGACTGGGCGATGGATGACGTGAACGATCCCGTTTCCGGCTGGCATTACAACGAGTACTGGAACGGGGAGCACGGCTTCGGCTACGATGAGGAGTATAACCTTCGCACGAGTGAATGGGACGGAGTGGATATCGGCCTCGGCGCGCCGAATACCGTGAACGAGGTCTGGATCATGCGCGGCGTGCCGAACGATGCGCGCTGGAACGGCGATCCGGAGATCGGAACGCCCGGCGTAAAGGATCAGCTCAACGCAGGTCAGTACGTCTATGACGAGGAGGCGGAGGAGCTTCACGTCGACTTTGGCGAGCATACCGCCTATTTCCGCTCCCGCTTCGTCGTCACCGTGAGGGACGACGCGAATGAGGACAGCTATTACTATTCCGACTGGACCGCGCCGGTCGCCTACGGCAAGGAAGCGGAAAACACCGTGACGGATTGGCATGCGATCAGCGCGCCGGAGATCAGCGGTCTTCACATGACCGACGAGACCTTCAACGACAACCCCGTCGTCGCTTTCACGCTCACCGTGCCGGAGGAGCTTGCGAAAATGACGACCGAGGCCGCGGCAAAGGGCGGTGCGGTCACAGTGGAGACCTATGCCCGCGTAAAGGGAGACGCCGATTGGGCGCTCATGGGCAACAGCGACCGGGACGTCCGCCCGGGCGAGCTCAAGTGTGCGTTGATCACCCTCGCGAAAGAGGGCGAGGTGATCCCGAAGGATACCGAGATCGAGCTGCGCTGCCGCTACCGCGTGAGCGGCGTCGAGGATGAGGATATCTATTCCGATTATTCCAAGACCATCACCTTCGGCTCGGACGAGATCGGGACGGATCCAATTCCCGGCGGCGTCACGGAGCCCGTGGACCCCGCGCCGCAGAAGACCAAATGCAAGGTCTGCGGCATCTGCCCCTTCCAGCCCCTCGGCATCTGCCTGTTCATCTGGCTGGCGATCATTCTCGCGGTCGTGATCGTCGTGATCATCATCGCGTCGAAAGCAAAGAAAAAGAAAAAGTAAGTCATAACGAAAAAAACGGAGGACCGAACGGTCGACCGGAATAAGGATATTTTTGAAATGACCTGAGATCGGCAGTAAAGCTTTTCTCAGGTTTTTTCGGCCACGGGTCCGCATATCAGCCAAAACGGTCTCGACCTGATACGATGTTCCCGATATCACGGCAGCGGAAATGATAACGCATCTTAATCAATTCTTAAACGATCATCCTCTTGTTTCTTAAGAACCGGAACGGTATACTTAAGCCGTGAAAAGTGAGATCTCACCGCCAGTAATACCGAGCCGCAAAGCAGGTGCATCGACGGATGCGCCTGCGGCTTGCGCGATTTTACGCGCGGAAAGGATCTCTCTATGGGAGCGCCGGAAACAGTCGACCGGATCATCGGCATCATATTTTTCCTGTGCTATGCGTATCAGCTTTTTTATATCCCCGTCGTTTGGCTGCGAAGGCCGAAAAAGCACGCAGCCGAGAAGCAAAACGACTTTGCGGTATTGATCTCGGCAAGAAATGAGCAGGCAGTGATCGGGGACCTTATAGCAAGTCTCCGCAGCCAGACCTATCCCGCCGAACGCATCCACATCTTTGTTGCGGCTGACAACTGCACGGATAATACGGCCGACATAGCAAGGGAAGCTGGCGCTGTGGTTTATGAGCGATCCAATAATGCCGAGATCGGCAAAGGGTACGCCCTCGGTTTCCTGATGGAGAATATTCGCCGGGACTACTCTGACGGGTTTGACGGTTATTTCGTGTTTGACGCCGATAACATCCTGTCCCCCGATTTTATCGAGCGGATGAACCGCACCTTTTCCGACGGACACGACATCGTAACGAGTTACCGCAACTCCAAGAACTACGGCGACAACTGGATCAGCGCCGGTTATGCGCTCTGGTATCTGCGCGACAGCCGCTACCTCAATCAGGCGCGGTATCTGCTCGGCACAAGCTGTGTTGTGTTCGGCACCGGTTTTCTGTTCAGCCGCGCCGTGGCGGAGAAGATGGGGCCATGGCCCTATCATACGCTGATCGAAGACGTTGAGTTTTCCGCGCAGCAGATCTTGAACGGGCAACGCATAGCCTTTTGCCCCGATGCCATACTTTACGACGAACAGCCCACAAGCTTTGCTCAGTCATGGCGGCAGCGCAGCCGCTGGTGCAGCGGCGCTTTGCAGGTCTTCACCCGCTATGGCGGCCGGTTGCTGCGAGGCATTTTTCGGGGAAGCTTCTCCTGCTATGACATAGCTTTTTCCACGATGCCGGCCTATATCCTCTCCGCTGCCGCGCTTGTTCTGAACGTGTTGTTTGCCGTCTTTGCTGCCGTTCGCGGCGAGGCTCTGCTTCCGGTATTGAAGTCATTCGCAGGTATCGCTCTCAATGCGTATGCAGCCCTGTTCGTTACGGGCTGCATCACCACCGCGACCGAATGGAAGCTTATTCGCACCACGGCAATAAAAAAAGTGCTCTACGCATTCACCTTCCCCCTGTTTATGGCCACATACGTGCCCATTGCCATATCGGTGCTGTTCCGCCGGGTCGAATGGAAGCCGATCGAGCACCGGGTATCCGCGGCTAAGCTGATGGCACGCGGCAAAGAGGAAGCGCTCCCTTTTGAGCTGAAAAAAGAAGGAGGTACACATGCATAACATCCTGGTCTGCGACGATGAAAAGGATATCGTCTCGGCTCTGGCCGTCTATCTGAACGCCGAGGGGTACCGCGTCTTTCCGGCGTCAAGCGGGCAGGAGGCCCTTGCCGTGCTCGAGAGGGAGGATATCCATCTGGTGCTGATGGACATTATGATGCCCGGAATGGACGGCATCACCGCCATGACGGAGCTGCGAAAGCACCGCAACCTGCCGGTGATCCTTCTCACCGCCAAGAGCGAGGACACGGACAAGGTGCTTGGGCTGAACCTCGGCGCGGACGACTATGTAACAAAGCCCTTCAACCCGGTGGAGCTGCTGGCAAGGGTGAGATCCCAGCTTCGGCGTTACCTGCAGCTTGGAGGCGGGACCGTCAGGCCTGCCGCCATCACGATCGGCTCCGTGTCACTGGACGACGAGGCGAAGGCCGTGACCGTTGACGGTGAGAGCGTAAGCCTGACTCCGCTTGAATATGACATATTAAAGCTCCTTATGCAGAACGCCGGCAAGGTCTTCTCCCCCAACGAGATCTACCGGGCGGTGTGGCATGAAGAATGTATCGGAGATAATCCCGTGGCCGTCCACGTGCGGCATATACGCGAGAAGATCGAAATAAACCCGGCTGAACCGAGGTATCTTAAGGTGGTCTGGGGCAAGGGCTATAAGATGGAGAGTGAAAAATAATGAAAAAACTCCTCGATAAAACCTGGGCAAAGGTCACGGCCTTCTGCCTGCTGGTCGTATTTACGGCGCTGACCGTCGCAGGCGGAGCTGGGATCGCATTGCTCGTTTCGGAAAACGTCTACCGGGACGGCGGATACTCGGTCTATGAGTATCTGTATCGCGCCGATGCATACGACGCCGTGCACGACGTTTACGGTTATCTTCAAAATGACGCCGCCTTCACAGCCGATCCGAGCGAGGAATTGAAAACGCGGTTTGCACGGGACTACCGGGACTGGCACTATGCGATAGAGGTGTGCGCTTATGCCGAAGACGGTGAGAGCTCGTCGATCATACTGGATAACTACCGCCTCGCGGGCCCATCCCCCTATACTCTGTCCCTCGACTACGTCATCGGCGGCACCAAGGTCACGATCTCGGCGGCGGCGGATCCTTCGCGGATCGGGCTCGACTTTGAGGATACGCTTCTCTCCCGGCTTGTCCGCCTGCGCCATGCTCTTATCGTATTCGAGCTGCTCGCGGCGGCCGCATGGCTCTTCTGTTTTAGCTTCACCCTTTCCTCCGCCGGGCATTGGAGGGGGTATGAGGGCATTCACCTAACCTGGTTCGATAAGATCCCCATGGACGTCTGGGCGCTGCTCGTCTATCTTGCCGGGAACGCGCTCGAGTGGCAGCTCGTTTTCGTTTACGACGTTCCCATGACCGTTGCCGTGATCCTCGCCGCGGTCATACTTTTCTACCTGATATTGACCGCCTTCGCCGCCCAGTGCAAGGCCGGGACGGTGCTGAAGGGGACCGCGATCGCTTTTATACTGCGCCTTTTGTGGAAGGCTTTGCGCTGGCTCGGCTGCGTGATCGTCCGTATCCCGCTTGTTTGGAAGACGGCCCTCGCCGTCGCCGCTATGCTTGCCTTCGATCTCCTCTGCCTGGCAAATATGCATGACGGAGAATTCCTGCCGGCTATGCTCATCGGGAACTTACTTGCGGGGCTATTTCTCATTTACCTGGCGATCGGCCTGAAAAAGCTGCAAAAGGGCGGCAGGGCGCTTGCCGAAGGGGACTTCAGCGCTCCGGTCGATACAAAATGGCTGATCTGTGATCTCCGCCGCCATGCCGACGACCTCAATTCCATTCAGCAGGGCGTTAAAAAGGCCGTTGAGCAGCAGATGCGCTCCGAGCGGATGAAAACGGAGCTGATCACGAACGTCAGCCACGATATCAAAACGCCGCTCACCTCGATAGTAAACTACGTGGATCTCCTTAAAAGAGAGAAGATCGACAACCCGACCGCAGTCCGATACATAGAAGTGCTGGATCGCCAGTCCGCAAGGCTCAGGAGGCTGACCGATGATCTTGTCGAAGCCTCCAAAGCCGCGAGCGGCAGCATTCCGGTAACTCTTTCGGATACCGACGTGAACGTGTTTTTGACCCAGGCCGTGGGCGAATACCGTCAGCGGCTTACGGAGAGCGGCATTGAACCGGTATTGGTGTTGGATGAAAGCGACCCGCATATCAAGGCCGACGGCAGACTGCTGTGGAGAGTTTTGGACAACCTGCTCAGCAACGTCAATAAATACGCCATGCCCGGCACGAGGGTCTACGTTTCGAGCGAAACAAGCGGAGAGCGCGTTTCGATCACGGTCAAGAATATTTCCCGCTATCCGCTGAACATTTCGGCTGATGAACTGACAGAGCGCTTCGTGCGCGGCGACGCCTCCCGCTCAACCGAGGGCAGCGGCCTCGGTCTCAGCATCGCATCCGGCCTTGCAAAGCTGCAGAATGCCGGGTTCGGGCTCTCCGTTGACGGCGATCTTTTCAAGGCCCGGCTGGAGTTTGATCGGATCCAACCGGTATAAATCAGAAATACAATAAAAACCTGAGATCGGCTAAGCGGCTTTTCTCAGGTTTCTTTTATAGAGCGTTGTTCATTATAACCGGCAGGTCGTTCGTGCGGCAATGGGGCCGCCCGCAGGCAACGGCTGCGCAAAGCCCGGAGGATCAAAACTCCATGGCCACCTGGTCGCTGTCGGAAAGCCCCGCAAGGCACCCGAGGGCGTCCAGCTTATCCATGATCGCGGAGTTCGCGCGCGTGCGCTTGACAAAGTCCTCGCGGGAGAGGAACGGGCCTCCCTTCGCGCCCTCTTCGATCTGCCTCGCGGCGTTGTCGCCGAGGCCGGCGATCGCGTTGAACGGCGGGCGGATCTTGTCGCCCTCAATCGTGAAGCGGGTGGCCTTTGATTTGTAGATATCCACGGGCAGCAGCTCGATGCCGCGCAGGTTCATCTCATAAACGAGCTCCAGCACGATGATCTGCTCCTTCTGCTTCGGGTCGGGGTTCGAAAGGTTTTTGAGTTCGCGAAGGTTCGAAAGGACCTTTTCGGCGCCGCCCATGCACTGCTCGATATCGAACGCGTCCGCGCGGACGGTGAAATACACCGAATAGAACGCGAGCGGGTGATGCACCTTGAAGTAGGCCACGCGGAAGCTCATCATGACGTACGCCGCGGCGTGTGCGCGGGGGAACATGTACGTGATCTTCTTACAGCTGTCGATGTACCATTCGGGAACGTTGTTCCTGCGCATGGCCTCCTCCATCTCCGGCTTGAGGCCCCTGCCTTTGCGGACGCTCTCCATCGTTTTGAACGAGAGCGAGGGCTCGCCGCCGTGCGCGATCAGGTAGTTCATGATATCGTCACGCGTGCAGATGACCTGCATCAGCGTAGCCGTGCCCGCCTTGATCAGCTCCTCGGCGTTGCCGAGCCACACGTCCGTGCCGTGGGAAAGGCCGGCGATGCGCACGAGCTCCTCCATCGTGGTGGGGCGTGTGTTCATCAGCATCCCGCGGACGAAGCCGGTGCCGAATTCGGAAATGCCGAGGCTGCCGATGTCGCAGCCGAGCTCCTTGAGGGAAACGCCGAGCGGCTCGTCCGTGCGGAAGATCTTCATCGTCTCCTCGTCCGCAAGGGAGATGCTCTTCGGGTCTATGCCCGTGATGTCCTGCAGCATGCGGATCGTGGTCGGGTCGTCGTGGCCGAGAATGTCGAGCTTGACGAGCTTGTCGTCGAGCGCGTGGAAATCGAAGTGTGTGGTGATGCTGTCCGCGTCCACCTTCTCCGCCGGGTGCTGCACGGGGCAAAAATCATAGATCTCAAGGTCCTCGGGAACGATGACGATGCCGCCCGGGTGCTGGCCGGTGGTCTTGCGCACGCCGACGCAGCCGTTGGCAAGGCGGGTCTTCTCAGCCTCGGAGGGGTTCAGCCCGTTCTCCTCGCAGTAGTGCATAACGTAGCCGTAGGCTGTCTTTTCCTGCAGGCCGGAGATCGTGCCGGCGCGGAAGGCGTGCCCCTCGCCGAACATGACCTCCGTGAACTTGTGCGCCACGGGCTGGTATTCGCCGGAGAAGTTGAGGTCGATATCGGGGGTCTTGTCGCCCTTGAAGCCGAGGAAGGTCTCGAACGGGATCTCGTAGCCGTCGCGCCGCAGAGGCGTGCCGCAGACGGGGCAGTTCTTTTCGGGCAGGTCGATGCCGCAGCGCGACTTGTCGCCCACGGCGGGGAATTCGGAGTATTTGCAGTTCGGGCAGCGGTAGTGCGCGGGGAGGGCGTTGACCTCCGTGATGCCGGAAAGATACGCCACGAAGCTGGAACCGACCGAACCTCGGGAGCCGACGAGGTACCCGTCGCTCAGAGATTTGGAAACGAGCTTCTGCGCCACCATATAGAGCGAGGAGTAGCCGTTGCCGATGATGGAGGCAAACTCCTTGTCCAGCCTCTTCTGCACCACGTCGGGCAGCACTTCGCCGTAGAGTTCGTGCGCCTTCGTGAGCGAAAGCCGGGTCAGCTCCTCTTTCGCGCCGGGCAGTTCCGGTGCGTAGGTCTGCTTGTCGTCGAGGAACGGGCGCAGCTGCGGGCACATGTCCGCGATCTTGTTCGTGTTTTCAACGACCACCTCAAAGGCCTTCTCTTCACCGAGATAGCTGAATTCCTCCAGCATATCGTCGGTCGTCCTGAAATACAGCGGCGGCTGGATCGCGGCGTCCTTATAGTTGGACGCGCTCATGAGGATCGCGCGGAAGACAGCGTCCTCGGGTTCGAGGAAATGCACGTCGCCCGTCGCGACGACCGGCTTACCGAGCTTGTCGCCGAGTTCAACGATGCGGCGGTTGTAATCGCGGAGCGCCTCCTCGTCCTTCGCGATGCCCTCGCGGATGAGGAACGCGTTGTTGCCGATGGGCTGGATCTCGAGATAATCGTAGTAGGAAGCGATCTGCAGCAGCTCATCTTCGTCCGCGCCGTTCACCATCGCGCGGAACAGCTCGCCCGCTTCGCATGCGGAGCCGAGGATCAGTCCCTCCCTGTGGATGTTCAGCAGGCTCCTCGGGATGCGCGGAGTCTTGTAAAAATGATCGAGGTTTGAATACGAAACGAGCTTATACAGGTTCTTGAGGCCGGGCTCGCTCGCCGCGAGGATGATGATATGGTTGCTCCTGCGCTTTTCGGGCTCGTGCTCCAGCGCGTCAACGACGGGCAGCGTGTGTACGCCGGCCTTCTCGTTGAGATCCAGCAGTTCACGCATCCTGACGGCCGTCCAGCGGGCTGCGTCCGGCGCGGAAAGCTCAGGCATCTGCCTCGCTTCCGCCTTAAGGTCGCGGCGGAGGTACTGCATCAGCATCGAGGAGAGCACGCAGTTTTTTCCGAGCGGGCAGGACGAACCGAGGAGCAGATGAAGGATAGCGAGCGTTTCACGGTCGTGAACGACGATCAGGCTCGACCCGACAAAATCGGAGAGCGATCTCACCGCTTCCGAAAGGATCGGCGCCCCGTCGATCTCCTCGTCCCCGTAGCCGGTCAGCGCCGCGGTCTTTATGGGCTGAGGCACACCGGGATTGACGGCGGTGCGGAAGGCGGCCTTGTCCCCGTCCTTCGTGAAGCGGATCGCGGCGATATCGAATATCCTCGAGTGCACGCCAGTGCCGTAGCTCGTCAGCGCGATCGCGCAGTAGGAATCCGCGTCGCCGACAGGGCGGGAAACGCTGTCCGCAACGAGATAACCCTCACAGCCGAAGATGACCTTGATGCCGAACTCCTTTGCGGCCTTGCGCGCCTCCGGGAAGGAATGGACCACGCCGTGATCGGTCACAGCGATCGCCTTATGCCCCCATTTCGCCGCGCGCTCCACGACCTCAGCGAGCTTCGTCGTCGCGTCCATCGCGCTCATCTGGGTGTGCAGGTGGAGCTCTACGCGCTTGTCCGCCGCAGTATCGGCGCGGATCTCCTTGGGGTAGCGGTTGATGTCGTCCGCAAAAAGGCAGTAATCGCGCTGGTAACTGTCAAAGCGGAAATTGCCGCGGATCAGCAGCTCGCAGGGTTCCTCCTGTGCTTTTTTCAAAAGGTTCATCGTTCGCGAGGCGGTCAGCTCGTCCGGGAACAACTTCACGATGACCGTGTTCGTCTTGTCCGTCACGGTCAGCGTGAGCACGTTCGTGCGGCGCTTTTTCGAAACGAAGCTCTCCATGGAAAGCAGCTCGCCGCGCACGGAGATATGCCCGGAGCGGTCGGTCAGGTCCGCCATGCGCACGAGCTCCGGCTTCAGTATCTCCTTGCCGTAGATGATGTCCGCGGGCGAAAGATGGCGGATATTTTTGCGCTGGGTCTTGCGCGAGATGCCCACGCTGCGGCCCACGCCCCAGTCGCGCTTGACTATGGGCTCCGCGCCGTCCATGCCGTCCGCAAGGCTGTCGTCCGCAACGATGCGGATCGCCGCGACCCATGAATAGACGCTGTCGAGGTGGGCGCGGAAATCGCCCGCCGTGGTCTGTGTCAGGGCGAGGATATAGCGCGGCGGAGCGAACACTACGAACTCGTTGCCGTGGCGCTCCATGCGGCAGCGGCGCAGGATGGGCTCGAGCTGAGGCGAGTATTCGCACCAGAGCTCCCGCAGCGCCTCGGCGGAGAGCTCGACGTTGGCGTCGCAGTCGCCGATCGCTTCGGCAAAACGGAAAACGCAGGTCGCGTCCACGGGGAAGACCTTCTTTTTGACCTCGTCCGTGATGAACTCGATCTCGCGCTCGAGCAGGAAACGGCGCGCATCGATACGCACCTCGACCCTGTCAGGATCGTGGCGGTAAACGGCGGAAACGATACTGATCGTGCCGCTGTCGATATAGTCCTGAACTCCCGCTGCGGAGTCGGGCAGCAGCCCGCTCCCGGAATAGGGATTATCGGTAAAATAGCTCATATTTCTCCCAAAGGCAAATTGAAAAAGTTTTTCGGGGTGCGAAAAGGCGCGCTGATCTGCGCGCCTTGAAAGGCGGGGAAAAGGAAAACTCAGTTCTCAAATGCGATATCGGTCATGTCATCGGCAAGCTCGCGAATCGTGCCCGCAAGCTCCAGCTTTTCGGCCCAATCGGCGGGGTATTCGCCAAGCCAGGCGCCGAGGATGTTGCCCGCGATGGCGGCTGTGGAGTCGCTGTCGCCGCTGTGGTTCGACGCGGCGCGCAGAGCGGCCTTGACGTCATCCCTGTGGCGGAGCGCGGCGTAGATCGCGATCGCGAGCGCTTCATCGCCGACCCAGCCTTCGCCGATCTCGCTGATGGCGGCCTCGTCGGTCTCCACTCCTTCGTCCTCCTCAACGGGGACGGCGGCGAGCGTGAGCGCAAGGCGGATCATCTCTTCAAAGCGCTCCATGCCCTCATAGCCCGCGAAAAGCGCTTCGGTCGCCTCGAACGAGGCCGTGACGAGCTCCTCGAGGGAGTCATAGTTTTCATAGATGCAGCGATCGACGATATCGGAGAGCATGCCGGCGGGGATATAGCCCATCGGGTGCCCGTGGGTGATCGCCGCGGCCTTTGCGCCGTTCACAAGGGGCGAGCCGAAGGGATTGCTGCCGTCCGACCGGCGAACGAAGCCGAGCGGGGCGGTGCGCATGACGCCGCCGCAGCCCTTGCTGTTGTTGAGCGGGGCTTCTATCGCGCCGATATCGCCGGAGACGAGGGCGGACAGGCAGGTATTGCCCGGTGCGCGGCAGTGATTCAGCTCCGGAATGGCCACGAGCCTGCTCGAATTCATCCAAAGCGATTCAGCAGGGTAGCCCTGCGTCTTGAGCCAGCAGAGATACGCCTCGTGGATGTAGAGATCGACGCTCGCGTCGATCCCGCGTTCCGTTGCGCGGCGATAGCCGAGGATATAGCCCTCCGCGGTGAAAAGGGTCATCTGTGTGTCGTCCGAGAAGCGGGCAAGGCCGTCCTCAAGGTCAAGCTCCGTGATGCCGCGGCTGCCGTATCTTTCGAGAATGGTATCAAAATCCATGAACTCAACGGCGTAGCCCAGCGCGTCGCCGAGCGCGCCGCACATCAGCGAAGCGGTTATTTTTTTGTTTACGGTTTCTTTTTCCATTAATATTCTCCGTGAATCATTCAAAACAGAGTTTTTTCGCGTCTTCGATGAAACGGTCGACGACGCCGGGGAGCTTATCGGTGTAAAGTATCTCGCCGCGGCCGAACACGGCGGCGTTGACGGAGCCGAACGCGATGCCGATATCCGCTTCGCGCGCTTCGCCGGGGCCATTGACCGCGCAGCCCATGACCGCGACCTTGATGGGCTTTGCGCCTTTATTTGTGAGCTCCGCGGAAACGCGGCGGACGATGCTTTCAAGATCGACCCGCGTGCGCCCGCAGGTGGGGCAGCTCACGATCTGCACGTCCGTATTCCTCACGCCGGCGGCTGCGAGGATCTTCTTCGCGGCTTCGACCTCCTGCACGACCCCGCCCGTCATAGAAACGCGTATGGTGTCGCCTATGCCGTCCATAAGAAGGCTGCCGATACCGATCGCGGATTTCAACAGCGCCGCTTCGCCGAACCCGGCCTCGGTCACGCCGAGATGCAGCGGGTAGGGGAGGAGCTCGTTTGCCCTGCGGTAGGCGGCGACGGCGGTCTTGGGATCGGAAGCCTTGAGCGAAAGCACGATATCCGAAAACCCGTATTTTTCAAGCATTTCCGCGTGGCGGATGCCGCTTTCCACCATCGCCTCGGCCGTGATGCCGTATTTTGCGAGAAGGTCCTTTTCAAGCGAGCCGCCGTTCACACCGATGCGGATCGGGATCCCGTTCGCCTTTGCGCAGGCCGCAAGCTCTCTCACGCCCGCTTCGGAGCCGATGTTGCCGGGATTGATGCGGACCTTATTGACGCCCGCCTTGATCGCGCCGATCGCTAGGCGGTAGTCGAAATGGATATCCGCAACGAGCGGGATGTGGATGCGGGAGATGATCTTCGGCAGCGCTTCAAGGCATCGCTCGTCGAACACGGTGGAGCGGATTATCTCACAGCCCGCCGCCTCCAGTTCGAGGATCTGGCTGACCGTCGCGTCCGCGTCGCGCGTGTCGGTATTGGTCATCGATTGGATCGCGACCGGCGCTCCGCCGCCAATGGGCACGGAGCCGATCATGACTCGGTTTTTGCTCATGATTCTGCCTCTTGAATGCTGCCGGAATGAATTACTTTACTTCGATGATGTGCGCTTCGTTCACTTCATGCGGCGCTTTGTCCATCGCGCGGTGACCGACGGCGATCGCGATCATAAACTCCATGCCGTCCGGTACGCCGAGGAAGGAAACAAGGTCATAGCCGTTATCCGGCGCGAACGCCATCGCAGGCATGCCGAGGATGCAGCTGTCGAGCCCGAGGCTCTTTGCGGTCAGCGCGATATCCTGGACCGCGATACCCGCGTCGACTCCGGCGAAATGCGCGGGCTTTGCGAAGATGCATACGAGCAGCGGCGCGTTATACAGCGTTTTGCCGCCGCGCTGCCAGATGCGCTCGATCATGGCCTTGTCTTCTTTCTTTATTAACATGGCGAAGACCGCCTTGTCGATCTGGTCGATGATCTCGCTGTCGGTGATGAAAACGAAACGCTGATCCTGCCTGTTCATGGCGGTGGGGGAGGCAAGCGCGGCGGCTTTGAGCGCGGCGAGCTGCTCACGGGTCAAAGGTTCGCCGGTGTAGGCGCGGATGCTGGAACGCGCGAGAATGGTATCAAGAACTGTGTTTTCCATTTTTTACATGCCCTTTCCGCCCGATCGGGCCGGATTTTTCATTCATATTATACCACAGCAAAGCCCCCGTTTCAATCACGGGGGCGTGCGTTTTCAAAATAATGTTCGTATAAGTACGGTTATTTGTACAGGACGAAAGAATCGACGATTTTAGCGCAAATGGCTGATCTATACGCTTTTGAACCGTTTCGGAGTGCGTATCGCCGGCCGCTTTTCCGGGCAGAATAAAACCGCCGGAAAGCGTTGCCGAAACGCTGCGGAAATCTCGGGAAAGGAGGCTTTTCCGGAAGGAAAACGTGACGGAAATGAAGGTATTTGGCTTTACGACCGGCATGGCGCTCGGGATGGCGGCGGCCGCTGCGGCGGTCTCCATGATGTACCCGGACGTGCCGAAGCGCATGAAGCGGGACGGGAAGCACGTGATGAACAGCATGAAAAAGCTTATCTGACCCTGCTTCGGCATCGAAAAACGGGGACGGCGCCGCCGTTCCCGTTTTGGTTTTATCAAAACAAAACTCAATTATGCGTTACTTCTGCGCCTGCGCGATGTTGAGCGCATGGTCCGCAACACGCTCGAGGTCGGTCAGGATCTCGATATAGAGCATGCCGATCTCACCGCGGCATTCGCCGGTCTCCATGCGGCGGATATGCGATTCCTGCATGTTGTCGACGTCGTTGTCAACGCTGTCCTCGATCGCTTCGAGCTCCTCGATGCTGCGTTCGGAATCGTTGATGTAGTACTTTTCCGCCTCTTCCACAAATACAGTGACCTTCCCGGTCAGCTCCGTGATCTCGCGCCTGGCCGCGTCGGAAAAATGCAGGCCCTGATCCATGCAGTGGCGGACATAGCCGGCGATGTTGTCAGCATGGTCGCCGATGCGCTCATAGTCGCAGATGACGTGGTGCATGCCGTCGATCAGCGCAGCCTCATGCGGACCGAGCGCGCACGCGCCGCTGATACGGATCAGCGCGTCGGTTATCGCGTGGTTCAGATAGTCTATGGTCTCTTCGTTTTCGGTGATGATATCGAGGTCCGCCCGTTTGGGATCCTTCTCCGTCAGCAGGCGGCAGGAAAGGTCCAGATTGGTCTTGGCAAGCTCGTACATACGCCTGACCTCCGCTTCGGCCTGGGCGACAGCGATCGAAATGGTACCGATATCGCTGCTGTTGATATGCAGCAGCATGTTGCGCTCGTTAGGCTTGTCCTCACCGGGAAAGATAACGCGGGTGAGCTTTTCAAGCAGAGGCAGCAGCGGGAAGATCACGACCGCGCCGACCAGCTTTTCGATGATGTTGACGTATGCGATCTGCTGAACGAGGTTCGGCGAGAGCGATTTCATCCAGCTTTCGAGCGGCAGCAGCTTCCAGCCGAGGCCCCAGATCAGGCCCGCGAACACGTTGAACATAACGTGGATAGCGGCGGTGCGCTTCGCGTCCTTGGTGCCGTGAAGCGCCGCGGTGACGGCGGCGATGCACGCCCCGATGTTCATGCCGAGGATCAGGAACACGACCTGGTCGAGGTCCGTCACGGCCCCGGCGAGCGCCATAGCCTGAAGGATACCTACGGAAGCGGAAACGCTCTGTGCAAGGGCGGTGAAGATCATGCCCACGAGCACCGCGAGCAGGATCTTGTTCTCAAAGCTCAGGAGCGTTTTGGTAAAATACGCTTCCTGCGCGAGCGGCGTCATGTTGTCCTTCATCAGGTTCATGCCGATAAACAGGATGCCGAGCCCCGCGAAGATGCTGCCCACGTTGTTGACGGTCTTCCGCTTGAAGAACACGATGGCGACGACGCCGATAAAAGCGATGATCGACGCGATGCGGCTCATGTTGAGCGCGATCAGAAGGCCGGTGACGGTCGTACCGATGTTCGCGCCGACGATCACGCCGGAAGCCCTCGTGAACTCCATCAGTCCCGCATTTACGAAACCGACCGTCATTGCGGAAGTGGCGTTGCTGGACTGGATTATCGCCGTAATAAAAACGCCGACCAGAAGACCCACAAAGCGGTTCCTTGTCAGCTTTTCAAGAATGTTTTTAAGTTTTGCACCGGCAAGATGCTCGATGCCCTGGCCCATCAGCCGGATACCGTACAGAAACAGCGCGAGGCCGCCGGCTATACCCGTCCAATTAGCTATCGTCATATTCTTCTCCTTTTGCTCCCACCCCGGGAGCTCTGTGCCGCGCACAACTACCCATGATAATTTCTACCATACCGTAGTATATCAAAACAGCACGCAATTTGCAATAGTCCCGCGAAAAAACTTCGAATATAATTGAGATTGCAATCCGCGTGGTTTTATAGTATTATTAAAATGAGATAAAAGGCGGCTCTGCCGCAAAAGGAGCAACAATGCTATTTTCGTCTTTGCTGATATTCGCCTGTCTTTTCGCGACGGATCTGATAACAAAGCGCGTCATCTGCGGAGTGCTCGCCGAAACAGGCGGCAGGATGGACTTCATCCCACATTTACTGCGCTTCGAATACGCCGAGAATACCGGCATGGCCTGGGGCATGTTCAAAAACGGTACGCTGTTTCTTTCGATCGTGACCGCGCTCGCATGCGCCGCCATCATCTTTTTCCTGATCAAAACGGGGAAGAAAATGCCTCTGCCGATGCGCCTCGGGCTGCTTATGATCCTCGCCGGCGCGGCGGGCAACCTCTTCGACCGGGTATTTCTCGGCTTCGTGAGGGATTTTATCGCGTTCGATTTTATCGATTTCCCGATCTTCAACTTTGCGGACAGCTGCGTCACCATCGGCGGGATACTGCTCTTCATCAGCCTGGTGCTGACGAAAAAAGGCAGGGATTTCTTCAAAAATCTCGATGACGAAAAGGAAAAACCGGCGGAGTGAACTGGGAAGAGCGGAACAATTTGATCCCCGATGAGCCCGAAGAAAGCGGAGAGCTTCTTCTTTCGGTATCGGAGGCCGGGGCCGGAGCCAGGCTGGACAGCTTCGTTGCGGAAAACACGGAGCTTACGCGTTCCGCCGTGCAGAGGCTGATCGACAGCGGCGCGGTGCTCGTGCGCGGCACGGTGAAAAAAGCCGGGTACTCAGTCCGGCCGGGGGACGAGATCGCCGTCACGCTGCCGGAGCCGGAGCCTTCCGAACTCGTTCCCGAGGATATCCCGCTCGATATCGTTTATCAGGACGCGGACGTCTGTGTCGTCAACAAGCCCGCGGGCATGGTCGTACACCCCGCGCCGGGCAATTTGTCCGGCACGCTCGTGAACGCGCTGCTTTACCGCCTGACCGATCTTTCGGGTATCGGCGGCGAGATCCGCCCGGGCATCGTCCACAGGATCGATAAGGACACCTCCGGCCTGCTTGTCGTCGCCAAAAACGACGCCGCGCACGCATTCCTTTCCGATGAACTGAAAACGCATTCGGTCGCAAGGACGTATCTTGCCCTCTGCGAGGGCAATTTTCGCGAGGACAGCGGCACGGTCGACGCGCCGATCGCGCGGCACCGCACGGACCGCAAGAAGATGGCGATCGTCCCGGGAGGACGCGAAGCCGTAACGCATTGGAAGGTGCTTGAGCGGTTCGGCGAACAGACGCTCCTCGAGGTGGAGCTCGAGACCGGCCGCACGCACCAGATCCGCGTTCACATGGCAAGCCTGAATCATCCGCTCGTGGGCGACCCGGTCTACGGCCGCGGAAAGAATTCGCTCGGCTTTACGGGGCAGGCGCTGCACGCGGCTAAGCTGCGCTTCACGCACCCGCGCACCGGCGAAAGGATGGAGTTCACGGCGCCGTTGCCCGATTATTTCGAGGCCGCGCTCGAAAAACTCAGAAAAAACAGAAAATGACGGGACGCCCGTTTTAGGCAAAAGGTAAAAGAAATGAAAAAGATCACACGCGAAGAGATCAGGCGCGAACTTGAGAAACCGAACGGAGCTGCGGAGCTTGTCAGCGACCCGAAGCTCGATAAAGTCGTTTTGACCGACGAAGCGGCGGCGATGTTCACCGAGGAGGGGATCGCTTCCTCACTGCTCGTGCGCCTGGCGAAAAGCCGTTCGCTGCTCATCAGGATGAGCGAAAAACCCGAATTGATCGAGCGCATACGCAAATCCCTTTCGGATGAAAGCTCTCCCAAACTCCGCCGAAACGCCGCGCGGCTGATCGGCGCGCTGTCACGGAACGAAGCGGATGCGGAGCTGCTCATCGGCCGCCTTTCCTCTGAGGAAACGCGCTTCGTCCGCCCGTCCATACTGCTCGCGCTCGGCGCTGTCGGCGGTGAAAAGGCGGCGCAGGCGCTTGCCGATTACACCCCCGCGCCTCCCGCGGACGAGACCGAACGGAAGCATTTTGAAGAGGAGACCGAAGCGCTCAAGCAGGCGCGTGCCGCCGCTATGAAGCATGAAAAGCATACATTCCTCGGCCTCGACCGCGAATACGAGCTGGAACTCGCCGCGCCGGACAGGCTGGCGATGCAGCTCGCGCAGGAGCTGGCGCAGTTCGGCGTCACCGCATACGACGTGAGACGGGCGAGCGTTCGGGTCAAAACAAGCGATTACAAAGGGCTTTTCGAGGCACGCTGCTTCACGGAAGCGCTGTTCGTCATCGGCTCCTGCAAGCCCGACGCCGACGAGATCGCAAAGCTCGCAGCGCCGTTCATGGCTGAGTTTATGCAGAAAACGCACGAGGGCGAGCCTCCGTACCGCTACCGTATAGAGCTCAATGGCGAGTTCCCCGGCGAGCGCACCTCGTTCAAAAAGACACTTCGCGACCTGCTCGACGGCGAAACGCTCGTTAACGCGCCGTCGGACTACGAACTGGAGCTGCGCGCCGTTTCCGCTCCCGGCGGAACGAGGCTGTATCTCAAGCTGTTCACCGTCCGTGACGAAAGGTTCTTATACAGAAAAGAGAGCATCCCCGCCTCCATGAACCCGGCGACGGCGGCCGCGGTGCTGCATTTCGCGGGCGATCATCTGACCGTCAACGCCCGTGTCATCGATCCCTGCTGCGGCAGCGGCACGCTTCTGTTCGAGCGCGGTCTGCTTTCGCCCTGCGACTCGCTGACCGGCGTGGACATTGCGCATAAGGCGATCGACGCGGCGCGCGTGAATGCGGAGGCGGCGGTCAGGCATTACGGCATGAAGCAGGCCAAATTCATCGTGAACGACATACTGCGCTTCGAGGTCCGCCGCCCGTACGACGAGCTGATCTGCAACCTCCCCTTCGGCAACCGCGTGGGCAGCCACTCAAGCTGCGAAAAGCTCTACGCGGGCCTTCTCGACAAGCTCCCGAAGCTCGTGAAAAAGGGCGGCGTCGCGCTGCTGTACACGATGGAGTTCACGCTCCTCAAAAACCTGATCCGCGAGCGGGACTATCTCGAGATATTGAGCCAGGGCCGCACCGAGGCCGGCGGGCTGACGCCGATGATCTTCATCATAAGGGTAAACTGATATGGGCGAACTCAAAGCCATGCTCCTTTCGGAGGAGGACGTGAATCGAATCCTCGTCCGCATGGCGCACCAGATAATCGAAAAGAATCACGGCACCGACGGCGTTTGCATCGTCGGCATCCACACGCGCGGCGTGCCGCTCGCAAGGCGCATCGCGAAGAACATCGAGCAGATCACCGGTACTGCGGTCCCGGTAGGGGAGCTCGATATCACTCTGCACAGGGACGATCTTGCCGCGAATCCAACAAAACCTGCGGCCGAAAAACGCACGGTTATCCCGTTCTCGGTAACGGGAAGGACGGTCGTGCTCGTGGACGACGTCATCTTCACCTGCCGCACCGCCCGCGCCGCGATAGACACGGTCATCGCACTCGGCCGCCCCGCCCGCATCCAGCTTGCGGCGCTCATCGACCGCGGCCACGCGGAGCTGCCGATAAAGCCCAATTTCGTGGGCAAGAACATCCCGACCGCGCTTTCGGAAGTCGTTGCCGTCCGCCTTGCTGAGACCGACGGAGAAACGAACGTGGGCATATACGAGGGCTGAAAGCCGGTCATGCGTGAAATATATTGCTGAAATCTGCAAAAAACCGCTGTTTCGATGCAAAACAGGCATTGACAAAACCGTGATATTGCAGTAAAATGCTATGTACGCCCCATTGCGGGGCTTATTTTGAGTGCAAGTTTTTGATTCTTCGGGCATGATCAAGCGGGGGCTGCCCCGCCCGCCTCGGGATCCAAGACTTAATAAATTTAGGAGGCTCTACCATGCGCGTAAAGATCACGCTCGCCTGCAGCGAATGCAAGCAGAGGAACTACAATACCTTCAAGAACAAGAAGAACGATCCCGACAGGATCGAGCTTTCCAAGTATTGCCGTTTCTGCCGCAAGCACACCATCCATAAGGAAGCCAAGTAAGGAGTCCGAAATGAGCAAAGAGATCACCGAAAAGAAGAATGCGGGCAAGCCCGGCTTCTTCCAGAAGGTCGGCGGCTTCTTCAAGAGGATCGGCACCTATTTCAAAGAGGTCTTTTCCGAGACCAAGAAGCTCACCTGGCCCAGCAAAAAGGAAATTATCCAGTACACTCTCGCCGTTATCGCTTTCGTTGGCCTGATGGCGCTCATCATGTGGGTGCTCGACCTTGCGTTCAGCAACGGCGTCAGCGCGCTTGCAAGCATCAAGATCGGCAAGTAAGGAATTTTCCATGACGGACGAAGTAAGAACTCATTACGGGGATGATACCCCTCTTGATGCTCGGTGGTACGTCGTCCATACCTACTCCGGATACGAAAACAAGGTCAAGGAGGATCTTGAGAAGACCATCGAAAACAGGGGCCTTCAGGATCTCATCATGGAAGTAAAGTATCCCACGGAGCAGGTTACGGAGTTCAAGGAAGGCTCCAAGGAGCCCAAGACGGTGCTTCGCAAGGTGTACCCCGGTTATGTCATGGTAAAAATGATCATGACCGACAAGACCTGGTATGTTGTTCGCAACACCAGCGGCGTCACGGGCTTCGTCGGCCCGGGAAGCAAGCCCATCCCCCTCACTGATGAGGAGGTCACCGCAATGGGCATCGAACGCATCAGGCTCAAGCTCGATATCGAGATCGGCGAGAGCGTCCGCGTTATCTCCGGCCCGTTCAATAACTTCATCGGCACCGTCCAGTCGATCGACACGGAGAAACAGCGCGTCAAGCTGCTGATCTCCCTCTTCGGCAAGGACACGCCGATCGAGCTCGACTTTGTCGAGGTCCAGAAGCTTTAAGCTTCACAACACCCGATATGTCGCTCCGCTTTCCGGCGGATCACATAGTGGGAGGTTTTCAAGGTCACATCCCGAACCCGCCGATCGGCAGAGTTGGGCTTGCAGAAACGCAGCTTCTGCCGATCATAGGGAGCGTAAGCGATCCTTGATCTCCGCTCGCACCACATTATATTTAGGAGGAAAACAACAATGGCAAAGAAGATTACCGGCTTTGTCAAGCTGCAGATCCCTGCAGGCAAAGCAACACCTGCACCGCCCGTCGGCCCCGCACTCGGCCAGCACGGCGTGAACATCATGGGTTTCTGCAAGGAATTCAACGAGCGCACCGCCAAGCAGGCGGGCCTGATCATCCCCGTCGTCATCACGGTCTATCAGGATCGCTCCTTCACCTTCATCACCAAGACCCCGCCCGCATCCGTCCTCATCAAGAAGGCCTGCGGCATCGAGAAGGGCGCACCCACCCCCGGCAAGACCAAGGTCGCAAAGATCACCAAGGCTCAGGTCAAGGAGATCGCGGAGCTCAAGATGCCCGACCTTAACGCGGCAAGCGTTGAAGCGGCAATGAGCATGGTAGCCGGCACCGCCCGCAGCATGGGCGTTGACGTCATCGACTAAGCGAGGTACGAACTATGAAGCACGGCAAGAAATATAACGAAAGTCTTAAAGCGTTCGACAAGCAGAAGCTCTACGATCCCGAAGAGGGTCTCGAGGCTGTTCTCGCTACCGCGCACGCAAAGTTCGACGAGACCGTCGAGGCACACATCCGTCTGGGTGTTGACTCCCGCCATGCAGACCAGCAGGTCCGCGGCGCAGTCGTTCTGCCCCACGGCACCGGTAAGACCGTCCGCGTTCTGGTCTTCGCAAAGGGCGACAAGGCCCGCGAGGCTCAGGAAGCAGGCGCCGATTTCGTCGGTGATGACGATCTGGTCCAGAAGATCCAGAAGGAAAACTGGTTCGGTTTCGACGTTTGCGTCGCGACCCCCGATATGATGGGCGTTGTCGGCCGTATCGGCCGCGTGCTCGGTCCTAAGGGCCTCATGCCCAACCCCAAGAGCGGCACCGTTACCATGGACGTCACCAAGGCGATCCACGACATCAAAGCAGGTAAGGTCGAGTACCGTGTTGACAAGACCAACATCTGCCACTGCCCCGTCGGCAAGGTCAGCTTCGGTAAGGAAAAGCTCACGGAGAACCTGAACACCCTGATGGACGCCATCATCAAGGCAAAGCCCGCTGCGGCGAAGGGTACCTACATCAAGAGCCTCGTACTCTCCACCACCATGGGCCCCGGCGTCAAGTTCAACGGCATGAAGTTCTGATCGAATTCCCAAACTCCATACGGCTCAAGGCCGTAAAGGCAGTCCGCAAGGGCTGCCTTTTTTGCTGTTCCGCGCCGCATGACATGGCTAAAACCCCCGGATACGCAATATCGGTACAAATTTATGTACTGCAATGCCGGTGTACAATAATTTGTGCTGACAGCCTCAGAAAACGCTGCTATAATCGCATCAGCCGAGAGGGAAGAAGCCGAAAAACGGGTCGCCCCAAAGCCCGAAAAAGCACCTCTTCGGCGAATGCGAAACTATGGATTGGAGGTTGAAACTATGTTCTGGATTATTGCTGTTTCGTGTTTGTATTCGATCGGTCTGCTCAAGGGACTGAAGCTCATCTGACTCTCGGCGGCACATCTGCCGCAGATACCCCCGCTTTCCGGCGGGATCACACAAGCGCCAACAAAAAATGCGGAGCAACAGCTCCGCATTTTGTGTATCGTGAGTTATTGTTTGCCCGCAAAGTACTCCTCGCGGGTGATCAGGTTTATCGTCGTATCCTCCACCGTGCCGTACCGCGTCGTATGCTTGACGAGAGCGATCGGCTTGAAACCGCATTTTTCCTGCACACGGCGGGATTGGGCGTTGCGGACGAAATGCCCGCAGAAGACCGCGTCCAGCCCGAGTTCGGTAAAGCACCAGCGCAGCGCTCCGCGCACGGCCTCGGGCATCAGGCCCTTGCCCCAGCAGGGCTTTGCGAGCACGAATCCAAGCTCGCAGCAGCGCTTGTCCGCAAACTCCGGGTAAGCTTCCTCGTCGTATTTCTCAATGCCGAGCGAACCCACGGCCTTGCCGGCAAATTCGATTGCGAAAACGTGCCGGCCTTCGATAAAGCGGTCGAGTATGCGCTTCGAGGTCTCGCGGCTTTCGTGCGGCAGCCAGCCGGCCATCTGGCCTACGCCGTCCACGGAAGCATACTCGAAAAAGTCCTCGAGATCGCTCTCACGCCACGGACGCAGGATCAGCCGCTCCGTTCTGATAACGGTGTTTGTGATATCGACGGGAATGTTCATATATGCCTCCGAAAGATTATTGCGGGCAGTATAGCACCGCGCAGCTGTTTTGTCAACCATGATAATAAAAGCTCCCGGAGCTTTTGCCCCGGGAGCAGGATCGTTATTCTTCTTTTTTGTCTTTATCGTCCTCGTCGTCCTTGCCTTCCCAGTCGATCTCATCATCGTCCTCAGGCTCGGGCTTCGGGTTGACCTTCACGATCAGCCGCGTGACGCGCAGGTTCTGGAGCGATTTAATCGTGATGGTCAGGTTCTCAAAATCGAAGCTCTGGCCCTTCGCGGGGTAGCCGCCGAGCTGCTCGATCGCGAAGCCGCCGACCGTCGCGTTGTCGTCGTCGAAATCGCGGTCGTCGATCTCGAATTCCTCAAGGAAATCGTAGATGCGCATATTGCCGTCCACCTCGAAAAGATCGTCCTCGAGCTGAACGACTTCGTCCTCGATCTCGTCGCTCTCGTCCCAGATGTCGCCGACGAGCTGCTCGAGGATGTCCTCCATCGTCACAAGGCCCATCGTGCCGCCGTACTCGTCGGTCACGATCGCAAGGTGCAGCTTTTTTTCGCGCAGTTCCCTGAGCGCCTGCGGCAGGATCGTGGTCTTGTGCAGATATGCGACGGGCAGCAGGTGATTGCGCACGTTGAATTCCTCGCCGGCTGCAAGGGCTTTCAGGAATTTGTTGAGGTGGAGCACGCCGATGATGTTGTCGATGCTGTCCTCATAGACGGGGATGCGCGAATACACGGAGCTTTCGACCGTTTTCATGATCTCCTCGCGGCTGTCGTCCACGTCGATCGCGATCATGTCCACGCGGGGCGTGATGATCTCATAGACGGCAACGTCCGGGAAATCGAGCGCGGACTGCAAAAGCTCGCTCGTGTCCTCGTCGATAACGCCTTCGTCCTCAACGGTGTCGATCATCTCGGAGATGTCCTCCTCGGTAACGGAGTCCGCGTCCTCGTCGGTTTTCCAGTGCTTTGAAACGCCGTTCACGATCTTCATTACGAGGAACACGACCGGCGCGAACAGGATCATGAGCCCGCGGATGGGCCGTGAAACGTCCATCGAAAAGCCCTCCGGGTCGGACTTGCCGGCGAGCTTCGGCATTATCTCGCCGAAGATCAGCACCAGGATCGTGATCGCCGCGGTGGAGATCGCCGCAGCGGCATTCTCGCTGACCAGCCCCCTGTCTGCAAGCAGGCGGATGAAGAACTGCGTGGAGATCGTTGACGATGCGAGGTTAACGAGGTTGTTGCCGATCAGGATGCTGGAAAGCGCCCTGTCGTAGTTTTCGGTGATATAGAGCGCGCGGCGCGCACGCTGGGATCCGGTCTCCGCGAAGAAGCGCTTGAGGCGCATCTCACTCACGGAGGAGTAGGCGATCTCGGAACCGGAGAAGAACGCGGAAAGCGCGATCAGCACGACGAGCGCCGCTATATAAGGAAGATACATCATACCAGCGCGCTCCCTTCTGCTGAAGGCTCGTCGTATTCGTCGAAGATCTCGCCCACGAGCTCCTCGAGGATGTCCTCGATCGTGATTATGCCGTTGACCTGCCCGTGCTCCGCAACGAAAGCAAGATGGATCTTGCTGTGGCTCATCTCGGACAGCAGCTCGTCCACCGGCATATCCGGGCGGACGAACAGCGGAGTATCGATAAGGTCGATCAGCTCGGTGTCGTTGCCGTTTTTAAGGTATGCCTTGAGGAACGGGCGGATATTCAGCACGCCCACCACACGGTTCTTGGCGTTCACGACGGGGAAGCGGGAATGGCTCGTTGACTGTACCCGCTCATAGATCTCCGCTATATCCATATTGGAACCGATGGTCTCCACCTTCTGCCATGGCGTCATCGATTCGCCGGCGGTGCGGCGGCCGAAGCGCAGCGCGCTGACCATCAGCTCCGCCGTGGCGTTCTCGGTCTTGCTGTCCTCCTCACGCTCGTCCACGAAAGATTCGATGATGTCCGTCAGGTCCTCCTCTGTAACCGCGGGCTCCTCGGTTTTTTTGCGGAAGAACAGCTTGTGCAGCGTCCCGCCGAGCCAGGTGAAAACCGCGGAAAGGGGGGTGAGGATCTTCATCAGGAAATAGAGCGTTTTGCCAACGCGCATGCAGTAGCTTTCGCTCGCGACCTTGGCGTGGTACTTGGGCAGCATCTCCGCCACCAAAAACACGATCATCGTCGTTACAATAGTTGAAACGACGAGCCAGAGGTCAAGGTATGCACTGCCGCGGAAAAACTGCCTCGTAAGAAGGGTGGCGATCGCGGCGGCTGCGATATGCATTATGTTGTTGCCGATAAGGATCGTAGAAAGTGCTTTGTCGAAATTGTTTAATATGTACATTACGTATTGCGCTTTCTTATTCCCGTCCTCCGCGTAGGCCTTCATGCGAAGGCGGTTGACGGAAGCAAGCGCCGTTTCGCTCGATGCGAAAAAAGCGCCGCCCGCGATAAGAAGCACGATCAGGATAATGTAAACAGCGATACTCCAAAAATTCATTCCGCCCGCCGCATTCGCGGAAACGATCTCCGCTGCCTGCGCGGACACGCATCGCCATATACTACTGTCGTCCACTAAAATACCAACTCCTTTATGGACAATATTCTGATTTTGTATTATAGCATAACGCGCCAAACTTTGCAAGTGGCCGCACGATGTACTGCAGCGGGTGCTGCAGCGGGGGACCGGCACAGCAAACCGCAAACACCGCTCCGCGACGGATCCCGCACCCGCGCACGTCCCTTCTTTTTCATCGCCTGTGCAAAAAACTGCCACGAAAAAATGTCGAACAGGTGTTGACAGCGGCGCTTTGCCGTGCTAAAATACGCCTTACCGTTTTAATTCAAGATCCTTGATAACTGAATAATTCAAAAATTTTAGCACAGCTTTTCCCGCTGTGTTATTACCTATACGATTTTTTTGCACAAGGAGGCAGTTCTATGACGAAAAAACCGGTGTTTATGATCGGAACGGGCGATCGTCCCGTAATCACGTTCATCACTGAGACCGAATGCGCGGGGAGCGCGTCGAAGGAGCAGAAACAGACCAGCGTACAGCGCCTTCACGACAGCTTCAAAGCCGAGCACCCCGCAGCCAAAGTGCTTGAGATATCCCCCCTTTCCCAAGATCCTATAGGACGCATACTGACCGACGAAAAACTGACGTTTGAATGCTCGGACGGAAGAACGATGAGCTGCCGCGAGGCGATGAAGACCGCTGTCGCGGAGTACCCGCCCGAAAAGGAAGAACCGCCGAAAAAGGCCGGTGCGGCAAAAGAAACAAAAAAGAAGAAAGCGGTCCCTACGCCCGCCGCCTACGTGTTCGCGGGCAGGCGCATCGACGCCAGGCCGCCGAGGCTGTTCTTCACCTGGCTCTTCATCCGCTCGCTTGCCGCACACAGGGAACTCCTCGTTTCCCTGCTTTCCTATGACGCATTCAGCGAATACAGCTACGCCTTTTCCCGCCGGATCAACACGCCCGCGTTTTCCGCAGCCGTCGCCGTATGGCTCGAGCGAAACGGGTTGTTCGACGAAGCGGCAAAGGACCCGGATCTGCTCCGGGACCTGTTGATGAACGGTTTGCCGAAGCCCGAAAGCAAGGTCCGCCGGGTGGTGACGGAGTGGATGCCGAAGCCGGCTGCAGACTCCGCCAGCCCAGGGAACCCCATCGAATGAGAAACGACCCCCAAAGGCCGAAAGGCCTGAGGGGGCCGCTTTTTTATGGAGTTTTCGGCTCAGTTGGGGCGCAGCCCGCTGCCGATAAGAACGGGCGAGAGCTCATATTCCCCTCCGCCGGTGCCGAGCGCGCCGTCGCCGTTCCAGCCCCATCCAAACAGGCTGCCGTCTTCGCGGACAGCGTAGGTGCGGCAATGGTCGTCATAGCCGTCGGTACCGTCGTCATGAAGCACAATGTCGATGAGCGTGTGCGAGCTGAACGAGACCACGCCGTCGAGTATCTGAACGAACTCCCTGTGGTTGTTTGCGGTGCCGTCGCCGAGCCTTGCCCGCTCCAGGGACTGCGCATTCTCCTCCCATGGATAGGATCCGTTGAAGCCAGCCGCCCAAAGCGTTCCGTCGGTCTTCAGGGCGAACACGCTCCAGCCGTCCGTTTCAAAACAGGCAACGTCCGAAAGCAGTACGGCCTCGCCGCCGGAATAATCCTCCGGCATATAGAAGTCATACATCTGATTGCGCCACACGGCAAGATCGCCGTTCGTCTTGAGCGCGATGTAGTAGCCGTAAGCATAATCCTCATCGATCCATATATCGGACTTCACGTCCGCAACGCCATCCATCAGTTTCACGAATTCGTTCACCGGCTCCGACTCGAGCCGCCCGTAGGAATAGGCGCTGTTGAAGTACCACAGCGAATCGTCGTTTTTGATCACGAAAGTGTTTTGCCCCGGAATATAGCGCGCGACGTCATCAATGACCGGCACGGGCGAGAGGCTGTCCGTGAGGCCGGACGCTTTCCATGCCCAGAGAGTGCCGTTCTTATCAAGAGCTGCCGCGGGATAGCAGCTTTCAACGTTTTCCATGATCCGTACCGGGAAAGAGGCGTTTGTCCGGGTGCCGTCGCCAAGCTGACCGTTTTCATTCAGACCCCATGCCCAAAGCGTACCGTCCGCACGGAGAGCGTAAACGGATCTGTTGCGAAGCGTCACAACGTCGACCACGCCGTCCATCAGTTCAACGGGATCGTTCACGAAGCCGCTGCCGTTCCCACCGAGCGTCGCATCGTTGCCAAAGCCGATAAGCGTTCCGTCGGTTTTGATCGCATAGCAGGTCCAGCCGGTGACAAGCTTGCTGACGTTCTCCGCGATCGCCCTGTGGGGTGAATATACGTAGTCGGCGGGATCGATGATTTTGTCCCAGGCGGCATTGCCCCAGCCGATTAGAGCATTGTCAGTGGTTATCGCAAAGAACGAAAGGTTGTTCCCAAGCTGCACGGAGGCTATGTTGTCAAGGATATGGACCGGAGTACTGCTCGAAACCGGTTCGCCGTTCTCATAGCCATCCTCGCCGTACTGTCCGCGATCGTTCGCGCCCCATGCCCAAAGCGTGTTATCACTCTTGATCATAAAGCTCGTGCGGCCGTCTGAGACGAAGGCGGGGCTGACCTGCGCGATCGGCAAATCGATTTCCATAGGCGCGGGCGTTTCGCGTGGGGCAGGCGTTTCGTCCTTGAAAAGGTAGTACTGCGCGGGCTGCTGACCGGCGTGCACCGCCTCCTCGTCGATCGGATTTACCACACAGCCGACGAGGAATATGGCGGCGACAAGTGCGGCGGCGACTGTCGCAAGCAGCTTTGGTTTTTATAGTTCAGCGCGTTTTTGATGCGGCTCTTGACCGCGCTCTCGCCGAATGCCAGCGGCTCGGGCACCGGGAAACGCTTTTTCACCGCAAAGGAGAGCAGCGTGCTCGAGTATTCTCCGCCGATGTCCTCACGCTCCGAAAGCACGGTTTCGTCGCAGCTCATCTCCATATCGCGGTTCATAAGGCGGAAGGCGATCCACACGAGCGGGTTGAACCAGTGCAGCGACAGCAGCAGGAACGCGAAGGCGTTAATAATGTGGTCGCAGCGGCGCAGGTGCGTGCGCTCATGGGCAAGAACGTATTCAAGCCTTTTGCCGGTCAAATCGAACGGCACGTAGATGCGCGGGCGGATGAAGCCGAGAATGAACGGGGAGAGCACCTCGTCGTGCCGGTAGACGTTCCCCTCGGTGCGGATGGCGGTATCCACCCTGCGGCAGGTCCTGATATAGCAGATTATCGAGTAAGCGAGCATCGCGAAAACGCCGACCGCCCAGACGATCATGAGCACCGTGAACAGCGTGCGTACGGGGTCCGCGGCGGCTGCGGCGGTCGTTCCGGCAACAGCGGGCGAAGAGGTCACCGAAGCAGCCGTCTGCACAGGCGCCGAGGTCAGCGCGGGGGCCGCCGTCTGCACGGGCGCAGAGGTCAGTACGGGGGCAGCCGTCAGGGACGGCGCTGCGGTAACGGGGACAGAGGCTTCGGCCGCCGTATTCGCAGCCGGAGCGACCACGCGCTCCGCAATGTTAGCGGGGATGTAGTCGAGCCCGACCGTATTGCTGCCCGGGATCGTTTTATTGAAGCGGGCGGGGGTGAAGCGGAAGGGGCTTATCGCGGAGCTGATGCTGACCGGGCAGGCGAGCCTGAAGCCTGCCGCCGCCCAAAGCAGATAGGACCATTTCTTCGGCGCTTTTTTGAGCAGGAGCCGCGCGATGATGACAGCGATGATAACAAAGCTCGCCGCCGCGCTCATGTTAAGAATTCGTAAGAATACGCTTTGCATAGTCTTTGCCTCCTTTTCCACACCTTACGGCATCAGGATCGAGCCCTTGCCGAAGGTCATCGCCGGAACGGTCTGCAGGTGCCTGCCGTGCTCGTCGGTGAAATTGCCTTCGGTGCCGTTGCCGATCCCGCCGCCCGACGCACCGCCCCAGACCCACAGCGAGCCGTCCTTTTTGAGCGCGCCGCAGATCCAGAATCCGCTTGCGATCGCGACCGCGTCGTCAAGTACCTTCACGGGGCGGGGAACGACTGTCAGATTGCCGTATCTGTCTTCGATCATGCCTTCGGGCGCTTCAACGCCGATGTTCGCAAGCTCGTTCGTGCCCCAGGCCCAAACGCTGCCGTCCGTCTTGATCGCCGCCATGTGGTAATCGCCGCAGCTGATATAAACAACGTCGTCCATGACCTTGACGGGAACGAGCGAATTCTCCGTAGTGCCGTTGCCGAGCTGACCGTAGATGTTTTCGCCCCATGTCCAGAGGCTTCCGTCCGCCTTGATAGCCGCACCGAAGCCCTCCCCGAGGTCAAACTTCCCGCGTGCGGCCGCAGGCTTCGGTTCGGGCTCCGGATCCGGCTTTTCAGTGCAGGCGGGGAAGAGGAAAGCTGCAATAAATATAAATGAAAGAATGAGGATAAAAGCTCGTTTCATAGCGCATAACTTCCTTTCTTGATCACGCTACTGGGGTTTCCTGTGGCTGTCGATAAGCTTTTTCAGCTCCTCAGCCTCTTGCTCTGAAATGGTTTTGCCGCCCAGGAACGAAACGAGGAAACCCGGCAGCGAACCGTCGAAGGTCTGCTGCATAAAGCTCTCGCTCTCCCTGCGCTGCACCATTTCACGCGGAACAAGCGCCGTCACGACCGAAGCTTCGTTGCAAACGAGCTCTTTTTCGCAAAGCCGCTTCAGCATCGTGAACGTCGTCGATTTCTTCCAGTCGAACTCCGCCGCGCAGAGCTTAACGAGCTGCATGGATCCGAGCGGCTCGTTATCCCAGATGAGGCACATAAGGCGGTATTCGATCTCGCCGAGTCTTTTGTACTCTTTGAACTCATTGTTTTCCATATCTATGCGCATGCCTTTCTCGGCAATTCCTGCCGGGTAAAACTGATCTGCCGCACGTCTGCGGCTTGGCGAAAGCGCTGCGAATACCGGTTTTCGCGCCTCCTTGTCGACGGGAAGAGGTCTAATGCTTTCGACCTGTCTATAGTCTACAGCATTAGACCATACTTGTCAACCCCCTTTTTCAATTTTTTTAAATTTATTTTCTTGGAGGCGGCAACCTGCCGCGCGTTTCAATATACTTGCACTCCTGCTTGGAATCCTCTATAATAATAAGGTAAGCGCGCTGCGGCTCAGCGGCGCAACGAATAAACAATCAAGGGAGAAAAACAATGGCAATGGCATACAGAATTCTTGCGATCAACCCCGGCTCCACCTCCACCAAGGTCGGCGTTTATGACGGCGAGACCAAGGTCTTCGAGGGCGTTGTCCGCCATACCGCGGAAGAACTCGCAAAATGCGGCAGCATCATCGACCAGGCGCCGATGCGCATGGCGCTCATCAAGGACCTGCTCAAGGAGCACGGCGTAGATCTCTCCACCGTCGACGCGTTCATCGGCAGGGGCGGCATCGTCAAACCCATGAAGAGCGGCGTCTACACCGTCAACGATACCCTGCTTTATGACCTCAAGAACCTGCCCTCCGCGCAGCGCCACGCTTCCGCCCTCGGCGGCATCTTCGCCCGCGAGCTCGGCGACGAGTACGGCAAGCCCTGCTTCATCGCGGATCCCGTCGTCGTCGATGAACGCAGCGAGATCGCGAAGGTCACCGGTCTGCCGGACGTGGAGCGCACCTGCGTTTTCCATTGCCTCAACCAGAAAGCCAGCGCCCGCATGTACTGCAAGGAGCACGGCAAAAAGTATAACGACGTGAACCTCATCGTCGCTCATATGGGCGGCGGCATCAGCGTCGGCGCGCACGAAAAGGGCGTCGTCATCGACGTCAACGACGGTATCGCCGGCGAAGGTCCCTTCAGCCCGGAGCGTACCGGCGGCATCCCCGTCAAGCTCGTGCTCGATATGGTCTACAGCGGCAAATATACCAAGGAGCAGCTCTACGGCTTCTGCTCAAAGGCGGGCGGCTTCGTTGCCCACTGCGGCACCAACTCCGCTCTTGACGTTGAAAACGCGATGCTCGCGGGCGACGAGAAAGCGAAGTTGGTCTTCGAAGCCCTCGGCTACAACGTCGCAAAGACGATCGGCGAGATGGCGACCGTACTGAAGGGAACAGCGGAGGCGATCATCCTGACCGGCGGCCTTGCGTACAGTAAGCCCCTCTGCAATTATATAAAGGAAATGGTCTCCTTCATCGCGCCCGTCGTCGTCTATCCCGGCGAGAGCGAGCTCGAGGCGCTCGTTGGCGGCGCGATCCGCGTCCTCTCCGGCGAGGAAGAAGCCAGGACCTACGGCGAATGATAAACACGATCGATATCTTCTCTTCGGACCGCTTCGGCGGTCCTTTCTTTATATAAAAAGCAGGGGCGGCAACATGCCGCATGCATTGCGGCGGGTCCGAAAAGCCGAAGTATTCCCCAAAAAATCGGAAATATCCAACAAAATATAAAAGATATTCGATCCCGAAACAGGTCCGAAGCGGTCAAAAAAGTCAATAGGCACAACGAAAAACAGGTGCAAAAACAAATTGATGGAAATATGAAAAAAAGGCTTGACAAAAGGGCGTGGGATGAGTATAATAGTCAGGCACGCTTGAGAAAGCGAGCGCACAGCACCTTGAAAACCGTATAGTGAGACCAAGAACCGTTCATCGATCGAGAGAGAGATGAACACGCAGATCGAAAGATCAAAAGTAATTTTGAGACGACCGGCGGTCTGGAAGAAAGGCATCGT
>JAFXSG010000046.1 GCA_017525875.1 Clostridia bacterium | reverse complement strand
CGGAGTGCTTCGACCTCATCGGGAGGAAGTCCGTCGGATTCCATGATGAACGTCGCATATGCTTCATACCCGCGTTCGCCAACGGAGCCGGATTCGATCATGAGCGGCTTCGGCATGGGGATGAGTACGTTGAAATCGACGACTCCCAAGGGCTCGTCCTTTCGTTCGCCCTGCAGGAACTCCGCGATCTCACGGAATCGTTCGTCGGAGCAGTTGAACTCCAAAAGGTTGGTGATATGATTGGGCATATCTTATCACCTTTCCTGTCCCTGATCCGACTTCATTTTCTCGCGGAACTGCTGCTGACGGTAGATAAGATCGTCGTTGTAGTCCTTCCCGACAAGAGGGGGATGGTCGTAGATCTGATAGCCCTTCTCGGGAGTTGCCGCAAAGCGCTGTTCGAGCATGGCGGTGATGTTCTGGGTCGCCGCACGGCCCTGTGCGTCGTTATCGAGTGCGAGGTTGATGTAGATCACGTCGGGATGTGTATCGAGGAACCGCATCAGCGCATTCGGGCTCAGGCCCCCAAGGGAGAGACGGTGCGCGGAGTAATGGTTCTTTCCGTAGTTGGAAAGCGTCGCGTGGGAGAGCGCGTCGATAGCGCTCTCGAATACCCACACGGCCTTGCTGTTCCCGTCGGGGATCATGAACGCATATGCCTTATCGCTTCCGATCGCGTCATGCTTGCCGTCGCCGGTGATGGATCGGGTGCAGGCGTACCTTGCGACGCCGTCCTCGTCCTTGCCGACGAATACCACAGCTGGAGGACACTGGCGGGCTTCAAGCTCGCCGCTCTCATTCTGCATCCAGAACATATTGGTCTGGTAGATGGTGCCCTCGTCGATACACTTCTTGACCTTGCGCGCATCGATTCCGCGACTTTTGAGGTAGGAGTAGACCGCGTTGTTGTCGGGAGCGGGTACGGGAAGCTTTAATTCCTTTGCCGCGCGAAGCTCCACGGGCTTCGGCTCAGTGCTCTTCGCCGTATTATCGCCGATCTCAGCGGGCTCACCGACGAGCTCCTTCATGGCTTCGACGAAAGACTTGCCCTCGTATTCGGTCAGGAAGTTGAGCGTCTTTCCGCCCTTGCCCTGACTGAACCAGTACCACTGATTATCTCGGACATAGAGGCTGTCATGCTCGGCAAGCTTGAACTGCGAACCTTCGCGCTTAAGTTCGTATTCATGCGATTTCAGGTATTCGACCAGGTCAACGTTATTTGCCTGTTCGATCTGTTCTTTTGAGTATCTGCTCATTCTTTGTCCTTTCTATCTTGTTTGTTGTTTTATGGGAGGACAGCTTTCGCCGTCTTCCTGTTCCGGCTCCGAATCAAGCACGGGACCGTCGTTTCGTTTATCCATATTCAGCATCGCATCAATCTCGGCGAGCCTTGCGGACTTCGTTTTAAGCTCATCCTCCTGGGGGAAGGGCTTGGCAGCCTCTGCTTTAGCGGTCTCAAGCTGTTCGCGCTGCGTGATAATGCTCTGCTCATTGGCATGGAGCCTCTCCTCAAAGCTCTCAAAAGCGTTTTCGATGCGCTGGATGTTGCCGCCCGCGTCCGTTCCTAGGTCGATAAAATGCGAGAGCTTGCCTTTGATATTCAATCTGAACTGCTTGGCAAGCACGTCGTATTCGAGCCTCAGCTCAAACCCGCGGTAGAAGCCAATGGGCTCCGGCGTCGGCTTCGTCTTCGCTTTGCAGGCGGCAAGTATCGCCGCGCCCGCATCCTTCTTTTCGGGATAGGTCATGCCTTGTATCGTCATGCCGGGGAACTCGTCGGAAACGTGCTGCCTGAACAATTCGATGTCAGCCTTGTAGCCAGCGATCCTTTCCTCGGTCGCGCGTATCTCATATGGCATCTGCTTTAAGATGCGGTCCTCAAGTGCGTATCGCTGGGAGAGGAAGTTGGCTTTGACGAGCTTCAATCGGGAAACCTGCACCTCCAAGTCCATCTTCTCCTTGATGTACGGATTGCCCGTAGCAAGCGCCTTGACCTCCGCATATGAGAGCGCGGTCTCGTCAACGTCCTCACAGGAACGGGCGGGAGATTTCGAAGTCATGATCTGCGATATGAACTTCTGCTTGTTTTCTATCGTCTGCCACATGTAGCTGTCGAAGGTGCTTTCGGTCACATACCTAAAGATCTCGACCTTCGGATTGGTGTTGCCCTGGCGGAGTATGCGGCCTTCCCGCTGTTCGATGTCCGAGGGACGCCACGGGATGTCGAGATGGTGCTCGGCAATGAGCCTTGTCTGCACGTTGGTACCTGCTCCCATCTTGGGAGTTGAGCCCAAAAGGATACGCACTTTACCGCTTCGGACGCTTGCAAAAAGCGCCGCTTTCTGTGCTTCGGAGTTGGCGTCATGGATATAGGCTATCTCCGATTCGGGCACTCCCAAAGCGGTCAGCTTTGCTTTGACGTCATCGTACACATTGAAGCTGCCATCGTCCTTGGGAATGGAGAGATCGCAGAATACGAGCTGAGTGCTTCTGTCCGCTTTGCTCCTTTCCCATACGGAGTAGATGTTTCTGACACAGGCGGCGACCTTGCCGCTTGCGTCGTCGGGAAGCGCGTCATCAGCAAGCCGCTGATCGAGCGCGAGCTTACGCCCGTCGTTCGTGATCTTCAGCATGTTATCGACAGAAGGGTTGACCATGCCGTTTCTGACCTTTTCGGCTCTGTCCGCGAAGGAAGCCACCATGTCCCTCTGAAACTGCGAGGGCTTTAGAACGATGTTATGATACTCCGCTTCGGGAACGGGGAGCTTGAGCATATCTGAGGTCTGTATGTCCGCTGCCTGTCGGAACATGGAGATGAGCTCGGGGAGGTTGTAGAACCTTGCGAATCTCGTCTTCGCCCTGTAGCCCGTGCCCTCGGGAGCAAGTTCAATCGCAGTGATCGTCTCACCGAAGGTAGACGCCCAGGCGTCGAAGTGCTGCAGCCCCTCTTCACGGAGCGCGTCGTACTGTAGGTAGCGCTGCATGGTGTACATTTCGGTCATGCTGTTTGAGACCGGAGTACGGGGTTCTCATTCACTGCCATCTGATCGACGAACAGCTTGTACATCGCATCCTCGTCCTGCGCTTTGGCAGCCTCAAGGTATTTGTTGCGGATGAGAGCGCAGCCATCGTTCAAATACTCAGCACACTCCATTGCCTCGAGGATGAAGTCGTCAGAGTCGACAGCATCACACTCTTTGTTCAGGAAACCTATAATGCGAAGATAATCCTTTGAGGTCATGGGGTTCAAAGGGGTAGTCCTGCCACGCTGGACGGGGACACCGCAGAAAGCGGCACAGGGCTCGGTTTTCTCATTGGTTCGGATCATGTTATCTTGTCTCCTCGTATGTTTTTTTGTTCTCACGTTTTTTCTGATACTCTTCCAGTAGGCGAATGATGGTTTTTTCAATCTCCCTGCCGCTCGTGCCGGCGGGGAAATACTTTTCGACCGTGTTGCGCCTGAACGTGATGGTCTCGTACATTGGTTTTTCAACGGTCATTACCGCTTCGATAGCGTCCTCGCTGATCTTGCCTATCTGCGCCAGCTTATGAAGCTTCTGCGCCTGTGAAAGCGAAGGCGATATTTGATCGCGCTCCATGATCTCATATACGACCTGCTGATCCGCGGGATCGAGATATGAGACCTCTACGGCGGGATTGAAAGCGAGCGTGCCTTCGTCAACGTAATCAAGAAGCGGAGCCGAAAGGCTGTTCAAACGGATAAAGCGTTGGATTTGGTTCCTGCTGTCGGGTGAGCTTTCAGCAATAACATCAACGCTTCGCCTTCCTTGAAAATCGTGACCAACTTGGTCACAATTTCTTCCCGGTCGTCCTGCTTTTCGTCTAATGGCTTCCATTTTCATTTGATACGCCTTGGCTTTTTCACTTGGCAGGAGCTTGTCCCTCTGGCGAAGATTGCTGTCGACCATGAGAATGGTGGCGGTATCGTCGTCCATTTCGCGTATGGTCGCTGGTATTGTTTTTATTCCCGCTCTGCGGCAGGCTTCCACACGGTTGTGCCCCGAAATGATTTCATATCCTTCTCCCGAATCTATCGGGCGGACGAGTATGGGCATCAGTATTCCGTGTTCGGTCACGCTTTCGACCATCTCCTGCATCTTCTCTTCGGGGTATTCGCGGAACGGATGATCCTTGAAGGGGATGAGGCTTTCTACGTCGAGCTCGGCAAGCTGCGGCTTATCGGAGCTGCCGTCGGTAGGCTCGAACAGATCATCGAGCGGTCTG
>JAFXSG010000045.1 GCA_017525875.1 Clostridia bacterium | reverse complement strand
CGTAGTTGGCATTGTAGGAAAATCCAAAAGTTTAGATTTTCCCACAATGCTTATCTTTTGGTCTTTGGTTCGGAATAGTGTAGTGCTGGCGGTCTATCTATTGTTTTCGGTTGCTTGCTTCTTTACCGTACATGAGCATTCGCGCCGGGGTTGTCGTTGCCGTAGCCCTCCAGCAGGTTGATGGCTCCCCAGATACCGAGACCGGCACCGAGAGCAATGACGAGGGTCTGGAGAACGCCGACTGCAGAGTTGAAAAATGCCATAATTTTGTTTGCCGGAATCTTTGGGATGAATGGTCGGAAATCTCGCTTTAACTGCAAAAGCCGGAACGAAAACTGCGATGCAGCTCCCGATTCCGGCGTCTCCTTTCAATTATTTTATTTCAACGATCCGTTCCGGCCCTGCAAGCGAGGAGGTGTCTTTTTATCGTAGATATATATGAAAAACCGCCGCTGTTACGGCGACGGGCTTGCGCGCTCAGACTCTGCCTGCGTCGAATACCTCGTAGGCTTCGTCTGCTTTCGGAACCAGCTTTGTAGAGAGAAACTTCTCTATATCAAAGGCGTTCTTGGGGTTCGCATCCGAAAGATACTTGTAGTTGGGGTGTCTGGTGATGTCGTACTTATCCGAAAGGAAAGGACGCACACCGCGAAGCTGCAAGATGCACTTGCCGCCGTCGAGAACCGCCAGCTCGTCTATGGTGGCAAGCTCCTTGCCGAGCTTCTGGTAGTTCAGGCTGTGAGAGGTCTCACGCCCGCGGCTCTCGCCGGTATTGTAGGTGTCGATGGTCTCTTTCCCGAGCGACTGCGACAGCTCCTTGAGTGTCGTCGGCTCCTTTCCTCCGAGAAAGATGGAGCTGTCGCAGTTGCCGATGATGGTATCGGCGTTGTCCTTATACAAAGCCTTTAGCTGAGATTGCGCCTGTAATACAAGGCAGGCGGAGATCTCGCGGCTTCGTATGGTCGCCATGAGCTTTTCCAGGTTCGGTATCTGCCCGATGTTGGCACACTCGTCGATGAGGCACCGCACATGGACGGGCAGCCTGCCGCCGTACACATCGTCGGCTTTCTCGCACAGGAGATTAAAGAGCTGGCTGTAGATCATGGAGATCAGGAAATTGAAGGTGCTGTCAGTGTCGCTCATGATGAGAAACAGCACCGTTTTTCTGTCTCCGAGGGTGTCCAGCTCCAGCTCGTCGTACATTGTTATCTCCCGCAGCTCCTGGATATCGAAGGGGGCAAGGCGAGCGCCGCAGGAAATGTTGATGCTTTTCGCTGTCTTGCCCGCCGCGAGCTTGTATTTTTTGTACTGCCGCACGGCGAAATGGTTCGGCTCTCTGGATTCCAGCTCCTTAAAGGCTAAATCCACGTTGTTCTCGAAGGTTTCATCATCCTCGCGCACCTCCATGGCATTGATAAACTCAATGAGCGTTGCGAAGTTCTGTTCCTCCTCGGGCGCTTCATAGTGGATATAGCCGATGAGCGCCGTATAGAGCAGCGTTTCCGCCTTCTGCCAGAAATCGTCTCCGGATTTGCCGTCGCCCTTGGTGTTGGCAATGAGCGTCGTCACCAGCTTCAGAATATCTTTTTCCGAGTGGATATAGGCAAAGGGGTTATAGTGCATGGACTTCTTGAAATTGATGGAATTGAATATTTTGACCTTATACCCGTTGCGGAGCATCAGGCGTCCGCACTCCACCGCGATGCTGCCCTTCGGATCAGTGACTACATAGGAAGAATGGCACTGCATCAGGTTGGGCTTGAGCCAGAACCTCGTCTTTCCGCTTCCCGAGCCGCCTACGATCATAACATTCTTATTCCTTGCCGTCTTAGGGTCTTTCGGGCGATTGGACATCATCAGGCGTTCCGTCTGCGTGAGAATGACGTTGTTCTCGAACTTCGGATCGGCGTAGGGGGCAATATCTTCTGCCGTGCCCCAACGCGCACTGCCGTACTCCATATTCTTCCGAAATTTCTTCGCGTTTTTCCCTTTGACATATACGACCAGCCGGATAATACCAGCTATCACGACGCCCACGAGCAGATCAGCCGGGTGAAAGCTGGGCAGAAGCGAGGAGAAGGCTTCTCCGAGACCTTTTGTGAGGAAGCCGAGAAGCTTTGCGGATACGTTCGCGCCTTCCGCCAGCCGCCATGCCTGCCCGAGCTTTGTCGCTATGAGGGCGATGAACGCATACGGGAGATTGGGCAGCACGATCTTCTTTATAGTCAGCGGCTTCTTCATATCTCCAGCCCCTTGTCCTTGTTGCGCACCTTCGCAATATCCTTGGCGATCTCCGGGGCACGGAGCGCTCTGAGCATCTTGATAACGGACGGCTTATCCTTGTTCTTTGCCTTTTTGCCGCTGTATTCGGTAAATGCCGCAGTAAGCGCATCCGCGTCCCGCGCCTTGAAAAAGACGAGGTACTTCGGAATCTCGCCGGACTTGTCCTTCTTGATGGCGTAGTCCACACCGTACTTCCGCGCCACGCGGTCAAAGCCCCTGATATTGCTTTCCGTGACTTCGATGTTGGACACGCCTTGATTCTGTCCGACGAGCTGCTTCACCGTCTGCCTGCCGCTGGGCTTGACCTCCGCCTTGCTTTGCTTCTGCGCCTTGCGGCTGGCAAGATATTTGCTGATTGCCGCTTTCAGCTCTCTGCCGGTCAGCTTGGCGGCGGAGACCATCAGGGTAACGGCTCTGTGTTCAACTTCCTCCTGCATGAGACATCCCTCCTTTCATGCGTAATAACAGAAGCATCGTCATCGCTCCGGAGCCGGAGCCGATTTGCCTTTGGCGGAGGCTTTGGCGGGCTCGGTGGGGATAGCCATGATTCTGCTGCCCATCTTCAAAAAGGCTTCCGGCTGACGGAACCTGTCCTCATATTTCTTTTGCAGCTCCTTCGGGAGCGAAGCAAAGTCTTCCTCTCCCAGGCCGCAGATGAAGAACTTTCCGGCGACAATATCATAGATTTCACCTTTTTCATCCCGCAGGGCGCGGTTCAGAGGCTTGCCCTCCAGCTTGGCTTCCTCTCCGCAGATCAAAGCCGCAGCGTCGTCATACGGATAAACCGCCTGAATATCTCCGTCCACGGCTTTCTGTAAAGATGCGAGATCAGCGCCGATCCGCTCCATGCGCGGATACTGTCCCGGCTCTACCATAAGGACTTCGATGGTATTGTCAGGCTCTCGTTCGGCGGAGATTTCCTTGCCGTCGTTGCTCTCAAACTTCACATCCACGAAATTGTCTGCGTCCAGCACATGATCTCCGGCGCGCCACTGGTCGTTTACCATCTGCTCGGCTTCCTCCTTGGAGGAGGCTTCCACAGACACGGTGAGCTTCAGCGTTTCGGTGATCGTTACATCAAACTCCTTCATACGCCGCACCTCATTCCTGCAAAAGCGGAAGGATGAGCTCCGCGACCGCCCTCAGCACGGCTTCGGCTTCCTCCGGGGGGAGCTCGGTGATTTTCCCTTCATGCTCATCCGGCATTTCATACGCTCCGTCGAAGTCGCTGTCGTAGAAATCGCCGCAGTCTTCGCAGCAGCCACAGTGGATATGGATGTTGCCGTTGATAGTGATATTTACGTTCATGGGATACCTTGCCTTTCTCAGCGCTCGTTCTGGCGCTGCCGTTTTTTCTGCCACTGTTCCAGCAGCTTGATGATGGTCTGCTGCATTTGCAGGGGCGTGTAGTTTCGGGGGAAGTATTTGCGAAGCACATCGTTGTCCAGTGTAATGCGCGTCATGTCGTCCTTCTTGTCCTCGGACATGATGGCGAACATGGCTTCCTGTGTGCATTTACCCTCACGACTGAGCTTCTTCAATCGCTGTGCCTGGGAGAGAGAAGGGGTATTCTGCGAATAGTCCATCGCGTCAAGAAACTGCCTCTGCTCGTCATGGGTGAGATACGACAGCTCCACGGCGGGGCTGAACGCGATCTCCTTGCTTTCCACCTTTTCCTGTACTTCGGGCAAAAGCTCCGTGAGACGAATAAATCTTTGCACCTGACTGCGGCTTGCGTTGGCGTCATTTGCTACGATACTTACTGCCCATGATGACTTCTCCCCAAGTTGGGGAGAAGTTGAATCTGCCTGCAATTCAACCTTTTTCCCTTGATGCTTCAGCGCTTCCAGCTTCATTTTGTAAGCCTGCGCCCGCTCCATGGGGCTGATCGTTTCCCGTTGCAGATTGCTGTCCACCATAAGGATCACCGCCTCGTCATCGGTAAGGTCGCGGACGATTGCCGGGATGGTTTTCAGCCCTGCAAGGTCTGCGGCATGAAGCCGCCTGTGTCCGGCTACCATCTCATATCCACCCTCCGGGTCGGGACGGATAATGGCGGGATTGAGAATCCCAACCTGCATGATGCTGTCTATCGTCTGCTGCATCAGCTCATCGTCCAGCACCTTGAATGGGTGGTTTCTGAATGGGTGAATCTCTGACAGCGGTATCTGCTGTACCTGTTCCCGTGGCTCCTGTTTTAGCACTGTTTTCACCTCCTCCTTGAAATGACAAAAGCCGCAGGCATTGCCTACGGCTCAGATGAATCCCTCCGACATATCGTGGCTGACGAGACTTCGGTAGTAGTTCCCGATGGTCAGAGGGGCGTTATACAGGGTGGCTAAGAGATACTGGCGCATGTTGCGGATGCGGGTGGTGTTGTCCTTCAGACCGTCCATGACGAAGCGGATATGCTCGCTGTCCAGCTTCAGGAACTGGCTCTTTACGACCTCTGCGGGCTTGTCGTCACCGGAGATACGGACGGTGCTTCTGGTTGTGCAGACCGTATCCACCATGAGCTCCAGTATTTCCGTGAGAATATCCCGGTCAAGCGGATAGTCCTGCAAGAGAATCTCATACGAGATATTCTCCGAAAGGATTTCTCTGTATCGTTCTCTCTGATTTGCATCGCTTCTTTTCGTTTCCCGTCCGTGATCCTCTCTGAACGAAGTGAAGGGAAAAGAATCAGTATCACTAAATTCAGTATTATTATACTCAGTATTATTAGATCGTGATTTTAACGGTTCTTGATCCGTGATTTTCACTTCTCCAGAATCGTGATTTTCACGATTCAAGAAACGTGATTCCGAGGGGGTAACGAAATTCTTCACATAGATGAGATTGGGCTTGCCGAGACCCTGCCGTTTTCGCTCGATAAGACCGCACTTGCTTTCCAGCTCATACAGGAGCTTTCCGGCTTTCTGATCGGCACAGCCCATAGCCTCCATGATGTCCTCAATGGTAAAGATGATATACACCCGGTTTTCTTTGTCCTGCCAGCCGTTCTTTGCCGAAAGGCTCATGCGGTCAAGCAGCAGACCGTAGAGCACTTTTGCTTCCGCGGAGATAGTCTTAAACCGTTCCTCCGTGAACAGCACCTTGGGGATGCGATAGAAAGAGAACTGTTCAGACTCCGCGCCATAGAAGTAATCATACATGGGGGCCGTCACGCTCCTTCATCAGTCCCACGGCGCGCATGACCTCCTTCGTACACCACCCGATACAGGGAGAATCACGCCCGTAGGGACAATTCCTGCACTCCGAAACAGGTGCGGTATTCTCTTTATCTTCATCGTTGCGGAACTGAAATGCGTCCCTTTGATCTATTGGACAGCAACAGCCGTCTGGATAGACGCAGCCTTGTTTCCTGCCTTTCCAGTACAGACAGTACCGGCAGTCATATATGTTGTAGTCCCACGACTTGCCATACGCTCTCACGCTTACACCTCCTTCCACCCGCGTCGGGGCAAAAAAATAGCGCGCCTGCCAACCCATGCGTCACTTTGGGTAACAGACGCGCTATGTACGATAAACCATATTCGGATGTGCCAGATTAGGACAAATTCAGACAGCTCCGTCAAACAATTTCGGGGAAAGAAAACACGGAAAGCGAGCACCAATCACAGCTTCATTTTACATGCTCAAAAGGCCTCAATTTTCCCCCATTTTTTAACTCAAAACCACCTCAAAAATGGGTTTTCCCCCATTTTTAACTCAAAAAAACAGGATCAGAACTGGATAAATCATGACAAAAAACGCCAAACCAAATCAAAGGAATTTGTATAGCAAAACCCCGGAAAACCTTGATTTTCCGGGGTTTTTGAAGCATTTTGATACGGTTTGTACAGCAATTTATCTCTTGCTGAACTGAGGTGCGCGACGGGCGGCCTTGAGGCCGTACTTCTTCCTCTCCTTCATGCGAGGATCGCGGGTCAGGAAGCCGGCCTTTTTAAGAGCCAGACGATATTCCTGAGCGTCGACATCGAGAAGCGCACGGGAGATGCCGTGACGGATCGCGCCTGCCTGGCCGGTGTAACCGCCGCCGTACACGTTGACGATAACGTCGAACTTGCCGAGGGTGTCGGTCAGCACGAGGGGAGCGCGAACGATCATCTTCAGGGTTTCATATCCGAAGTAATCGTCGAGGTCACGCTTGTTTACGGTGATAGCGCCGGTGCCGGGAACGAGACGAACGCGGGCAACGGAGCTCTTACGCCTGCCGGTTCCGAGATACTGAGTGGTTGCTGCCATGGTAATTGATCTCCTTCCCTATTATTTGAGCACGAGGGTCTCGGGCTTCTGAGCTTCATGCTTATGCTCTGCGCCTCTGTAAACGCGGAGCTTGGTCAGCATCTGCTTGCCGAGGGGGCCCTTGGGCAACATGCGGCGGACTGCTTCATGGACCGCGAACTCGGGCTTCTTTTCAAGGAGCTCGCCGTACTTGGTCATTTTCAGTCCTCCGGGATAACCGGTGTGATGATAGTAGATCTTCTGCTCAAGCTTGCGGCCGGTCATGACGACCTTGTCTGCATTGATGATGATCACGTGATCACCGCAGTCCACATGAGGAGTGAAGATCGGTTTATTTTTTCCACGGAGTATTGCGGCAACCTGGGATGCGAGACGGCCGAGCACCATGCCCTCTGCATCAACGACGTACCACTTGCGCTCCATGGTCTCTGCTTTTGCCATATAGCTTTTCATGCCATGTCCTCCAAAGGTATGTTGAATTTCTTGCTTAGTTTGCTAAGATTTCCGACAACGGACGGGGCTGGTGACCGCAATCCTCCACCATAAGCAAAGCACAAGCCTTAGTTTACTAAATTATTCAAGCCCTGTCAATACCTTTTTTGCTTTTCAACGATTATATTTTTGGTTATATTATGTTATGCTCTCTGCCTGTTCTCGTTTGGCCATCAGTTTGCATTCGAAGCGGAACTGTGGTAGAATCTTGCGTACAGACCGTGCCCGGGAAAGCCCGGGCTGTTTCGGAGCATGAAATGGAACTTTCCGAAAAATTCATTCGCCGCCAACTCGAAAGGATGAAATCCTTTGCATCGACCCGACCGCTCGACGTAACCCGAAGAGGGCAGGACAGGATCGGAGCCATTCTGACAAGAGGGCGGCGAAAAGAAGTTTCAATCGAAGATATAAAAGGCCTCGGCTTCGACGCCGCGATGGTATGCCCGAACGATGAACGAAAGGACGGTGTTGTGCTGTACCTTCACGGAGGCGGCTACACATGCGGCAGTATTGAGTATGCGAAGGGCTTTGCAAGCGTCCTTGCGGCGGAATGCGGCGTCCGGGTGCTTGCCGTTGGCTATCGTCTCGCACCTGAGTTTCCCTTCCCTGCCGCGCTTGAAGACGCGCTCGGGGCTTACCGTTATTTGCTTGGCTCCGGCTGTCTTGCGGGCCAGATAATGCTTGCAGGAGAGAGCGCCGGCGGCGGTCTTTGCTGCAGTTTGCTGCTTCGGCTCCGCGAGATGCACCTTCCCCTTCCATCCGGCTTTATAGCCATATCGCCCTGGGTCGATCTCACCAACAGCTTTGAAAGCTACAAAACGAACGAAAGTGTCGACCCGAGCATAACAAAAGCAACGCTGGATTATTACTCCGAGTGCTATACGAACGACCCGGCCGACCCGCTTGTTTCCCCCGTCTTCGGCGATCTTTCGTCATTCCCGCCGTCGCTTATCTTCGTCGGAGGTGACGAAGTGCTGCTCGATGATTCGCGCAAGCTGCACGAAGCGCTCACCGCGGCCGGCTGCAAAAGCGAGATCGTGATCGCGGAGCATATGTGGCACGCGTACGTGCTGTACGGGCTTAAGGAGCATAGGGGCGACTACGATCGCATCAATGCATTCCTTTCAAAGCATCTGTCTGCTGAACGAAAACTGCGCTGGATGAAGCTCGACAACGCAGCCAAGATCTATCCTGCGGCAAAAAGGCGCAACTGGAACAATTTCTTCAGGCTTTCCGCGACGATGAGCGAACCCGTTGACAGGGCTGTGCTGAAATCCGCCATGGATATCACGATGCGGCGTTTCCCGTCCATCGCAGTACGGCTCGGAAAAGGCGCGTTCTGGTATTATCTTGAGGAACTGAGAGAGGCTCCCGAGATCCAGGATGAAAAAGCCTGGCCGCTTGCGCACACCCCGTTTGAAAGCATCAATAAATGCGCCTTACGCGTCATCGTCTACGGCTGCCGTATAGCAGTTGAGTTCTATCACGCACTGACCGACGGCACCGGCGGGATGATCTTTCTCAAAACGCTGCTTGCGGAGTACGTTGAGCAAAAATACGGAATAGACGTGCCGAACGAAAAAGGCGTGCTGGACCGCCTTCAGGAACCGCTTGAAGAGGAGTATGAAGACAGCTTCGCGAAATGTGCGGGCGAAGTAAGCGTCAGCAGGAACGCAAGCACAGCCTACAAGATCCGCTGTGCAAAAGAAGTCGGCGGCATCCGTCACCTTACGACTCTTATGATGAACACCGACGACGTTCTTGCGAAAGCGCGCGAAAAGGGCGTCAGCCTTACGGTCTATATGACCGGCGCTATGCTGCTCGCACTGCAAAACATTCAGAACGAGCAGGTGCCGAACAGGAAAAAGCAGCGCCCGCTTCGCGTCGTCGTCCCGGTCAACCTGCGCAACCTGTTCCCCAGTAAAACGCTGCGCAACTTCGCACACGTCGTCATGCCTGAGATCGACCCGCGCATGGGTGATTTCGAGTTCGACGAAATCCTTACCTCGGTGAAGCACCAGATGGGGCTTCTTGCGACGAAGAAAAGCATCCAGGCGATGATCACGCCGAATATAAAGTCCGAACAGCTGCCTATCCTCCGAGTGATGCCGCTGTTCGTAAAGAACATCGTTATGAAGGCGATCTACGACACTGTCGGAGAGCGCACGAACTGCCTTAATCTTTCCAACCTCGGGAACGTCGACATTCCCGACGAGATGAAGCCATACATCACTCGTTTTGATTTCGTGCTGGGAGTCCAGGCAACAAAGCCCAACAACTGCGGCGTGCTTTCCTATAACGGAACGCTCTATATGAACTTCATCCGAAACACCGTCGAGCCCACGCTCGAATACGAATTCTTTAAGGTGCTTCGCGGACTCGGACTGCACGTTCTCGCAGAGAGCAACGCGGAAAGCCTTCCGAAATACGGCGTTACCATCACCGGGCGGGAGCGTACGATCACCGAAACGACCGATTATCAATGAAAGCCGGTGCTTTCACAAAGGAGCAGTATGTATTGCGTCAAATGCGGAGTTGAGCTTGCGGACACCGAAAAGGTTTGCCCGCTTTGCGGAACAAGGGTCTGTCATCCGGATCTTGTGAGGCCGGACGCCGAGCCCACTTTTCCCGCTGAAAAGAACGAAGAAGTGAGGGTCAACCGCAAGGGCATCCTGTTTGCGGTCACGCTTGCTTTTGCGGCAGTCATTGCGCAGCTGCTTATCTGCGCGTTCAGTTTTCCCTCGACCAGCGCATGGGCGGGCTACGCTGTCGGCGGTGTTCTTCTTATTTATATAATAGTGGTCCTCCCGCTTTGGTTCAAAAAGCCGAACCCGGTCATCTTTATCCCGTGCGACTATGCCGCCGTCCTTCTGTATGTGCTGTATATCTGCATAACGCTGAAGGGGAGATGGTTCCTGAGCTTCGCCTTCCCGGTCATCGGACTGAACGGACTGCTCGTAACTGCGGTCGTGGCGCTCATCTATTACATTCGCAGAGGGTATCTCTACATCATCGGCGGCGCATTGATCGCGCACGGCGGATTCATGGTGCTGCTTGAGTTCCTTATCGGGATCACTTTTCTGCATGACGGGACGCTGCGCTGGTCCTATTTCCCGCTTGCGGCCTGCTTTATACTCGGCATGGGGCTGATAGTCATCGCGATCGTCAAGCCGCTTCGCGAATCGCTGCGAAAGAAGCTGTTTTTCTGAACAACCGTGCTTTCAGGAGGGACCCGACGGCCGGGTTCCTTTTTTGTTCCAATATATTGTATTCTGACCATATTCAAGCGCCAGTTTCCGATTGACAGCGCTCGCTTCAGCGCGTAAAATTAGACTGTGAACGGGTATTTTCCCGGGACTGACCTTGTATTAAATAACAGGAGGTTATTTTATGAAAACACGCAGGATCCTTTCCGCTGTTCTCGCCGCTCTGTTCATCGTAGCAATGCTGCCCGCAGCATCCCTTGCCGAAGGCATGCAGGCAGTTGTGAGCGAGGCCGAAGCAGCACGCAAACTCGATCGCGCATGGGCGGCACTCGATGCCGCAGAAGCCGCAGCCATGGCTTCCGGCGCGGACCGCACCGCCGTCATTAACGCCGTTTACAATGCGGCATTGAATGCAGAGATCGTTGACAGCGACAGTTTTTCCGACTTCTCAAAGGACGGTTTCTTCTTCACGGTCGACGGTATGTATTGCGCGTACAACTACCGTCTGCGCAACGAACTCGACGCCGACTGCGAGCCCGTCGATAAGACTGTTGTGGTCATCCCCGGCAGAGGTGACGGAGCAGCTATCTGCGATGCAGAATCCGCAGACATTCTGCTCATCGGTCCCTATTACGGGCATGACAGCAATTTCACCGATCAGTACAGGAACGAGGCCGCTTCCCTCGGTGAAGCCACCGGCGGCGACGTGACCATTCTTCAGAGCACCGGCGCGACCGGTCCCGCTATCGCCGAGAACTTCCCGAACAAGGGCGTCGTCATCTTCGACAGCCACGGTACCCAGAGCGGCACTTCCTCCTATCTTTGCCTGACCACAAAAACCGGCATCACCCAGGAGGACTTCAACAACGGTTGGGCGATCAACGCCGGCAGCGCCGCTTACATCGACGGCCGCTACATTCAGCACCACGTGACCGAGCAGCTTGCCAACACCTTTGTTTGGATGGCTATCTGCGAAGGCATGAAGCGCCAGGGCCGCGGCACCACCGGTACCGCTCTTCTCGAAGCCGGCTGCGGTGCAGTTTACGGTTATTCTCAGAGCGTCACCTTCGCCGGCGACTACCTCTATGAAGAGGTGTTCTGGAATATGATGAAGGACGAGCACACCGCGAAGGAAGCTTACGAAGAGATGATCAGCGTCTACGGCATCCCCGATCCCTACGGCGACGCATACCCGATCCTCATGAGCCCCGTCGATCCTTTCCCGGAAAACCCCGACAGCGCACAGATCGTCAACTGTGAATGGAAGCTCTACGGTTTCCTGCCCCCCGTTGCGCTCGAGAGCTTCTCCCTTGATAAAGACTCCATCCGCCTCTACGCGAGCTATTCCGACGAGATCCGTTTTGCCAAGGTCCCCGAGGACGCGAGCCTGTATGAACTCGTCTGGACCAGTTCCGATGAGGATGTCGTTACCGTTCAGGGCAACAGCCGCAAGTGCTACGTCAACGCTGTTGGCGCCGGCAATGCGGACGTTATCTGCACCGTGCTTGTTGACGGTGAAGTATTCGGCACCGCAAGCTGCGCTGTGACCGTCGACCCCGACACCTCGCTCGACGACGCGCTCAACGTCGACGGCGGTGAGCTGCATTTCACGACTTCAGAGCAGTATCCTTTCCGCGCTGTTTGGGAGGATGACAGGTTCTACGCGCAGTCCGGCAACCACAAGATCGGCGATTCCGATTCCTCGCTCACCCTCGTGCTTAACATGGCCGCGGGCGATACGCTGAGCTATGAATACTGGTACGGCGCAGAGAACGGCTACGACTATTACAACTTCTCCGTGAACGGACAGCAGGTACAGCATCTGACCGGCAGCAATAACGGCTGGCAGAACTACGTTTATACTGCGGCTGCGGACGGCGAGTACACCTTCGTTTGGAACTTCAACAAGGATCCCTACGTTGAAGAGTCCATAGACGGCATCAGGCTCGATAACGTCGCGTTCTCCGGCGAAAGCGGTCAGCCCGCCGAAGCCGACGGTGATCTTGACGGCGACGGCGAAGTCACCATCTCCGATGCGCTTATGGCGATGCGCATCGCAATGGGTCTTCTTGATGGCACCGATGAGTACGCTGCGCACGGCGATATTGACGGCGACGGCGAGATCACGATCTCCGACGCGCTCGTCATCATGCGCACGGCAATGGGACTTCTGTAATCGAGTATCAAAACACGGAGCGCTTCATACGAAGCGCTCTTTCTTTTTCAAGCTGAAAACCGCAGGGATCGTTTGCTTTCAGTTTCCTCAGGCAAAAACGGTTGGGCGTTAAATCACGCCGGCAAAACGCTTTACTGTTTGTTTTGTCGAAAACTGTTGACACCTTAAAGGTCGTGGCATATAATTATCCTATTGGAAAATCGATAGGTATGCCCGTTTGACGGATCGTTTCATACGGTCACGGAGGATGTATGGAAGAGAGGATCGCGGATCGATCGACGGACGTGAAGAAACAGCACGGAGCCGGATACTATGCTAAGTTTGCAGTACTGACGGCTGTTGCATGTTTTCTTGCTTCAGTCGCTGCAACAGAGCTCGTTCTGCTGATCATTTTTTCAAGGTATACGCCTGTTTCAACGAAAAGCTTCCCTATTGAAAGATGGGCCGCAGACGGCTCCGTCAAGGCTTCCGCATTCGAGTTTACGTCCGGTCGGAACACGCTCAAAGGCTATTCCGTAGTCCCAAACGATCCGCATGCGCTTATCGTTATCGCGCACGGCATGAACGCAAATTCGGATGGATTTGAACCGATAGTTCGGTATTTTGCCGAATGTGGGTATGCAGTGCTCATCTATGACGGCACAGCCGCCGGGCGGAGTGAAGGCCGACGTGTCACCGGGCTGCAGCAGCCGCGATACGACCTTCGCGCCGCCGTGCAGTTTGTTAACGAAAGCGAGCGGTACAAGGATCTTCCCATAGTTTTGCTCGGTCACAGTGCAGGCGCGTACGGGGCGGCTATGGAAGCGGATCGCAGCGCAGCCGCTGCGGTGATCTGCGTTTCCGGATTTGACTCTCCCCTTGCGACGATGCGCGCCCGCGGGAGCAAGTACGTTCCGATTTACGGCGATCTCGAGCTTCCGTTCCTCGCGCTGCACGAATTCGTTTTTCACGGCAAAGATGCAGCTGCGTCCGCTTCTGCAGCGGTAAAAGCTTCTGCCGTACCGGCGCTTATCATACACGGCGCAGATGACAGCTCGATAGCTCTGCCGATAAGCATTTTCGGTATGTTGGTCGATGATACGCCCGAGAACGCAGAGCTGCTTCTCGTTGACGATCAGGCATTCAGCGCTCACGGAAACATCCTTATTTCCGACGGAGGCGAAGTCAACACCGTGCTTCTCGGCGCGATCGACGGTTTTCTTGACCGCGTGCTTGAAACTCCGTCCGCAGGCAATGCGGACTGATCAAAGATTGGAGATCTGACCTTTGGGAAACCAAACTCTTGGCGGCTTTCGATCCTTAAACGCATTCGTTGCGTCAAAGCTCGGGCGATTTGCCGCCTCCGAGCATGATTTTAGGACCCTGTTCGGGCTGATGTTTTCCGAAAAGGATAACACCATGTTTGAAGCGAGCAGGGGCTATCGTATAGAAAAGACCACTTACGGCGAATGTCAGCAGTCTGTACTCAGAAGAGCGGCTGCGCTTGAAAACCGTCTGGAAGGGGTCCCGGCCGGCTCCGTTATCGGGCTGTACCTTCCGAACTGCCGTGAATGGATCGAGCTTTTTTGGGCGATCCTCGCCTGCGGATACAATCCGCTTTTGATGAATATGCGCCTCGACCGCGCATCGCTTTACGATGCACTGCGCTCCGTTGATGCGAAAGCCATCATCATAGGCGACGGCCCGGAATGTGATTTCTCTCTTCCGTTCGTCCGCGTTTGTGATACGGACGGAACTGTCGAGGCTGACTCCGACCGTCCTTTTGGCAGCGAGGTATTGGTCATGTCCTCCGGGACCAGCGATCACGTGAAGGTCTGCGCATACTCTGCGGAGGAATTCTTTCATATTATTTCGGACAGCGTTGATATCATCAAGAGCTGCCCGGCGATCAAGAAGCATTACAAAGGGCAGCTGAAGCTTTTGGCTTTTCTCCCCTTTTGCCATATTTTCGGGCTGGTCGCCGTCTACATCTGGTTTGCGTTCTTCTCAAGGACTTTCGTTCTGCTGAACGATATGACTTCTAAAACCATTGTAGACACGATCCGCAGGCATGAAGTCACCCATATCTTTGCGGTGCCCATGTTTTGGAACAAAGTGCGTGAGGAAGCGCTGAAAACGATCCGTACGCGCGGAGAAAAGACCGAAGCGAAGTTTGAAAACGGTTTGCGCATCGCGAAACGACTTGGATCCCTTCCGCTGATATGCAGCGCTTTCAGAAGGTTTGCTTTCCGCGAGGTGAGAAGCAATCTGTTTGGAAGCAGCATTTGCTTCATGATCAGCGGCGGAAGCGAGATCGAACCTGCGGTGCTCGAGTTTTTCAACCTCATCGGTTACAGGCTTGCAAACGGCTACGGCATGACGGAGATAGGCATTACCTCCGTTGAGCTCAGCTCCGACCTGCGCCTTCTAACAAGCGGTTCCGTTGGCCTTCCTTTCGGTTCAGTTGAGTATTCCGTCAGCGACTCCGGCGAACTGCTCGTTCGAGGAGGTTCGACTGCACGCAGGATCATAGAAGGCGGCAGCGTTTCCCAAAAAAGCGGAGATTGGTTCCGCACCGGCGACCTTGCGGAATTCAGGAACGGAAGGTACTATATCCTCGGCAGGAAGGATGATATCATCATCTCCCCCACCGGCGAAAACCTCAACCCTCTTTTGATCGAAGAAAAGCTTATGGTCCCCGGTGTGCGCGAATGCTGCCTTGTGGGCGAAAGGAGCGGAAACGAGATAAAGCCCGTGCTGTTGTTCTCGATGAAACCGCTGCTTGACCCTGAGCGTATACGCGCCGCATACGATGAGATAAAAGCACGGCTGAACGCAAACGGACTCGACAGACAGATAAGCCGTGTGCTGCTTGTCCGCGAGCCGCTCATCAGCGCCGATGAATTCAAGCTCAACCGTACGCGCATCGCCAAGCGGCTCAAAGGCGGGGAGTTCACCTTTATCGATCCCAATGCGGCGAACGGCGCCACGGGCGACGGTATCGATCCCGAGCTGCTGACGAGCATTCGCTCCCGCTTTGCCTCCGCGCTCGGCAAGGAGCTCTCCGAGATCCCTGTTAATGCCGACTTTTTCCTGGACCTCGGCGGAACGAGCCTTGATTATTTCGGTATCGTTTCGGAGCTGCAAAACGAATTCGGCATTGCTTTCCCCGTTGACTCAGGCCGAAGCCTGAGCCGTGCGGATGAGATCGCCCGCTTTATTGAAGGCGCCGTGAACGAGAAACTGTCGTGATACGTTTTTTCAACAATTTTGTAAAAGCAACAGGCTGGCCGGCGCAGTTGATCTGCTTCCGCACGAAGGTCTATTATGAGAATAAGGCCGTGCAGTCGAGGCGTATCCGCGGTTCGGCGATACTCGTTTCAAATCACACTGCTGTGTATGATTACGCTGTGATGCTCTTCGTGTTCTTCACGAGAACACTGCGATATCAAATGGCTGAAGTGCTGTTACGCAAAAAAGTGCTCGGACCTTTCCTTAAGAATATGGGCGGCATCTTAGTTGACAGAGACAGCACGAATTACAGCTTTATGAGCGAGTCCGCTAGGATCCTCGAACAAGGCGGCGTCGTAGGTATTTTCCCGGAGGGCAGGCTGCCGCGCGAGGGAGAAACTCCGCCGATAGCTTTCCTCCCCGGGGCTGCATATCTCGCGATCTCGACCGGAGTAAAGGTCATCCCCGTGTATACGAACGGCTCCTATTTCAAGCGCAGCCGCGCGCGGGTCATGATCGGAACGCCAATGGATCCTGCAGACTACTTCACGAACGGGCGCAGCGAGAAGGAGAACATCGAAGCCTTTACGGAGGCAATGCGAAACAGGATCATCGAATTGAGGACCAAGCTTGATGAGCGAAGAGATTAAGCCTGTAAAAAACTATATTTTCTATGATTTCGTGCGGATAACGGCTTCGCCCGGGCTGCTCGTTGTCAGGCCGAAGCTTGTTTATGAAAGCGAAAAAGCGAAGGAAAAGCTGCGCGGCGGAGTGCTTCTGATTTCAAATCATGCCGGGTTCTTTGACCCGGTGCATCTGATGCTTTCGATCCGCTACCGCAGGCATCACTTCGTTTGCATAAAGGATTTCTTTGAGGGTAGCAAACTGAAGCGATGGCTGTTCCGGCAGTTCCACTGCATCCCGATCGACAGGGATAATTTTTCCATGGGCTCGCTGCGCCGCATAACGGACGAGCTCAAGGCCGGACATCTTGTTTGCATGTTCCCCGAGGGGCATGTGAACGGCGGAGAGAACATCGCTCCGTTCAAGTCAGGCATGATCCTGCTGTCCCTGCAGAGTTCCTGCCCGATCGTTCCCGTCTATATCAGACCGCCGAAGAATATCCTTCACAGGCTGATCGTTGCCGTGGGCGAACCTGTCGATATAAAGGCGCTGTATGGGGCGAGGCCTTCGCTTGCGCAGATCGACGAAGCGGCTGAAATGCTGCGCGAAAAAGAAGAAAAGTTACAACAGATTGTAACCTTTGCTATAAAGACAAAACAATCACCGGAGGTACTATGAGAATCGAAAACGCAGACCGTTTCCGCCGGTACACTGATGCGGAAACCTTTGACAAGATCGTTGACTACGGCACGATCACGGCAATGTGGAAGCACTGCGCGGAAGAATATTCGGAGCTGACCGCCATCGAGTTCGACGGCGAAAAGTACAGCTACAAAACGCTCGACGATGACGCCGCCGCCCTCAGGAGCGCTATCCGCGGAGCCGGTGTTCAGCCCCTCGAAAGGGTCGCGCTTATCGCCGCCAATTCATACGATTTCGTTCGTGCATATCTCGCGGTCGTTACTGCGGGCTGCACGGCCGTCGTGCTCCCCGCGCATCTCGATGAGACCGCTGTTTTCGGCTGCATGATGAAGTTCGGCGCAAAGGCGCTGGTTTACCAGCCCGCGCTCGAGCAAAAAACCGCTTTTGCAAAGCAGCGTATTCCCCAGGCGGCTTTCATTCCCGCAGACGCAAAGGGCGAAAGCGCAGTCCCGGTTTATGAAGCTGCCGAAGCGGACCCGTGCATGATCATGTTTACCGGCGGAACGACCGGCAAGAGCAAAGGTGCGCTGCTCAATCACGGCGCAGTAATGCAGGGCACGGTGAACGGCTGCTACGGATACGAACAGGTATTCTTCCACCGCATGCTGCTGGTGCTCCCCCTTTCCCACGTCTTCGGGCTGATCCGCAACCTGCTTGCAGCGCTCTATACCGGCAGCACGCTTTTCATCTGCAAGAATAATCAGGACATGTTCCGCGATATCGCGGCATTTCGTCCGACGATGCTCGTAGTCGTTCCTGCGCTTGCCGAGATGGCGCTGATGCTTTCAAAGAAATTCGGCCGCAATATGCTCGGACCGGATATGAAATACATAATCTGCGGCGCTGCTGCGGTTGCCCCTTACCTCGTGGGCGAATACGGCAAGATGGGCATTGCTCTCTTCCCCGGCTACGGCCTGACCGAATCCGCAAACCTCGTTTCCGGCAACCCGGAGTGCGCCGAGCGTCCCGACTCCGTCGGTCTTCCCTATCCCAATCAGGAACTGCGCATCGAGAACGGCGAGCTGCTTCTTAGAGGCAGAAACATGCTCGACTGCTACGTCGGCGAAGACGAACAGGCATGGCAGGACGGCTGGTTCCACACCGGCGACCTTGCCAGGTTTGATGACGACGGCTTCCTCTACATCACCGGCCGCATCAAGGAGGTCATCGTGCTTGACAACGGTGAGAACATCTCCCCCGCAGAGCTGGAAGCCCGTTTCAACGCGCTTGATTTCATCCAGGATTCCCAGGTGTTTGAAGACGTGGACGAGGGCGGGAGGCATTTCCTTGCGCTTGAGGTCGTTCCCCGCATGACCGAGCTCGCTTCCCTCGGTGAAAACCCGATGAAGGCGATCGAAGACGCACTTTGGGAAGTGAACTCAAAGCAGCTGCCCGCGGAGCGTGTGTCGCGAATCGTTATCCGCGACAAGGATTTTGAACGTTCTCCGAGCATGAAGATACTGAGATATAAAAAATGCTGATGACAAGAACTGAAATTATCGAAAAACTGAAAGATATCATCATTTCTGCGGACAGCCGCACCGCCGAACGTGCCGACAGCGTTACCGAGGACACCAACATCATGCAGGATCTTGGCTTCACCTCCATCGGGATGCTTTATATCGCGATCGCTATCGAAGAGGTGTTTTCCATCCGCTTCGATAACGTCGGCATCTCCGATTTTGTGACGGTACGCAACATCGTTGACTACATCGAGGGCAAGCTCCAATGAAATGGTGGCCTGCTGCCGTTAAGAGCGGGGATATGGTCCGCGTGCGCATAGGCGGCATCTGGCATTACGGCGTTTACGTCAGCGACAGCGAAGTGATCCAGTTCGGCGCACCGCCGAGACAAGGCGCTGAAAAGCCGGAAGACATCCTCGTTTGTGCCACGAGCATGGAGGTTTTTTCCGGCGGCAGCATCGTCGAAGCCGCAAAGCTCGGTCTTATCGAAAGGATGAAGCGCATCCCGCCCGGGAGGACGGTGCGCATCGCGAGAAGCCGTATCGGCGAAGGCGGTTACAACCTTCTGCACAACAACTGCGAGCATTTTGCCTATGAATGCGTGTTCGGCGTGAAGCGCAGCGAGCAGGAAGAGGCGGCGCGCAGGCAATGGAACGAACACCTTAAAGCGGAGAAAAGGCGCGGGAACAAATAGACCGTGCATGAACGGAGGGACTTATGAGGCTTGTTCTCATCGCGGCGGCAGCATTCGTGTTTTTTCTGCTGCTCCCTTCCGTCGTGCTGACCGTGCTGCTGTTCCAACGAAAGAGTATCCGCGACTTCGACGAAGTCCCCGAGCGTATCCGGAAAGGCGCCTATGCGCCGTGGGCGGATGAGATCCTTGCTGCGTTTAAAAAGATCCGTTCGCTTTATCCTGCGGAAGTCTCCGCCGTTTCAACTGACGGGGTCGTCTTAAAGGCCGAATGGCTAGACCGTGCATCCGACAGGACCGTCATTCTCGTTCACGGATTCTGCGCTACGCCATTCAACAATTTTGCCGTTCAGGCCTGCGCTTTTTATGAACGCGGCTACAACGTACTTGCCGTCTGGCAGCGCGGGCACGGCAAGAGCGGCGGGCGTTATACCTCGCTCGGCATCCTCGAGCAGAACGACGTGCTGACATGGGTCGATTGGGTCAGGAAGCACACTGCCGGCAACAATATCGTGCTCTACGGGCTTTCGATGGGCGGCGCTTCGGTCGCGTATGCTTCGGATAAACTCACTTGCGATATGGTCCGAGCGATGATACTCGACTGCTGCTACCCTTCCCCGTACTATCAGATGTATGCCGGCAAAGGAGCAAAGGCGATCATCTGGGCGCCGGTCATGCCGTTAATCCGTTTTTTTGCGAAGCTGTTCGTGCACATCGACATCAAGCAGCCCACGAGCGCTTCGCTTGAAAAGGCGACGGTGCCTGCGTTATTCATCGGCGGGCTTGCCGATAAGCGGGTGCCCTACTCGCAGTTTCGGCTGAATTATGAAGCCTGTGCTTCCGAGAAGGAGCTGCTGGCGGTCCCGGGAGCTCCGCATGCGCTCGCGTTTGCGCAGGCCGAACCAAAGCAAATAGAACATCTGTTCAGATTTATCGAAAAATACTTCACCGATGATCAAGGAGGAAAACATGAACACTGAAAGGTTCATCATCATGGCAGACGCCACCTGCGACCTGAGTGAGGAATTGCAGGAAAAGTACGGCATCGTGATCGTGCCTACGCACATCAGCCTGCCGGATGGAAGGAGCATCCCCTCTTTCCTGAAGTGGGAGGAGTTCAACAGGGACGAATTCTATGCCAATCTCAAGAACAATCCAACGGGTTACACGACCGCGCCTCCGAACGTCGAAGAATTCATTGCAGCGTTCGAGCCCTATGCGGCAAGCGGAAAGGACATTATGGTCCTCACGATCTCGGGCGGTATGAGTGGCACGTACAGTTTTGCCGTTCAGGCGCAGCAGAAGCTTGCGGAAAAGTATCCCGGCGTGAACATCCGCATCATCGATACACTGCGTTTCGGCCCCGGGCACGGTCTGCTCGCGGTCTATGCAAGCAATCTTCGGGCGGAAGGCAAGAGCTTTGACGAAGTTGCAAACTACATCGAAGCTAACCGCAACCGTTTCCATCAGGCAGGCTGGCTGGACGATCTTTCCTTCGTTGCGAGGAAGGGCCGCATCACCCACGCAAAGGCGTTTTTCGGAACGCTTGCGGGCGTAAAGCCCATCGGTGAATTCGATTATAACGGCATGACCACTGTCATCGGCAAGGCAAAAGGCGCTAAAACTGCCTTCGCAGCGCTGATAGACTACATGAAAAACACCATCGAGGACCCCGAGGATCAGATCATTTTCATCGCGCAGACCTGCCGCCTGCCGCAGGCTGAAGCATACAAGAAGCTGATCGAGGACACCTTCCACCCGAAGGCTGTGCTCATCAACGACGTCTTCCCGATGTGCGGCATCAATATCGGCCCCGGTCTGATGGCGGCGTACTATTTCGGCAAGCCCATAAGCAAGGATCTTTCCGAAGAACGCGCGATCCTTGACCGCTTTATCAACGGAGGAAACAAATGAGAAAGCTCACGAAACGATCGCAGATGATGCTCTATGCCGTTTCCGGCATGGGCGTTAACATGTTGAACCTGATGATGGGCTCGTACCTTTGCAGTGCGCTCATCGCGGGCGGTTTCGCCGCGAAGGACGTCCCGTTCCAGACTTTCGCCGGGAAGGACCTCGTTATCGCTGCTGTCTGGAGCATTTTCGTGCTCATCGCGAAGATCGTCGACGGCGTTATCGATATCCCCATGGCGTCCTTCACCGACCAGCTCAAGTCCAAATGGGGCCGCCGCAGGCCGTCGCTCATCATCGGTCTCGTGCCGATGATCGTGGCTTACCTGCTCTTCCTCGTCGTTCCCAATCCCTACGGCGCGACGCTCCTCAACACGATCTACTACGGCGTTCTGCTTTGCATCTTCTACAGCTTCTACACGCTGACGATGGTCACTTATTACGCTACCTTCACCGAGATCGTTGAGACCGAACAGGAACGCGGATTGATCTCCAACACCAAGTCCGTGTGCGATATCCTCTATTTCATCCTCGGCTACGTCGTCGTGCGTATGCTGCTCAACGGTATCAATATCCGTACCGTTGCACTCATCGTGCTCCCGCTCGTGCTGACGATGCTCATCCCGCTGTTCATGATCAAAGAGGAGTCTTCCATCGATATCGACAGCGTCAATGCGAACGAGGTAAAGGCGCATTCCGTGCATCTTTTCTCCTCGCTGCGCTATACCTTCAAAAACAAGACGTTCATCAAGTGGATGATAGTCTATTCATTCATGACCTTCAGCGTACAGCTCTTCCTCGGAGGCATCAACGAATACTTCTCCTCCGTGGGGATGAATATGATGCTCGTTATGATCTGTGCGTTCGCACCTGTCCCGCTGACGCTGATGCTCTATAACAAGATCATTAAGAACCACGGTTTCGGCGCTGCGTTCCGTTATACGCTTATCGCCTTCACCATCGGCATGATCGCGATGTTCTTCATCGGCCGCATGGAGGGCGGACAGACCAAGACGATATTCTCGGTCGTATCCGGCCTTATCAGCTCCTTCGCTATCGGCGCGATGTTCGCCGTTGCTTACTCCATCCCATCCCAGCTTGCAGCGGACGAGGAGGAGCGCACCGGCGTTACGAACTCCGCTATGTACTTTGCAGTGCAGGGCTTGTTTGCCGGCGTTGCGACCGGTATCGGTACCGGCATCGTGCTGACTGCGCTGAAGAAGGCGTCCGAAAATGCAACCGGCGTTCCTGCTATCGCCTATATGACCCTTATCGCCGCCGCGGGCACGGTGATCGCATTCATTCTCACGTTCATACTGCCGAAGGAACTGCTTAAACTCGGCAAGAAAGAAAAGTAACTGACTGATGAGCACTAAAAGGATCGATGGACTGCTGTTTGAGGCGATGATACGCACCGGCCTTAACAGCCTGATCCATTGCGAAAAAGAAATAAACACGCTTAACGTTTTCCCCGTTGCCGACGGCGATACCGGGACGAATATGCGCATGACACTTGAAAACGGCATCCGCTGCGCACCGGAGAACAAGCTTTTGAACGAATACCTCAAAGCGCTGTCGAGCGGGATGCTGCTCGGTGCAAGAGGCAATTCCGGCGTGATCCTCTCTCAGCTTTTCAAGGGTATATATCTTGAGCTCTCCCGCTGTTCTCAGTGCTCCCCCGTGCAGCTGCGCAACGCATTCATCCGCGGCTACAAAGCGGCTTACGAATCCGTCATCAAGCCCGTCGAGGGTACGATCCTGACCGTTGCACGCGAAGGGATCGAGCAGGCGGCAAAGCTGCAGAAACGCCCGGAGGACATCGAAACGCTGCTTGAAGCATATCTTGCGGCGATGGAGGTCAGCCTTGAACAGACCCCGGCCAAGCTTGCGGTCCTTGCCGAGATGGGCGTTGTGGACAGCGGCGCGAAGGGGTACATCTCGATCGTTCGCGGTATGCTTGCTAAGCTTACCGGCGAGGAGATCGACGAGGTTCCTGCAGCCCCGTCCGTTTCAGTTCCCGCGCACTCCGCTGCTCAGCCCGATCTTTCGCGTTTTAATGAAAACAGCGACTTTATAGAGGGCTACTGCACGGAATTCATCCTTCAGCTGATGAAAAAGCCCGGGTACCGCAAGGATTTCAGTTCCGACAGGCTGCTTCGGGTACTTGAAAAACACGGCGATTCGCTGGTGGTCGTGCAGGATGGGCTTCGCGTGAAGGTACACGTGCATACGAAAACTCCCGCGCCGATAATCGAGTTTGCACAGCAATACGGCGAATTTCTGACTTTCAAGCTGGAAAACATGCAGCTGCAGCACAACGAATTCGTTGAAAAGGCAAATGCTCCTGCTGTTCCGGAGACGCCCAAGGTCCACAAGCTGCTGTCCGTCATTGCGGTCGTTAACGGCGAAGGCAGCAAACGTATTTTCCGCGATCTCGGCTGTGACACGATCCTCGACGGAGGAGCGACGATGAACGCATCTTCAGAGGAATTCGTTGCCGCGATCAAAGCAGCTGACGCGGATGCGATCGTCATTCTGCCCGACGGGCCGAATATGATGCTTGCAGCGCAGCAGGCCGTTGGACTTTCAGGCGCTGATAACGTGCATATCCTGCCCGCGAGCACGCTTGCCGAGGGCTATTACGCGCTTGCGATGGACGTTCAGGACAGTACCGATATCGAGATGCGCCTCAGACAGATGCAGCTTGGCATCTCCAGCATACGGACGATGTGTGTTGCTTCGGCCGCCAAGAACTACGCCGGCAACGGCACGAGATGCAAGGAAGGCGAGCCGATCGCCGTTATGGACGACGAGCTGCTCTGTGCAGCAAAGGACGACGTTTCTGCCCTTATCGACGGTCTCAGCCGCGTTCCGGATATCGAAGACTGTGAAAACCTCGTTATATTCCGCGGCATCAGGCCTGACGTTTCCGCCGAGGCCGAGATCGCGGAACGCATCGCTGAACGCTGGCCGCTTCTCGAGATCAATTTCGAGTGGGGCGGTCAGGAGATCTATGACTGGATAGTCGGCATCATTTGAGGTGTGGCAATGGAGATAGTTCTTTGGATATTTCTTGCAATAATGTTTCTGTTCGTACTGCCGACACTCGTCATCGCATACGTCATTTATTCGGTCCTGCTCGTTCGCACCGATACCGAAAAATGGGGCCGCAATCCGAGTATGCCCGATGATGAAGAGTACGTTCGCCTGTATGCGCAGGCCGATGAATGGGGCGCAGCATACGCCGGTTATAAAAAGGACGTGGAGGTAAAAAGCGACGGGCTTCGGCTCGTTGGAGAATACTTCGATTTCGGCGGTGAAAACGCCGTCATCATCCTCCCGGGACGCATGGAATCCTGCACGTATTCCTATCACTATGCCGAGCCCTATCGCCGTGCAGGTTGGAACGTGCTCACGATCGACGCCCGTGCGCACGGCCGCTCCGAGGGAAAGATCAATTCGCTCGGATACAAGGAATATCGTGACGTGATCGCCTGGTCAAAGCTGCTTCACGACGAATTCGGGATCAAGAGGATCGTTTTACACGGCGTCTGCATCGGTTCTTCGACCGCGTTGTTCACGGCCACCGCAAAGGAATGCCCCGATTATGTAGCCGGCGTCATTGCCGACGGCATGTATCAGTGTTTCTATGATTCCTGCAGGAACCACATGCTCTACGACAGGAGGCCTATCTTCCCCTTCCTTTATGAGGTCATGCTGCATATCCGTGTTTTCAGCGGCGCAAACGTAGTTACCGACGGCCCGAAAAAGCGGATCGTGAACATGTGCAGACCGATCCGGTTCCTGCACAGCCGCGAGGACTTTTTCTCCACGCCCGACAAAGCTCAGGAGCTTTATGAGCGCTGCCCGTCAGAAAACAAATCGATCTGTTGGTTCGATCACGGCTGGCATTCGAGGCTCCGCATTACCGACCCCGATAAATACGACGGTGCCGTTACGGATTTTCTGGCATCGCTGTAATTATAATCATCCCCTAGGAGGAAAAACAAATGTATTGTGAAAAATGCGGTTCTCAGATCAACGAGAACACCCGCTTCTGCCCCAATTGCGGTGCGCTTATTAGCGGTGAAGAGCAGAACGTCACCGCCGCTTCCACCTACGAAGGTCCGATGGGCAGCCCCACTCCCGTTCTTATCTGGGGTATTCTCGGTCTGTCCTTCGCTCTGACCATGTTCCTGAGCATACTCGGTATTATTTTCTCCGCTGTCGGCCTCAATAAAGCAAAGAACTTTGAATCATTCACCGGCGGCGCATACAGCAGGCAGGCGAGCATCGGCCGTAAGCTGAGCATTGCGGGCATCATCGTCGGCATCATAATGACGATCCTCTTCATCATCTACATCGCGCTAATCATACTTGGCGCTAAATACGGCGCGTTTGATTCGATTGTCAATGAACTCAGCAGCTATTGAAGCTCGGCAAAAAAGCGTTCCCGCTTTGGGAACGCTTTTTTGTTTTTGCTTATTCTCCCGAACGGAGTCCAAACTCGATAAGGCTGCACAGCAGCTCGCCGTTCATGATCGCAAATGCTATGCCCTGCTCAGTTTGCTTTGCCTTGATAACAACGGAAAGGCAGTCCTTGACAGGCTTCAGATATGCTATGCGCATAGAGGAAACGAGCCTTGCTGTTTCAGCTCCGCCCGGCAGCGCTTCAATAACGAGGGCAAGGTACTTTGTGTTATGCACATGACCGTTCAGATCAAGGTCGCTTTCTCGCAGCATCGGTCTGACCTCAAAGTCATAATCATCGCAGGGGCGCATGCGCGGCAGCTCGTCATTGAAAAGATACCTCTCCTCAAGGAACTCCGGAGATAACAGCTTTTCATCGATCCGCGCAAATCTGCCCGCCGCAATGTCCACCATTGCAAGCTTTGCCTCCGCTTTTATAAGTTCGTTCCCGGCTGTGTCCGAAAAGACCATATCCCTTTCGCAAATGCTGGAACGGGCTTTGCCGCGGACCCACGTGGTGCCGTTCAAGACGCAGTCGCCCTCCGGGCGGGAGGCGATCTCCACGCGCCATTCAAGGAGCACCCAGGAAACGCCCCTGCGCTGGCCTTCAAGAACCATATCGCCCGCTGTCGCCGAATGATGCGAGGCAAGATCCTCCGCCATTTCAAGGATCGCTTCGAGCGAAAGCGCTCCGGTTTTATCAAAGTCCGATACTCTTGGTCTGTATTTTTCCGAATAGATCATGATCCCTCCTAATGGTCACGGTTTGACCGAGCGCATGGCGAGCATCGTCGGGACGTTCAGCTCATGCAGCCTTCCGGATCCGTTTGTGTCCTCATAGATATCAGTCAGGATAAAGCCCGCTTTTAGCTGCCCGCCTATCTGCTCCGTGATCGTGTGTGAAAACTGAATGCCCGAATCGGTCTGTGTAAGCTGCCTCATCTGGTCGGCGTTTGCTATCGGGTCGAATGGGAGCCGGTTTACGATTCGCTCTTCGTCTTCATCAACAAGATAGTTTACAAAATGATCAGTGCCAGACAGCAGCACACCGCCTCTTTTCAGTACACGGAAGCATTCCTTCCAGATAGGAAGCACGTCCCGCACGTAGCAGTTTGAGACCGGATGAAAGATGATATCGAACTCCCCATCCTCAAAAGGCAGGCGTTTGGTCATATCTGCCCTTATTATTCGGACCGAATAGCCTTCCCTGTCGGCCACAAAGCGCTCGCTTTCAAGCTGCTTGTTTGAATAGTCGAGCACGGTGCAATCCGCTCCGAGCGCTGCGAACACAGGTATCTGCTGTCCCCCGCCGCTTGCCAGACCGAGCAGCTTTTTCCCGCGGAGCTCGCCGAACCATTCATGCGGCACGGGCTTTGTTGGCGTCAGCAGAACGTTCCAATCGCCTTGCTTTGCCCGTTCAAAGGTCTCATGGGATATTGGTATGCCCCATTCCCAGCCTTCGTCTATCCATCGATCTATGGTCTCCGCGTTTGCAGAGCAGTAATCAATGCCCGTATCGTCTTTCATATGCATCATCGCGATCCTTTCATCGTTTTCTGATTATATCACGGCCTGTGTATTGTTTCAATCCGTGTTAATCGTTGCCAAACCTGGTTGGTTGTGTTAATATAATGGTGTTGTTCGGCGATACTTCGTACGCTTGGTCGGATTCCATGAATGCAGGAGAACAAAATGGGTACAAACGATTTGGTTCTGATCGCTGCCGGATTGCTCCCGGCAATTGCACTGTGCATATACGTTTATATAAAAGACAGAAATGAAAAGGAGCCTATCTGGTTTTTACTTTTGCTGTTTGCAGCGGGTGCATTCTGCTGCTTCCCCGCCCTTTTGCTCGAACGCGGTATCGAAAGCGCGCTGAACAGCATGTTCGCAGGCTCGATGATCGTTGAAAACGGTGAGCTTTACATGCAGGCAGGCCCGTACTACGCATACCATGTGCTGGATAACTACTTCGGAGTCGCGCTTGTTGAAGAAGGTCTTAAATGGCTCGCACTGTTTTTGTTAACAAGAAACAGCCGACATTTCAACAGCCTGTTCGACGGGCTTATCTACGCGGTTTTCGTTTCGCTGGGGTTTGCCGCATACGAGAATGTTCAGTACGTTCTTACCTACGGTCTGCAAACAGCGCTGGTTCGTTCGTATTCCGCAGTGCCCGGCCATATGTTCAACGCAGTCTTCATGGGGTATTTCTATACGCTATGGCATCTGTACAGATTCGTTCGCAGAGCGGAAGGCAGCCTTGTAAAAAGCGGAACGGTCGCCTGCCGTAACATGAACGCTCATTTCAACTCCGTCAGCCTCGGATGGCTGCTTGCACTGAGCCTCATCGTGCCTGTTATCATTCATGGCACTTATGATTTCTGTCTCAGCATCGATTCTGTTCTCGCTTACATCTTTTTCTACGTGATGCTTATCGCCCTGTATGTGCTGTGTTTCATTAGAATACATAAGCTTTCAAAAAGCGACAACAGTCAGGACAACCTTGCTGTTGTCATGCTTACGGCAGCCCATCCGGAGCTCGCATCCGTTTTTGGAATTCTGAACGGCAACAGCGGTAATACAGTTGGCAGGTTCTAATAAACAAATCGTTGCTTAAACGGAAAACGCCCGGAGCGATCCGGGCGTTTTGATCATGTTTATTAATTTGTTGTATGAACTGTCTGCGCAGACTGCGTCCATGACGCGACCGCAGTTCCGCCGCTGCTAAGGGAGTAGCTTTCGTTGAGCTCAAACCTGTCGGATGCAAACCAGAATGAATTGTGTTCTGCATCAAGGCTGAAGCTCAGCACTGTATTCCCGGAAGCATCGGAAACTGTGTAGCTGCCGGCCGGGAGCACTGTGCCCGATGAGATCACGTTATTGATCGAATCCGACGTAGGCGTGCTTGCAATACCGCCGATCGCAGCTATCGTGCCGCCGGTGACGATGACTCTGCCCTTTACCTCAACTGAACCCGCGGTGCCCGCCTGGGACGCGCCGGAGCGCAGAAGCACGAGACCGCCCGACATGGTTAAGTCGCCGTTCGAGTCGATCGCATCCGCTCCGCCATCCGGCACCGTGACCTGCAGCGTGCCGCCTGTAATGTTTACAAGCGCTTCTTCCCTGCCCTTCTGAGCGTTGATACCGTCGTCCTCGCCGTACAGGCTGACCGTACCGCCGGAAACAGTGATCACGTTCGCTTCAAGCGCTTCATGGGATCTTGTAACCGCGATCGCCCCGTTTGAAACGGTAAAGCTTCCGTCGGCATGGAGCGCGTCATCATCGCATTCGATCCCTACCGTTCCGCCTGAAACAGTTATATTGCCAACGGAATTGCTGCCGTTTTCAAGGCGTTTATCGGCGTTCGCATGCAGGCCGTCACCGACGCTGTGGACGTTCAGTTCGCCGCCGGATATGATTATCTCGTTATCCGCGCATATACCCATCGCGGCGTCGCTGCCAAAGCCTGCGTAAGCCCCGGCATATACGGCGACCGAGCATTCGATCTCCGTATCCTGCGCGATCTGTGTGTTATACGCCGACGAAATGCCATTGTTGGCCGACATGATGCAAACGCTGCCGCCAGTGATAAGCACCGTTCCGCGCTGATTGCCCTTTGAGGATACATCCGTATTGGAGGTTTTTATGCCATGCGTTTCGCTTGAGATCAGCAAAAGCGTGCCCGATTCGATGCAGACGGAATCGCTCCCGCGAAGCGCGTTGCCAACTGACGCGACTTTGAGAGCTACGTTTTTCACCGAAAGGTCGTCCTTGGTCTTGATGCCTGCACAGGTCGATGAAACGATGAGCGTTCCATGGCCGGACATCTTAAGATCTGTATCGGCCCATATTGCCGCGTCGTAATCACCCGGTTCAACGCTCGGAGTGTATTTTATAACGTTATAGCTGTCCGTTTCTGATTTTACGGTGATCTTTTTCCCGCTCCTTGCAAGTATCGGTGACGATGACACAGAGGAAATGTATGCGTTGTTGAGGACGATCCTTACTTCATCCTCGCTGCGCGCGCTCACGACCACCTGCCCGTTTTCAAGCCTTCCGCTCAGCACGTATTCTCCCGCAGCCGATATGGTATAGACCGAGCCGTTTTTGTTTGGCTCCGCGCCTTCGTTTACAGTTATTGAAAAAGCGTCGTTTGTTTCGAGGCTGCTGTTTTCCGGATCGGTGACGGGAATATCCACCGAAGGTGTGACCGGGGCTGCTGTCTCGCCGGGATTCGGGTCCGCCGTGGGGGTGTTGCTGCCGCCGGGCGTACAGGCAAACGCCGTGAACAGCAATGCCGCGGCAAGCAGACTCATTACTATGGATTTTAGATGTTTCATATTGCGTTGATACCTTTCAAAGCAGCCCGGTATCCCAGGATGCTCACTTAATATAGTGATACTATCACGAAGAGCTTAAACCTTTCTTAAACGGCAGGCTCATTGATCTCGCACCGCTTCATTATATCATATTCTGTGCGTTTGTGAAGTATAAAGATCCCGGAGGTCTTCCCCGGAGGTCTTCCCCCGGGATCTTGCTCGTATTACATCACTTAAGTACTACGCTCGTTTGTGCGCCAAGTGTCAGTATAGACCCGTTGAGCTCCGCACCTTCCATTCCTATGAAGCCGCGGATCTCCGAAACGTTTATTCCGGGGATCGACGAAAGATCGATCGTTTCGGAAGAGATGGTGGTGTTGTGAAGAACGAGCACGGAGCTGCCGTTCTTTGTTGAGATAAAGCCGCCCACTTTCGTTCCGTTGAGAGCAAGCGCCTTATAATCACCGCTGCCGATCTCGGGGTTGGCGCGGCGCAGCATGATCAGCTTCTTATAATAGTTGTATAGGCTGTTCTCGTCCTTCTTCTGGTCGGCGACGGTAGTGTCGATCTGGTTTGCGGCCCTGTAAGTTGAGCCTACCGGATCCGAGACTTTATCGTCGTCACCCCAAAGCATTGCCAGGCGGCGGTTGGCGTCGGTATTCTCACCGCCCCTCGATCCGCGCATGCCGAGCTCTTCACCGTAATAGATGAACGGCGTACCCGGGCCGAGGATATATAAGTTCGCCGCCATCTGCATGCTGCCGCTTGCGACAGTCAGGAAACCTGCGGCTCTGTCCATATCGTGATTTGTGATGAACGGCGTTATCGCGGCATCGCTGCGTTTTGACTTGACCTTGTCTTGATACTTCTCGATATATGCAGTGAACTTGTTAACGTCGCCCTTCTTCGCCGTGTCCGCAATCAGTCCGCTGGATTGAGAGATCGTGAAGTTGAAGCAGTTGGTAGCTTCAAAATAGATGTCAGTGATCCCGTCGCCATCCCAGACTTCCGCAACGGTGTAAAGATCCGGCTTCTTTGCGCGGAGCGTTCCGAGGTACTCTTTCCAGAAAGCAAGGCTCGCATTATGATCCCCGAAGTAAACGTATTTTGCCGCATCAAAGCGGAACCCGTCCACACCGAGATCGATATAATGCTCCGCGACCTCGACGACAGTCCTGCGAACAAGCGGATCGTCGAAATTGAGTTCCGGCATATCGCCGGAGAAATTGCACTCATAGAAATGATCGGTGCCGAGCAGCTGGCTGAATGCGCGGCCAGCAGGAGCAGACTCCTTTTCGGCATCGTACCAAGTGTAAAAATTGTAGTAGGGATCCGTCGTATTCTTTTGCTGGTGCGCAGTGAGGAAGGATTTGAACCACGCGTTTTTCCGGCCTGTATGATTGATCGGCAGGTCGAGGATCACGTATACGCCGCGCTCGTGGCACGTATCGATGAGCTCTTTGAGGTCGGCCTCTGTGCCGAACTGCGGATCGACTTCATAATAATCCGTCACGTCATACTTATGGTATGAAGGCGAAGTGAATATCGGTGAGAGCCAAAGCCCCTCTACGCCGAGTGACAAGCCGGAGTTCGGGTCGCCGTCGTTAAGGTAATCCATGCGATCGATGATCCCTCTAAGATCGCCCACTCCGTCGCCGTCCGAATCGGAGAACGAGCCGACAAATATCTCATAAAAAACACGGTCCGGCCCCTCGGTAAAGCCTTCAAAGCTCAGTTTTTCATCCTTTACAGCATATTCGGCGTTTTTGCTTCCGGCTTTCGTGCAGCAAACGGATGCAAGCATACATACCGCAAGGAGCAGTGTGAACAGCGTTTTGATGGATTTCATATCTTTACCCCCGTGAGAGCCTGCGGTCTGCAAATGCATATGACCGCAATATATTCTGTTTATTATGGTACATCACACCGGAGGCAGTTGTCAAGCAAGCAAGGTCAATTTCCGCTTGAAAACTTCACTTTCTGTGTTATAATCAAGTTATGGAACGACACGTTATTGAGCTCTACAGCGCGGATGATATCCCCCGCCTTAAAAAGAAGGAGCGGCGCTATACAGCAGCCGCCGTCATTTTCGGCGTGCTCACGTTTGCCGTGTGCGTGCTGTTCTGCATCCTTTCACGCACGTATGATCAGAAAAGAATGTTGCTCTATACGATATGTGCGTCAACGATAGGCGGTTGGGTCGTGATCTCTTTGGCGCACTTTGCCGTTGCGGAAGTGCGGCGTGCGATCGCACACACAAAAGCCGTGCTCGAAGGCGAGCGGAACGCTGTTGACGGAAAGTTTACGCTCACAAACGAGCGGCTGCTGGTCAAGCGAGGCGTTTCGATGGTGCGTGTGAATGTTGCCGGTGCACCGCGGGTGACATCGCTGCAGCTGTATGACAAAAAGAGATCTCTTTTCAACGCGGCAAAGGCAGTTCGCGCGTACAGTGTTCACGGCTTCATCGCGGCTTACGAGGAGGGTGAAGAAGATGCGCGTAATTAGAAAGATCCTTTCGAACCTTCACCGATACGTACTGTGGCTGCTTGTTTCCGTGCTGCTTTGGTCATGGGTCTTCACTTTTTTGAACGATACGACCGCAAAGCGCAAGGTCATGCTGTTTGTTAACGTCCCTGCTGTTGATGACGCCGCACTTGAAAAAGCGCTGTCAGCCGAACTCCCGGATGGGATAAAGATGATCAAGGTCCATCCGTTTGAATATGCCGCATTCCTTGCGGATGAAGCGGACAACGCAGATATGTACATTCTCTCCGCAAGCGACCTCGCTAAAAACTTTGATCGCCTTCAGGTCGTTCCCGAAGATGCGTTTGAAGGACGAGCCCTGTTTACTGACGGCGGAGAGGTCTACGGTGTATGTGTCTACGACGCCGAAAGCGGTAAGGGTGCGGCGCAAAGCTTTCTGGACTTCGTCGATCAGAGCGGTGAACACCTTTATCCGAACGAAAACTATTATCTTTGCTTTAATAAAAAGTCCATGCACATCGGCGTTTGGAATGACGGGAGGGATTCCGCCGCCGTCAGCATTGCAGAAAAGCTGCTCACTCTGCCATAATTCAATTATTGAAAGGAAAAGACTATGAAAACGATCGAAAAGCTTATCGCCGGAGGACTTGCCGCAATGATGCTTTTTGCCTGCGCCTGTACCAAAGGACCTGAGAGTGCAGTGCCGACCGAAAAGATCGACGGCAGCTCGCTCTACGTAAAAAAGGTTGAAAACATGCCTGATGACTTTATTCTCGGCATGGATGCATCCTCCGTCATTACGGAGGAACAGAGCGGCGTCAGGTATTATAATTTCGCCGGCGTTGAGCAGGACGTATTCCGCACGCTTGCGGAGAACGGTGTGAATACGATCCGCGTCCGGGTTTGGAACGATCCCTATGATGAGGATGGACGAGGCTTCGGCGGAGGCAACAACGATATCGATAAAGCGGTAGAGATCGGAAAGCGCGCGACCGCGGTCGGGATGAAGCTTCTCGTTGACTTCCATCTTTCCGACTTTTGGGCGGATCCCGGTAAGCAGATGGTCCCTCGTGCGTGGGCGAATATGAGTATTGAAGAAAAGACCAACGCGACCTACGATTACGTTAAGGACTGCCTTAAAAAGCTGAAAAAGGCGAAGGTCGACGTCGGCATGGTACAGATCGGCAATGAAACGAACGGCTCGCTGTGCGGAGAGACGACCTGGTTCAATATTCAGTATCTGATGCAGGCAGGTTCAAAAGCAGTTCGCGAGGTCTTCCCCGAAGCGCTCGTCGCGCTGCATTTTGCGAACCCCGAGAAAGCGGGCAGCTATGAGGATTACGCGAAAAAGCTCTCCTACTACAGCGTGGACTACGACGTTTTCGCTTCTTCCTATTATCCCTATTGGCATGGAACTCTCGACAATCTTGCCTCGGTGCTCTCGAATATTGCGAAGACCTATAATAAAAAGGTGATGGTCATGGAAACGAGCTATGCCTACACCGCCGAGGACAGCGACTTTTCCGGTAATACCATCGGTGAAGGCGGGACCTTCGCGAAGGATTATCCTTTCAGCGTTCAGGGACAGGCGAACCTCGTGAGGAACGTTATCGATACAGTTGTGAACAAAACCGAGAACGGGATCGGCGTTGTTTACTGGGAGGGCACCTGGATCACCGTCGGGCACGAAAGCTTCGAGGCGAACAGCGCGCTCTGGCAGAAGTACGGCTCCGGCTGGGCTTCGAGCTATGCATCAGGCTATGATCCCAATGACGCCGGCAAATACTACGGCGGCTGCGCGGTCGACAATCAGGCAATGTTCGATCCCTATGGAAAGCCGCTCGAATCGCTGCGTGTATTCAACCTCGTACGCTACGGCAATGAGGTCGAAGTTAAGGCGGACGCACTTGAGGACGTTACGCTGTTTTCCAATATCAACAGCAGGATCGAACTGCCCGAAACTGTGAACGCGATCATGACCGACGACAGCAGGCAGCCCGTTCCCGTGACCTGGAACGTGACCGACGCAGAGCTCGAGAATATGGCGAGTAAACTGAGCAGCTACGAGATCGCAGGCGATGCGGATGGACTGACGGCGCATTGCTTCCTAAACGTGATCGAGTTCAACTTCCTTGAAAACCCTGGTTTTGAGAGCGGTGAGCTTTCGCCGTGGAGGATCACGGAATACGGTCGTGCGGACGAGCTTTACGTTGAGGACAAGATCACGGACTCGAAGACCGGACAGTTTCATATGCATTTCTGGAGTGCGGCGAAAAACAGTGTTGATTTCAGGCTCGAGCAGCCCGTTGCAGGTCTCGAGGCCGGTACCTATAAGTATTCTATCTCGATCATGGGCGGAGATGCGGGCGATACCGAGATCTACGCATACGTGCTCGTGGACGGAGTGGAGGTCGGCCGTGCGGAGATGGAGATCACCGTTTACAACGAATGGCACACCGGCACCGTGACCGGTATCGAGGTCGCCGAGGGGCAGACCTTGACCGTAGGCATCTGCGTAAAGTGCGCCGGAGAAGGCAACGGCGCATGGGGCAAGATCGACGATGCGATGCTTAATTCAATGAACTGACGAGCACTCAACGCAGTTTGCAGCCGGCCGGAACGCCGGCTGCTTTTTATATATTTTCCGAAAACAGTGATACGGCATTATGTTATACTGTCCGGACAGAAGGCGACGTATTGCTATATCCCGTTTCCGGCCGGGATCGCACTCCTATTATATTTGGCTTATAATGCCAAAGATTTTGTTGACATTCTTTGCTGTTTGATGTATATTATCAAGTGGATAAGGATGGAAGTTCCGGAGCCCGAAGAAGGTCCCGCTAGTACATTCGAACCGAATAAACTTTTGCTGAAAGATAATTCATCAGGAGGTTTCAGAATGAAAAAGTTTTTGGCAATCGCACTCGCACTCGTCATGGCAGTAGGCCTCGTCGCCTGCACCAAGCCGGGTGAGCAGGGCAACACTCCCGCTCCTCAGGGCGGCACCTACGACATCACCGTTTGGGTCGCAGACAAAGCTGTTGAGCTGACCAAGACTCAGATCGACAAGTTCAACGAGACCAACACCGACGGCATTAAGTTCAATGCCACCATCCAGCCCGTCAGCGAAGCTGATGCGGGCACCAACATGATCACCGACGTCGAAGCAGGCGGCGACATCTACTGCTTCGCACAGGACCAGTTCGCTCGCCTCGTTCAGGCCAGCGCACTTTCCAAGCTGGGCGTTCAGGCTGCGCAGACCGTTCGCGATGCGAACGACGCAAGCGTTGTTGCTGCGGCTACCGTTGGCGATGAGCTTTGGGCATACCCCCTCACCTCCGACAACGGCTACTTCATGTACTATGATAAGAGCGTTATCCCCGAGACCGATATCGACAGCCTCGAGGCGCTGATCAAGGACTGCGAAGACAATCAGAAGTACTTCTCCTTCGAGCTCCAGACTTCCGCCTGGTATCTTGCTTCCTTCTTCTTCGCCACCGGCTGCAAGTCCGAATGGACCACCGATAAGGATGGCGCATACACCGACGTTACCGACACCTTTGATTCCCCCGAAGGCCTCATCGCTGTTAAGGGCATGAAGAAGCTGCTCGACAGCGAATGCCATGTCAGCTCCTCCAAGGGTTCCGACTTCGACTCCGGTTCCGCTATCGTCGTTACCGGCACCTGGGACTATGAGACCGTTAAGGGCATCCTCGGCGACAACATGGGCGTTGCCGACCTGCCTTCCTTCGAAGTAGACGGCCAGAGCTATCACCTCGGCTCCTACAACGGCTGCAAGCTGCTGGGTGTCAAGCCCCAGACCGACGCCGCTAAGTCCGCCGCTCTCCACAAGCTCGCTCAGTATCTGACCGCGGAAGCATGCCAGATGGAGCGCTTCAATGAGCTCAGCTGGGGTCCCTCCAACAAGAACGCTCAGGCAAGCGAAGCTGTCCAGGCCAACCCCGGTCTTGCGGCTCTGCTCGCACAGGCTCCCTATTCTATTCCTCAGGGCCAGATCCACGGTTCCTGGTGGGATATCGCAAAGGTCATCGGCGATGACGTCAAGGCCGCTACCGACGAGGCAGGTCTCCAGGCAGCTCTTGACAACTACAAGGCAAAGATCGACGGTCTGTTCAACATGAGCGAAGAGGCGAAGGAAGCTTGGAGCGTTATCGGCTCTATCTGCGGCAGCAACTGGGATAAGGACTTCCCCATGACTCGGGTTTCCGAGGGCGTCTATGAGAGCGAAGCGATGGAGCTTCACGCTGACGAAGAGCTGAAGGTCCGTCAGGGCGCAAGCTGGGACGTCAACTACGGCGTCAACGGCCTGAACGGCGATAACCTCAAGGTCGAAGCTGACGGCACCTACAAGGTCCACCTTGACATCGCAGCTGAGACTATCACCCTTGTTCCCGCTGAATAATCCTTTCCAATTGATCCAACACTTAAAGCTGGTTGCTTTAATCGGATCTCAGTAATCTGGTTTAGGTCGGAGCCGGCAACGGCTCCGACCTTTGTTAGTAAACGGGGGTAAACATGAGAAAACTTAGCGATTTGGAGTATCTGAAGCTTTCCAAATTCAAGAAATTCGGTTACCGCATCGTTCGCTTCTTCACCGGCATACCCGGAGCGATCTGGAACTTCATCAAGAAGATCGGCGCCGGCATCGGCAAAGGCGCAAGCGCCATTGGTAATGAATTCAAGGATATTTGGCAAACCTTCGTTCAGGGCGATTTCAAAACCAAGCTCTCATATCTTGTGATGGGTTTCGGCTGCCTCGCCCGCGGGCAGATCCTTCGCGGTCTGCTTTTCCTTTTGTTCGAAATCGTCTTCATCGGCTACATGATCGTTGCAGGCGGGCATTGGCTCGGCCTGCTGCCCTCGCTCGGTAAGCAGGGGCCGTCTGTTGAATACAATGAGGTCTACGACCAATACGTTACGACTTACCACGATAACTCGTTCAAGATCCTGCTGTACGGCGTCTTGACGATCTTCTTCATCATCGCATTCATATACACCTGGCGTGTTAACGTCAAACAGAACAAGACAGCTGAGGAGATCCTCCGTTCCGGCAAAAAGCTCAAGAGCGGCAAAGACGATCTTCATTCCATGGTGGACGACAATTTCCACAAGACGCTGCTCGCTCTGCCCATGACCGGTATTATAATTTTCACCGTGCTTCCTATCGTTTTCATGATCCTCGTTGCGTTCACGAACTACGACGGCACACACGACGGTTATTACAACAACCTATTCACCTGGGTCGGCCTCAAAAATTTCAATACGATGCTCTCCTGGAAGGCTGCGGGCGGCGGACAGAGCTATGCCGCCACCTTCGGTGAGATCCTCGTGTGGACGCTGATCTGGGCTTTCTTTGCCACTGCCACGAACTATTTCCTCGGTATGCTGGTGGCAATGATGATCAACAAGAAGGGCATCCGGCTCAAGAAAGTCTGGAGGACCATCCTTGTTATGACTATCGCGATCCCGCAGTTCATTTCACTGCTCTACGTTTCAAAGATGTTCGCGAAGAACGGCCTTATAAACCTGTTACTCGGCCCAGAGGGTCTGGGCCTGATAACAAAGGCTCTGCCGTTCTGGGAGAACGCGACCTGGGCAAGAGTCATGGTCATACTGATCAATATCTGGATCGGTATCCCGTATCTGATGCTCATGGCGACCGGTATCCTCATGAATATTCCTCAGGATCTCTACGAATCCGCAAAGATCGACGGCGCAAGCCCCTGGCAGCAGTACAGGAAGATCACTCTTCCCTATATTCTGTTCATCACGGGCCCGTATCTGCTGACGAGCTTTATCGGAAACATGAATAACTTCAACGTTATTTTCCTTTTGACGGGCGGTGGACCGACCAATCCCGCTGCATCGAGTGCGGCAGGCTCCGTCGGCTCGACCGATCTTCTGATCACCTGGCTGTTCAAGATCACCACCGGTGCGGAAGCGCAGTATTACCTTGCGTCCGTCGTTGGTATCATGGTGTTCGTCGTCGTCTCCGTGATCGCGCTGATCGTTTACAACCTGCTGCCCTCCGTTAAGAATGAGGAGGATTTCCAATGAGAAAGAAAAAGAGTTATTCATCCGGCATTGCAATGCTTATCGCAAGTGCCGTTATGATCGCGGCGGACGTTGGCATAGTTTTTTGGATCCGCAAGCTGCTCAAATCCGGCGGCAGCTTTATGGATACTTTAATGACCATCTGCCGCAGGATCATTCACCCCTTCCCCATCAACCCGGATAATTTCGGCTGCGTACTGCTTGCAGTGCTTGGCGTTATCCTGTTCATCGTTGCGGTCGTACTGCTCATCGTCGGCATTATCAAGCTCGACTCCACAGCGGTTTACAACCGCAAGTTAGCCGCGGGCAAGTATGACGACCTTGCAAGGCGCCACATGGGCATCCGCGCTGCGAATGCGATCTCGAACACCTTTATCCATATCCTGCTCGTTATCATGAGTATCGTTTGGCTGATTCCGTTCGTCTGTATCATCCTGCAGAGCTTCCGCGTTGAAAAAACTCATCCCGTCGGCTACGTTATCCCGCACACCTGGGGCATCGACAACTATACGAGGCTGTTTTCCACGAACTTCCCGAGATGGTATCTTAACACCTTGATCATGGCGCTGTTTACCGCGATCCTTCAGACGATCATCGTCCTCTGCATGAGCTATGCGCTTTCCCGTTTCCGTTTCAAGATGCGCAAGCCCCTGATGAAGTTCATGCTCGTGCTCGGTTTCTTCCCCGGCATCCTGGCGATGATCATCCTTTACCGCGTTCTCAAAGACCTCGGTCTTACTCAGGCGCATGCTGTTCCCGGCCTGATCCTTGTCTACATCGCCTCCTCCGGCATGGGTTACTACGTCTCCAAGGGCTTCTTCGACACGATCCCGAAATCGCTCGATGAAGCAGCTCGCGTTGACGGTGCAACCCGTGCACAGGTGCTTTACAAGATCATCCTGCCGCTTGCAAAGCCGATCGTCATCTACACGGTCCTGACCGCGTTCATGGCGCCGTGGGGCGACTTCGTTTTTGCAAGATACATTTCAATGAACGACCAGATGGGCATGAACGTTGCCGTCGGTTTGAACAACTGGCTGAGCCTTGACCAGATCAACCAGAACTATACGATGTTCTGCGCAGGCGGCGTTGTAGTTGCCATCCCCGTCGTTATACTGTTCATGTGCCTGCAGCGCTACTACGTAGAAGGCGTTACCGGCGGCGCAGTCAAGGGCTGATACCGAGAATAAAAAGGAGTGAAAGAAAATGGCAAGTGTTAAACTGACTAACGTCAAAAAGATATACGACAAGCACGTTGTTGCTGTGCACGACTTCAACCTTGAGATCAAGGACAAGGAGTTCGTCGTCTTCGTCGGTCCGTCCGGCTGCGGCAAATCAACTACGCTGCGAATGATCGCCGGTCTTGAAGAGATCAGCGAGGGCACCGTCGAGATCGGCGGCGAGGTCGTCAACGATCTCCAGCCCAAGGACAGAAACATCGCGATGGTCTTCCAGAACTACGCGCTGTATCCGCATATGACCGTTTATGATAACATCGCATTCTCCCTGCGCCTGCAGAAAATGCCCGAAGACGTTATCTACAACAAGGTCACGAATGCCGCGGAGATCCTCGGCATTACCGACTACCTGATGCGTAAGCCCCGCGCGCTTTCCGGCGGCCAGCGTCAGCGTGTTGCGATCGGGCGCGCAATGGTACGCGATTCCAAGGTGTTCCTGATGGACGAGCCGCTCTCGAACCTGGACGCTAAACTCCGCAACCAGATGCGTGCTGAGATCATCCTGCTTCGCCAGAAGCTCGATACCACATTCGTCTACGTCACCCACGACCAGACCGAAGCTATGACCCTCGGCGACCGCATCGTCATTATGAAGGACGGTTACATCAAGCAGGTCGGTACTCCCACCGAAGTGTTTGAAAAGCCTGCAAATCTTTTCGTTGCGGAATTCATCGGCGCGCCTAAGATGAACATCATGCGTACCGAGCTCGTGCGCGAGGGCGGCAAGTACTACGTCAAGCCCTTCGGTGCGAAGATCGAGGTCGACGGCGAGAAAGGCAGCCTGCTCAACGAGAAAGGGATCGCGCCTAAGGAGATCCTTCTTGGCGTGCGTCCGGAGCATATCGTGCTGAGCCGCACCCCCGGCGAGAATACGATCCCCGCTATCCTCGAAGTCAACGAAATGATGGGCAGCGAGTTGCATCTGCACGTTTACACCGAGGACGGCACGCGCCTTATCGTTCGCGTTCCCACGATCGATCTTGAGAACGATCAGCGCAAGTCGCTCGTCAACGGCGCCCAGCTGTACATCACCTTTACCGGCAAGGTCATGCATTTCTTCGATCCCGAGACCGAAGAAAACATGCTCTTCGGCTCAGAGACCGAACCCGAACGTCAGATCTGATCCGCTAAACAGAACGAACCGCAGTCTATGGTCTGCGGTTCGTTTTTTTATCAGTTGTTCTGCTTATTTACTTTCGAAAAGGGCGATGATGTGATTCGCTGTGCGGAATTCGTTATGTGCAAAAGCGCCGTCGCTCTCGCTGATGATGCCGCAGGTAAATGAAACGAGTTCGCGATAGTATGCGGCAAGCTCCGGACTGATCGATTTTAGTAGCGAATAGCCTTCGATTAGCATTGAGTCAGGATCAGCTCCGACGTCAGCCGTAAAGCCTTCATAGAGCTCGCGCAGTTCCTCGGGAGAATACTTAAACCCGAACATCTCATTGAGGTAGTCGGCTTCTTCCACAGTGATCCTATCGTCGCAGACAATGAGCCGAAGGATGATCGAGATCATATCGTTTTCATAATATGCTTCCATTTCGCCGAGTTCATCCTTGTTCCACTTGCCGCTTTCCTCAAGGGCGTCACAGCCGACGATGAACTTTTCCCAGCGCTCGATAAACTTTTCAGTATAAGACCCGTATTGCATTTTGACCTCCTGTACACATTCGGATTGTATTGATTTTATCACTTTTCCGGATTGCATGTCAACCGATTGCGCAGTCAGGAGACAGTATTGTGATGAAACGCAAAGCAGCATCCCGATGGGATGCTGCTTGCTGTGCTTTACGGCTGCTAATACCGTAGGGCTTGATCATTTTACCGTGATCCGGGCGTTCCCGCTTATGGTCCTTATCTCGCACTCGCCTTCGCCGAAGGTCTGCGGAACACTGATATGCCCGCTGACCGTGGAGAAAACGAAGCGTTTCGGGGATTCGAGCAGCGCAGCTATATCGCCGCTGACGGTTTTAAGATACATATTCGCGCCGTCGCATTGCGTCAGTTTAACGTCTCCGCTCACGCTTTCCGCATTCAGCTCTCCACTCGCGACCAGCTTCCTTGCGCATACATCGCCGCTGACGGTGTTTATATTTGCCGTTATGCAGGCAGCATCGGAGATGATCATATCACCGCTCAAAGTGTGTGCTTTGAGGAAGCTGCACTGAACGGATTCGATCTTGACGTCACCGCTCTTGCTTTCCGCTGCAACGTCGCCCTCCCCCGTATTGCCTATAATCTGCACATCGCCGCTCATCGAATCCGCTTTGACACTGCCGGGGCCCTGAACAGAAGCTGTTATATCTCCGCTAGAGCTGTGAATCGACAGTTTCTCCTCGGAATACGCGCTCAATTTGACGTCGCCCGATGCGGTCTTGAGTTCCGCATTCAGGAAAGCAAAACCCTCTGCAATGCTGATGTCACCGCTTGCAGTGTTGATAAAAAGCGTTTCATAACCCGTTGCGGGCATGTAAAGCGAAACACGCATCTGACGGTCCCGTATGCCCAGTTTTTCGAACCATCTGCGCTCGTCGACCGAGCGGATCACGAGCGTTTCATTCTCAACAAAACAATCATGACGGATGGATCCGCAGTTAGCATACTCAACGCAGCACGCTCCGTCCGCAGACGGAAGCAGCTTGATATAGCATTCGCTGTCCTCGATCCTTATATGCTTGAATGCTTCAGATATCCTAACGGAGTCGTCTCCCGGCCGATAAGTCCTGTGCTCGCTTTGTCTGGTATCGCGCTGCACGTCCGCAAGGACGCCCGCTGCCGCGCTCTTTACCGGACCCATCTCGGCGACGGCGTCCTCCTCGGGCATACCGTCCTCGATCCTGTCATCGATCGCTTCGCTAAAATACGCAAGCGAACGTTCAATATCCTCTTCGGAAAGGCTGCGTAACTCTCCGCGGAGAGCATTAAGAAATTCCTGCTTAGTCATTTTCATCGTCCTCCCTGTTGACGTAATTGTAGATCGATATTATCTCCTTCCATTCACTGCGAAAGCTCTCTATCCTTTCAAGCCCGGCAGGCTCGATGTGGTAGTATTTGCGCAGTCTCCCATTGTGCTCCGCCGTACGGACGGTGATCATCTCGGCGCTTTCGAGCCGCCTAAGGATCGGATAAAGTGTGGATTCCGAGATCTCAACGTATGGCTTCAGATCCTTTACGATCCGATAACCGTATGAGTCTTTAAACATGATCGAAGCAAGCACGCAAACGTCGAGCAGGCCTCGCTTGAGCTGAATGTCCATATCCATGCCTCCCTTCGTACATTACTATACATCACATAGTATTATATGTCAAGCACTATTTAAAATATATAAAAACCCGTCCCTTTTCGGAACGGGTCTGCTTTCAGCAGGTATTATCTGGTCTGCAGCCAGAGTGTGTTCATCTCCTGCTTTGCCGTTGTGATCTCCTGCTGCTCTGCCGGCTTGGTCTTGTAGAGATTGCGCTGCTTCATCTGTTCGAAGACAGCGAACTGATCCTCGGAGCATTCGGTCATGCAATCGATCAGCAGATCTCTCAGTTTCATGCACGCGCTTTCCGTGCAGTTGGAAGCGTATTCCTTGATCGCTGCCCTTTCAGTGTGCAGCAGATCGGTAAGCAGTTCCTGTTCGGTCATGGATGAATTCTGCATATTGACCTCCTTAGTGGCTTGAGTTGAGGTAGTTTTGCAGGCACTCAAAATGCTGTTTATGGTGTTCTGCTGCCTGCTGTGCAACATTGCGAAGCTGAGGATCGTTGAAGTAATTCGCGTAGACCGAATACTTCTTATACATCAGCGCTTCGGAATGCATTTCATCCTGAAGGATCGAAAGATCCTTGGTGGAGATCGTGCCGACGGACTGCGCAGTTTCCATATTCCAGTTCATGCTGTTCATGCCGTTCTGCCGTCCGTTCTGGTTCATCTGAGAACTCTGGCTGCCGGCAGACATCGGTGAACCGAAAAACGGATCGTTGCCCGCTGTTCTTCGACCGCTCGTGTTGTTCTGCATAATAATGCCCTCCGTGATGAGTAATAATGCAGTTTTCGCTGCGGTCTTATTATTCTCGCTCACGGAGGGTAAAATACCGTTAATTATTGGAAAATTTATGCAGGTGCGCCTGCGGATACCGGAGTTTGAGGCATGACGAGCCTGCGCTCCGGCATTTTGACGAGCGCATGACGGAGAACCTCGTCCACATCGTTTACGAAAACGATATTGAGCGCATCGGTGATATCCTTCGGCACTTCGGCAACGTCTTTGCGGTTCTTTTCGGGCACGAGCACTGTCGTTATGCCGGCACGTACAGCCGCAAGCAATTTTTCGCGCAGACCGCCGATAGGCAGCACTCTGCCGCGCAGCGTGATCTCCCCTGTCATTGCAAGCGCGGCACGAACCGGGATGCCGGTGAGCGCGCTCGCGACGGCGGTCATAAGCGAAACGCCTGCGGACGGACCGTCCTTCGGCACAGCTCCTTCGGGGATGTGGATATGCACATCCGTCTTTTCGAAGAAGCCTTCCTCAAGGCCAAGCTGCTGCGTGCGCTCGCGGATACAGGTGATCGCCGCTTTCGCGCTTTCCTGCATCACCTCGCCAAGCTGGCCTGTCAGCTGAAGATGTCCGCTGCCTTTGAGCGCGGCGACCTCGATCTCAAGTGTTTCGCCGCCGACGCTTGTCCACGCAAGTCCGGTGACGACGCCGACTTCGGGCGTTTTTTCCGCATGTTCAAAGCTGTACTGCGGTGCACCGAGGTATTCATGCAGTTTTTTCACAGAAACCGTAACGCACTTCTTTCCTTCTGCAATATCGCAGGCGGCTTTTCTGCAGACCGCCGCGATCTTTCTTTCAAGGTTTCGCACACCGGCTTCGCGTGTGTAGCTGTTGATGATCTCCGAGATACTGTCCTTTGGGATCCTCAGCATGCTCTTTGAAAGCCCGTGCTTTTCCATCTGGCGCGGGATGAGATGGCGCGCGGCGATCTCCACCTTTTCGTTGGCGAGATAGCTCGGTACCTCTATGACCTCCATACGGTCGAGCAGCGGACGCGGGATCGCAGCGGCGTTGTTCGCGGTCGTGATAAACATGACCTTGGAAAGATCATACGGCACCTCGAGGAAATGGTCGCGGAAAGCGAAATTCTGCGCGCTGTCGAGCACCTCGAGCATTGCGGCGGATGGATCGCCGTGGATATCCTGAGCGAGCTTATCGATCTCGTCGAACAGAAGCACGGGGTTCACGGTCCCGGCCTGCTTCATCGCGTTGATGATCCTGCCGGGCATTGCGCCGATATAGGTGCGCCTATGGCCGCGGATCTCCGCTTCATCCCTGATGCCGCCGAGGCTCATGCGGACGAATCTTCGGCCGAGAGCCCTTGCGATGGACGCGGAAACGGAGGTCTTGCCGACGCCCGGAGGGCCTACGAAACAGATTATCTGGCCGTTGACCTTGCTGGTCAGCCTCGCGACCGCGATGTATTCGATGATGCGTTCCTTGACTTTTTCAAGGCCGTAGTGGTCCTCATCGAGAATTCGCCTGGCGTTTTCGACGTCCAGATTGTCCTCGCTCATCTCGGTATACGGCAGATCAAGCATGGTCTCGATGTATGTCCGCATAGATGGCGATTCGTGCGAGCCCGCCGGAAGGGACGCGAACCTTGTGATCTCTTTATCGAGCTTTTCACGGATATCGTCCGGATACGAGCGGGAATTCAGCTTTTCGCGAAACTCTTCAGCCTCGGACTGTTCGTCAGCACCGAGTTCCTTCTGCGCGGCCTTGATCTGCTCACGCAGGATGTATTCACGCTGGTTCTTTTCAAGCGCCTCATGAACGGCTTCATCGATGCGGCGGCGAAGCTCAAGCACTTCCTGTTCCCTTGCAAGGATATGGAGCAGTTCAAGGCTGCGCTCGTTGTGATCGTCTATATTCAGGATCTTTTGCCTGTCTTCAGGCTTTTGGAGCAGGATGTTAGCGGTGCGGTAGGTGTATTCGGCTTCGTCTGATGCTTTGCCGACGAATTTGAGCGTCGTTGTGAGCTTTGCGTTATCGAGCAGCTCGGCAAAGCCCAGCGCCCTATGTTCTATTTCTTCACGCAGCGCGGCAGCCTTCGTGCCCACGGAGACGGCCTCCTTTGGGTCAAGAACTATATCGGCGGCAAGGAATTTGTTTGCGCCGGTAAAATACGAATCCTGTACGAGCCTTTCGATTCGGCCGCGGGAAACGGCTTCGACCAGCACGCGGATCGTTCCGCCTTCGATATTCTCTTTGCCCTTGACACGGCAGAGGCAGCCGATGGGTTCTATATCGTCCTCCCCGACTTCGGTCTTTGAAGCGTCCTTTTGGGCCGCAAGGAACACGAGATCGTTTCTTATCGTCGCGACGTTTATTGCGGTTATGCTCATTTCCCTGCCAACGTCAAAGCTCATGGCCGAGTACGGCAGCACAACGAGCCCGCGCAGCGGAACAACGGGTATCGAATTCAATCTTTCGTTCTCATTCTGTTCTATCATTTCGGTCTTTTCCATCTTTTCTCCGTTCCGGGCGAAGTGAGCTCGCTCCCCTTCGCCCAATCGTTTTGATTGCATTATAGCTTATAATCCGTTTTTTCTCAACTGACAAATCAAGTCAGTTTATACAGTTTCAACCTACAGCTTCTCGGGACTGTATGCTTCGAAATATGCAGTCAGCTCGTCTCTTTCGGATCGCGTGATGCTCTCATCCTCTTCGTAAAGTGCCGCGATCATATCAGCTGATGAAAACCTTTTTCCCGTGAATATGCGTTCGAGCGCAGGCGCGAGATCGGTATTCAGGCTGTCCGAATAAACTCGGCAGGTTTTGATCAGGCCTTCCTTCAATTTGAAATGCAGCTGCGTTTCGCCAAAAGAAAAGCGATGGTCGACGGTATAGTCAAACTCCGGCGTTTTGCCGTACACCCATTCCCAGCTGTGCATGACCATAGTGCGTGCGTCTATTTCGCTGAGAGCGGTTTCGTCGAAACTGTATTCATGGATCTTACCAAATTCGGCGGCAAAAGCACTAATAACGAGTTCACGCATCGTATCAACTGTAACATCGTTTTTAAACTCCGAGAGGTTACACACACGGGAGCGGACGGACTCAACACCCTTTGCACGCATCTTTGCTGCCGAGACGTTGAGATAATCTCCGAAAACCGAGAGATCGGCATTGACAAGCAGCGTGCCGTGGTGGGATCTGTTGCCCTTAGCAAGTCCGTATGCATTGCCGGAAAACTTTCTGCCCTCGATCAGCACATCGTTCCTGCCTGAGAGCTCCGGCTCGAGGCCGAGCGCACGCACGGCATTCGTGATCACGCGCATCTGCCGTTCGATATCGTAATCCTTTTCGCTCGTTATAAACGAGAAGTTGAGATTTCCGCGGTCATGGTAGACCGCGCCGCCGCCCGTATGCCTCCTGACGAGTTGAACGCCGTCGCGTTCCATCGCGGACAGTCTGCATTCCTTCCATGCGTTCTGATGGCGGCCGATAATGACAGCTTTGGCGTTGACGTAAAAGTACAGCACCCTGTCACCCCTGCGAACGTTATCGAGCAGCCACGCGTCCATTGCCAAATTACGCGCCGCATCGCCGGTTTTTGAGATATAGACGTAATTCGCCATTCTTCGGTTGTCCTTCCGACCTATTGCTTTATTGCAGCAATATTATACACTTTCCGGCCGCTATTGCAATACAGATTTTTGCACTGTCACAAAAAGTTCATACAAATTACTTTTGATCGATAAAAAGAACCCGCCCCGCTGTTTGCAGGGCAGGTTTTTCGGTTTGAAGGTTCAAGGATCAGTCGGCAGATCTTCCGCAGCACTTTTTGTACTTCTTGCCGCTTCCGCAGGGGCAGGGATCATTCGGGCCGACCTTGACGTCACTGCTCACGAACTGCTTTGATGCTCTCCAGGCCTTGGTGATCTCCTTGCGCTTCTCGGCGGGGAGGACTCCATCCCACTCCTTAAGGTTATACAGCCAATCCGCCTTTGCTTCGTGCATGTTGAAATAGAGTTTTTCAAAATCGATATCGAGTTTGAGCTCGGTGTCGAATTCGACTTTCTCCACTTCAACGGGAGTAACGAGGCTTGTGTTGATGCCATCGAGGAAGCCGGCGAAGATCGCCTCTTCCATGTTGAAGGCTGCGGCGATCTCAGAGGCTTTGCCTTCGATGGGCTTAGTGTGATCGGCAAGGATCATTTTATATGCTTCGGTTTCTTCGGCGAAATACCTGTTCCAGAAGGCGTGAAGGGCCGCTTCGTCGTTCTGGTCCTCGGTGTAGGCGCGCCACTGATCATACAGACTCATTTGTTTTCTCCGTCAACAGTTTATGCGAGCAGCTGCTCCAGCCTCTCGCGGATCTTCTTGATGAAGCCGTCGGTGGTGCAGACGGTCTTGTTCTCCATGTCGGCAAGCAGCGCAAGGTCCTTGGTCATATAGCCTGCGGAGATGGTCTCAAGAGAAGCCTTCTCGAGCATGTCGGCAAAGTGCATCAGCTCGGGTAGCTCGTCCAGCTCGCCCCTCTTGCGAAGCGCACCGCTCCATGCGAAGATGGTCGCCATGGAGTTGGTTGAAGTGGTCTCGCCCTGGAGATGCTTGTAGTAATGCTTGGTGACGGTGCCGTGCGCCGCTTCGTACTCGTAGTTGCCGTCGGGCGAAACGAGAACGCTGGTCATCATGGCGAGGCTGCCGAAAGCGGTCGCTACCATGTCGCTCATAACGTCGCCGTCGTAGTTCTTGAGCGCCCAGATGAAGCCGCCGTTGGAGCGGATGACCCTTGCGACTGCGTCGTCGATCAGGGTGTAGAAGTAGGTCAGGCCGAGTTCTTCGAACTTTGCCTTATACTTCTCGTCGTAGATCTTCTGGAAGATATCTTTGAAGGTATGGTCATACTTCTTGGAGATGGTATCCTTGGTGGAGAACCAGAGATCCTGCTTGGTGGCGATGGCGTACTGGAAGCAGGCGTTTGCGAAGCTCTCGATGGAGTCATCCTTGTTGTAAGTGCCCATCAGAACGCCGGGGCACTTGAAATCGAAGACGGTCTCGTCGTAAAGGACATTGCCTTCAGCATCGGTAAACTTGATCTCTGCTTTGCCGGGACCGGGAACGCGGAACTCGGAGCACTTGTAGATGTCACCGTAAGCATGACGGGCAATGGTGATGGGCTTGTTCCAGCTGCGAACGGAGGGCTTGAGGCAATCCATCGTGATAGGCGCACGGAACACGGTGCCGTCGAGGATGGCGCGGATGGTACCGTTCGGGCTCTTATACATCCTCTTGAGGTTGTATTCGGTCATACGCTGCGCATTGGGGGTGATAGTTGCGCACTTGACGCCTACGCCGTACTTCTTGCATGCATTTGCCGCGTCGATCGTGATCTGATCGTCGGTCTCATCCCTCTTGACGAGGCCAAGGTCATAGTATTCGGTCTTCAGATCAACGAAGGGAAGGATCAGCTCGTCCTTGAGCATCTTCCATATGATCCTGGTCATTTCGTCGCCGTCCATCTCAACGAGGGGGGTCTTCATTTGGATCTTCTGCATTTGTGGTTTCCTCCGAAATAGTATTTAAGTGGATTCTTTTACATGATTTTGGCGCACCGAAAAGGGATTCTCCGGAACGCCAAATCATTTGTTTAAAACCGGGCAGGCTGTTTTTTACAGCTTGCAAAACCGCCAAGATTACTCTTCGACCGCGGGGAGCTCGCTGGTGCAATGCGGGCAGCGGGTCGCGTCGGCTGCGATCTCCTGCTTGCAGTAGGGGCAGAGCCTGGGCTTCGGCGCCTCTTCCTCTTCCTTCTTGGTCAGATCCTTGAGCTTGTTGATGCCCTTGACTACGAAGAAGAGAACGAGCGCGATGAGGATGAAATTGATGATGACGCTGATAAACTTGCCGTAGGTCATGATGTTTGCACCTGCTTCGGTGGCTTCTGCGGCAGTCATGGCCTTTATCGCAGCGTTGTCCATGCCTTCAACACCCTTGAGCAGGATGAACTTCTCATTGAGGGAATTGGTCTTGAAGAGCAGGCCGATCAGCGGCATGAAGATGTCGTTGACGAGGGACGAAACAATCGCACCGAATGCGCCGCCGATGATAACACCGATGGCCATGTCCAGCACGTTGCCTTTGAGAGCAAACTTTTTAAACTCTTTCCACATAGGGGGCCTCCTGTTTATTTTTAGGGTACCTATAATATACCGCATTTTAATGTAAAATTCAATAGGTAAAAACAATATACACGCCGAACGCGATCCTCTTTGTTTGCAGCTCGCTGGCGCGTGCGGCGATCATCTCCTTTGCGCTTGCTAAAAGACGAAATCCAATGTATAATGTAATTTGAGTTATTATGCGGCGGCAGCTTTCTTTAACCTGCAGCCTGCCGCGGGAACGGTGATGTTATGGATGATAAAGTACGGAATATGACGCGCGAAGAGAGGCTTAATTCGCTTATCGCAAAGGTTGAAAAGCCCACCCGCTATATGGGCGGTGAGCTCAATATGCGTGTAAAAAGCGGCGACGGCCTGTATCGCTTTGCGCTTTGCTTCCCGGATACATACGAGATCGGTATGAGCCACCTCGGTTCGAGGATCATTTACAACGTGCTCAACAAACGCGATGATACCTATTGTGAGCGCTGCTATGCCCCCTGGGTCGATATGGAAGCGCTGCTGCGCGAGAGCGGTGAAAAACTGTTTTCCATCGAAACGAAGCGTCCGCTTGATGAGTTTGACGTTATCGGTTTTTCGCTGCTGTACGAGATGTGCTACACGAACATTTTGACAATGCTCGACCTTTCCGGCATCCCGCTTCTCGCTCGGGAGCGCGGCGAGGATTGTCCGCTCGTCTGCGCGGGCGGACCTTGCGTCTGCAACCCGGAACCGATCGCGGATATCGTTGACCTGTTCTTCTTCGGCGACGGTGAAGAGCTTGTGAACGACTTTATGGACTGTTACGCACGGTGCAAAAAGAACGGAGCGTCAAAGCGCGAAATGCTGCTTGAGATGAGCGGTATCGAAGGGATCTACGTTCCCGCTTTCTACCGCGCCGAATATGAAAACGGGCAGTTTTCAAGGCTCGTGAAGACCGAGGAAAAAGCCCCGGATACTGTTACGAGGCGCATCGTTCGCGACCTTGACAAAGCCGAATTCACCGGAGATCTGATCGTCCCCTATATGAATATCGTCCACGACCGCATCGCGCTCGAGCTGTTCCGCGGGTGTACTCGCGGCTGCCGGTTCTGCCAGGCCGGGTTCATCTACAGGCCCATCCGTGAAAGAAAGATGAACACGATGATCGCATACGCGGATGAGCAACTCAAATGCACCGGGCACGATGAGGTGTCGCTGTTTTCGCTGTCGAGCGGTGATTATACGGAGATCCACGAGATGGTCCCGACCGTTCTTGAACGCTACACGAAGGACAAGGTCTCCGTTTCCTTCCCGTCGCTGCGCATCGATTCGTTTTTAAAAGACGATCTTGAGAAGATGCAGGGCGTGAGGAAAACCGGCCTCACCTTTGCGCCGGAAGCCGGTACGCAGCGCCTTCGCGACGTTATAAATAAGGGTGTTACCGAAGAGGATCTGCTCCGTACGGTGCGCGACGCATTCGAAGCCGGCTGGCAGGGCGTCAAGCTGTATTTCATGATCGGTCTGCCCACCGAGACGGACGAGGATATCCTCGGCATTGCCGAACTTGCAAGAAAAGTCAGCCGTGAATTCTATTCCATGCCAAAGGAAAAACGCGGCAAGGGTCTCAGGTGCACGGTATCCGCATCGACATTCGTTCCCAAGCCGTTTACGCCGTTCCAGTGGGAACCGCAGATCACGGTGGAGGAAGTGCTTCGCCGCCAAGCGCTCCTGCGCGGTGCGCTGAAAGGCATTCGCGGAGTAGAATTCAACTGCCATTTTTCCGAAACGAGCAGGCTCGAAGCATGCTATGCCAGAGGCGACCGCAGGCTTGCCGCTGTTATGGTCGCAGCATATCGCCGCGGCGCAAGGTTCGATTCCTGGGATGAACACTTCAAAAAGGAGGCCTGGGACGAAGCTTTCATCGAAAATGGGCTTACTATAGAACAGTTTGCGAACCGCCGCATCGGCTTGGACGAGCCTCTCGCATGGGCGCACATGGACGCACTTGTGACTATGGATTATTTAAAGCGCGAGTACAACAAGGCATACGAAGGCGCCGTCACGGGCGACTGCCGTGAAAAATGCAACGGTTGTTTCGGCGCAAAGATCGCAGGCTACTGCGATATGCACTGCCCCGGCAGCAAATTCAATAAAGCAGAGGAACAGGAGGGCGGCGATAAATGAGGATAATAGCATCGTTTACCAAACAGGAACCCGTAAAGTTCGTCTCCCACCTCGATATGCAGAGGCTTTTTCAGCGTGCATTCCGCCGAGCCGAGCTGCCTCTCGCTTATTCCCAGGGGTTCAATCCCCATCCCCTGCTCTCATTCGCAACCGCACTGTCCGTCGGGTACACTTCGGATTGCGAGTATTTCGATATTACTCTGAGCGAGCCTGTCCCTCCGGATGAATTCGCTGAGAGAGTAAATGCGGTGCTGCCGAACGGCGTCCGCATCATCGATGCGATCGACGCAGGCGAGTTCAAAGCATCGCTCACGCCGCTGATGCGCTCCGCTGAGTACAGTGCGGTGCTCGCATTTGAATCGCCCGTCACCAAAGCTGCGCTTGAAAGCGCGATCTCGGAGCTTCTTTCCGGCGAGATCATCGTTGACAAAAAGACCAAAGGCGGCATCAAGCCGGTGGATATCCGCCCGCAGCTTATCGCGCTGAGGCTTACCGCCTATGACGACGACCGGGCTAGCTTTGATATCGAGGGCAGGCTCACTGCAGAAGGCGGCCTTCCGCTCGAGCTGCTTTTCCGTGCGCTTTATGGGAAGCTGGGCGTGTGCGCGGTCTCTTTCGTGAACCGCAAAAAAATCGTTATGGATTGGTCGCAAATGAAATGAATGAAACCACGATCAACGAAACGGCCGTGCCGTTTGAGAACGGGCGGCAAGGGGCCGTCGAAAAGCGAATCGTTATAGACGTTTCTCCCTACCGCACGCGTGTTGTTCTGCTTGAGAACGGGCATGCGGCCGAGGTGTATTCGGAGCAGCATAACCGCGAGAGCCTCGTCGGCAACATTTTCCGCGGGCGAGTCCGCTCCATTCTCCCCGGTATGGCGGCTGCGTTCGTAGATATAGGCGAGGAAAAAAACGCATTTTTCAGCATGAGCGATCTTCGCCCTCAGGTTGCTGCGGAAGCGGGGATCGAAAACGCCAAACCGCCCAAACTAAAAGTCGGTCAGGAGCTGATGGTGCAGATCATCAAGGACCCGTACGGCACCAAAGGAGCAAGGGTCAGCTCGCAGATATCCATCTCCGGGCATTTGCTCGTGCTCTTCCCTACCGAGGACACGATCGGGATAAGCAAAAACATTACCGATGAAGCCGAACGCGAAAGGCTTAAAGCGATCGTTTCCGCAGCGAAGGACGACGGCGTAGGCGTTATCGTCCGAACTGCTGCAGAGGGCAGGTATGAAGCAGATCTTATTGCTGAGCTGCGCGAGCTCTCCGCCAAGTGGAAAAACATCAGCACCGCCTATCGCGGTGCGATCGCACCGAAGCGAATCTACAGAGAGTATGGTCTCGTCGAGCGGACTGTGCGCGATCTTTTCCGGCCGGACGTTGCTTCGATAACCGTCAACGATCGTGAATGCTTCGACACGCTGCGCACTGTCGTTGATGAAGTCGAGCCCGGTTCAGCCGAGCGAGTGCACCTCGAAGATAATGAACCAAATCTTTTTGAAGTGCTCGGCATTGAAAAGCAGATCGACGAAGCGCTCTCGCGCAGGGTCTGGCTCAAAAGCGGAGCGTACATAGTTATCGACCGTACCGAAGCGCTGATCAGTATCGACGTAAACTCCGGAAAGAATATCGGAAAGACCGACCTCCAGCAAACCGCGCTCGCGACTAACTGCGAGGCAGCCGAGGAGATCGCACGGCAGCTTCGTCTGCGCGATATCGGTGGGATCATAATCATCGATTTTATCGATCTTGAGAACAAGAACGACAGACAGACGGTCGTACGCACGCTGCGTGAAGCAATGAGATTTGACCGCACAACGACAGTAGTTCACGGCATGACCGCGCTCGGACTCGTTGAGGTCACGAGAAAAAAGCTGCGTGAGAATCTGCCGAGCTCACTTCAGGCCGACTGTCCCTGCTGTGAGGGCTCCGGCAAGGTACTGTCCTATGAATCGGTCGCGCTGAAGATCCGTGCAAGAATACTCTCCCGCATTTTGAAGGAAGGACCGAAGCGCGTCAGCATCACAGCGGATCCCAATGTTATCAGGCTGATCCGCAAGCATCTTTCCGAGGAGTGCAGAAGGTACTCGCTGAAAGAGAGCGATTTTGTGTTGAACGAGCGTCTTTCCGTTAAAACCGATGAGTTTGAGCTCCACTATTTGAATGATTAGATCGAAACGAAATCATGATTATTCCGGTCGGCACACGTTATTCCGGCTGCTGCTTATTGCGGTCGGCGGCGTGCTGGTCTTCGATGCGGTTTTCGCCTATTGGCTGACAGGCCTATTCAACTTCGGTATCGTCATGCCGTTTGTTATCGGCTTTCCCCTTGTGATAGTCGGATTGTTCTATAAGCCGATAGCAAGGCTTTGCGAAAGCAGTCGTTTCTGCCGGTTTCTGCGGGGCTGCATGATCGCGGTTTATGCTGCTTTTGCCGCGCTGTTTGCCGTCACGACCTGCCTCATTCTTATTAATTCAAGCGCTTCTGCTGATAAAAAGCCCGACACACTTATCGTGCTCGGCGCCGGCATTCGCGGCAATCAGCCTTCGCGTACGCTTGCTTACAGGCTTGACGTCGCGGAGAAGTGTTATAAGGACGATCCGAACCTTTTGATCATTGTGAGCGGTGGTCAGGGCAGCGACGAACAGTACAGCGAAGCTGAAGTCATGGCGAACCGCCTGCTTTCCTGTGGCGTTCCCCGGAAAAACATTATCCTTGAAGACAGATCGACAAGCACGGAAGAGAATTTCGTGTTTTCGAACCGGATCATTGAAGGAATGTATTCCGATGGTGAAGAACCCGTTATCGCATTCGTCACGTCCCGTTTTCACGTTTTCCGGGCGGAGCGCATCGCAAAGAAACTCGGAATAGATGCCTGCGGCATACCCGCAAAGTCTTACAGGCTGCTGGTCATAAACGACTATCTGCGTGAATGTGCGGCTATCGTTCAGTACTTTTTTACCGGCAGGATCTGAATTTTGCTTATTGAATTCGTGATTTGGCCATGATATAATATTATTTACGGTACCGGCAAAGGTATTCAGCAAGGAGGCAGCTTTATGTTGACTAATTATGTTACCGTTCCCGCAAAAGGCAACAGGCGTATCAAGCTCACGATCTACCCCGGTCATTATGCAACGAGCCATGCTCACGTAGATAATTACATCAGCATGACCGAAGTGCGCACGAGCAGCACCATGACCGCAGAAACCGCCGATGAGCTTGCAAAGGTATTCAAGTATATGCAGATCGACACGATCATCTGCCTTGAATACACTCAGAACATCGGCGCAATGCTTGCGAACGTGCTCACGAGCGGCAGGCGCGAGGTCAACAGCGGCAACGATATCCATATCATCACACCTTCCATCAACTCCAACAACCAGCTCACCTTCACGAGCGACACGCAGCCCTTCGTTACCGGCCGCAACGTGCTGATCCTGCTCTCCACCATTTCAACGGGCCGCAGCCTTTCAAGGGCGCAGGAGTGCGTTGGCTACTATGGCGGTAAGCTTGTCGGCATCGGTGCGATCTTCTCCGCTATCGATGAGTCGGACGGCATCCCCGTTCACAGCATTTTCCAGCCTAGCGATTTGGGCAGCTACAACAACTACCACAGCAATGAATGCCCGTACTGCAAAGCCGGCAGAAAGCTCGACGGTTTCATTACGACCGGCGGCCTCACAGAACTGTAACTCAACACATTAAAGCAGCCCGCATTTGCGGGCTGTTTTTGATGTTTCTTAATCATTTTCCGCTCGTTTTTCGCGTTTCATAAGATCCATTACCATTTCGCGCGGATCGGAGCCCTGGAAAACCACGTTGTTCACGGCCTCTGCGATCGGCATTTCCACGCCATAAGCACGCGACAGCTTCATCGTAGCAGGCAAAGCGTTAATACCCTCAACGACCATGCCGACCTGCTTTACAGCTTCATCGGGAGTCATACCGCTGCCTATCAGCTGACCGCAGCGGTTGTTGCGGCTGTGAACGCTTGTTGCGGTCACGATAAGGTCTCCAATGCCGGCAAGGCCCGCAAAAGTATGCACGTCGCAGCCCATTTTCAAGCCAAGGCGTGCGATCTCAGCCATGCCGCGGGTTATCAGCGCGGCTTTTGTATTATCCCCGAAGCCGAGGCCAGATGAAATACCGGCCGCGAGCGCCATAACGTTTTTCACCGCACCGCAGAGTTCGACACCCAATACGTCATGATGCGTGTAGACGCGCATACAGTCGTTCGTGAACACGTTCTGGACCGTTTCCGCGGCGGCTTTATCTCGGCTTGCGGCAACTATCGCTGTCGGGATATCGCGTGAGACCTCCTCCGCGTGCGTGGGACCGGAGAGAGCGACAAGTTTCAGATCATGACGGTTTCCGTGTTTTTCGAGCACATCCTCGATAACGCCTGTCATCGTAAGCAGCGTATCGGGCTCGATACCTTTTGCGACGTCAACGATCAGCTGACCGTCCGCGATGAACGGCGCGGCGGCGGCAGCGGTGCTTCGCACGTAGACCGAAGGAACTGCAAAAACCATGATCTCTTTGTTTTCGCATGCCTCTTCGATGTTCTCCGTAAAACGGATCTTCTGCGGGATCGCGACACCGGGAAGGTTTTTATGTTTGCGCTGTGTGCGAAGCTGATCGATCTCCTCAGGCAGGGCTGACCAGCAGGTAACGTCGTTTCCGTTAAGGCAGAGCATCCTTGCAAGCGCCATGCCCCAGGTGCCTGTTCCAAGCAATCCGATGTTCACTTCATACCTCCGAAGTTTTTCACATACAAAAGCCGCTCACCAGCGAACGGGAAACAGCCGAGTCCGCAGGCTTGAAACCGAACTTCCGCCCACGGGAATAAGTTTTTACGTACCGAAAAAGAGAAAGTATGCGTAATGCATTAAAAAGCCCTTTGACCTTGAACCTTGATCAATAAGCAATAACGGAAAGGAATAACAATAAACTATGACCTTGAACCGTTACCAGCAGATCAATAAAGAAAAACTTTTCGGTACGACGGAAAGAAAGAGCTTAGAGCTCGATCTCCATAGTTTGAGTGGTATTCACAACGTCAAGCGCAGTCTGCGCCTTTGCAAGCGTGTCGGAAGCTTCTTTTGCATCTGCCGCCGCAAGCTGAACGTCGTAGTTTGCATAGCGATAATCGATTATCGTGCTCTGCATGCCCATGCGTTCCCTGACCTTGGGAAGAACCGCAGCCATGGAGGCAAGTTTGTTCTTACGGTTTGAAAGCTGCGGGATGAATACCAGCATTTCGTCTATGGTCATATCGAAGCCCGGCACGACGTGGGTAGAATTGAACACGTTGATCGCGTGCTTGACGACACGGATCTTACGCTCGATCTCGTTAAGCTGCTTCTGAGCTTCTTCATAGTCGTATTCCGGCCGAACGTCCTCAACGTCCTCTGAAATGGCGGCAATAAAGCTCTTGCTCTGGCTCTCTGCCGCGAGCATGGTCTCGTGTTCCTCGTTGAGTGAGCGAAGCAGCTTTGCAGCTTCTGCAGACGTGTATTTCATATTATCACCTTTCTTTCGGTTGGTTTGACAGTATTATGAAGGTTGTGCTGTTCGGCACGATGATCAATCGTCGATCGCACCGATGTTGCGCAGTTTTTCTATCGCGGTGTGTACATCCTCGGCGATCTTCTCCTTTGGCGCATCGTATTCAGCACACATTTTTGCGATCACTTCATCCTCGGTCGTTTCGTTTTCAAGCAGCGCGACGATCGCACCGAAAGTGCTGTTGCCTTTTACAAGGCCGGAAAACTTCGCCGCACCGGTCGGAACGAGCATTGACTCCGTCCCGGTATCGTATGATATGAATTGGCTGTTGATTTTCATTTATCCGCTCCTTTTCAGAATAAAGCATCAATCTAATTGATTTTACACCTTAAAGAAATCGATGTCAATATTTAGCGGTATGCAGCTGCATCAATGTTGTTTTCTGCAACATCATGTTGGTTATTTGAGCATTCCCGATTATCAGGCCGAGCTGTCCTCATATTGCCGTCAATGACAAGATGCTTAATATTTATTGACTTTATTGGTATAATGTGTTAGAATCTTCATTAACCGAATCAGATAGGTTAAACCTATTATGTTGTTCTGTGCAACAGTTTGCGGTTTGGAGATGCTTATGAAAAAGCTTTCACTCAAAATGCTGTCGGACAAGGTCGTTGCGAGGCGGCATGAACTTAATATTACGCAGGCGGAGCTTGCAAAGCGAACGGGCATCAACCGTTCGGTGCTTTCAAACCTCGAATCCGGCAATTACATGCCGAGCATCGTTCAGCTTGAATCGCTTTCGGAGACGCTCGGTTTTGAACCCTCTGAGTTCTTTGTTGAAAAAGAGCAAGAAAAGTCCGCGGTCGGCGGGAGCTGCCGCATCGCTGTCGCCGGCGCCGGCTACGTCGGGATCTCGCTTGCCGTGCTGCTTGCCCAGCATAACGAAGTCACGGTAGTTGACATAGTTCCAGAAAAAGTTGAAAAGCTGAATGCTCTCGTTTCCCCCATTCACGACGAATGCGTTGAGCGTTTCTTTTCGGAAGCTGCCGCCGGCAAACGCGAGCTGCATCTGTCCGCAACGCTCGACGGTGCTGCTGCGTATGCTGATGCCGATCTCATCATTGTTGCTGCGCCCACGAATTATGACCCTAAGCAGAACTTTTTTGATTGCTCTGCTGTTGAAAGCGTCATAAGGAGCGCTGTTTTCGCTGCGGCAGATCGCGCCGACAAGCCGTGCATCGTAATCAAGTCCACAGTTCCCGTTGGTTATACGGAGCATATTCGCGAAAAGCTCGGCGCGGATAACGTGCTGTTCAGTCCTGAGTTCCTGCGTGAATCAAAGGCGCTGTATGACAATCTCTATCCGTCCCGGATCATAGTCGGATGTGATGAGTTGAATCGCGCAAATGCCGAGAGGTTTGCCGGGCTGCTGTGCCGCGGCGCGCTTAAAAGCCCGGTCGAAACGCTTTTTATGGGCTTTACGGAAGCCGAAGCCGTCAAGCTGTTTGTGAATACTTATCTTGCGCTTCGGGTGTCCTTCTTCAACGAGCTCGATACTTTTGCCGAGATCAAAAGCCTTGATCCCGCTTCGATAATCAAGGGCGTTTGTCTCGATCCGCGTGTCGGAGATTACTACAATAACCCTTCCTTCGGTTACGGAGGCTACTGCCTGCCGAAGGATACCAAACAACTGCTTGCGAACTACCGGGACGTTCCCGAGAACCTTATTCAGGCGATCGTGGAGAGCAACCGCACCCGCAAGGATTTCATAGCCGACAGGGTGCTTGAGATCGCAGGAACGTATAGCAACAGCGAGGCATACTCCGCAGAGAAAGAGCGCAGCCAGAGGGAGGTCATCGTTGGAGTCTACAGGCTGACGATGAAAGTGAATTCCGATAATTTCCGTCAGTCGTCCATACAGGGCGTTATGAAACGGATCAAAGCCAAAGGAGCAGCGGTGGTTATTTTCGAGCCTGCGCTTGAGGACGGCAGTACGTTCTTTGGCAGCCTTGTCGTGAATGATCTTGAAAAGTTCAAGCGGATGTGCGGATGTATTATCGCAAATCGTTATGACTCCGTTCTGGACGACGTGCGCGAAAAGGTTTATACGAGGGATCTTTTCAGGAGGGATTGAAATGAGCAAAGCAGCAGTCGAGCTAAACGGGAAAACGATCCTTGTGACAGGTTCCCCCGGCTTTATCGGAGCCAATCTCGTTTTGCGCCTCATGCGCGAGCTTTCGGGCGGGATTGTAATAAGCCTGGATAACATGAACGATTATTATGATCCGGCACTTAAGGAGTATCGACTGAGCCTTATTGAAAAGGCGGCAGAGACTTCGCCTGTGCGCCACGTGTTCATCCGCGGTTCCATCGCCGATAAGCCGCTTGTTAACAGAGTATTCGAAGAATACCGTCCCGACGTGGTCGTCAACCTTGCTGCGCAGGCCGGTGTTCGCTATTCGATCGACCATCCGGATGCATACATAGAAAGCAACCTGATAGGCTTTTACAACATTCTTGAGGCTATGCGCGCGCATCCCGTTGAGCATTTTGTTTTTGCTTCCAGCTCCTCGGTCTACGGGGGCAACAAGAAAGTACCTTTCAGTGTTGAGGATAAGGTCGACTGCCCCGTGTCGCTTTACGCGGCAACAAAAAAGGCGGATGAGCTGATCGCACACAGCTATGCTAAGCTCTATGATATCCCTTCGACCGCGCTAAGGTTTTTCACGGTGTACGGCCCCGCGGGAAGGCCCGATATGTTCTATTTCAGCGCAACGAAAAAGCTTGTTGAAGGTGGAAATATCAGAATATTCAATTACGGGAACTGTGAGCGGGATTTCACCTACGTCGACGACGTCACGGAGGGTGTGCTCCGTGTTATGCGCGGCGCTCCGGAAAAGGAAACCGGCGACGACGGACTGCCCGTTCCCCCGTTCTCCATTTACAATATCGGCGGCGAGACGCCTGTCGGTCTTCTTGAATTCATAGATACCCTTCAGGAGGAACTTGTACGTGCAGGCGTGCTTCCTTCCGATTATGATTTCGCGTCGCATCGCGAGCTTGTTCCCATGCAGCCCGGCGACGTGCCGGTTACTTACGCTGACGCAAGTACTCTCGAGCGTGATTTCGGATTTCGACCGACTATCAGGATACGGGAAGGGCTGCGCCGGTTTGCAGAATGGTACAGCGAGTTTTATAATACATGAGAAAAAGCGCCTGCTTCGGCGCTTTTTTGATCTTATTCGGCTTTGTCGTCCGTCCGTTTACGTTTCAGGAATCCTCTGATGAATTCGAAGATATACTTCTGTGAGCTTAGTTCAAGCAGTTTTGAAAGAGCCATGTAGATCGCAGCGATCATGATCACGCTCAGGATCAGGCTAAGGTAAACATTCAGGCTCAGCACGCGTCCGAACAAAACGTATGCGGGGATCACGGACGCGGCTGAAATAAGCAGCACCTTGATCAGTTCTGTTAAGAGGCGCCTGTAGCCAAGTCTAATGTATTTTTTCAAAAGGATCAGGCTGACGACCAAACATATCGCCGCCGAGATCGAAGTTGCGATCGCGAGTCCCATAATGCCTAAGAAACGATACAATATCAGATCAAAGGCTACGTTCAGAGCTATATTGAGCACAGAGATCATCAGGTTGATCTTAGTGTTGCCGTAACCATAGAATACGCTCGTGATAACAGCAGCTATTGCTGTGAAGAGCATACCGGCAGCATACCCCAGGAATACCGATCCCGTCAGCACCGTATCGGCCGGTGTGAAAGCGCCGCGCTCGAATGCTGCGGATACTATATCTCCGGAGAATAGGATGCAGAAAGCGCTTACGGGAACAATAACAAATATGAGAGCGCTAATCGATTTGTTCACGAGGCTGCGCAGCTTTTCGTCCTCATTCTTGGCAATATGCTGGATCATCGTAGGATAGACGGCAGTTACTATTGCGCTTGAGACCATCCCGCTGAAAACATTCACAAGTTTGTTGCCGTAATTGAGGCATGAGACCGCTCCGCCATGGGCACCTGACGCGATCATTTTATCGATAAGCTCATTGATGTTCGTTATCGCAACAGTCAGCCCGACGGATGGGAGACCTTTCAGCATATCCCTGACGTTCGGATCCCCGAAGCGGAAATCAGGCTTGTACTTCCAGCCCCAGTTGATAAATGGGAGCTGGATAATAAGGCGTACTATGCTGCCGATCAGCGCAGCGGTCAGCGCTGCATAGATGCCGATGTATTTGTAAAGGACGAATAGATAGATTATCTTTGAAGCATGGGTGCCGATCTGCCGGAGCTGGCTTCCGAAGAAGCGTCCGTGGCATTCAAGCACCGCCCCTATGACGGACGCGGACGCCATCAGGAAATACGACGGCGCGGAAATGCGCAGGTAGTACGTTGTCAGCGCTTTTTTATCCGGAGAAAAGCCGGGAGCGATGATCATTACTATAGGCTTTGCGAAAACGAGCAGAAAAACCACGAGCACTGCTGAAATGCACAGAAATGCAGTCAATGCTGTGCTCGCAAATCCGTTTGCTTTTTCTTCTTCGTTCGTGGCCAGTTTTTTGTATATCGGAAGGAACACCTTCCAGATGCCGATATCAAGGATCGGATAGAGGATCGTGAAAACGCTTGTTGTCATATAAAACGCATCCGCCTGATCCGAAGTGCCAAGTTTCGCGGCGAGAACTGCTTCCCATACGTAGGAGAGCAGTTTGCCGACGATCGTACAGGCAAGGATGAGTATTATGTTTTTCAAGGTTTTGCTGCGCATTTACATGCCCTTATGCGTTTTTCTCGTAAGTCTTTGTTATCAGTTCTTTTTTGTTGTAGGCGACACAGTTTGCATCTACGCTGCCTCGCACGACCGTACCGGCTGCAATGACCGCATTATCGCCTATGACGCTGCCTTTCAGGATGATCGCATTTGCGCCGATCCAAACGTTATTCCCGATAATTATGTCATCACATTCATACTTTTCACCGTTCATCAGTTCCGTTCCGCGAAAATCATGGTCATGGTCATAAACGATAACGTTCGGACCGAAGGTCACATCGCTTCCGATGCTGATATGCTGCCTTGCGACGAGGATACAGTTATAGTTGAACGCAGTGTTGTCGCCGATCTCCATTATGCCGTGCGGTGTGACGGAAAGACGAACTCCGGAATGTGCGCGGACCTTCCTGCCGAGTTTCATCGCTCCGCCGCGGTGGATGTTTATCATCGTACCCGGCGAAAACCTTTCCACTGCGCAAAAGCTGAACTTAGGCCGGATCAGTTTTATCAGTAAGAATTTTATGAAGCTGTAAATGATCGAAACGATCGATTTTGTTTTCTTAAACACTTTTACTCCTTTAACTTCAACGGTCTGTCCGCCCAGACGGCAACAGATACGTGCATGATTCACCTTCTCTGTTTCTGCCTTCGGCAATGACGACGGCAAAGAGCAGCACTCCCCAATACACGAGTCGCCGCATTGCAAATCCCGAAGCGCTGTATGCGTAAACGGATACAAGGATTGGCATCAGCGTCCAGTCCGCATGCCAGATATCCTTGACGATCCTTACTGTATAAAGAGTGAAAACTATCACTCCGACGATACCCGTCGCCGCTATGATCTCAAGATAGGCATTGTGGAACTCGATCGTTCCGTCAATACCGTGGACTCCGGGGCCGAGTCCGAAGAACGGGCTCTTCAAAAAAGCTGTTCCTATTGAAGAGAATATCTCTATCCTGCCCTCGCCGTTCGCGTCGTCGCGGATCCATTCAATTATGAATGTTTTGATCTTTTCGTAAAACACCACTGTTATTAGCCCGATCGCAATTGTCAGCAGCAGCATGTATGGGAACCTCATACGTTTGCTGCTTATCGTTGCAATGCGGAAATAAACAAGAGAAGCGGCGCCGACAGCGACGGCCATTATACCCGTGGATGAGGTTGTTTGCAAAAGGATGAACATTGCCGCACCTGCAAAAGCAAGGTTAACAAGGAACCGCTCGTATCTCAGCGCACGGTGCAGGAATACGAACAAAACGCCTGTCGCCATCACCGCTACCTGGTGCGGGTTCTCCGCGCCGCCCGAATAGCGGACGTCATGGTACCAGAGCGGTGCTCCGAAAAACTCTTTTGACACGTACAGGCTGTAAACATACAGGAAAACCTGAACCAGCAAGGCCGTGCAGGCAAAGGCGTAAAACAGTTTTTCGTTATATTCGGGCGTGTTTTTGCCGAGGCCTTCATGCATCGATACAGCTATCAATGCAAGAAAGATCCAGGTAAGGAAGTCCGTCAGCCGCAATTCATTCCGGGCAACAACGAAGCCGATCACAGAGCCGATCGCAAGCGCGATCAAAAAAGCGGCAAAGAAGCGGAAGGTGGAAGTCAGTTTAAGCTTAAGACCGGCAATGTGCTTTAGACCCCAAAGCAGGCAAAGCAGCTCCGCAGGACCGACCTTCCATATTCGAAGACCGGTCATTGGAGCCAGGCTAAGGCCGATTATGAGTAACCAGTCAAAAAGCCTTATTCCTTTTTTATTGGAGCCGTCGAAATGCAGCGGCCCGAGCTTAACCTTCATTTGCCTCGAATTTCCTTAATTCAAGATCTTTTGCGAAGAGCATATCCGCCTCATCAGGTACGAACTGTATGTACCCGCTCCACGGATAGAAAGTCATCTCGCCAAAGTAGATCTTTCCTGATACGCTGTAAAGATCCACGCGAACGTACGGGAATCCCGAGGCCAGCTTTTCGGCTGTTTCGATCATCTCGTTCAGGTTTCCCGGCTTCGGCACGTCATCTTTGAGCAGCTTATACTCGCTGATTATATTCAGGTCGTTCCAGTCACGGTCAAAGAATTTGCGTTTATGGTCAACAAATCTGTCAACATCCAGATAGATGAACTTAGCCTTACCGTCATAACAGAAAAACTTATAGTCGTTTACGCCTGATTCAGGATGCTCTTCGTTGACAAGCAGTTTCTCGACAACTATCGCCTTGGGGATTCCGAAGTATGCCCATTCCCTGCCTCCGGTGCCGTATTTGACTTTGCCCGGACGGAAATCAAACTTTTTGCGAATCGCCTCAATATCGAGCTCTTTTTTATCACGGCACAGCACAACGTCCAGTCCTCCGCCGCCAAACGTCGTTTTAACAACAAAGCTGTCGGGCAGCGATTCCCAGTCAACTTCGTCGATGCTGTCATACCTTCCGTACAAGGGAACAAGGATGTCTTCCAGCCCTCGTTCACGGACAAATTCGCGCACCGCGTACTTGTCAACACATTTGTGCATTACAGGATTCCTGTAATAGAGCTTGTACCATTGCAGCTTTTCTGTGTAGCGCTTCGGATCTTTCAAGTTCAGCCTGCGCTTGAGGCTCAGTCGGTATTGGAAGCGGATCATCGGCTTATCGGGAACGAACCGCACCAGATCGAGTATCGCCGCCCGCAGCTTATGGGTCTTGAAAAGCTTTTTGTAATCCATCGCACTCACCTTCGCGTGATATCCGGGACAATCCGAATACACATATTACCCCAGTATTGCACATTATTCTACCATGTCGAGCCAGCTGTGTCAACGGAACGCGCCGCGAAGCGTCGCTTCACGACACAGTGAGCGACTTATCAGGGTTCATGTGTTGTTGATCCCCGGCTTCAGTATGATCCAATACAGATATCCGCGCTTATCCGCAGCGCGAAACGCTCTGCTGTGAGGCGGCGCAGCCCTGGTGTGGCCAAAGATCCTGACAGCAGTTACCTCGCATTTTCTTCCCCGAAATACTGCGGTTCCGTAAAGCTCGGACTCGTTCACGCAGCAGAACCTTGCGGATCGTCCGAATATGTGCGGAAAAGGATTGCTTATCGGTACGCCTCCTTTTTCTTCACTTTTTGATATGCTTTCGATCCGTTCCCCGTTCGCGGAGAAGAGCTCTTTGGCGGTTTTTCTGATGCGCCGTGCTGCTTCCGAGTTCGCAGCGAAGTCATCCGCGCACTCTATGCAAGCGGACGAGCTGCTTTGATTCCCATCTTTATCGACAGTCTCGCTGCTGCTTGCTGAAACCTGCTGACCGGCAATCGTGATGAGGAGCTTTTCCTGTGCTTTTTTCAGCGTTCTTTCGCTCATGCCGTTTGCTCCGGCGGAGATAACGTCATTTCCGTCCAATACAACGATTCCCCGTGCATTGCCGATGCTGCCAATGCCATGCAGTTCATCATCGATCGCAGCCTTAACGACTTCAGTTTGAGAAACGAGAAAAACGGATAACCGTTTCGATTCCGGGACCTTGTTCCCCGCGCGTCGCAGATGCAGTTCGAACGAAGCCGTCCGCTCTCCCGCATCCAGCGTTGCCGATCCGTTGATCTTTCCGCGCAAATTGATAAAACGAATCATAAAAAGCCCTCCCGCATCAATATATGCGGGAGGACTTAGATAGTCGCATTTCGGTCGATTATTGTTCGTACAGGTATTGGTGCAGCTTTGCCGCGTTTGCCGGGATATCGATATGGATTACCGCCATCTTGCCCTCATACGCATACTGCCACGTTCCTTCAAACGGCATCGAGCGATTCATCAGTTCTACGCTGCCGCCGAAAATAACGCTGATCCCGAGTGAAACGATCTGAGCGGCAGAAAGGTTGGTTTCCACATAACCGATCATCCTGTTGACCAGCGAAGTCAGCGCGGGAACATCCTTTAGTTGCTTTGCTTTGTTGAACATCGCATACATGACCTTGCGCTGCCGCTCGGTTCGCGACCAGTCAGCGTTGCCGATTTTTCTGTTTCTGGCATGACAGAGGGCCTGTTCACCGTTGAGGTGATGCCATCCGGCATGGACGGGAAGATCCTCTCCTCCACAGCCGTTGTTTATGTATTCCACTTCACGCTCGGTCAGCTCGATATCAATGCCGCCGAGTTCATTCACGATGCTTTTCAGCGAGTTGAAATCGACGCGCATGTAGTACTGGATGTCCAGATCAAAATTGAGGTTGATCGTGTTTATCGCAAGGCCCGTGCCGCCGAATTGGTATGCAGCGTTGATCCTGTTCCATTTATCACGGCCCGGAATATAGATCCAGGTATCGCGCAGTATGGAGACGAGCTTGATCGTTCTCGTCTGCTTATTAAACGAGAGGATCATTATCGTATCCGCTCGGCCGTGATCGTATTCGTCGCGTGCGTCGTTGCCCAGCAAAAGGATATTCACAACGTTTGCGTCGATCGTGTCCCTTTCAAAGATCGGATCGTTGCCGAACTCCATATCGATAATATCGGGATCGTATTCTTCGGAAAGATCGAGCTCGCTCGGATCGCCAACGGGAACTAGTTCAACAGGCTCGGCTGTCACGTCCGGCAGATCCGCCGGAGTCGGGACCGTCCCGACAGAGTTCTTGCTCATTTTACCGAGTTTGAGCATAATGGTCAACACGACCGCTCCGATCATCAGAAGGAGCGCACCGATTATTATCAGGATTATTATCGGCAGTTTTTTCTTTTTCTTTTTTGATTCGACCTGGATCGAATTCTGGTTTTCCATATTGTTCTCCATTCGGTCAACAGGCAAGAGCAGCCAATACCTGCATTTTTATGCTGCCGTTCAGCAGCACTTGCCATTTGATCATTTTTCGGGAAGCAGCTCTATCACTGCTATTTCCGGCGGGTTAAAGACCCTTGGTATCCATCCATACCCTGCAAGGCCGGATGTTATAATAAGCTGTGCCGTACCGATATCGAACTCTCCTTTATCGTACTTCGGGAAAAAGCCGTCTTCTGTCCATATTGCTCCGAGACCGAACGGAAGGCAGATTACGCCGCTGTGCGTGTGCCCGGAAAGGATAAGATCGATATCAGGATCCGAACCGCTTTTTTCGGGTTCAAAGCTCTGCGGCCGGTGCGAAAGCATGAGTTTATATGAATCGGTATCGCAGTATTTACTGAGGAATGTCTCGCGTGCGCTCCAGCTTTCGTCCGTGTCCTCCTCGGTGCGGTATGCTTTTGAATAAAAGCCGCCTAACCGCAGTTTCTGGCCGCAGACTTCAACATCCAGATAATCGTTTTCAAGAAAAACCGCTCCTGTGTTTTCCAGCTTTTGCAGCACCGCTGACTTGCCCTCTCCGGAAACGTATTCATGGCCAACGATATCGGTTTTGTTAAAGTACACTTTATAATCGTGATTTCCCGCAGAAAAGTACACGGGAGCAACAGCCATGAGCCTGCTGAAAAGGTCGGAAAGCGCTTCGACCTCTTCCTCAGTACAGCTCCGTTCGAGCATATCGCCGTCCACACAAATGAGATCCGGATGCTGTTCCGCTGTAACATCGACAAGCTGCTGATTTGTCTCATCAAACCTCGTTCGGTGAAGATCGCTGATCAGCACTATCCTCAAGCCGTCAGTTTCTATTTTAGATGATGAGACCGTGTAAACCGCTGTACCGATCCTTTTATTCTCTGAGGTCGAGATTAGAGCAGCGGCAAGTAATGTAATAACACAAACGGCAACCGCAAGCAAAGTGAGTTTCAGGAGCGAGAACCTTTTCGGCGTATTCCCCCTGCTTTCCCGCTTATCGCTTGTTTTATTGCAGCCTACCGTTCCCCTCTCAAGCTTCATGATAGCCCTTTACGATCTTCTTTACCATTTCCCTGATCTCAGGCGAATTGATCTCACAGAGCTTATGCAGCTTGTCCAGCTGAGAAACGAATTCCCGCTCGTCCATCTCTATCGGATGGCCGATATAGATGAGCTCGTTGTTTGTCTTAACGATGCCCTCTTCGTCCATCAGCAGCTCTTCAAACAGTTTTTCGCCCGGGCGAAGGCCGGTGTACGCGATTTGAATATCCACGTCAGGCTCAAAACCGGAGAGACGGATCATATTGCGCGCAAGATCGTCTATGCGAACGGGCTTACCCATATCCAGTATAAATATCTCGCCGCCCTTGGCGTATGCACCGGCCTGCAGGACGAGCGACACAGCTTCCGGAATGGTCATGAAATAACGGATGATATCCTTGTGAGTGACCGTGACCGGGCCGCCCTGCTCGATCTGTTTCCTGAACAGAGGAATTACGGAGCCGTTCGACCCGAGAACGTTGCCGAATCTGACCGCAACGTACTCGGTATCGGAATGATTGTTCATGGTCTGGATGATCATTTCGCAGATGCGTTTTGATGCGCCCATGATATTTGTCGGGTTGACCGCCTTATCGGTGCTGATAAGCAGCATGCGCTTAGCGCCGTATTCATCGGCAGCGCGAGCAACGTTCAGCGTTCCGAAGACGTTGTTCTTGATCGCCTCGTTCGGGCTGTTTTCCATCAGCGGAACGTGTTTATGTGCAGCGGCATGGAAGACATATTCGGGTTTATATTCCTCGAACACCTGATCGAGCCTGTCCCGATCCCTCACGGAGCCGATAAGCACAACGAGATCGAGCGTAGGATACCTGCGTTTAAGCTCCATCTGGATCTCATATGCGTTGTTCTCGTAAATATCGAAGATTATGAGGGTTTTGGGATTATGGGAAGCAAGCTGTCGGCAAAGCTCGCTGCCGATCGAGCCGCCGCCGCCGGTGACAAGGATCGTGCTGCCGGTGACGTAGCCGATAATATCCGAAAGATCGACGCTCACGGAATCCCTTCCGAGGAGGTCTTCTATCTCGACGTTTCTGAGGCTGCTGACGCTGACTTCTCCGTTTGCAAGCTGGATCAAGCTCGGCAGGATGCGCAGTTTGCAGTTTGTTTCACGGCAGATCTCGATTATCTCCCTGCGCTGCTTATTCGTTGCCGACGGGATCGCGATGATTATCTCTTCGATCGATTGCTTTTTGACTGTTTCGATTATCTTATCCCGACCGCCGACAATCTTTACGCCAAGCAGACGCTGGCCCCATTTCGTGCTGTCGTCATCTATTATTCGTACGATTTTATTGCTCGAAGCCGGGTTTGACTGGAAATCCGTCAGTGTTATCATTCCGGAGCGCCCTGCGCCGATAAGCAGAGTGCGTTTTCCTCCGCGCCTGAGATTTGCAAGTTTGTCTCTCAGAATGCGGTATGAGAAACGGATCAGCATTACGAGCACGGCAAGAATGATACCGTTTAAGGGATGGAAACTCATCGGCATCCTCATATGCATGAGTTTCATCCCGACGAAGCTGAAAACGTCTGCAATGGTGCAGGCAACTATAACGCGCAGCGCTTCATCGAAGGACGCATATTTCCAAAGGCTCGTATAGAGCTTGAATACCGCAAAAATCAGAATGCCCGCAAAAGTATAGATCGGAGCAAACTTGACGGCGTTTTCAAAAAAATGTGTTCCGCCGTTCAGCAGGAGGTTCAGATTGAGTTCAAAACGCAGGAGAAGAGCAAGGAAAACCGCGAGGTTCAGCGCGATAGCATCCATAATAATCAGAAAAATGATGCGCCAGACCTTCTGCGTGTTTATTCCTTCGGTATTTATAATGCTGCGGTTCTGTTTTGGTGTTTCCATAGCGGCAGCCTTTCGGTCGTTACTTAGCAGCACAGAATGCCTGGCGGCATCCTGTACCACTTTGTATTATATTTAGTTGCACCGTTTTTGTCAACTCCGACCGCGATTTATGCTGTTCTTTGGCGTATTTTGGATGTCATGAAAGTTCGAGCGCAGTGACAAGAAGCGGCAGGTTGTTTTCAAATATCCTGTCGAACTGAGACAGCGGGAGCGGATTCACGCCCTTGCCCGCCTCTATCGTGTACCCCGGTAGGTCGTAGTTCAGTATGAACCAATCCTTATATCCGGCGTTTGCACTTTCCTCCGGCACATCCTCGACCGAATAGCCGCTGGCCTCCGCCATGGCGTTTGCGATCTCAAGCCCGCGCCGAGGATCGATATCCTTATAGTTCCAATAGATGACCTCGCCTTGTGTATGATATGAAATGCTTAAAACAAAATCATTATCGAGCGTGAGATCATACAGTGCGCGGCTCTCCGGAGCAGCAAGCGGAGAAGTGCCCACGAAATCGCGCGGAGCAGGCGAAGTCCATCCCTCGGCAAACTTTATCCGTCTTGCTTCATCCCAACCTGCCGGATAGTTCAGGTTCAGGTCTGTTCCTTCGATATTCGCCTTCCACCCCGACGGGAACGGTACCTGCGGGTAGTTCGCTGCTATCCTCCGTGCAGCTGCATACTCGCTTGAATCCGGGTCGAGCGCGCCTGTGACGAGCTCGACTCCATCGGGATTGACGAGCGGAGCAATATAAACCGTTGCCCTTGCGAGCAGGTCTCTTGCGGAACGCCCCAGGACAGTGTTCCCGGAGATGTATGCTTTGAGCAGTGTCTCAGCAAACTTCAGCACGAGCGGAGTGGTGATCCATTCATTCGCATGGTGTGAAGCGTTTATCAGCACTCCCCTTTCCCCCGTTCCGAATGAGATCAGGCGAAGAGGCGTTCCCGATACGCTGTGGCCATACTTCTGTGGCTTTGCGAAAGGGTAGCGGACCGCAAGCCCGTCAAGTATGTAGTCTGTGAGTGTTGAGGTATAACGCACGTTTGTCGGTACAAGATCAAAGCCGAACGGGATGACGAGCTTTTGCCCGATTTGAAGCTTCTGTGGATCCTGTTCCGGATTTGCCGCCGCGATCGCCGCCGCGGTAGTTGCGTAACGCCGTGCGAGCTTGTAAAACGTATCTCCTCTGCGAACCGTGGCCGTGAAATGCCCCGTCAGGAACGGATCCAGCGCATCCCATGTGTGCAGCCCGACGATCCCGTCAGGGCGAAGTTCATGCTCAGCCTGGAACCGCCTTACTGCGTTTTGCGTTCCGATCCCGAACGTACCGTCGATCCCGCCCGTGTACCAGCCCCCGTGCGAAAGCGCGAGCTGCAGAAGCTCAACATCAGTTCCCCTTGAACCATAACTTACCGTTTTCATTTTCGTCCTCCATTCAGATCGATTAAATCCTTAGCTCTTAATCTATATGCGTCAAGCTGAAAGAAAAACGCCAAAACGAAAACGGCCGCCCTTACGGACGGCCGCAGATAAGTGAAGAATTACTTTTTAAGAGCGTTCAGGCAGGCGTCGAGATCGGCGATGATGTCCTCTGCATCTTCCAGGCCAACGGAAATGCGCAGCATGCTGACGCCGATGCCCGCTTCTTCAAGGGCTTCGGGAGTGTAGGTGCTGTGGGTCATGGTGGCGGGATGCTCGATCAGGGTCTCCGCGTCGCCGAGGCTGACCGCAATGGTGCAGAGCTTGAGGCTGTTGGTGAATGCAGCGCTCTCCTCGCGGGTAGCGTTGAGCTCAAAGGTGACGATACCGCCAAAGCCGTTGCGCATCTGCTTTTTGGCAACGTCGTGACGGGGATGGCTCTCGAGGCCGGGGTAAATAACGCGCTTGACCATCGGATGACCTTCAAGGAACTTTGCGACCTTCATAGCGTTATCGCAGTGCTTCTGAACACGGATGTCGAGGGTCTTGAGACCGCGGTCGATGAGATAGGCTTCGAAGGGCCCGAGGACCGCGCCGGTCATGTCCTTAAGGCCGAACAGAGTGCACTCCTGGATGAAGTCCGCCTTGCCGGCAGCCATGCCCGCGATGACGTCGCCATGGCCGTTGAGATACTTGGTCGCGCTGTGGATGACCACGTCCGCACCGAGGTCGAGAGGGCGCTGGAGATAAGGAGTTGCGAAGGTGTTGTCGACGATGACCTTTGCTTCGGGGCAGGTTTCATGTGCAAGCTTTGCAACTGCTTCGATGTCGATGATCTTGAGGTTGGGGTTGGTCGGAGTCTCGAAATAGAAGACCTTGGTGTTCGGACGGATTGCCGCCTTGACCTTTTCGATGTCGGAGAAGTCAACGAGGGTGACTTCAACACCGTAGCGGGTCAGACCGTGGGTGAAGAATGAGAAGGTGCAGCCGTAAAGCGCATCGTCCGCAAGAAGATGATCGCCTGCTTTGAGCGCGGTCCACATAACGGTGGTAACTGCGCCCATGCCGCTCGCCATAGCCATACCGGCTTCCGCATGCTCGAGAGCCGCCAGCTTCTGGCCGATCTTGGTGGTGTTCGGATTGCCGAGCCTGGTGTAGATGTAACCGGGCTCCTCAAGAGCGAAGCGCTTTGCACCCTGCTCGGTGGATGCGAATTCAAAGGTCGAGGTCTGGAAAATCGGAGTTGCGAGAGGCGCAATGCCGGGGATCTCCAGTTTGCCGACGTGGATCTGCTGTGTTGCAAAACCGCTGTTCTTTTCCATGGTAAGTCCTCCAGAGTGGTTTGATATAGTTTAAGTCATCCCGCCTTCGGGATGCCGGAGCGGTTTGCGCAGCACAGACTGCTCCGATGCTCATACGCTTTTATTATACAGGATTTTTGAGCGTATGAACGGGCATCCAACAAATATATTACCTGTTTTTGCTTCCAAACCGGATCCTAATGCGTTATATTACTGTATCTGTACCGCTTCACGGCGTACTGCACTTGCATATTCGGCTGAAAAGCGGTATAGTATGAGACCGGCGCGGGGAGCCCCGCCCCGTTTCCCGAAAACTGTTTATTACGAAAGGAAGTATAATATGAAAAAGCGATTTATAGCATTGCTCATCGCGGCTGCAATGATCCTCGGGATCACAGGCTCCGCATTTGCGATGGAGGAAAACGACTGGCGCATCGTTATCGGCGCCGACCTGACCGACGAAGAACGCGCCGAAGTGTTCGGCATATTCGGCATCGTCGAAGACGGGCTTGATGAGAGGAAAGTTCTGACCGTTACGAACGAAGAGGAAAGGTTCTATTTCGAGGGCAAGCTTCCCGCAAGCGAGATCGGCTACCGTTCCATCTCCAGCATCTATATCCGTGCGCTCTCCGAGGGCAGCGGCATTCGCGTCAGCACCCACAACATCAACTACTGCACCGAGGAGATGTACAGGAGCGTGCTTGCGACCGTCGGCATCACAGACGCTGAGATCATCGTCGCGGCTCCCCGCGCAGTCAGCGGCACCGCAGCGCTTACCGGTATATACAAGGCGTATGAGAGCCTGACCGGCCGCCTGATCAGCGAGTACGCAAAACAGGCTGGAATTGAAGAACTGCTCACCACCGGCGAGCTTGCCGAGATGATCGGTTCCGACGAGGCGACCGAAGTGATCATCGAGCTCAAGAAGATCCTCGACGTGACCCAGACGATGAGCGACGACGAAGTGAAGTCCTCCATCCGTTCCATCGCGGAGGACAACGACGTTGAGCTTACAGACGAGCAGGTGCAGCAGATCCTGACCCTTGCCCGTACGCTCGAGGGACTGGACGTGGAGCAGATTCGCTCCCGTGCGCTCGGTCTTGCGAACGCCGCAAGCGGCTGGGAGAAGTTCACCGAAGGCGTCAAAAAGGTCGTTGAGGATATAGGCCAGTTCTTTAAGGACGTTGCCGAGTTCCTGCGCGGCGTGTTCGATAAGTTCTTCAGCGGAAAGAATAACGAATAACAGCAAAGATCGGAGCTGACAGCTCCGATCTGTTTGTATGCAAAAGGGGCTGCAGCGCAGCCCCTTTTCGTTGCGGTTTTTATCATGCGTTCAGCATGAATGCGCGATATGCCTTGACCGCCTCGTAGAGGTCGGCCTTGGAGATGATCTCCCAGGGTGCGTGCATGGAGAGGACGGCAACGCCGCTGTCGATAACTTCCATGCCGTAGACCGCGCAAATATACGCGATGGTGCCGCCGCCGCCCTGATCGACCTTACCGAGCTCCGCGGTCTGATAGTTGACGTTTGCATCCTCCATTAGTTTCCTGAGGCTGCCCAGGTACTCCGCGTTCGCGTCGTTTGAGCCGCCCTTGCCGCGGGAACCGGTGTACTTATTGAAGCACACGCCCTTGCCGATGTAAGCGGAATTCTTACGCTCGAAAACGCCGGCGAAATTGGGATCATAGCCCGCGCTGACGTCGCAGGAGAGCATACGGCTTGCGGCGAGTGCGCGGCGGAGCTTGAGATCGGAATAATTGCCCTCGAGGTTGATGAGCTCTGCGACCGCGTTCTCGAAATACTTGCCGGTCATGCCGGTCGCGCCGACGGAACCGATCTCCTCCTTATCCGCAAGGATGCAGCAGACGGTCTTTTCGGGGACCTCATCGATGGAAAGGATGGAATCGATCTGAGCGTAAGCGCAGACGCGGTCGTCATGACCGTAGCCGAGGATCATGCTGCGGTCAAGGCCGAAATCACGGGCGGGACCCGCGGGGACGACCTCGATCTCGGCGGAGAGGAAGTCTTCTTCTTCGATGCCGTACTTCTCTTTGAGGATAGCGAGCATGGCTTCCTTGACGGGTTCCTTGGCTTCCTCATCATTGACGGGCTTGCTGCCGATTATCACGTTCAGCTCCTCGCCCTCGATGACGACGGAGGCCTTCTTGCCCATCTGGTCCGCCGCAAGGTGGATGAGCAGATCGGAGATACCGACGACGGGATCAGAGGGGTCTTCTCCGATGACTACGTTCACGAGCTCGCCGTCCTTCTTGGCGACGACGCCGTGCAGCGCGAGAGGCAGAGTGACCCACTGATACTTTTTGATGCCGCCGTAATAATGTGTATCGAGATAAGCGATTCCGGTATCCTCATAGAGGGGGTTCTGCTTGAGATCCATACGGGGAGAGTCGATATGCGCGCCAACGATGTTGAGACCCTTCTCAAGGGGCTGTTTGCCCATCTTGAACATCATGATGGCTTTGCCCATCCAGTTGACATAAACACAGTCGCCGGGCTTAAGCGCTTCGCCCTTCTCGATCGCTGCGCAGAGGGGCTTGTAGCCCTTTGCTTCCGCCATTGCGACGGCTTGGTTCACGCATTCGCGCTCGGTCTTGCCGTTGTCGAGGAACTTTTCATAGTCCTTCGCGATACGCTCGAGCTTTGCGAGATCCTCATCGGTATAGGTGGTCCATGCGAATTTTCTTTCCATAAAAGATAAACCTCCGTAAATTCGGCCCGGTCGGCACCGCAGGATGCGTGTTTCGCCGGGTATTTTCCAAAGCTAATAGTACCATTTTTTTCCGAATAATTCAACCTGTTTGATGGAGTATCGGAGTTTTTTTCGCTTTCGCACCGTCCCTTGAGGGGATAATGGTTTATTTTGCATTATATTTATTATATTTTTTCATTCCACTTGTTTATTATTTTTCGCATGTTATAATAAAAGATGGTTATTGTGTCGGGTCTGTGGTTGCAAGTCGATGCCAGTCGCAGGCGAAACGATCCACATAAGCGGAACAGATAATTTTTACAATCCGTGAGCATGGTGCGGCTTAGATGTAAGTCCTGTCGGTTTTCCGAGAGGGGCAGTAGTGGGCGGCGAAAAGCTTAGTAGCGAACCCTCCAACAGGCGAGTGTGGGGGCAAAGACCAGGTCAGCCGGCATAATACCAAAATACAAAAAGAGGTAAAGTTTCAAATGTTCGAAGACAAAGTATTGGTTTGCAAGGATTGCGGCGCCGAGTTCGTTTTCACCGCAGGTGAGCAGGAATTCTACGCAGAAAAAGGCTTCCAGAATGAACCCACCCGCTGCAAAGCTTGCAGGACTGCCCGCAAGAACGCCCGCAGCAACGACCGCGGTGAGCGCGTCATGTACGATGCGGTCTGCTCCGATTGCGGCGCACCCTGCAAAGTCTCCTTCAATCCCAATCCCGAGAAGCCGGTCTATTGCAACGACTGCTACGCAAAGAGAAGGAACGCATAATCATTTTTGGCAACATAAAAGCCATGTCCCGCAAGGGCATGGCTTTTCGTTTTGAATGGAAGCGGGGAGCGCAAAGGCGCTCCCCTGCTTTTTACTTGTTCTTAAGATAATCATCGATGGCTTTCGCGGCTACCTTACCCGCTCCCATTGCCGAAATGACCGTCGCAGCGCCGGTGACCGCATCGCCGCCGGCGTACACGCCCTCACGGGAGGTAAGGCCGGCTTCGTTCACGATGATGCCGCCGTGCTTGTTGACCTCGAGGCCTGCGGTCGTGTTCTTGATGAGCGGGTTCGGGCTTGTGCCGATCGCCATGATGACGGTATCCACGTCGAGCGTGAATTCGCTGCCCTCGATCGGGACCGGGCGGCGCCTGCCCTTGGCGTCGGGCTCGCCGAGTTCCATCCGGATGCAGCGAATGCCGGTCACGAAGCCGTTCTTCGGATCACGCGGATCGTCGGGATTGCTGTAGCCGAGGATCTCGACCGGGTTGTTGAGAAGCCGGAAATCGATGCCCTCCTCCATCGCGTGCTCGACTTCCTCTTTTCGTGCCGGAAGCTCGTCCATCGAGCGGCGGTAGACGATATAGACGTGTTCCGCGCCAAGGCGAAGCGCCGTGCGCGCAGCGTCCATCGCGACGTTGCCGCCGCCGACGACCGCGACCTTGCCGCCCTTCATGATGGGCGTTACGGGATGCTCGCGGTATGCCTTCATCAGGTTGGAACGGGTCAGGAACTCGTTTGCCGAGTACACGCCCTTGAGGCTTTCACCCGGGATGTTCATGAAGTTCGGCAGGCCGGCGCCGGTGCCGATGAACACGGCTTCAAAGCCCATTTCAAACAGCTCGTCGATGGTCAACGTTTTGCCGATGACGACGTTGGTCTCCACCTTTACGCCGTTCTTTTGAAGCATCCTGACTTCCTGTGCTACGATGCTTTTGGGCAGACGGAACTCCGGTATTCCGTATACGAGAACGCCGCCCGCAGTGTGGAGTGCTTCGTAGACGGTAACCGCATAGCCAAGGCGGGCAAGATCGCCCGCGCAGGTGAGTCCGGAAGGACCGGAACCCACGACGGCCACTTTGTGGCCGTTCGGTTCGATGGGCAGGACGGGGTGCTCGTCCTGTGCGTTATACCAATCGGCGACAAATCTTTCGAGCCTTCCGATGCCGACGGGCTCGAATTTGACGCCCATCGTGCACTTCGATTCGCACTGCGTTTCTTGCGGACAAACCCTGCCGCATACCGCGGGAAGGGTGGAAGTCCTTGAGATTATCAGCATCGCCCCGTCAAAATCCCGTTCCTTGAGCCTTGAAATAAAGCCGGGGATGTTGACGTTTACCGGGCAGCCGGCGACACAGGGAGCATTTTTGCAGTTCAGGCAGCGCTGCGCTTCCGCGACTGCCATCTCTTCGGTATAGCCGAGCGCGACTTCGCTGAAATTATGCGCACGCACTTCGGGAACCTGGGTCGGCATTTCATGTTTTTTGGGATCTAATGGCATAATCAGGCCTCCTCCTGCGCTTTAAAGAGGCGGCAGGCCTCCTCGTGCGCCTTGCGTTCAAAATCGAAATACATCCTGCCGCGGCTCATCGCCTCGTCGAAATCGACCTCATAGCCGTTGAAATCGGGACCGTCGACGCAGGCGAACTTGGTGATGCGCTGCCCGTCGCGATTCAGGGTGAGACGGCAGCCGCCGCACATGCCCGTGCCGTCGATCATGATCGGGTTCATCGATACCGTGACCGGCACGCCGAACGGTTTTGCGGTGAGCGTCACAAACTTCATCATGATGAGGGGACCGATAGTGATGATCATATCGAACTGCTCCCCTGCCTCGAGCATTTCCTTGAGCGGAACTGTGACGTTGCCGTGGCGGGCATAGCTTCCGTCGTCGGTCATCACGATCAGCTTATCGGAGCACTCGCGAAACTCATCCTCAAGGATGAGCAGATCCTTGCTGCGGAAGCCGATGATCGAGGTCACTTCCGCGCCGAGGCGATGGAACTCCTGCGCAACAGGCATCGCGATCGCGCAGCCAACGCCGCCGCCGACGATGCAGACCTTTTTGACGCCATCGGTATGCGTTGCAACGCCAAGCGGACCGACGAAATCCTGAATGGACTCCCCTTCTGCTTTGTGGTTCAGCTTTTCGGTCGTCGCGCCGACGATCTGAAAGATGATCTTGACCGTTCCCTTTTCGGAATCCGTTCCGGCAGCTGTGAGTGGTATGCGCTCACCATCTTCATCCACACGGAGAATGATGAACTGGCCCGGCTTTGCCTTTTTCGCAACGAGGGGCGCAACGATCTCCATCTGCGTCACGGTCGGATTGAGGTTCTTTTTGCTTGCGATCTTGTACACGGTTTTTCCTTTCGTCAGATGAACGTTTTAGGTTAAACGAGTGGTTGACGGGATCGGATAAACGATTCCGTACATCCTTTGTATTATAAACTAATGTATTGTTTTTTTCAAGATATCCTAAAAAGGATACTTTCCGTCGCAAGACCCGGTTTTCCGGAGGTTTTGCCGGCGGTCTTGAGTTTTTCCGCGGGAGGTGCTATACTCTGCACGCTGTGAATCCACGAGAGGTGCTTATGAAAAGCGATTTTTTTGTTTATTTCAACACTGATTTTGGGGAGGATCCCGGAAGGCGCCGCCCCGGAGATGAGATCCGTGTCAACAAGGAATTCGAGTTTGCGGGCAGGCATTTCGTCATTCCGTCCCTATGGTCCTGCGCAGGTGGGATCGTTGTCGACGTGATAATAAAGGTCGACGCAAGTGCTTTCTTTGCTTATAAGAAAAAGTGGGAAAAGTGGGTACCCGCCCCCACTTCGGACCCCGACTCCGTTGATCCGGATCGCAGTTACGAAGCATACAGCACCAACCCCGCAAGCTTTGAGTACGACGCTGTGCTTTATGTCAACGGCCGAACGCTCGACCCGGCCTTTTGCTGCGGGATAAGCTATATGCCAATCGTTGATTCGCCTTATGACGCCGAGCTGACCGACTCGATCATACGGCACTACGGGCTGCCTCGCGGCGCGGGTTTTATGCTCATCAGGCACCACTTTGCGTGGAAACGCCGAGTCAAGGAGATCAAAGCCCTTGAGATCAAGCTTACGGAGTTGCCTTTTGTGAAGCCGGGGCCGGAGTTTACGGTGGAAAAGGCAGGGCAGGTCATTCGCTTTGCCGACGAAATCGCCGGCGTCGAGCGCGGTCTCAGGGTGATCGACCTGCATCAAATGAACAATGAGCTTAGAGACGTTGAGGATCGCGCAAGGATCGTGGGCGTGAATACCGTCGTGACGCTCGTCTACAAGCTCGAGCCCGAACTCGACGGAGGCGATATCCGGCTTCGCTGCCGCGTCGGCGGAAAGGACGCCTCCGGAACGACGGGCGGACCGTACAAAGAGGGGACTCTTGAACCGCTGAACGAATACCGCATCGCCGCCTCCGCCCCGTTCCGCGGCAGTCCAGACAAGGTCAGCTGGAAAATGGAGCTCTATCCTCCCGCAAGAGTAAAGACCATGAGGCTGATCCCGTAAGTTTTGCCGTTTCTGTGGCGTTTTCAGGTCGATTTGCAGACAGTTTGTCTATCTGCGCCAATTACTCTTGCAATAGTAAGGCAATTGTGGTATCATTATAAGGCTATGGGGGCGTACATGGTTTCGACGGGGATCGTGGATGCCGGATAAGCGAGCCGAAGCCCCGAGCTTCGCTAAAAGCGGGAAACTTTAAACACAACCGACGAATCTAATTTCGTACCCGTCGCTGCTTAATTAGCGCGACCGTCCGCCCGCAGCTGCCCACGACTGCGGATACGGGCGTCATTAATGTGGGGAACCAGCTCCGGCCTGTCTCGCCCGGGGTGGGATAAAGAGGCTACTGAAGCTGTGATCCTGTCGGCAGGAGCATGGCAGAGGGAATGTTAAAATACCGACTACGCTCGTAGAAAGTCTTGTAGACAGGTTTTCGGACAGGAGTTCGATTCTCCTCGCCTCCACCAAAGCGGAATCAGACGAACCTTTACTTCTGGACCAGCGGGTTCGCAGTAAAGGTAAAGATCTGAGGATGCAAAAGTTTTGCCGCCTCCCGACGGGGGGCGGCAATCTTCGTTTTTGGGGTCTTTCTTGAACAACCGTTATTTTTATGATAGATTATAGCAGTACTAAGGAAGAAGCTTTCCTTAATCATCAAAAAAAGCTTGACTTTCACCCTGCGTTAAAGTGTAAGATGCTATCGAAGGGAGTGATAGTATGAAGATCAAATCCGTTTGTGAGGCCACAGGTCTTACCGACAGAGCGATTCGCTATTATATCGATGAAGGGCTTGTTTCTCCTGCGTTTACCGAAAACTACCTTGGCAGGCGCAATTTTGATTTTTCCGAAAAGGATGTTGACGATCTCTCCCTTATTTCCGTTTTTCGCAAGTACGGGTTTTCTATCTTCGAGATTGCCGAGATCAAAAAACGACCCGAAAGGATACCTGAGATAGTCAACTCGCTGATACAAAGGAAAAGTGCGCTGGTGAGTGATGAAAGCGTGCTGATCGCTTCGCTTGAAGGCGCAGCCGCAAAACGTCCTTCTGACGCCGCATCGCTTGCCGAACTGCTTCGCGCGTCGGAGCTCCCTTCACCCGATGAAAACGCGAAGCTTCCTGCAGTAAAGAGGGCTCTCCGCATTGCGCACAGGATCCTGATTATCGCACTCGCGCTGCTTCCGTTGGTATGCGGTTTGATCTCATTGAACGACGCCGTCAGCTTTTCCCGTTACCCTGTGATCCGGCCGATTTGCATTGTTATTTCGTTGCTGCTGCTTACGCCTTCGGTCATCTTATTGCTCCTGCCTTTGATCAAAAAGAACTCACGATGGAAACGGACTGCTTGTATTATCCTTTGTGTGTTGACGGTTTTGTCCGTACCCTTGGTTTCAATATTCTCGTTCGGCGTTGTTTCGCACTCAGAAACTCATGATTACTTCCGTTATCTTGAAGTCGACGAAAGGATCGCAGGCGCTACCGGTAACGAACTGTATAAGTTCTTTCCCACGGAGACGCATTTTTATAAAGTGGTCGACGGCGAAAGAGTCGATCTCGGTAAATACCTTTACCGCAATCTCCCCGCTTGGAACTACACATACGATATTTGTGCCGAATGGCAGGACTCCAATGAAGAGCTCGATGCTGAAATAGAGCGAATAACACAGTTATTTGAAGCTAAAGCGAATGAAAACACATGGTGGAGTTTTCGAAGATTGCAACGCGGGAATTATGATTGTTTGATCCTGTATCACGGAAACGAACCGTTTACAGCGATAAATGACAGTTACACATATTATATCTTTGCGTATGATAAATCCGGATGTTCCGTACGCTACATTCTCTGCGACAGCTTAGAACATAGTGACGAGTTTCAGCCGTATTATCTTGAGCTCGATTGGGAGTAACATAGAAAAGATTACCTTTTTGGACCATCGGGTTCGCAGACAAAGTCGTGTTCTGAGGATGCAAAAGTTTTGCCATCTCCTGATGGGGGTGGCAATTTTCAGTATAAAACGCAGAATGGGTTGAGTTTGTTCTATGTTCTCAGGCGAGCGCTTTTCGCATATCGGTAATTATACCTTCGGTAATCGATTGAATCCTATTACCGCACCGAAGCCTTCGTTGATTATCCTTTCGTCCACGATTATCTTCGATCCATCCTTCATGCGTATATGCGCCTTGTACCGTTTCCCGGAGTTCAGCTGATAACGGTTTTGGTAATGCTTGACCCGGCGGGATACACAATCGGAGTAAGAATAGCTTTTCCTCTTTAAGTAAGCATTGCGGTAGATGAAATGATCCTTATAGAGTTCAACGCGCACATTCAGCGAAAAGGCGCCCTGATACACGATGTAAAGAGCAAAAACAAGGATCGCAAGCGGCCAAAGGATCAGGAATGCGATATTCTCGGCCATCGCATCGTCGGTAGCAAACGCATAAACGATAAGTCCGGCTCCAACCAGCAGCATTGTGATTGCCAAGCCGATCATTACCCAAAACACCGTTTTTCGCTGCTCTAAATACGATACTTGCTTGGCTTCTTCTCCGTTGCTGTCATAAACGCCTGCATTGGTACCGGGCTCCTTTTCCGGCACACCGAAATCGGCAAGCTTTTTTGCAAGGTCCAAACCGTTTTCCGAATCGGTATCTACCACCAAGCGTTTATCCCGCGTATAGACCCAAACGTCATGCTCCGTAATGTGATACCAGATCACATCCTTATACTCGTATTGGTATTCGTTCCCGAGCCAAGTGCGATAGGTGAAATCGCGATCGCGAAGCGTGGTTTTGCGATTGAACGCCGCAAGCAGTACAAGTAAGCAACAAATCGCAAAGCCTCCGATCGATACGATGGCCGCGAGATGCCATTTTGCAACTATAGCTGCAATGATAAGCCCGATACACATAACAAGCAGTATCGAGCACATGATCACGGCTGTTTTACGTGGATCTTTGGAGTTGAAGCTCATTCGCCTTGCCTGCCTTTCATGTGTCTATGAGCTCATTATAGCACAAACCATAACTAATTCAACCTACATTCAGGGCGTTTCGAAGAACAAATTATGTCAAAGTGCATTCTCTTCTGTTTGTATAATGGTGAAGCGAGGGGGAGCGAACCGGGCGCGGGAGTGAATGACCGTCCGGCGGACGGACATAGCCGCGCCTTGACCGATCCGCAGCGAGAGGAGATTCTCCTCGCCTCCACCAAAGCGGCATCAGACGAACTTTTATTTCTGGCCCACCGGGTTCGCAGTAAAGGTAAAGATCTGAGGACGCAACAGTTTTGCCGCCTCCCGACGGGGGCGGCAATTTCGTTTTGGGAACTCATTACCAATCAATCATTCTCTGAACTGATTCACTTGAATACTGCCAGAGCATAATTTGTGATACATTTGTTTATAGGTCATTGCCCTTTACCATATCAGGCACTCTTTGCTTGACTGCAATGGCTGGATTAGATATAATCTTTTTATTGATATCGGAGAAAGAAACGCAATATTTCCGATTTAAAGCGTATCGAAGTCGAGGAGCGGCTCTCACAGTCCGAGTACCTTACTCTAATGATGGATGCAGACACTTCAATGAGGCAGATCCGCAAAACACGCTATTGTCTCACGTATGAAGGACAGTATTTCGAGATCGACGTATATCCATTCTGGACTGATAAAGCGGTAGCAGAGATCGAGCTTCGTTCCGAAGATCAGGAGATCAGGTTCCCGGAGTTTATTAACGTAATCCGTGAGGTCACAGGCGAAAAGGGATACACCAGCGCCGGCCTTGCGAGGATACTGTGAATACGCCTTGCGAGATGGTCAGTTTTAAGCACGTGTTATAAAGATCCAGGACGAGACCGAGCGGTATCCCGGGAACAGCCCCGCAGGGAGCTCGATAAACACCGCTGGGAAGAAGATATGCTCGGCATCCGGCACTCCTTGGGAGGATGTATGACAGCCAAGCGAAGCATTTGACCGGCTAAGGCCTCCATGGGATCAGGCTGAACTCGAAAACTGCGGAAGAAACAGGCTTTTTCCCGATGTGTTATGTTGACACCATTCTCGTTTTAGTATATAGTTTATAGGTAAACCCTGCTGCCACGTTTCCGGTCGGTAAGCCCGGCTGGCGGCAGCACAACTGCATTCCTTCGGAATCGGGGAACTGCTCGGATTGTGCGTCAATTCAGTAAAGGAGGAACGGAAATTGAAAAACCTGAAAAAGCTGACTCTGCTCCATTCCAACGACATGCACGGCGATTTTCTTGAGGAGAAAAACGGGCAAGCGCTTATCGGCGGCCTGTCCATGCTTTCCGGCTACGTCAACAAGGTCCGAAGTGAGGATGAAAACGTTATCTACGCGATCGCCGGCGATATGTTCCGCGGATCGATCATCGATTCCGAATTCCGCGGGATCTCGACGATTCAGATCATGAATATGCTGGGACCGGACATCGTGACCGTCGGCAATCACGAGGTCGACTACGGCGTTGCGCATCTGCTTTTCCTTGAAAAGTGCGCGGACTTCCCCATCGTCAATGCAAACCTGCACATCAAGACCAACCACGCCCGCCTGTTCGACCCGTATAAGATAATCGAGATCGACGGCATGAAGATACTGTTCATCGGTATCATAACCGACGTGGCGCTGATGCAATGCAAGAGCGACGGCCTGATCGGAAGCTTTGTCACGCTTGAGGATGCAGCGGACGAGGTCGGCAGGATCTGCAACACATATAATGCGATCGATATCGATTTCACAGTGCTGCTGACCCATATCGGTTTTGAAGAGGACAAGAAGCTTGCGGCGATGCTTGACCCGCACTGGGGCGTTGACGTGATCATAGGCGGCCATTCGCACACCTTCATCGACGAGCCGGCCGTCGTCAACGGCATTCCGATCGTTCAGGCGGGCACCGGGACGGACCAGATCGGCCGGTTCGATCTGCTGATCAATACCGATGAGAACTGTATCGATTCTTATACGTGGAAGGCGATACCCATAGACTCGGAGCACTGCCCGCGCGATCCCGCGATCGAAGAAATCATCTACAGCTATAAAACCACCACGGATGAAAAATACAACAGGATAATCACTCGTTTTGTGAGAGAGCTGACCCACCCGACCCGCATCCGCGAAACGGAGCTTGGAGACCTGTTCAGCGACGTCCTGAAGGATGCGCTTGCTGTGGACGTTTTCCTGCTCGGCTCCGGCAGCATCCGCACGGAAAAGCTTGGACCAGTCGTAACAAAAGGCGATCTGTGCGAGTGTTTCCCCTACGACGACTCGGTGCATCTGGTATACATGACCGGCGCTCAGCTTAAGCATGCGATAATGCGCATGCTAAGGGACGAAGCGCTGGCAGGAGCGCATACGGAGTTCTATCAGCTCTCGGAAGGTCTGCTTGTGGAATACGATCAGGCGTCGCACAGTTTCCTGCGTTTTGAGTTTGAGGGCGAACCTGTTGACGATGAAAGGGTCTTCACCGTTGGTCTCCAGCATTTTCACTATATGAATATGCCGGATTCGTTCGACCTTACGATCGGCGAACTGCGCAAAAACCACAGTGACCGGATCGTTTCGACTTCCTGCATGCAGATAATCGAAGAAAAGCTGCTTGCCGGGCAGCATCAAAACGCTTCCGGCGAGGGCAGGCTCATACTGCGTCTCAAGGATGAGTGAAGCTTGCCGATATCGAATAACGATCTTGCCGCTCCTTCACGGGGCGGCATTTTTTAGCGGTGCAGTTGAAGAGCGACGCTTTATATGATAAACTTAACGAAGCAAGCCGTGCCGTTCTATGGCGGAAACGATTTTAAAAAAAAGCCTGTGGATGCGTCGGATCGGTGAAACTCAGAATCGACCGGCGAACCGGCTTGTGATTGTTGAATCGGGGGATCGGCTATGAAGACGATTGCTGTAGTCAGCCTGTCACGCGGACTGCTCGGAGAAAGCAAAGTCAAACACGAACTGGAAAAAGGCGTAAAGCGGCTTGAAGACTATGGGCTTGAAGTTCGTTTTATGCCGCATGCGCTAAAAGGGCTCAAATACGTTCAGGAACATCCGGAGGACAGAGCTGCGGATCTTCTCGAAGCGTTTCGCGACCCGAAGATCGATATGATCCTTTGCGCGATCGGCGGCAACGACACCTACCGTCTGCTCCCATACCTGTTTGAGAACGACGAGCTGAAAAATGCCGTCAGCGAAAAGATTTTCCTCGGTTTTTCCGATACGACCGTGAATCACCTGATGCTTCACAAGGTCGGTTTGAATACGTTTTACGGCCAGGCTTTCCTCCCGGACGTATGCGAGCTTGACCGCGAGATGCTCCCGTACACGAAAAAGTATTTTGAAGAGCTGATCACGACCGGCACGATCCGCGAGATCACCCCGAGCGACGTTTGGTATGAATCCCGCACGGATTTCAGCGTCAGCGCGATCGATACTCCGCTCATTTCGCACCCGGACTGCGGGTTTGAACTGCTTACCGGAGCGCCGAGATTCAGCGGTAAGATCCTCGGCGGCTGCATCGAATCGCTTTACGATTTTTTCCACAGCCAGTACTATGATGACCTGCCCGAGCTTTGCGCGAAGTATGATCTGTTCCCGAGCGTTGAGGATTGGCGCGGAAGGATCCTTCTGCTTGAATCGAGCGAGCTCTATATGCCGCCGGAGGATTTTCGCGATGCTTTGAGGTGTTTCAAGAGTTACGGCATTTTCGATGCGGTGTCCGGCGTCCTCTTCGGCAAACCGATGGACAGGAAGTATGTGAGCGAATACAAGCAGGCGCTGATAGAGGAGATCGGTAAGCCTGAGCTGCCGATCGTCTGCAATATCAATATCGGTCATGCTCTTCCCCGCTGTATCATACCGTTCGGCGTTACGGCTACGGTCGACGCCGAAAAACAGACTATTACTTTTGAGGAATAAAATGGAACCGCTAAACATCAAGGATTTCGAGGTCTCCGATATCGACACGGTGTTTGCGGTCCAGCAAGCCGCATTCGAGCCGCTGTACCGGAAATACCGCGACGACGATACGAGTCCATATCTCGAAAGCCGGGAGACGATCCTGCGCAAATACACGCGCGAAGGGACTTGCGGATACGTCTTTTTCGCGGATGAGATCCCGGTCGGAGCCGTCAGAGTCATCCTGCATGGCAATAACGAAGCAAAGGTCTCCGCGCTGTGCGTGCTACCGGAGTATCAGCGGCGCGGCATCGCCTTTACCGCAATGAAAGCGATCGAAAAACTGCACGGCGATATCGACACTTGGCACCTGAGCACCATTCTCGAGGAAGAAGGCAACTGCCGGCTCTACGAAAAGCTCGGTTATGCAAGGATCGGTGAGCCGATATGTGTTAATGAAAGAATGACGCTCGTCTTTTATGAGAAAAAGAGAGACAGCAGCAGATAAGGTTCTCCGTCCTGATTTTTGAAAGGAATAACGCAAAAATGAAAAGCAACGATGCTTCCGTTTGTTTTCAGATAGTTCCTCTTACAAAAGCTGAATGGGAGGGTACTCCTATACCCATCAGGTACACGACGGATGAATACTATGACGTTGAGAAAGAGGAAAGCGGCGCAGCGTTCAGCGTGCGCATGGTACGCAGAAGATTCGAAACGCCCGTGACGCATACGCCCGAGGAATACGATTTCCCCGACAGACTGTATCAGCCTCATTGGGAGAAAGCCGAGGCGTTTGGCATAGTTTCCGAAGCCGGCGGAGAGAAGAAGCTGCTTGCCTGCATTGAGGTCTGCCCGGAGGAATGGAGCAACCGCCTTATGGTCACTGAGCTTTGGGTCAGCGACGGCCTGCACAGGCATGGCATCGGAACAAGGCTGATGAATATTGCCAAAGCAAAAGCGGCGGAACAGGGGCGTCGCGCAATCATTCTTGAGACGCAGTCCTGCAACGTCCGCGTGATCGATTTTTATCGCAGCCGAGGGTTTGAACTGATAGGATATGACGCATGCTGCTATACCAATACGGACGTACAGCGGCATGAGGTTCGCCTGAACTTCGGCTATTTTATGAATGAAAGCAAACATAACGACACATGAAACTGATAGAACCGACCATTGAATACGATGCGCAGATACAGGCCTACAGGCAGGAGTTTCTCGATCTCGGAGGCTCTATGGACGGCTGCGGTTCACTGCGCCGTTTTGACCGCACAGAGGATTGGCTCGACCAGGTTGAAGCCTTGAAAAAGCCTGAGACCACCCCGCCGGAGCTCGTTCCGATGTCGCAGTACATATACGTTCGGGAAGAGGGCAAAAAGGTCGTCGGCGTTATACAGATCAGGCATTATTTCAATGAATTCCTGGAAAAATACGCAGGTCATATCGGTTACTCGGTCTGCCCGAGCGAGCGCAGGAAGGGCTATGCGACCGCGATGCTGCGTCTCGTACTGCCGAAGTGCAAAGCACTCGGGATCGATCGCGTGCTCATTTCCTGCGTGCAGGGCAACGAGGGCAGCAGAAGAGTAATCACGAACAACGGCGGTGTGTACGAATCAACAGTCCGTCTTGCGGAGCGGGACGTTTATCTCGAAAGGTATTGGATAGATCTTTCCGAGCGGTAAACCGCACGCGGATCTCGGAGGACAGTATGCTCGATAATAAAGGTTTTGATCTTTGGGCTGACGGCTACGACAAAGCCGCAGGCCTTTCTGATGAGGAAAACAGCTACCCATTTGCCGGGTACAAAGAGGTGCTTGGAAGTATCTTCCGGACGATAATGAAAAAGCCCGGAGCCGTTGTGCTCGACATCGGTTTTGGGACAGGCACGCTTACCTCAAAACTGTACGAGCATGGCTGCACCGTCTTCGGGCAGGATTTTTCAGAACGGATGACTGCTCTTGCGGCCGAAAAAATGCCGGATGCACGGTTGTTTACCGGAGATTTTGCCGCAGGCTTGGCCGGACCGCTGCTTGATCAAAACTATGATTTTATTATTGCGACTTACTCGCTCCACCACTTGACGAACGAGCAGAAGATCCCGTTTATTATCATGCTGCGCGGTCTTCTTCGCGAGGGCGGCATGATCCTCATCGGAGACGTTGCCTTTGCCTGCCGCAGCGAGCTCGACAGCTGCAGGATGCAGGCCGGGGATGAATGGGACGATGAGGAGCAATACTTCGTTTTCGACGAGCTGCAAGAGGCGATCCCGAAACTTTGTTTCACAAAGATCTCATTCTGCGCAGGCATTTTGACGCTTGCCAAATAAAGCTGTAATGTCTTATAAGGAGATAAGATGGAATTTCGCAGGTATGTTGAAACCGATTATAACGCCTTATGCGATTTTCTGATCGAGCTGAACAGAGCTGACTGCACGCATATCAATTGGAACTGGGCACGGTTTGAATGGATGTACGGCCATCCTGAATTTGATCTTTCCGCCATCTGTTCGATAGGGCTATGGTTTGACGGCGAACGGATCGTCGGCGCCGCCATCTACGATATGTACTTTGGGGAGGCGTTCTGCGGCGTGCTGCCAGGATATGAAGCGCAGTACGCTGCTGTTTTACAGTACGCATACATGGAATTAAAGGATGACGCCGGTCTTGGCATAGCTGTTTGCGATGAGAACGGGGCCGAGATCGCAGCAGCTGCTGCCGAGGGATTTGCCGCCGCCGAGCAGGATGAAACGATAATGAGCATGGATCTTTCACGCTCATTCCGCGCCGGTCTGCCGGAAGGGCTTCATTTTGAGGAGATCGGACCCGGAACCGACGAAAAAGCGCTTGCCTGGTTTTTCTGGCAGGGCTTTGACCACGGCAGTGATCGCAGTGAATTCGAACAGTCGGGGCAGACCCCGCCGCGGGCTCGCGTGCATTTTGATCAAAGGCTGAGCGTCGGCGCTGTGACCGAGGACGGCGAACTTGTTTCGTATTGCTGCCTGTGGTTCTGCAGTGGGACCGACTATGCCTACGTCGAACCCGTTTGCACCGTTCCCGCATGGCGCGGCAAAGGCGCGGCGCGAGCGGTGATCTTCGAAGCGCTCGGGCGTGCAGCTGCGCTCGGCGCAAAGAAAGCGTACGTGATCTCGGATCTTGCTTTCTATGAAAAGCTCGGTTTCCGCAAGGAACTGCACTACACGTTTTACCGGAAGAATACGGCAGATAGCTGAAGGCAATGGAAAGGAATATAGATTTCACAAGCGGAAAGATCGTGGGGCCTCTGCTCCGGTTCGTAGGACCGGTGCTGTTTGCGCTGTTTCTGCAATCGATGTACGGAGCGGTCGACCTTATGATCGTTGGCAAGTTCGCGGAAGCGGCGGACGTTTCCGCGGTCGCGACGGGCTCGCAGATCATGATGACGATCACCGGCCTGATAAGCTCGCTCGCGATGGGAATGACGATACTTATCGGCGAAAAGATCGGTGAAAAGAAGCCCGAGTAGGGCGGAAGGATCGTTGGAAGCGGTATCTTGCTTTTCCTCGTCGTCGGCGCTGTCATGACTGCGCTTATGGCTTGCTTTGCGCCTCAGCTCGCTCGGATCATGCAGGCTCCTGCGCAGGCGTTCAGCCGAACCGCGAGCTACGTTCGCATCTGCGGTATCGGTATCGTCGTCATTATCGCGTACAATCTTATCGGCAGCGTTTTTCGCGGCATCGGCGACTCGAAAACGCCGCTCGTGACGGTCGCGATCGCCTGTGTTTTCAATATCGGCGGGGATTTCCTGCTTATCGCCGTGCTCGGGATGGGCACGAAAGGCGCGGCGATAGCGACCGTCTTCGCGCAGTTTGTGAGCGTGCTTATTTCCCTTTGGATGATCAGGAGAAGGCAGCTTCCGTTCACGTTCACCCGCGATTGCATCCGGTGGGACGGCTCGATAATCAAGCGGATACTGAAGCTCGGAACTCCTATCGCGCTGCAGGATCTGCTGGTCGGTATTTCGTTCCTCGTTGTGTTCGCGATCGTTAACTCTCTCGGCCTTATCTTTTCCGCCGGCGTCGGCGTTGCGGAGAAGGTCTGTGCTTTCATTATGCTCGTTCCGGCTGCGTTCATGCAGTCGATGTCCGCTTTTGCTGCGCAGAACAGAGGTGCGGGCAAGAATGACCGTGCCGTACGCGGGCTTTGGACTGCGATCGGCATTTCCACGCTCTTCGGCGTAATGATGTTTTACATGGCTTTCTTCCATGGCAGCATACTTTCCTCCATCTTCGCAAAGGATGCCGAGATAATCGAAGCGGCTTCCCAATATCTGAAATCCTATGCCATAGACTGCCTGCTGACCTGTTTTCTGTTCTGTTTCATCGGCTTCTTCAACGGCATGGGTTACACCGGTTTTGTTATGTCGCAGGGCATTGTGGGCGCATTTCTCGTCAGGATCCCGGTATCGTACTTCATGAGCAGGCAGGCGCCCGTTTCACTGTTTCATATCGGGCTCGCTACCCCCTGCTCCACCCTGCTGCAGATCACTCTGTGCTTCATCTGCTTTGCAGTCTGGAAAAAGCGGCGGGCTCGCGGGACGCGCGGCATCTGACCGCTTCAACAGCAAATGCCGTCCTTTGGGGCGGCATTTGCTTAGGTCTATCTTTTCTGTCAATAATCGAATTCGGCATCCGCTACGCGGATCTTTTTACTGAGTTCTTCGCCTGCGTAAGGTTTTCGTACCTCCACGAGATTCAGCACGGTATAGCCGCGAGATTTAAGGAAGGCTATGACCGCAGCGTTGTTCGGATGAATGTAGTTGTAGACCGTGTCCTCCCCGAAGGACGCGGCAAGCTGCTCCGCCTTTTCAAACAGCGCGGAGGCGACGCCTTGCCTCCTGTATTCCGGCATAACGTACAGCGATTCCGCCCAAACGCAGGGCTCGTCAACACGGCAAACTATATAGCCGACGATCCTGTCGCCGTCCTTCGCGGCGTACATCGGGAAATCTCTTTCAAGATAATAGAGCAGTTCCTCTTCTCCCGCGGCGCGATCCGGCTCCGATACGACGCCTTTGAAGCTGTTCAGCTGAACTCTGAAATCGGCAGTAAGCGGCGCAGCGCTCCTGACGTCTGCTTTTGTTAACGGTTCGATCTTCATATCATTCCCTCTCCGTGATCAAAGTAAAGCTCTCCGGGAGCCGGAATATTTCCTTCTTTAAAAACAGCGGATAGAAATACTCGCCCCGCAGGCGCTCGAACGCCAGCCACTCAAACTCGTGAGTGTGTTTCGCTTCATGAAGCGTGAAGCGTTCTCCCCTGCCTAAAAGATCGGTCGCGGAAACGTCGATCAGAAAATAGAGGCAGAGTTCGTGGTAGTTCAGCTTATCGACGTCCTCGTTGAAAAACGACTGCGCCAGCCAAAGCGGGCGGACGACGGATGCGTCTATAAGGAGTTCTTCGCGCACCTCGCGCAGAACAGCCTCCTCCGCAGTTTCGCCGAGCTTCACTCTGCCTCCCGGGAGGTAGAAATAGGGCGAACGTTCGTCATGCATGGCAAGGAGCTTGCCCGCGTTCAAGATGATCGCACAGACTCTGAAATTGAATTTTTCGTTTTCTGAGATGTAACTGATATCCGCCGCAGTTTTATCCGCTTTGTTTGTTTTAGGATCATTCATCGTCTTTGCTCGTTTTCTTTCTGACTGCGTTAAAAAGCTTTTCTGCGATATCCGCAAACTCATCGGGTCCAAGCTTCATCATGCGGCGGTCGTAGGTCAAAAGCCCGTTCGTTTCATCCTCAACGTCCGACACCTGCGTCCATATCGAAGCGCACAGTCCTTTTTCGGCAAGGGGAACGACCTCCAGAATATAGGTCTCGCGCATAGCTCTGACGAACTTAGCACGATTTTGAAAGAGTTTGTAGCCATACGTTTTTTCGGTATTGAAGCTATGCCCGGGCAGTTTTAGCACGTACCCTCCGAACTCCGAAAGCACCTGCGGGAGCGCGCTGTTTTTTCCGTTATGCAGCCATCCGAAATAGATATGCTGGCTGTCGACGTCCGTTTTTGTTCTGTGGAACCAGCCGCTCGTTGAGTCGATAAAGCGGCTGCTGTCGAGCGTTTTCAGCTTTTGGTATGCGTCATCCGCATCGAACTGACCCCAGCCCTCGTTGAAGATGGTCCAAAGGCAGATCGACGGATGGTTCGAGAGCATGCCGACCGTTTCTTCCATTGCAGTTAAAAACTGCTGTTTTGTCTCGGAATCGACTCCGGGACGTTTGTCGCCAAGGCGCTTTATTCCGAGCGTCGGCAGCAGTGTGTCTCGCAGGAAGCTGTATTTTCCGTTGTTCACCATGTCCTGGAATACGACCATTCCAAGACGATCGCAGTCATAATAAAAACGCTCAGGTTCGATCTTGATATGTTTGCGGAGCGTGTTGAAGCCAAGCGATTTCATCCGAAGGATATCCTGTTCGAACAGCTTGGGTGATGCGGGTGTGTAGAGTCCGTCGCTGAAATAGCCCTGATCGAGCAGGCCGTGGAAAAAGAACGGTTCGCCATTCAGCATCAGCCGAGGCATGCCGTCCACGGTTTCCGTTGAGAGACTGCGCAGGGCAAAATAGGAGCTGACTTCATCCTCGCCGCTTTTAACGCAAAAGTCATAGAGATTCGGCTCGTTAGGCGACCAGAGCTTTGGGTCCACGGGCTCGATGCGGCATTTTCCGCATTCGAGTTTGTACTCGCTGCCGTCAAAAAGCACCGTACCCTCGGTTACGCCGACCACTTCGATATCCGCCCCGGTCATATCGCATGAGATGATTAGGCGCTCGATATGATCCTCCGGCACGGGTTCGAGCCATACCGTCTGCCATATTCCGCTGACGGGCGTGTACCACATGCCTCCGCGGTTCAGTTTCTGCTTGCCGTAGGGATAGTGCGGGTCAAGATCGTTAACGCAATCGACTTCAACAGTGTTTTCGCCCGGTTTTATCAGATCCGTTATATCAGAATAGAACGGCAGATAGGCGTTGTTATGCTCCGCCGCCAATGCCCCGTTTATGAAAACGCCGCAGCTTCGGCTTACCGCGCCGAAATGGATGATGATCCTCCTGCCCTGCCATTCTTCAGGCAGCGTGAAACCGCGGCGATAGCGGAGCTTTTCACCGTATCGCAGTTTGCCTTTGAAGCCCGACAACAGGCTTTCCGGGCTGAACGGAACGGTTATCGTGCCCGTTCCGCTTTCGCAGGAAAACTCCCACTCGCCGTTCAGCAAGAGCCAATCACGCCGCACGAGCTGCGGGCGCGGATACTCCTGCCACGGTACGGTCCCAAGGTTTTCGCCTTCTGCAGTATAGAGTTTTTGGTATCCGGCATGTTTGGGCATGGGTTTACCTTTCGCTGCGCCTGCGCTTCACGGCGAAATACAAAACGAGAAGTACGGTGAGCACCAATGCTACGATGAGCGCGGCAAGGAATATAGCATTTGAAGGCAGGAACGAAGTCGTACCGTCGTTATTCACGATCGTATCCGCATTTTTCAGCACTGCGGCGCCGATCGCAGGACCGATCACGCCCGGAACGAGCACCTGTGCAATGATGCGCAGGCCCTGGAAGCGGCCCGCCATGCGCTCAGGAGTCTCGTTTCTGATCTTTGCGCCGAAGACCGCCATCCCGGTAAGATACCCGCTCATCATGAGGAGTGAGCCGATGAACACGGGCGCTTTCATTGCTAAGCCGGAAACGCTTATCACACCGGGGAAAACGAAGAGGAGGATATAACCGAGGATGAGCATGCCAAGTGACGGAAGCACGGTCTTTTCGAAGCCGAATCTGTCTATCAGCTTGCCGTAAAGCACGGTCACGACCGCCGCAAGGATTATCGCCGGAGCCATTATCAGCACATAATCACTCATGCCCAGCGTCTGTTCATAATAGATTATCAGATACGGCATGAAGACCTGGATCGAGATACCGAAAACGATAAACCCGATGAGGGTGAAGTACAGGCCCGAGTTTTTGCGGATGACCGACGGACGGAAACCGTAAAGGATCGTTGCCATATAGCCGCAATCGTCCGCCTTTTTTGCGGGAGCATCCTCCACTATGAAGAAGCCGAGCACGCCGATCAGCAGCACCGCAGCCCCGATTATGACGTAAATGATCGTCCAGCTCGACGCAAGGTTCAGATCAAAGCCCATGAACCCTCCGAATACGATGAGGATCGCGATAAGCGGCATCATGGAGTTTATGCCCTCCGTCCTGCCCCGGTTCGTTTCATCCGTGCGGTCGGTGAGCCACGCGTTGTATGCTGCGTCGTTTGCCGAGGAGCCGAAGAAGGTCATAACGCAGTCCAGAATAATGACCGCGGTGATCGCTATCGCCGCCGTGTTCGCCGCCTTTCCGAATGCGGCCGAGATCAGATCGAGCCTTATCAGCGCAAAGGCGAGGATGGATATGCCCCAGAGCACGTAGCCGAGACACATGAAGATCTTTCGCTTTTGCAGCCTGTCCGAAAGCGCTCCGATGAAGATCGTGGTTAGAGTTGCCGCAACTGCGCTCGCCTGTACCATAAGCGAGATATCCGATGCGGATGCGTTGAACATTTTGTAGATGAACACATTGAAATACATGTTCTCCACGACCCACGCCACCTGACCTGTGAGGGCGAAAATGACGAGTGCAAGATAGAATCTGCGTTTGCTCATGCTTCCTCCGTTCTGCCTGTCAGAATGAATCCGTGACAGCAGGGGTCATGTTCTCCGCAAGTCTTACGGCAAGGCGGACGGTGTTCTCAAAGTCGCTGTACGCCGCAATGCAGTTTGGAGAATGGATATAGCGTACCGGCACGCCCGCGACGATCACGGGAACTGCACCCTGCGAAATGTTTATCACTGCGCCGTTGTTTCCGCCGCCTTCGCGCACTGCACACTGGACGGGGATGCCGCTTTGCTTTGCGGTGTCCGTTGCCCAACGCATGAATCGGGGATTGCAGATCACCGACTTATCCATGTGGCGCAGCATCGGCCCGCGGCGCAGCGCTGTCTGAGTGAGCCAGGGTTCGGTGAAAGTGTCGTCCGCAGGACAGCCTTCAAAGCAGACGGCGATATCCGGAGAGACCTTTTTCACGGCTGCCTGCACGCCGCGTTCTCCAACTTCCTCCTGCGAGGAAAACACGGCGACGACGTCGAAAGACAGTTCCCTGCCGGAAAGCCTCGAAAGCGTTTCTATCAGCGCGGCACAGCCGATACGGCAGTCAAACGCTTTGCCGAAAAGCAGACCTCGCTCCGCGTCGTAACGGAACTCCGTTAGGGGAACGATCGAATCGCCCGGCGCTATGCGGAAGAGCTCTTCCGTTTCCGCCTTCGAGACCGCACCGACGTCAAGGCTGAGATCCGCGATCTCGAAAGCCGTGCTTTCCTTTTCGGCTGCTGTCATAAAATGGACGGGTTTAGCGGCGACGATGCCGGTAATGAGCTTGCCTTCAGCGTTGCGGATGAGCATCCGGCTCCCCGGGAGCGAAGGCTTGTTCCAACCGCCGAGCGGGAGGAATTTGACCGTTCCGTTCGGACGCACCGCCTGCACCATCAGGCCGACTTCGTCGGAATGCGCGTCGAGCATCAGCACGGGCTTGTCGCCGGTGTTTTCGCTGCGGTAAACGTACAGATTGCGCAGCCTGTCCTCCTCTATCCTGCCGAACCTGCCGGCGTACTTGCGGATCACGGACAGCACGTCGTCTTCAAAGCCGGACGGTCCGAATGCATCGGAAAGTTCCCTGATCAGTTCAATGCAGTCTGTCGCCATAGCTTTTCCTCACTTTCCGTCCGGAAAACTCGTAAACATACCGCGTTCCATTTCCGGCAGGCCGTATTTTGCTTTTGCGTCCGCGATCGCACGGATCATGAACGCCATGCTGCGGGCAAGGTTGCGCATGGTTTGGAGACCTTCAAGATCCTTTTTAACGTCCTCCGCGGTGAAGCCGTGGACCTGATTCCAATAATTGCTTGTTGCAATGGGCATCCCGCTTATCGAGAAGTACTTGTTGATCACGTCGAACGAAGCAGTATTGCCCCCGCGACGGCAGCTTACTACTGCAGCGCCGACCTTCATTTGTTTTGAAAACGACGTGCTGTAAAACAGCCTATCGAGGAATGAGATGAGAGTTCCGTTCGGTGAAGCGTAGTACACCGGGCTGCCGACAACAAGCCCGTCCGCTTCGCGGAACTTATCAGCCACCTCGTTCACAAGGTCGTCGTCGAACACACATTTCCCGAGGCGCCCGCAGGTATTGCAGGAGATACAGCCGCGGATCGGTTTGTTTCCGACCGTTATGAGCTCGGTCCCGATCCCTTCTTCGGTAAAGACGCCGATCATTTCCGAGAGCGCGGTCGCGGTGCAGCCGCCAGTGTGCGGGCTTCCGTTTATCAATAATACCTTTGCCATGTTGTTTCCTCCCATTATTCTTCATTTAGATCGTTCAGGAAAGCTTTGAACCGAGCTTTGACTTCGTCGATATCGAAGTTTATAAGCTCGTCAAAGGGATGCGTTTTCATGATCCTTTGGACGAAGCGAGCGCCGAGGTAATAGCCCGTGTCGCCGCGGCCGTCGTATTCCACCCAATCGCCGAAATAGCGTTGGTTTTCAAACGTCATCGAACCGAGATCGGAATTGAAATCATTTGCGATCCTGCGGAGATTCGCGCCGCACCATTCAGCCCATTCCTCGTCGTATTGATGGAAGTATTCTTCGTCGCCGGCGAGCATTTGCTCGAACACCATCGCAACGCCTTCCGTGAAAAGCTGCCAAAGGAATCTGTCGGCATTTTCAGCGAACTCCCGGTCAAGCACGCCGTGCTGACGTTGGTATACGTGCCCGAGTTCATGATAGATCAGCCCTGTCATCGACTTTTCGCCTTCCCAGCCAAGCTCGACTATCTTTTCGATCCCAAACAGCACCGCAGTCCTTCCGCCGAGCTGCGTTACCCAGCCCGCGCCGCTCCCAAGGCCGAGATAAAGCACGAGGTCCGCATCGAGCTCCCGGCCGAAAACGCTGCGTACGCGATCGTTCAGGTCAACGGTCAGGGATCGAAACGATGCGAGCGCGCGGGCGCGGGCTGCCGCGTTTTGATATGCCTGATTCAGCATCGGAAGATAATCGTTTTCCCAAGACAGCCCTGCTTTCAGGCATTCTTCAAGGTCGTCAAGGCAGAGCGTTTCCGCGGGCGGAAACGCTTTACGGATGTACTCTTTCCACCGGTCAAGGCTGAAAGCCCCGTTTTCATACGCTGAGTCTATCCTGCTCGCATCGATCACGTTCATTCAGTTATCTCCTCTGAAAAAAAGCGGCAGAGCGTTATACATATACTCCATCACTGCGTCGTGATTATGGACGCCGCCCTGCTTCAGATAGTAAGCGAGATGAACGGGTGTGAATACCGAAGGGCGTTTCAGCATCTCGTTCATCAGATCGTCCACCTGATATTTCAGCCAATCCTCTGTGCCGGTTGCGGAATAGATGAAGAACCCGCGTTCATCCAGGCTCTTCTCCGCGATGAGCTGTTCGAAATAGTCGCAGGTGCGCTGCGTATCATAATCGTCCCAACCGCCGAAGCAAATGCATCCGCCGCTCATCGGAAGGTACCAGCGGATGAATTCACTGTCATAGCAAAACTCGTTCCATGTGGTTGCAGAGCCCATTGAGAAGCCTCCGAAGGCACGGTGATCGCGCGATGCGATGAGATCCTCTTCCGAAACGGAAGTGGCATACGTGCGGAACCGGGACTCCACGGCGGGCATCAGGTTTTCTCTGAAATCACAGTGAAAAACGCACAGTTCATCGACTGATTCGTAAAAGCCCGTATCGCTGTTTTCGTTGTAAAAAGCGGCTCCGACCACGATGAGCGGTGCTATGCTGCCCCCGTCGATCATGTTGTCGAGCAGTCTCTTTATCTTGCCGCCGAGCACTGTGAAGAATTCGCCCTCATTCCCCGTCCAGCCGTGCATAAGATAGAGAACGTCATAGCGTTCTTCCGAGTTTTCATCGTAACTGTATGGGAGATAGATCTGAGCGGTCTTGATGATCGGGGCGTCGCCACGCAAATAATCCTTCGAGTCGTAGCTGAGCGTGACGATGCTGCCCGGATGAGCCGATTCTTCGGTATAGCTTTGGGGTACCGGATTTGTGTATCCGGTCTGTGCGATGGGTGCTGCCGTGCTCGGCGCAGCGGCCGGTTCCGATACATCAACGGACGCTGTTTCGGTCGGTGAAGCCGTCTGCGGCTCGGCAGTCGGCACCTCCCGGGGAGGTTTCACGGAGCATGCGCAGACGGTCAGCAGAACGGCAAGCAGTAATGCTGCAGCCCTGACACATCGCAACGTTTTGTCCGTCTTTACGGTGTTTTTTGTGTTTATCGCCATTCTCGGTTTATCAGTTCTTCGAGCATCTCGAGGAATTCATGCTCGATCTGCCGGCAGCTGTATTCGGCAAGGTCCGGTTCGCTCATAAGCGGCACCGGGACCCTTTCCTCCTCGCCGGGCAGAAGCGCGTGAAGCTCCGTTTCAAGCAGGTCATCGTCGATCAGCTTCCATGCTGCATGCTCCTCTTCATCAAGATCCGAAAGCCCGAAGCGGGCGAACACGGCTTCCATGACCGCACTTTCGATCTCCATATAGTTGGGGAGATGCTCCTTTACCGGGCGGATTATATCCGCAATGTAGGCTTCCGATGCATCATGGAGCAAACATGCAAGCACGGTGCGGCGATCAAATCGGCGGGCCTGCGCTTCCCTTGCGCAGTTCAGAGAATGCTGGGCTACCGAATAGAAACGGCGCAGATGCCCGTTGCCCCTGCACATCATGCTGAGTGCGTGGGCGATGTCCAGCCCGTCGATATCGGCCGGAGTTATGGTCATCGGGTCGAATTTGCGGCCCGTGTATGTGTTCATCGTGCTCATATCACAGATAGTCGAAAACGTGCAGATCGAGTTCTTCAGAGATATGCTCCATTGCCCTCACCGCAGCGATGCTGTTGCCGTAGGGATCGAGCGAGGGGCCGTACAGACCAATGCCCATCGGACCGCGCGCTGCGCAGACGATCCCGCCGCCGACGCCGCTCTTGCTCGGAACGCCCACCCTGACGCCGAATTCTCCCGAGAAATCATACATCCCGCAGGTGAACATGATGCTTTTGAGCGTACGGACGTGGTTCGGTTCGATCCAGTTTTCACCTGAGAACGGGTTCACACCTCCGTTTGAGATCACGAGGCCGAGCGCGGCAAGAGAGCGAGCGTTGACGGAAAGCGAGCAGAGCTTGAAATACAGATCCACTGTTTTTTCAGGATCCGCCATCAGAACGCCCTTGCTCTTGAGCAGGTACACGATCGCCCGGTTGCGGTCGCCCGTCTCCGCCTCGCTTTTATAGACCGCTTCATCGAGAACGATGTTAGGGTCCATACAGAGTTCCCTGGCGAACTGCATGATCTCCTCAAACTCGAAATCGTTTGCGAGCATGCTGACGGTCTGTATCGCGCCGGCGTTTATCATTGGGTTGAAAGGCAGGTTGCTTCGAAGGTCGAGCTTCAGGATCGAGTTGAACGAATCGCCAGATGGCTCCATCATGACGTGCTTGAACGTCTCCTCAAAGCCCTTGAATTTTAAAGCGATCGCAAGGATTATCACCTTGCAGACGGATTGAATTGAAAACCTCGTGCCTACGTCGCCGAAGGCCAGGCTCTCACCCTCCCCATTGAGCATATAAATGCCGAAAGCGTTTGGATCGGCCTTTGCAAGCTCCGGGATATAGTCCGCGACCCTGCCTTCGGGCGCGGCTTTAAGGCCCAGCTCGTAAGCCCGGGCGAAAACCTCACGTGTTTTTTCTTTATTGAGCTTCGGGAACACTCCCGCCCCTGTTGGTGCAGCCTTCATACCGTCAGTTATCGGCCCTGTTGTAGCCGTTCTTCATGTGGATGCTCGCATCGCGAAGGACCTTGTTCAGGGTGCTCGTCGTCTGCTCCTTTGCCATAGAGGCAAGCGCTTCGTTAGCCTCCGCCGCAAGCAAGAAATCACCGCTGTCGATCATCTTTTTATCGTATTCACGAACGAGCGTTCTGCCCTTGGTGATGACCGCATTCTGATAGCGCTCTATCAGCTGGATGCAGGTATTGTAGTTATGGTCTGCAAGCGCACCGATGAGGCGGCTGCCCCAATAAAAGTTTTCGGTGGAAACGTCCATCGTGACTTTGGAAAGGTACGCGGGCATCTTCGGGACGTTCGTGTAGACGGGCAGGAGCGCGTCGAAAGTTGTGGAGCCGAAACAGATCCACTCTATGCCGCGGATAGGATCCGGAACACCGGAACGGATCTGGCAGACGGAGGTCACGCCCGTGCGGTTGATGCCGATCGAACGGTACATGCCGCGCTTGCCCGTATCCTGATTGGAATAAGGATTGTAGGGCGTTCCCTGATAGTTTGAGGATAGCATGTATTTGACGTCCTCCACGGCGACCTTGCGGTCCGGAACGAAGCTCCACGGGATATTGTCGCTCTCGGGCGTGAACTCCGCGTTCTCTCCCTCCCAGCGGTGGGTCTTTGGAGTCAGGAACCTGCCCATGAACCAGGCTCTGGGAGTGTTGTAGATGTGGTCCATGTCGGTATGTGAGCCGAAGATATCCCTCGGGTTGAACACGCCGTTCTGGTTGAGGTCGAGATCGTTGTCGCGGATGAACTCGCGAAGATCGGCGGAGCAGAGATGTGCCTTTTTCGCGCCGAACGCGTCGTCAAGGTCGAAACTGTCCATGCCGAACTGATTGGGCATCACGACCACGACGTCATCGGGAACGCGCTTTGCCATCCAGTGATGGCCGCCGATGGTCTCCATCCACCAGACCTCGTTTTCATCGTTGAATGCAATGCCGTTCGATTCATAGGTGCCGTACTGTTCGAGCAGGGACGCAAGGCGGAGAACGCCTTCGCGGGCGGTTTTGATATAGGGCAGTACGAGCACGACGATATCCTCTTCGCCGATGCCGCCGGGTACGTCCTTCTCACGACGGGTCTTTGCTTTTTTGAACTCCACCATCGGGTCCGCAGCCAGCACGCGCGGGTTTGATGTGATAGTCTCCGTAGCGGTCATGCCTACGTTTGCGGCGTTTATGCCGGTAGCCGCCCAAATGCCGTGTTTGGGGTCGACGCTCGGGCAGGAGGTATAACGCATGGGATCGGCGGGAAGCTCGATCTCAACGTGGGAGATCACACTTTTGTACTTCCGTTTCTGATCCTTCGGCTCGACGACGATCAGCTTTTTTTCATCGAAAAATCCGTCGTCCGTGCGGGCGATCATGGTTGAATTGTCATTCGCGGCTTTTTTGCCGACGAGAACTGTTGTACAGGGCATTATTCCATCCTCCTTGAAGGTTGTTTTTCGGTTTGATTATACCACAAACGCGCTGTGAATAACACCCGCGAAACGACCTGTGCCGCGTTTTTTCGGCAATAAAAACTCCGCCGCGCTGTGCGGCGGAGCGTGTTTGTGCTTTATTCTCTGCGGGATCAGAAATCGTCGGTATAATCGGAGATGCCGCCGAGTTGCATGGTCTGCATGATGTTGTAACGATCCATCTGAAGATGTTTTTTCATCTGCAGCGCCTCTTCGATCGGGATCTCGATGATGCTGCCTTCCTTGGTGGCAACTATGCTGTTGTATCTGCCTTCCGCCATTGCTTTCACCGCGGAATAACCCATGCGCGTAGCCATCTCACGATCCCTTGCGGTGGGCGAGCCGCCGCGCTGGATATGGCCGAGGACCGTGACGCGGGGCTCGATGCCCAGAGCGTCGTGGATCTGCTTGCCGATATCCACAGCGCTGCCTGCGCCTTCCGCAACAACGATCATAAAATGCGTGTTGCCTGCAAGGCGTGAGTACTGGATGCGCTCTATTACGTCCTTCTGGAAATCCACTTTACGTTCCGGAACGAGCACCGTTGACGCGCCAACGGCAATGCCGACGTACAGCGCGAGGAAGCCGGCGTTCCTGCCCATGACCTCCACGACGGAACAGCGCTCGTGGGACTGCATTGTATCCCTGAGGCGGTCGATACATTCGACCGCGGTGTTGCAGGCCGTATCAAAGCCGATGGTATAGTGTGAACAGCCGACGTCGTTGTCGATCGTTGCGGGAATGCCGACCGTAGGAACTCCGAGGCGCGAAAGCTCGAGCGCGCCGCGGAAAGTTCCGTCTCCGCCGATGGTGACTATGCCGTCAAGACCAAGCATTTTGCAGGTCGCGACTGCCTTCTGCCGCCCGCCGGGCTGCATGAATTCCTCGCTCCTGGCAGTATAGAGCATAGTACCGCCCGCCGGCAGTATATGCGAAACGCTGTCCTTCTTAAGCGGGATGAAATCGCTGTTGATGAGGCCTTGCCAGCCGCGGCGAATGCCGACGCATTCGATACCGTGGGCAACTGCCGTCCTCACGACGGCGCGCACGGCCGCATTCATGCCGGGAGCGTCGCCGCCGCTGGTCAGAACGCCAATGCGCTTTATCTTTTTCTTTTCGGTTTCCATGATGATATCCTCCCTGTGTATTAATATATTACCATATCTTTCATCTGTTTGCAATCAGGAAGGACAAATCTTTTGTGCTTTCACCGCATTGCGCGAGGCGCATAATTCATGTCGAGCGCCTTTGCCGCGGTTTTTTGAGCAAACACCCGACCGGCAAGTATGCTTGTTTTGCCGTATTTTTCGCGGACAGTATCCACAGCGCGCTCCGCAGCGAGCCGGCGTTCACTTGCTCCATCGTCATCAAAAAGGCTGAGCTGAACGGGAGTCTGCTCCGAAACGAGCCCTGTCCCGCGGACGCCGAGGCTGCGCAGAGGACGGATGAAGTTCCAATTCTCTCGAAGAAGGACGAGCGCAGCGTCACGGATCTCGAGCGCTATATTCGTCGGCCTTGAAAGGCGCGTCTGCCGCTCGAATGAAAAGAGTTCGCTGTCCCTGAGAGCAAGCACTACGACCGACGCGAGCACTCCGTTCCGCCTCATGCGCGTTGCCACGCTCTCGCTGAGCGCGTGTATCAGCGCGTGCGCCTCACGCTCGTTATGCAGGTCTCCGGGCGGCGTAAAGCTGTTGCCGATGCTTTTCACCGCCGCTTCGCTGCCCATCGGTACGACCGGCGTCCTGTCAAGCCCGTTTGCGCAGAAGCGCAGATCCGAGCCCCATTTCCCGAGCCAGGCGCGCACGAGCTCCTCGTTCACATTTGCAAGGTCACCGATCGTATGCACGCCGCGAAGGTTCAGTTTCCGCTGAGTTTTTCGCCCCACGAACAGCAGATCCTCAACCGGCAGCCGCCAGATCTTGCTTTTGAAATTGCCCGGTGTGATGACGGTCGTTGCATCCGGCTTTTTCATGTCCGAGCCGAGCTTTGCAAAGATCTTATTGAAGCTGACGCCGACAGAGGCCGTCAGCCCGAGATCGTTTTTGTAATGAGCGCGTATCTCATCCGCGATCCCCTCCGCCGCTTCTGCCGTGGGTGCGTAGGGGCTGATATCCACCCACGCTTCATCCATGCCGAACGGCTCCACACGGTCGCTGTAAGTCAAAAGTAGCTTGCGGCTCTCCGCCGTCACCTTTTCGTACTTTTCGAAATGGCACGGAACAAGTTTGAGTTCCGGGCATTTCCGCTTCGCCTGCCATATCGCCTCCGCCGTCTGAACGCCGAATTCCTTGGCCTTGTAGTTCTTTGCGAGGATGATGCCGTGCCTTGCTTCCGCATCGCCGCATACGGCGACCGGCAGGCCGGCAAGCGTCGGGTTGTCCCTGACTTCCACGCTTGCGTAGAAATTGTTTATATCCACGTGCAGGATACTCCTGCCCATTCTTTCGCCCTGTACCGCCTGCAGCATCGGCACCCCCCTGCGCATCGTTTTCTTTCGGTTTGACATTCTCCCATTTATAGATTAATTGCAGTATAGCAGTCCTTTTAAGAGATGTAAAGATATTTTTTCTCCAAAAAAGAGATTTTTATGCAAAAAGTGCTTGCAATCCCCCAGGCTGTACGATATAATGTACACATCAAAAGAAAAACGGGCGAAAGCCACGGGAGGGATGAACATGATCAGTGATATCGACGCAAAGGGAACGAAAAAAACCGATCGCAAAAAAACTGCGGAACAGGCGGACACGTCTTCCGCCTCATTCGGTGAAAGGCTTGCTGCGCTGCGTAAAAGCCGTGGGCTCAACCAGCAGCAGGTGGCGGACGAGGTCAGCCGAGAATGCGCCATACTGCTTGGACGCGAACCCATCACCAACCGTGCCGTAAGCAAATGGGAAACGGGCGACAGTCTGCCCGACGCGCAGCAGTTCATCTGTCTGATGCGGCTCTACGGCGTCACGGACATACAGTTTGCCTTCCGCGGCACGCCTTCCGCAAACGATCCTTTCCTGGGGCTCAACAAGCTGGGGCGCGAACGCGCAAATGAATACATCGGCATGCTTTCCGAGAACCCGTACTTTTCCGTCCGTCCGGAAAAGGAACGCATCTTCCGCCAGATCCCCCTCTACGACCTGCCGGCGTCCGCAGGCCGCGGTGTTTTCCTGGACGGGGAATCATACACCATGATCGACGCGGACGACAGCGTTCCCGAAGCGGCGACATTTGCCGTTCGCATCAGCGGCGATTCCATGGCTCCCCTGTTCGTCGACGGACAGATCGTTTACGTGCATCAGCAGCCGGAGCTCGAGAGCGGCGACATCGGTATTTTCCTGCTCAACGGCGAAGCCTACTGCAAAAAGTTCGATCAGGAGAACGGTATCCGCCTGATCTCCGTGAACCCGAAGTACGCACCGATAGTGCCCGAAGCCTTTTCCGATCTGCGTATAGTCGGCCGCGTGGTCGGCTAAACGCCTGCATAACAAACGAGCACCCCGCCTGCAGCCGCAAGCGGGGTGCTTTTGTTTTGTATTTGGGACCGTGTCAGTTCATGGCGGCAAAACCGCGGCCGACGACCTCTTTTGTCTCGACGATCGAGAACAAGGCGTTCTTGTCGAGCTTACGCACGATGGATTTGAGCTTTGCAAGCTCCGTCGTTTTCACGATGCAGTAGACGATCTTGCGTGGTTGGCCGGTGTACGCGCCTTCGCCGTTCAGATAGGTCACGCCGCGATGCATCTCGTTCAAAACATGCGGAGCGATCTCGTCCCATTTTTCGCTGATTATGAACACCGTCATGTTGCGGTTGAAGCCGTTCATGCCATAGTTGAAAGCGGTGTTTGCGATGAACGTTGCGAGCATCGAGAGCAGCGCGGGACGTACGCCGTAGAAAAAGCCGAGCGCCGTCATAATGACCAGGTTATACGCGATGTTGAAAGTTCCCATCTGGATCGAGAACCTGCGGGAAAGGATTACGCTCAAAACGTCCATACCTCCGAGCGTCGCACCGCGCTTGACGACCGGGACTCCCGTAAAGCCGATCAGCGCCGCGCCGACGATCATCGAGAGCATCTCCGAATCCGGACCGAGGTCGATTCTGAAATTCGCAATGAACGGTATCGAGAAAAATACGGAGTACAGCAGCGTTGCCGTAGCACTGAAGATGATGAACTTGAGGTTGACGTGTTTGAGTCCGATGATGCAGATCGGGACGTTGAGCAGGATAAGCGGCACAAAGCGCGGAACGCCCGTGACGTACTGAATGAGCATCGCGATACCGGTGACGCCGCCCGAGAGGAAGTGATTGGGCGTGTAGAACGCGCTGATCACAAAGCTCTGGATAAGGCAGGCGGCTATGATGAGCAGCAGCGTCTTCACGTCCTCCTTCGGGTTGAACGAAGGGTCGTATGGGTTGAAAGGCTTTATTTCCGCATTGGCATTCTTCATTCTTTATTCCTCGGCAGTTTCTTCCGGAACGTCGATATCCGGTGCGGGATCGTCCTCAGTGGTGAGGGCGAGCAGGGTATCCATGTATAGTTTTTTACTGACTTTGTCCCACCTGCGCTCCGCTATATGGGTGTACTTGGCTGCAGGCAGCTTGATGCGTATCTCAAAGAACGCATCGCCGTTTTCCACAAGGGCGAGCGAAGTGGTGAAATTGCCGTCCGTCAGGCTGCGCGTTTCTACCTGGACGGTGTTCTCCCGGTGAAAGTCATCGAGCTTTGCTGCAACGACGGCGTCTATCCCCTCGCGCAGAGACTTGGGCAGCATCGATGAGAACAGGTTCACGACCTCTTCACCGCGCTTTGTGAGCACTATGGTCTGGAGCCTGTATGCCGGCACCGTCGCAACGCATGCCGTCTCTTCAAGCTCGATCACGTGCTGAGATATCGTTATATAGTTGCACCCATGCTCGCTTAAGACTGCGGTTATCTGTTCCCGGGAGAGCGGTATGCCCGCCTTTTTGAGGGAATAGAGTATCATAAGCTTTTCTTTATCGCCGCCGCTCGTGAAAAACGCCATACAGGCCTCCGGTGATCAAAAACTAATTTTTGGCGGATTTCTGGCGTTTTTTCGCGCCTCAAACCACCGCTTGAACATTATACCACAAACTGTTTCAAAAAAAAATTGCAAAAGGGCTTGCAAAATCAAAAATTTGGTGTATAATAGTTTACGCGTTAGGGGTTATAGCTCAGCTGGTCAGAGCGCTACGTTGACATCGTAGAGGTCGTTGGTTCGATCCCAACTAATCCCACCATATTCTATCCTGTGGTGTGCGTTACGCTTCGATTATAAACCCTCACTTTTACATTAGGGGCTTCAGTCGAACCGTGGCAGGCGCCCCCACTCCCCGGAGTGTTAAGGGGTACCGGAAGCGTTAGCTAAGCACCCATACCTGTCCTCTCGAGGCGGGTATTATAAACGAAGCGGACGGCACGACGGGATGGACGATGCCGAATGGTGTAACGGTAACACTAACGACTCTGACTCGTTCATTCCTGGTTCGAATCCAGGTTCGGCAGCCAGCAAAGAAAAGCAGCCATACGGGCTGTTTTTTCTTTGCCTTTTTTATCATCTGGATTCGAAGCCGCGATCAGCGGAAGCAACGGTGTTGCTTTCGCCGCGGCCGGATTTTCGCCTCAGGCCGAGTACGAAGCGGAGTGAGCGAGAACGAGAGCCGATGAGCGAAAAGGAATCCAGGTTCGGCAGCCAGCAAAGAAAAGCAGCCACACCCGCGCTCCTGATAAGGAAGTAATCCAAATCAGATTATAGCGCACAGGAAAAGGCAAAGAAATCCCGAGATAAGCATTACGCTTGTCTCGGTTTTCTTTTTGAGAAAAGCATCTCGCACATTCGTCAAAACGAATTCGGTCTGCTATCATATTTTCAGAATCATGAATGGAGGATATGACTATGCGGACCGTTTTCAGAATACTGCTTGCCCTGATATTGCTGCTGCTGGCGATACTGAAGCTCGTATTCAAGCTCGCTGCGAGTGCGGCGGCGTTCGTGCTCGCGATAGGCGGAGGACTGCTGCTCGCATATGACTTGATCCTGCTGATCATCGGCCTTGGCTCAAAAGATCTCATGCTACAACTTTTGACCGTCAGCGGTCTGCTGATTGCCGTCCCTCTCATCGCGGGGATTATGACCGGCCTGCTGGAAGCGATGCAGGAACCCATCAAAGAATTCATTGAATCATAAAAGGAGGATGCTCACATGGAAATCACTTACACCAAGCACGGAGACTATTACTATCCCGACCTCACGCTCCCTCCCCAGCCGACCGGTGATATTGGTCGATTTGGACGGATGCGGAAGAAGTTTTTGAGGGAGCATCAGCCCGACACCTTTGCGCTGATGCTGATGGAGAACACCCTGACACAGCACCTTATCGACATTAACCAACAAGCTATGGAACAGATCGACCTCATTACATCCCAGCTCGCCAAAGCCGAAGGCGTCACCGAAGACCTCAAAGCATGGAATCAGCTCGGCTGGATACACGCGATGAACTCCTGCCGAGTGAGAGCTGAAGGACAGGTTATCCGAGAAATAGTGCTCAAGTAGCAACTGACTTGACGAAAAGAATTATCCACTTATGTAAGCGATGGACTTCAAGCTCCATCGCTTTTTGCTATTCTGCCTACAAACATCTTTCGTTGTCTTGAAAACGAAGGGAGAAAATGCTATATTATTTGGAGCATAGAACCAAGCTGTTTCAATCTCGCTTTGGATCAAGGCGGCATAATTCTGATTGTCCTTAGGAATAGGCAAAAGGGAGGCAGAGCAAATGACCATAAAAAAACTTGTTGTTAAGAACTATAAACTGCTTAAGGATAGCGTAATCAAACTAAACCCAAAGATTAACATCTTTGTCGGTGATAATGATGCCGGGAAGAGTACGCTCCTTGATGCGCTTTCAATTGCAACTACTGGGAAACTGAACGGAATAGCTTTTGATCGTCAGCTTAAAGCAAATCTATTCAACAGAGATATACGTGATGAATTCATTGCTAATATGGCACTCGGGCTTAACCCAGCGCCCCCACGAATTATTATTGAAGCGTACTTTGATGGCGATCCCATTTACCAGGGAACTGAAAACGAATTATCCGAAGATGCCGCTGGCATTCGTGTGGTAGTTGATATTCTCGACTCAAACACAGAGGCATATAGGCAAATGTTGTCTGAAAGAAAAGTCAAAGACATTCCGGTCGAGCTTTATGGTGTCACTTACCACTATTTTAGCGGAGCCACCGTCTCTTTCCGGTTATCCCCCTTTAAATGTATAACCATTGATACAACACGAAAAGAATACGCTGGAATTGTCGATCATTTTGTTTCAGACAGCATTTCTGATAATTTAACCGAAGACGAACTGACCAATCTTGCTGTGGCATATAATGCAAGCAGAAGACAATTCCGAGAAAATGATGTGGTTCAAAAGCTTAATGATGCTGTAAAAACAAGCAAGATAATAAAAGGCCGAACTGTATCTCTTGACTTGCGGGAAGACGATGTCAATGCATGGAAGAAACAAATGTCCATTGTAGTCGATGAAATACCTTTCGAGCAAATTGGTTTTGGAACGCAAAACAGCATCAAAATAGAACTTGCTCTTAGAAATGCGGATAATCAAGCTAATGTAGTCCTTATGGAAGAGCCAGAAAACAATCTCTCTTTCTCAAACATGACTCGTCTTGTAAAACATGTTGTACAATCTTCTGATAAGCAGGTTTTTATTTCTACCCATAGCAGTTATATCGCCAATAAACTCGATTTGGGTAATGTTATTCTTGTTCGCGATGGACAGGTGCAATCATATGGTGATTTGCCAGCAGAAACAAAGCGATACTTTACAAAACTGCCTGGTTATGATACCTTGCGCTTTGCTTTGGCGACAAGAGTTGTTTTAGTAGAAGGGCCAACCGATGATCTGATTATTCAACGCGCTTATAAGGATAAATATGGGCGTCTTCCTTTCGATGATGGGATCGATATCATTTCGGTAGGCTCTTTAGCATTCAAACGTTTTGCAGATATAGCAAATTTAATCGGCAAGGACGTTGTGATTGTCACCGATAACGACGGAGATATCGACAAAAATATACGAAAAAAGTATGCTGAGTACATCGAACACGACAATTTGCACTTCTACTACGAAGAGAACGAGCATCTTAACACTATTGAGCCGAGCGTGCTTGCTGTAAACTGCGACGGTGATCAACCTCATATGGCGTTCAAATCCATAATATCCAAAGACGGGTCTCTTGAGTCCAGAGACTATACAGGAATTCTTGATTTTATGAAAGGGAATAAGGTTGAATGGGCATTCAGAGTTTTTGAGTCTGAAAGCTCTATTTGCTACCCCCAGTACATTCAGGATGCCATCAATTTCTTTGAATAACATTGCAAAAATGTCGGCCGCGGGCTCAGGCAAGACATATGATATCTGTAATAGTGCACTGGAACAGGCAAGGTCTGGTAACAGAGTTCTAATAACAACTTATACAAACCGTGGTGCTGAATCTGTACGAAACGAAATACGGCTGCAAAATGACGGGGTTTTGCATCCCCTTGTTATTGTGAAAACATGGTATGTCTTCATGCTGTCAGAATTGATAAAACCATATCAAAGATACTTAACACAAAGAGTTGGGGGAGTTAAGGGATTTGATTATTCACAGTCATACGGCTACATTAATTATGCAAAGGCTGGTACCATCAGAAGGTATCTTACTGATTCTAAAAACGTGCGTTCTAACGAAGGAGCATCCTTGGCGTGCTTGCTGAATTCACTAAGTAACGGTAAGGTTATTACCCGATTGGAGATGGTCTATTCCACCATTTTCTTTGATGAAATACAGGATATGGTTGGAGATGATTTAGAAATTATCCGTTTGCTTATCAACTCCTCAATTGGAGTTGTGTTTTGTGGAGATAACAAGCAGGCAACATTTAGTACACATAACACAAAGAAAAACAAAGGAAAGACTGGGAAAAACATTTGGCAGTTCTTCTCTGAGATGGAAAAGAATGGTTCTGTCATAGTTGAAAGAAACCTTTCGAGTCGAAGATTCAACCAACAAATATGTTGCTTTGCAAACAGCATATTCCCTGTTGGAGAGCCCATAACTACTATTATGACAGACCAAACAGACCATGATGGTGTTTTCCTTATTGCAGTCTCTGATGTATCTGCTTATCTCGCTGCTTACTCCCCTCAAGTTTTGCGGTATGATAAAACATTTGATAACTATGGACGATTTGCTGTGAACTTCGGGGCTTGCAAGGGTGAAACCTATGAACGAGTTTTAATTGTCCCAAATGGCCCGCTTACGGATTTCGTAATGAAAGGAACAGTCCTTTCCTCTCCCGAAAAATACTATGTTGCTGTCACTAGACCCAAATACAGTATTGCTATTGCTTTTAAGAAATTACCTAAGGCATTGAGCGGCTACGAGGAAACTATGATTGCATGTGGAAACACATCAATTCGTGCGCTAAAATATATCATCTCTGATTAAAACAAGAAAGGAACTGAAAAAATGTCAATTAAAGACCTGCTGGAAACTCACATAGTTGTGCTTGACACTAATGTTCTGCTGAATACATATAGGTACTCACCAGAGTTTTCGGAGTTCGCATTGGAATGCATAAAAGCCGTAGCAGAACATGTAGTCCTTCCTGCAACGGTATTTTTAGAGTATTCACGTCACTACCGATCTGCTTACGCGGAAATGGGAAAACGCTTTCTAACAACAGTAGACGAGCCGAAAAAGCAAATTAATAATGCAAAAACCAAAATACTTGGTTCCTGCGCAAACCTTACAAGGCTCCAGTATCCCGATGTGGATTTACTGGAAAGTTCTTTGAGTGAAAAAATGGATGCTGTTTTGAAAGTGCTGGAAAACTATTATGAAGATCATACCTCCATTGATTTGACACAGCATTATTGGAACGGTACCGATCGCCTTAACCAACTCGTTACTTCCTTATCGGTAATGCAACCACTCACACACGATGAGATTTACATGTGGTGTGATGAAGGAGAGAAGAGATATAAAAAACAGACTCCCCCAGGTTATAAAGATGCTAAAAAGGATGGAGTGCGCAAATATAGCGACTTATTTATCTGGAAAGAAATCTTGAGATATGCTAGAGCTGAAAGAATAGACGTTATTTTTGTTACCGACGATGCAAAGGAGGATTGGTGGGAGATAAACGGAAACGGCTCATGTTTCCATTCACAACTAATGGACGAGTTCAATAAAACAGGGCAGCAGATTGTTCCGATGAAATGCAGCGATTTCTTTTCTGATGTTTCATTATCGTTCTCAATTGCGAAAACTGATACAGTAGAACTTGCTCTGAAAATGACTGATGCAGATTATTGTGACAGAATAGCGGATCGGGTATTTGATAAAGTGGTAGTCGATCTGATGTATAATTCCGAAGACTATATAATTCAAGATTCTGCCCACATTGGAACCGAGGGAATAGATGAATGTGACATTACCTATCACGAGTTTGTTTCGGCTCACCGTGTTGATCGGGAAGAATATTTGGTTATCTATGAGTTCATATTCATGGTTAGGATGGAAGGTGTATCTTATGATTATTGGGGACGTGACGATGATACCAAAGAGGTAATTTGCTCGGAGGGAAGGGATCATGTTTTTGAAGGCAAAATTTTCGTTACAGTCGAACGGCAGGTAGAATCCTTTTATGATTTTGAAGATGATGACAGTTTTGAGGCAGCAAAGATAGCAAGAGGAAAAATCAAAGAACTCTCCTATTCAGACAGGCTTTCGGATTCCGGGGAATATGGTTATTGTCCGTACTGCGGCGATCCGCTAACGGAAAGCAACTATGCCGGAAACGGTTTCTGCATCAATTGCACAAGGAAATATGATTTTTGAAAAAGCTCCACATTGGAACTTGGCCAATAATAGATTAAGGGCAGTTGCATTAGCATTAAGCTAACTCGCAAAGCCCTTATTTCTTTTGTCATTATTTCCGTGCGAATTGTACCGTGTATTATCCGCCGGAGTATGATACAATTCCATTGTAAAGAAAAGCGGATGGAGGCGCTGAGTTGGACTTCGGCAGAAAAATAGCGGACGCGAGGGTAAAAGCGAATATCACTCAGCAGGAGCTTGCGGATAAGCTCTTTGTTTCGCGCGAGCTGATTTCCAAATGGGAGAACGGCCTGCGCCGTCCGAACTACGGAACTTTCCTGCAAATCGCCGATGCGCTGTCCGTCCCCGTGGAATCTCTGATACGGCGTGAGGATTGCGTTTTCGAGGAGCTTGAAGCCTGCGTTCCACCGGGGTGCGAGATCCCGCGCGAGCGGCTGTCCCGGTTGATCGGTCGCTTTGCCGAGGGGCTCCCGCAGCCGGACGCGGGGATGTTCATCCGAAGATACTACCTTTTGAACTCGAACGCCCAGATCGCCGAATACTACGGCATAAGCGAAAACAGAGTACGAAGCAGACTTTCCAGAACGGTCCAAAAGCTCAAAAAATACTTGAGGGAGGAAAAAGTTTGAAAATGGGATTTTCAAACTTGATGAATTTGCCTTTGCCGCAGACGGCGCGTCAATTTCGCTGCCGCGAAACCGGCAAATATCATGAAGAAAGGAGGCCTTTGCAAAGCAAAGGCAAAGGATCATAAAATGGATGAGCACAGAATGTTCGACGCGATAGCCGATATCGATGAACAAATTATTGATAAATGCCTGACCGACGCCGAAGGAGCAAAGCGAACTGCAAATAACACCCGCTCCGTTCCGAAGCATAGGCGTATCCCTTGGTACGCCTATGCCGCCGCTGCGCTGGCGCTTGTATTCCTCGGCGGAGCCATAAATACGGTCGGGACAAAGCTCCTGCAAAAGACCGTCAGCAATACCGTATCCCTCGACGTGAATCCGTCCATTGAGATCAAGCTCAATCGGAATGAGCGCGTCGTCGCCGTCGTGCCTCTCAACGGGGACGCCGAAAAGGTCGTCGGTTCAATGGATTTTTCGGGCGTGCCGCTCGATCTTGCCGTAAACGCGCTGATCGGCTCGATGGTGCGGAACAGCTACCTGAACGAGTTTGCGAATTCCGTGCTCGTCACGGTCGACGATAAGGATGAAGCGAAGGCCGAGGAGCTGACGCGCAGGCTCGTCTCCGTCATAGACGAAGCCATGATCCCACAGGGAGGCGGAGCGGTAATTGGAATGACAGCCGTGCACGACGCGGAGCTTGAAAAGCTTGCGGACAGGTACGGGATTACTCTCGGAAAGGCGATGCTCATCAATAAGGTTGCGGAGTCCATCCCTTATTACAGCTTCGACGAGCTCGTTATGCTGAACATTTCGGAACTCAATATGCTCCTCGATCCCAAGGCCGCGGACGTGATGCACATCGGCACGCCCAAGACAAGCATCATATCCTCCGCAGAGGCCGTCGCCAAGGCGCTCGATGCGGCGGGCTATAAGGATGCGTTCCTTGTTTCCGTCAGCGGCAAATACGTCACTCCCGCCGTCGACGCCTACCGCGTCAATTCCCGAGAACCCAATACCACCTTCGAGCTGATTTCCGATCTCTGTATCGAAAACGGAGAGTTCGTCTACTGGGTGGAGTTCCGCGACAGCGAAATGAAATACGATGTCCGCGTGAACGCCGACGGAAACGGCGCGGAGATCTTCAAGTGTCCCGTTTGGAGCTCGTATTACGGGCTCACGCCGAGCCACCGCACAAGGCTCGTTTCGGAAAACGTTGCCGTAAACGCCGTGCTCAAAGGGATCGGAGCCTCGCCTTCCGATATCGAAGCGCTGACCATACGCATCGGAACAACGGGCAGCGGGGACAGAATGATCACCGTTTATACAATAGAATTTAACTATTCAATCGCCTCGTGGACGGCTCAGGTCAACGCTGAAACGGGAGAAGTCATAAGCATAACCGATTAACTGAATTGCATTTAAAGCCACCTCATCCGGCGCTGCGCGCCACCTTTCCCTCGAGGGGAAGGCAGAGAAAGGAGATTTGCTATGAAAAAGTTTGTTATCATATTCATTTGCGCCGTTATGCTGTGCCTCTCGGCCTGTCAGCCGACGCCGGAAAAGCCTCCGGTGATCTCCGGCAACGACGAGCAGATGAATGAAGCCATCAACGCCACACCTCTGCCGACCGACGTTGTCCGCGAGGATCCCGATCACAAGACAGACAGCTTCGTTTGCCTCGATACCAACGTGACGGTGAACGTCGGCGCGGAAATAGTCAAGCCCGAAACAAACGTATTCCCCGTCTATCGTGCCGAGGCTGCGCCGATAGCCGACGGTTTCGGGAGGAGAATCGCCGAGGGGATACATCCCGACGTGGAGTTTTATCAGAAGAGAGCCGCGGTCTCGATCGAGGAGCTTGAGGCAAGGCTTGAGCAGTACCGCGCTTTCATCGCCGATTGGGATAAGCTTGTGAAGCATTATATCGATGAGGGATTGTCACAGGAGGAAGCCGAGAAAACAGCGGCTGAGGTGAAAGCGGATTATGAAAACAATATCATACCCCAAACGCAGAGGCTCATAAACGAAGCGAGAGAGAACCCCCAGAGCACCGATCCAATTCCCGCGGATTTCATGCTCCAACCGCCTTCGTATTTCAACCCGGTCGATTGGGGCAGCGACACGTACAAGCGACTTTCGATAGCGTTTGGTACCGACTCGAACGGAAAAAGGATCAGGATTGTTGAAGAGTATTATATGGATCAATATGACCATTCGGTCCATACTTCCATTCTGACTTACACATACGGGGATAAGTACTGGGGAGATTCCGATAACTGGGCATGGCCGCAGATCAACTGCACTGTCGATGAAGCCCGCGAGACCGCCGAGGACTTTGTTAAAAAAGCGGGCTTCGATGATTACGTACTTTACAGGGTCACGCCGCACTACAACAGCACAGAGCTGCCCGGGAAGGCACACGAATGGTACAGCTCCGAGCCCGGCGAAAAGCCCTTGGGATATAGTTTCTATTTCTGCAAGGCGATAAACGGCGTGCCCATCGTGAAGTCGGGCATCGTGAACGAGTACGCCCGCGTTCAGAATGACGCACACCTGACTGTGGTCGTGACGAACGACGGCGTCAGCTATGCCTTTATGAAGAACAGCTGGGAGCTCGGAACGGTCGAAAACGAGAATGTTTCCATGCTGAGCTTCGATGAGGCATATGAATCCTTCTGCCGTCAGGCAAAGGTCGAATACACCATTGAAAACTTCAAGGGCGAAGGCGCAAAGAAGGGGACGGTGGAGTTAAGGATCAAAAGGATCCAGCTCGTTTATTGCGCCATACAGTCGGTCGGGGGCGGCTATACCGTGGTGCCCGCATGGATGTTCTGCGGCGAGGAGATAGTGGACGGCGATCTCTATCCATATGTAACCGGTTACACCGACGAGCTTTTCGACGCTTGTAGATTTATGATAATCAACGCGATAGACGGCTCGAGGATATCGGGCAGATCCTCAAACGGCTGGGGCGAGGATTATTATTGATGCCGAAGGGGTGCATTATCTTGCGGCAGTTTATTACCGATATTCGCCGGAGCGTATTCTCCTTCCGTTGGCTCGCTGCGGCAGTGCTAATAGCCGGAGCCGTGCTCACGGCGGTGCTGACCGATTCCACATACATTGAGACGATGCGATATTTCCGGCAGCACGGAGGCGCGCTCGATTCCTTATTCGCGCACACGGTAATGGCGAAAGCGCTTTCGAACGATATGCTTCTTGCCGTTCTGCCTATAGCAGCGGCTCTGCCCTTCTCGACCGCAGTTATCGAGGACGTGAAGAGCGGCTATATAAAGCAGTATCTCCCGCTCGTATCGAAAAGGAGTTATGCCGTATCGAAGCTTTGCTCTTGCGCTTTGGCCTCCGTGCTGGCCGTCACCGTCGGGCTTGGGCTCGTCTATTTCGGCATCTACGCCTACCACATGCCCCTCCAGAAGGCTTTCGAGCTTGCGGACGAGCAGAGAGCGGCGGCAGAGCTTTTCGGAAGTAATCTTGAAATTATGCTCCGCTGTCTTCCCGCCGCCGCGCTGTGGAGCGCGCTTGCGCTTTTAGCCGGCACAGCGGGCATGAACAAGTTTCTCGCGTACATATCGCCGTTCATCTGCTACTACGTGCTCGTCATAATAGCCGAGCGGTACTTCCGGGACGTGCTCGTGCTGAACCCGAAGAACTATATCACGGCTTCGGGCGATTGGGGCGGCTCACCTGCCGTGATATCTTCTCTGACTGCGCTTGCGGCAATGCTCGCCGCATACTTTGCGATCGCGGCGAAGATCGACGGAAATGCAGACAGAAGCGGCGCGCATTACAGCGACAAGCCCATAAAGCTCACTGAACGGAACCGGCTCCGCATGCCCCGAAAGGGCATACTCGGGGACTTCTCCGAAGTGCTCACCGCCGCGAGGTGTAATTTCAGCTCATGGCGCACGGGGCCGAGGATCATACTCACATTCGCTTTCACCGCGATACTCTGCTTCCTGCTCTCCAACAAGGTGACGACCTTCGCGTACACCTATCGGACGACAACGCAGATGTTCGAGCCGTTCGTCTGGACCTTCGGGGACAGCAACAGCATACTGCTCATCAGCCTGATGCTCCTTCTTTTGTTCTCCGATATGCCGAACCTGAGTGCGGGCGTACCGTATTACCTCATCCGCATGAAGCGGCGGACGTGGCTCCTCGGGCAGATGCTCTATATGGCGCTCGTCACCGTGATCTACTGCTGCTTCGTGCTGGCAGTCACGATGCTCATCTGCATGCAGAACAGCTTCCCCGGCAATATGTGGTCGGAGACGGCGGCGCTGCTTGGGTACTCCGGCACGGGAAAAAGCATACTGCTGCCCGTGTTCGTAAAGACGCTCGAAATGAGCACGCCCGCCGCCGCAACAGGGGCGATATTCGTTGAAATGCTGCTTTATTCGCTGCTCGTCGGCTCTATACTGCTGCTTTTCAATATACTCAAAAGCCGCGCGACGGGCATGGCGGCGGTGCTGGCGTTCTCGCTATACGGCTATATCCTTAACCCGCAGACACTCATGACCGTGCTCAAGCTGCCGGATTACATGCAGTACCGCGCGAACGTGATAATGGGCTGGATCTCTCCATTAAACCACGCGACGTATCATATGCATAACTTCGGCTATGACCTTTTACCAACGCTCGCACAGTCGAATCTGATCTTCGGAGGGCTGATACTCGTGCTGTTCGTGCTCACGCTTTTGGCGATACGGAGATACAGCTTCAGCTTTACTGCGGGAGACAGCAATTAGTTAAGGGGTGACGATATGAATTCGATCGAGATAGAAAACCTTACAATGGATTTCAGGCGCGACCGCGTCCTTCACGGAATAACGCACAGCTTTGAGAAGGGCATGATCCACGGGATAGTCGGCAACAACGGCTCCGGCAAAACGGTCATGTTCAAATGCATCTGCGGGTTTCTGAACCCGACCGGCGGCAAGGTGACGGTCGAGGGCAAACGCATAGGCCGCGAACGGGATTTTCCCGAAAGCATAGGCATAATCATCGAGGCTCCGGGGTTTCTGCCGCAGTTCTCCGGGCTAAAGAACCTTGAGATGCTGGCGTCGATAAGGGGAAAGCTTACCCTCACCGAGATCGCGGATGTGATACGCAGAGTCGGGCTCGATCCGACTTCAAGGAAGCCCGTCGGCAAGTATTCGCTCGGTATGCGCCAACGCCTCGGCATCGCGCAGGCCATCATGGAAAAGCCCCGAATCCTGATACTGGACGAGCCGACGAACGGCCTTGACAAGCACGGCGTCAAGGAGATTCGCGAGCTTATACGAAGCCTGAAGGATCCGGAGCGCACCATACTCATCGCCAGCCATAACGTAGCCGATATCGACGAGCTCTGCGATACCGCCTGCGAGATGGATGCGGGCGTGCTGACGAAGATCAGGTAAGGGGTGAAAAGCATGAAGATCAAAAGGCTTATTTCGGTATTGTTTTCCGTATTTCTTCTTTGCATTGCGGCTGTTCCCGCCGCAGCGGAGGGCGAGCTCTATATAGATACGAAGACCGTCTATGACGGCATGACCTGCTCCTATTCGGAGGGCTATATCCCCACCGTTGAAAACGGTGAAGTTCGCATTGTGCTCCCATTGAAGGGCGGCACGGGTTCGACGCTCACAGTCGTTCCCGATCTGGGCGACGTCTCATCATGTCCTTTCGTCTACGGGAACTACAACATGACCGTGAAGCGGAACAGTAAAGCCGTTTTCGTTATCGACCTCAGGCTTAAGCTGTTGGATAACCCGGTCAACGGCGTCTATCCCGTGACGTTCAACGTGACGACTTCCGACGGAACGGCAGGCAGCTTCACGGTTTACGCAACCATTGCTTCCGATGGTTCCGCCTCACAGAGCGGCTCGAACTACGTTGATTTTTATATTGCCGACGTCGTTTGTCCCGAAAACATTGAGGCGGGCAGCGATTTCACAGCTAAGGTGACGATCAGGAACATCGGCGGCGTGACTGCCTCCGGCGTTAAGCTCCAATACTCCTCGGAATCTCCCTCGCTTGTTCCCGTCGGCAGCACCCATTCCATGCTCCTTGACGATTTTCCCGCAGGCGAGAGCCGCGATGTGGAGTTGCCTCTGCATTTGAGCCGGGATGCCTCCGCCGGTAGATTTTGTGTTAACATCGAGCTTTCCTACCGTTCGCCAGACGGAAATGCAATGGAATCGTGCGAGAGCTTTTTCGTCGATGTGCGATCCTCTACCTCTATCACCTTCGACGAGCCCGACCTTTCGGATGGCGTCATCGAGGATACGCCCGTAAGCATTTCCGCGAACGTCTACAACACCGGCGGCACTCCCGTGTACGACGTGTTCGTCTCCATCGAAGGTCAGGGCGTCTATTCGGAGGAATCGACGCTCAAGGTGTATTATAAATCGATCCAGCCCGGCGAGACCGCTGCGGGGATGATCACGGCGTATTTCTACTCCGCCGCGAACTACCTCAATTCCGACGGCACGCTTCCCGTGACCTATCGTATCACCTATCAGGACGAAAGCGGCAAACAATATGAAGAAAGCCGCGTTTTCAACGTCGCCCTGTTTCCCTATCAGGCGCAGGAGCCTGCCGCCACTCCCGAACCCGCCAAGGTCAACACCCAGGGTCAGTACTGGACTATCCTCATCGCCATCATATCCGTTATCGCCGTCATCACGGCAATAGCCATAGCCGTGAGCGTGACAAGACGTGCGAAGGTAAATAGAAACTAGCGTTATTGTAAAACGCAATCTGCACGTGCGCAAATGTAAAGCGCATTTGATTGACTGCAGCGGCATGAAATGGTATGCTTTCATCGTAAACGACCGAACACTTTACCCAACGAACTGAAAGAGGTGAAATCATGCTGTTCAACGAAATGCTTATGAAAAGACGTAAGGAGCTTGGAATGACGCAGGACGACCTTGCGGAAAAGCTTTCTGTAAGCCGTCAGTCTGTAAGCCGGTGGGAAAACGGCGAGTGCCTGCCCGACTCCGAAAAGCTATTAAGGCTTTCTGACGTCCTTGGCACCAGCCTTGACGAGCTTACCGGAAGAGAAGTCAGGATTGAACCCATCATACTGGAAGCGCCGAAGCTTCCGAAAGCGAAACGGCCTTCGTTCCTCCGAGTGCTTATTGCCGCAGCGGTCTGTCTGGCTGTAGGCACAGCGGGATTTTTGCTTGGCAGATACGCGTTGCCGCACGGCAATAGCGGTCCCCTATCGGAAAAAGCTTCGAAAGCTTTGACTGTCGAGAATTTTCCCTTGGGTTACTATTCAGCGGATGGGAAGTATAGCTTGATTTTCACATCAAATGCTGCATGCGACGGCGTGATCAGTTTTTATCCCTCAAACAACGATGCCGAAGCCGTTTCTGCTAAAACGGCCTCCTGTGGCAATGGAGTATATGCGGCTGACGTCATCCTCGAACTCGGCTCGAGATATGATAAAGCGGTATTTACGGCCGACACGAGCGAAGGCAAGCAAAGCACCGTGTTCTTGTCGCAGATCATCGTTAGCAGCGACGGAGGGATCTCATATAACGATCACACAACATTCAGCGGAGCAAGAATGGCCTCTGTCGAAGACTACGGGCGCGTCCTTCCGGAAGACGGGATCGTAATTGGATTTGACGGCCCTGATAACGGCAAGTGTTCTAAAGAGCTTATGGAAACGGTCACGTATTCCTATGAAGACTTTATCGTTCCGTTTGACCGTGAGGAAACGCTTAATGTGATGTATTCACATGTGCGAAAAACATACACGGAGCTCAGCGAGGAAGAGGCCATGAAGCTGGCCATACAGATAACGTATCGAATCGAGATGATAAACAATGCATTGTGCGGAAACGATACTGATGGTCTGGATTTTACACTGACGGAAGATGGCGCAAAGATCTTTAATATCGGCAGAGTTGTAGATGGCGTTCTTGAGGTGGACGGAACATGAAAAAGCATATTGCAATTACACTTTTGCTTGCCTGCGTGCTGTTATTTGCTTCATGCACGAATTCAAAGTATGCCCGCGTCGTCGGCGACTATGATACATCGGCGCTTAAGGGCAGCTTTATAAGCTCCGATAACGAGGCGTATCAAATTGGGGAAAACAGTCTGGGCAGGCCGGTGTTTAGGGATACGGAAAAAGCCTGGGAAGCGTTCATTAAGGACTATGCTGTAGGGATATCGGCGATCCAAGCTGCATTTAACCTTGATCCAATATCAAAACAGGACTACAGGTTTTATTCGACATAAGGTCTGGATATGCCGGAAGGATTAGATGCTGACATTGAGGAACAATGTAAGGATGTATCATACTTCCTGCAGATCTACAAAAACAGCTTCCGGTAAAAACGTAAGCAAAATTCCTAAATATTCCGCAAATACAATAGGGGTTTCGCATAAATCGTGAGCGAAACCTCTTTTATATGCTTATAGTATAAGGTTCTTATTAACCTCTGCTCGTTTCAATATCCATTGGAGACAAGCCGTGCATAGATTTCATCATACGCTTTTTTATCCGCGTCCTGCCATGACATACCCTGGTTGCGATAACGCAGAGCAAGAGGCTTTAGCTCGTTCCTATAGTATCCCTCGCACTCGTTTGGCCGATCGTAAGCAACTATCACCATGCGCTGCTTATCAACAGTGATACGAAAATCGGTCCCTACACTGTCACCGGAATTCGGATCGTCATCCGGAATAAGGGTAGTTACATAAACATCCACAGTGATCTCGGACTCAGATTCACTTATGATCCTTTGTATTCCCGACTCTCCGCGATTTACTTCGAGTACGTTTCGATGCTGCCCATAGAGGTTTATTCTGTCTATCTCAAGCTGGTTATCATAATAGAACAGGTCGGTTTCCTCGTTTCTGTCCATAATGTTAGAGTAATCCTCAAGCTCGTGAGTGAGATAAATGCCTGTATTATATCGGCGCATAAGCTCCATCGCGAGCCATTCGACCGTAACGGTATCTGGCCTTTCATTCGGATCCGGAGTAGGTTCCGCGGTCGGCTCCGCTGTTGATATTTCGGTAGGTACTTCCGTTGTGATTTCCGTCGGAGCTAAGGTATCACTAACAGGAGCGGTTGTATCTGAAACCGGCACAGGGGTATTCTCTGTAACATTCTGCTCTGATTCTTTCCCTTTGCATGACGTAAGGCAGAGAATCGCAGCAAAGCTCACAGCGAAAACGATTATAAAAGCTATGATTCGTTTCATCTTTTTATCTCCCTTCTGCTTTTCAATGATTGGACAGCCATTCAGCATCGCGGATGATCTGCTCGTGCAGAACGTCGTATGCCATCTGTCCTGCTTCCTGCCACGAATAGCCGGCAGCCTTATACTGTCTTGCAAGAGGCTTTAGGCTGTAGGTATAAAATCCGTCTCCGATGTCCCTGTCAAAACCGACGATCATAAGCCCTGCGTCATCCTTTCGGATAGTCAGTATGATCTCTTCGCCGACGCCCTGACTGATTCCATCGGTGATCTCGGTGTGGACATAGAAACGTGCTTCGATAAGCCCATCTGTATCCTCTATAATTTCAAGGATCTGGGCCGTGCCCAATTCAACCGATTCCAAAGGTCTGAGCGCACCCAGCTTAACTTTCTCCGCTTCGAGAATTGCATCCCAGAAAAACAGATCGGTCTCTTCGTTCCTCTCCATAATATCGGAGAAATCGAAAACCTCTCCCGTCTTTCCGCCAAGCCAGTAGCGGTACATAAGCTCCGTTGCGAGCTGTTCAACGGAGATTACTTCGGGAGTGATCTCCGCCTCTGCTTTTCCAAGCTCCGCCTTGATGAGTGCTGTTCTGATTGCCTTTTCATCGGAGGATGCGTTGACTGAGTCAAGCTCTCTCCGCATGCTTTCCAGACGATCCACTCTTTGTCTTGCGCCTTCCTGTTCGGAAATAACATGCACATAGCTTAGATAAGCTGTGTCGAGCGGAATCAGATCAAGGCTTGCCCCATGGGAAGCGACGGATCCGAAGATTCCTTCATACATGGTGACATACGACTCAAAGTCTGCAGAGTCAAATCCAATACTCTCTATGTATAAGCCCTTTGTGTTTTCCCATAATTGAACAGTACAATCCTCGGTATTCTTCTTCGTGCCGTCCCTCGAAATAAGATTCAGTGTTACATGAGCTGTGTATCTGAAAGCCTTCTGTTCCGCCTGCAGATCCTTGATCTCGATTCTTGCGGCGTTAGCACCATTCGGGAAAAAGTCGCCGAACGCTACAAGATAGTTAAGATATGCCGCGGAAAGGTAATTGCTACGATCCGAAATGCTGTCTGCGCGAAAACAAGGCGAAGCCGCTTCATAATCGCAGAAAGCGAGGGAACGGAATGTATCATTCAGCAGGGCTTCGATCCTTTCACGGCCCAAATCGTTCACAGCTTTTTGCGGAGATACGGCATATACGATGTTACTTACACCGGGCACTTCCGCCGCAAGCGCGGGACGAGCGCCGAAGACGGCCACCGATGTAATAAGCAGAGCCGTGATGATCGCCGCGAATGCAATAATGTATCTTCCGAAACTGTTACCGCGTTTTGAAGCTGAGAGAGTCCTCTCCCTGAGCTCCGCAACAGTGCTTTCGATCATTTGCGTATAGCTTTCGGGTACAGGCGGAACGAACGCATCGATCTGTTCCTTGATTTTCGTATCTATTGAAGTCATTGTTTTTCTCCTTTAAGACTAAATCCTATTAGTTCCCTCGCGCGGGCTAGCCTGCTCATCACTGTACCGCGAGGGATATCGAGAATTTGGGCGATCTCGCCGGTCGAATAGCCGATCTTGTAATACAGAACCACGATCTCGCGAAGCTCCTCGCTTAAACCGCTGACGGCTATGCTTAAATCGATACTTGTCTCCAAGTCCTTTTGCTCAGCAGGGATATCCTCCGTGAACGGCGAAAAACGCCTTCTGAAACGCATCGAAAGTAAGCATTCGTTTCGCAGTATTTTGAACAGCCATGGTCTGAACTTCGCTCTGTTCCTGAGCTTTGGCAGATTGTTAAACGCTTTTATGACCGCGTTATGGACGGCGTCCTCAGCGTCTTCGCGCGATTTTGTGATACTGAAAGCATAGGCGAACATATCGCCCTGCATAGCCGTTATGCTGTTGAAAAACCAATCGGTCTTTTTTTGAGTCATATGATATCCTATCCAGTTTTTTTGATCATCATTGCCAGAAAACCCACGTTGCTTCCCGTGTTCACGGCAACGACACTGTTTGCGAAAAGCAGATCGCCCGCATGGACTTCCCGGGCAAAGTCTATAATGTTTCCGTCCCAGTAACGATAGTCTATGATGTAGATCGTCGAATAGTGGTCACAGAGGAATGCCGGCAGGGGATTCCCGAAACTCTCCTTGACAAGGATCAGAACGGATCCGTCATTCACAGCGTGGTTTTCGAGCACCGTGAAGGGATTGTTGCCTCCGGCGAAGGTCATGTACTTCGCTGAGGCGGGTCGATCGTTTACATCGGCAACTATAGGTCTTATCTCTGTTTTGCCGTTCTCATCCGTGACTGTGAGCGTCGCGTTATCGGACAATGGATAGAACGCTTCGATGGTCTCCTCCGGCAGTAGCTTTTCATCGCCGACGCTTTCAGTATAGAATGAGCCCAGAAAGCCGGGGAAACTTGCGGAGCGGTGCTCGTCAAGCGGTATGGGCGAAATGCCCTTCGCTTCGCAGAACGCCTCGTAGCCAAGATATGCCCCTCGAGCTGTCCAATGGTGGTCCGTGCGAAAATAGATGAACTCGCCGCGGTGATCCATGAGCTTGTCCCAGACAGCAACCTTTGTGACGCTTCCCGGCATGGCAGTATAAACGGCGGAGATGCATGCTTCGGTATCAGTATAATTTGGGACACTCTCTTTTGCTGCTTCCGGCATCATTATACCGTATGCTGTCGGTATTACGAGAGAGTAAACTCGCGTTTTACCCGAAAGCGTCTCGGCCGCTTCTCCAATGAGCTCCGCGTATTTCATAGCCGTGTTCTCGTTATAGGCAACAGCTTCATACGCCCGATCGCCTACGCGAAAAAGCTTACCCCCGCTGTAAGCGACATAATCAACAGTTGCCTCTCTTGCTCCCCTGCATCCTGCGGGAAACAGCATTATAAGCAGTAAGACCCAGACCACGTATCGCTTTTTCGGTTTTCTTTCCGTTCCGTTCATGATCCACTTAAGATCGCTTCTGCGGTTTCTTTATCGCGAGTTATGCAAACAATAACATACAGCTCTCTTTCACACCAGATCGCGTTATCGTACTTCGAGACCTCCCTCGGATCATATCGCTCGGCGTCATGCAGACGTGACGCAATGTAATCCTTCAGCGCGCTACGGATCCCCGGGAATTCAGAGGATTCATTCGCTTTACACATGATGACCGCATCCGCATGACCGCCTCCGCAGGAGTACATCTTGATCTCCACACCCTCAGGCATGCCGGCAAAAGCATATTCGGCATAGTCGCCTGTATCCTCAAGGTCAGCCGCATATTTTACTTCTGCAAGAAGCCTCGTTAGTGTTTCCTCAGCATCAAACGGCTCATCCGTCTTCGGTGCGCAGGCAGGTATCAATAAGATAATGCATACGGCCAGCAGCGTAATAGCATTAGCGCATATTATTATATCACGGCGGAAATGATTCTTCACGATGAAAGCCTCCCTGTCTATTAAAACTTGACAAGCAGTATTACAATCAGGGTAAATGGAATCCTCTTGATAAGCGGATGAAGTTTATTCATCCGGCTCACCTCCCTGATTGCTCAAAGGAGTGATCATAGGACCTTCATATCCACAGACTGTACATATGTATGCTTGTTGAATCAGCATTCAGCCTTTTTCATCTCGAAGGCAGTATCGCAAAGATCGTCGATGATTAAAAGCAAAGATCCTGAGGAAGAGATTCCTTAGCATCTTCATAATTGCCCAATCGAGTTAAAGTAAGGGCAACAGCATCGGGAAGCAGAGCATCATCTTCCACTTTTTTAAACCTCCAGAAAGTGAGTGAGTCGTCCTTAAAGTCATAAGAACAGGAAAAAACCGGTTCCGAAAACTCTGCGACCTCTGATTCAAATACAAGCTCTTTCCTGCCGTTTCTCTGATTCATAGTAAACGCCGCCCATTTATCTCCGATTCGGAAAAAGGCAGTTATCGTGCAGATCCTATCTGCATTCTGATTATCGCAAATGAGGAATGCGTCGTTATCTTTTGAAGCCCATATTGAAGGCTCCGGGTTCCAGGGGCCCTCATCGCGCATCTTTTCAGAAAGCTTATGCACACTATTTTGATGCAGCACAATCGATGTGACGATGCTGCCCGAAATAAGCATTATTGCGACAATCAAGATGATTAGTACAATAATGATGGGTTTTACTTTTTTTGCTGTGATAAGATTCATCATGGTTCCTCCAATCCGAAGTTGTTTCTTACATGAACAACTTGATATTGTTCCTTTCTTCTTAAATGATATTTTAGAGAGGCGTTCTATTCACTAAAAGTCAGCATAAATCAAATATATCATTTTGAACGGGGAAAAGCGTGCAATTAGGTTGCACCCTTTTTTCTTATACTCGCAATCAGGGGCGACCCACGAAACAAATATATTTATTTGGAGCCGGACTTTCAAAGGCTGTTTTCAAGCACAAATTCAGAGATCAACCGGATCGAAGAATGGGAAAAGCCGAGCAAATCAAAGCAAAAGAAATAGGACTTTCAAAGTCCTGTTAAGGGTGGGGCAACGGGGCTATTATCGATCTGAAAGTCATCAATGCAAGCGAACCTTAAAACATAATATCGATTCCAAACGGAGAAATAGCGCCGAATAACGAAAATATATTCAATAATATATGTAACCCACGGGGGTTGCACGTTTTTTATCACATTTTGGGCCTAAAAATCAACATATAGTGGTTGATTACATGGCTAAATCTACATATTGCGATTCGGGGCCGAAATTTTGGTAACCCCCGTAGGTTGCCGATTTTGGAGCAAAAAAAGTGTATGATGCGGGCAAAAGTCTTGTAACTGCCCATTAGATGAGCAGTTTGAGAATTAAGCTTATAGACGGAGGAACGAGATGGATGAATAAAACAATACTTCATATATATTGTTCGATGTTTTCTGAACGTGCAATTAGGCTGCACCTTCAAATTGTATTATCTCCTGCGAAAGGAAGAAGGTCGAAGAAATATATCTTCCCGGATTCTTCAAACCGGACATTAGGTGTCCGCTTTGATTGGTATCATTCCCTCAATCGCCGGTTTTCACTAATTGAAACTAGTACCACTTTTCAAAAGCGAGGTTTCCGTTATTTGATAACTACCCCCAGTATTGGTTTCATTGCCGCCGTTATCTGATAACTGTATCAACTTTTATCGGTTCCCGGCGCATTCGGAATATGAATACTGCTCCCAATTTTGATCGTTACGGAGCGGTGTATCACTCAGGAAAGGAGGAAACTCACATGAACGATCTTATCAACATGAACGACGTTGTGACCGAAGAGGTCTCGTGGCTGTGGCCGGGTTACATACCAGCGGGCAAGCTGACCATCGTCCGCGGCAACCCGGGCGAGGGGAAGACCATGCTCATGATGCACGTCATATCAAGGCTCACGCAAGGCAGGCCCCTCCCCGGCGAACCGGATGATGCGTTCCGCGATCCCGCCAACTGCATCTACCAGACGGCTGAGGACGGCTTGGGCGACACCATAAAGCCTCGTCTTGAAGCGAATAGCGCGGACTGCAGCAGGGTGTTTGTCATCGACGAGACCAAGGATCCGCTTTCGTTCTCGGACGAGCGAATCGAGGCGGCCATCCGCGAGACTAATGCGAAGCTGTTCATCCTCGATCCGTTGCAGGCGTATCTCGGAGCGGGCGTGGACATGTACCGCGCGAACGTAGTTCGTCCCCAGTTCCACACCTTGAAGGTCATTGCGGAGCGCACAGGCTGCGCGATCGTCCTTATCGAGCATCTGAACAAGATGAAGGGCATGAAGGCGATAAGCCGGGGTCTTGGCTCCATGGACATCACCGGGGCGGCGCGGAGCGTTCTGCTGCTCGCAAAGCCGAACCCGAAGGAAGCAAACGTGTTCCTCGCTCCGGTCAAGAGCAATCTTACGGCGCTGAGCCCCACGCTCGTATTCACCGTAGAGGACAACCGCATGTTCTTTGAAGGCACGAGCGATATGACGGCGGACGAGCTCTTGGACAGCACTAAAGCCGAGTTCACGCAGACGAAGCTCGGATTCGTGAAGGAGATGCTGACAGGCCTGTTTGCGAACGGGATCGATATCCCGGCGGACAAGGTCTACACCTTTATGAAGTTCCAGGAAGTCAGCAAGCGCACCGTCGATTCGGCCAAGAAAGATCTCGGTATCAAGTCCGTGAAGCGAGAAGACGGCTGGTACTGGCTCCCGCCCGAGCAAAGCACGGAGCAGACGTCGCTCGAAGTCTAAGGTTGCAAAAGTCCGATATTTTGCAACCTTGCAAGATTGCACGTACAAATTATTTTGCAACCTTGCAAACATCTGCGTACACACAATTTTGCAGCCTTGTAGAATTGCCCGTAGGCGTTAAGCACCCATGGCGCCAAAAGCGCCGGATTTGGCATCACGAAGCTAAACGATCGCTTCTGTGTGATGCCAAATCAAATAACCAAAATACAGGAGGTTTTAATGAACAAAATTAACCAAAAACCCAAATCATGCACGGGTGAATGTCTTTGCAAGCATCGCCTTTTTGTACCAAAAACGCCTTGCTTGTCGGGGACAGTCCCCGAACCCCTATGCCGCTTACCGCGGGAGGTGGCGCCATGAAAAAAACAGCGCATCAATATCACCTGTGGATGAGCGACGAAGAAAACCGCGAGCTGGAAAGATTGTGCGAAAGCACCGGCCTTTCAAAAGCAAACCTCATCCGTAAGCTCATCATGAGCAAGCCCGTGAAGGAACGGCCCAGCGCCGACTTCACCGAGCTCCGCACCTCGATCGACCGGATAGGCGTCAACTTCAATCAGCTCGTGCACAGAGCGAACGCGGAGGGCTTTGTCGAAAGCGACGACTTCCGTATGGCCCGTATCGCCTTTGAGCGGATACTCGCCCTCATGCGGGAATGGGAGGCAGTATGGCGGTAACGAAGGTACTCTCAAGACACATGCGGCCGGATCAGCTGATCAGCTACGTCGCCAATCCCATGAAGACAGAGGAGCATACCCTTGTCAGCTGCTTTCACTGCGAGCTGGATACAGCCGCAAGGCAGATGCTCGAAACGAAAGCCCGTTGGGGCAAGGAGGGCGGGATAGAGATGTTCCACGGCATACAGGCGTTCGATCCCGGCGAGGTCTCTCCCGAGGAGGCGCATGAGATCGGAGCTCAGTTCGTGCAGGAGCATTTCCCCGGTTACGAGGTAGTCCTCGCCACGCATATAGATAAGGATCATATCCATAACCATATGGCGGTCAATTCCGTGAACGCTCTCACGGGCAAGAAATACCACAGCACGGCGGAATCGTATTATGTTCAAGTGCGCGGAACGTCGGACAGGCTTTGCCGCGAGCACGGGCTGTCGGTCATCGAGGAGCCCAAGCCCCATGCGCTCTCATATGCCGAGTGGAGAGCGCGTAAGAACGGTATGCTCACGCTGCGGGAGCAGATGGATCTAGACACCGACGAGGTGCTTTCCACCGCCTGCAGCGTGGGCGATATCTACCGCATGATGGAGGCACGGGGATACGAAGTTGAGCACAACAGCAAGTATCCCACGTTCCGTCCCGCCGGGGCGAAGAACGGCTTCCGCATGCGTCAGTGCGGCAAGGCGCTCACAGAGGACGAGCTCGAAAGCTACATCGACGACGCCCTGACGGATACGAGCAAGGAGGTCATCATCAAGCAGAGGGAATACGTCCCGTACAAGCCTCTCGTAAAGCCCACCGGCTTTATCGCGCTCGTGTATCACTGGATGTACGTGCTCGGGATCATCGGTCAGGGAAAGCAGACGGATTTCTATGTCGATCCCAAGGAGGTGCTGAAATTCGAACAGCTGAAGAGGCAGGGCGAATTCCTTGAGAAATACGGCATCAACGATTTCGACGCGCTCGACGAGCGAGAGACCATCGTCAATGCGGAGATAGAACAGCTTACGAAATCCCGTATCATCCTGAACAGCAAAAAGAAGCGGAACAGGAAGCTTTACGGCGCTCTTGCCAAGGCGGAATACCTCGCGGGCGTTCCCGAGGATTACACCGATGAGCGCGCTCAGCTCGATGAAGCACGGCGTTTGCTGGAGGGAAGGGATATAGAAGCCCTCAACAAGGAAAAGACCGAGGTCTACGACGGGCTGGTATCCATTAACAAATCCTTACGGGAGCTGAGAGGCGAGCTCAAGCTGATCTCCGCTCTGCGCGAGGATATCCCGCATATCGAAAAGAAGGTGCGGGAGGCAAACCGTTCCCGCAGCATTCCACAATTTCAATGGGAGCGGTAATAACAAAAAAAGAATAGGAGATTTACATGAAAGACAACAGAACAATAAAAGAACTGAGCCTTGCGGAGCTCAAGCCCTTCACGGGGCATCCGTATAAGGTGCGCGACGATGAAGAAATGGACGCCCTCGTCGAGAGCGTCCGCGAGCACGGCGTCATGGTGCCGCTCATCGTGCGGCCTGTCGATACCGGCTTTGAGATCGTCAGCGGCCACAGGAGAGCTCACGCGGCTATGAGAGCATGGCTCAAGACCGTGCCCGTTATCGAAGTCGAGCTTACAAGGGACGAGGCCGCTGTCGCGCTCGTTGACAGCAATCTCAACCGCGAGCACATCCTGCCGAGCGAAAAGGCGTTCGCTTACAAGCTGAAGCTGGAAGCGCTTTCACGGCAGGGAAAGCGGGATATCGCTTGTGGACAAGTTGGCCACAAGTCGCGGGATGATGTTGATGAAGGCGAAAGCGGCCGTCAGATCCAGCGCTACATCCGCCTAACTCACCTCGTTCCCGACCTTCTCCGCCTTGTGGATGAAGGCCGTATCGCATTCACTCCCGCGGTCGAGCTCTCGTACCTCACGCCCGAGGAGCAGGAGCTGTTATTCTCGGAGATCGGCTTCGCCCAGGCGACGCCGTCCCTCTCCCAGGCATGCCATATGAAAAGGCTCAGCGCCGAGGGCAAGCTCACCGAGGACGCGATCATGGAGATCATGGCCGAGGAGAAGCCCAATCAGAAGGAACGCGTCAGCATCCCCGTGAGCGACCTCTCGAAGTATCTGCCCGATACGAGCCCGGATCGCGCCAGGGCGTTCATACTCAAGGCCTGTGAGTTTTACAGGAACCACCTTGAGCGTCAGCGCGAGGAACGCTGAGGAAGGGAGGCGTATTTGATGAACGATAACCGCAATACCGATCATCCCATCCTTCTGACTCACGAAGATTTCGAGGACGCGAATGCTCCCATGCATTTCATCGTTAAGGCGTCAGGTACCGTCTATACCGTGAACGCCCACTTCGATCCCGATGGAAAACAGAGCGTTTTCGATCTGCTGAAAAAGCTCCTGCTTACCGATTGACTGCACATTTGAGTTTATACATCGGGCATGGTATTGTCAATTATGCCTTTACTGTGCCCGATGTGGAAAGGAGCCATATGAAAAACAAATCATCCGGGCAGGAAAAGATAACGGCCCTGTATTGCCGCCTCAGTCAAGACGACGGCAGAGAGGGCGAAAGCAACTCCATCTCCAATCAAAAGGAGATATTACAGGCATATGCCAAGAAGAACGGGCTCTTGCATCCCAAGTTCTTCGTCGACGACGGCTATTCCGGCACCACCTTCGACCGTCCCGCCTTCCGAGAGATGGAATCAATGGCCGAGAACGGAGAGATCAGTACGATAGTCGTTAAAGACCTCTCCCGCTTCGGCAGGAACTATCTCGAAGTCGGCCAATACCTCGAAATCAAGTACCCGACCCTCGGTATCCGCTTTATCGCCATTCAGGATAACGTGGATTCCGAAAGCAACACCGGCACCGAGCTCATGCCGTTCTCCAATATCTTCAACGAATGGCATGCGGCGTCGGCCTCGAAGAAGGTGCGGGCGGTTTGGGCGTCGAAAGCGGCTCAAGGCAAGCGCGTCGGAACGACTGTCCCGTATGGATACGTAAGGGATGAGAAGGATAAGGAGATCTGGCACATCGACGAGCCTGCAGCGGAAGTAGTCCGCAGAATCTTCTCGCTCAGCCTTGCGGGTATCGGGCCGACCAAGATCGCTCGCATACTGGAAGCAGACAGGATACCGACGCCTACCGAATATTTCCTTTCAATGGGACGCAAGGCGTCCAATCCTCCTCCAGCCATCCCCTGCGGTTGGTCCGGTGATGCGGTTGCCGATATTCTCGATAACCGTCAGTACACCGGCTGTGCTGTGAATTTCAAAACAACGACGGTGAGCTACAAGGTGCACAAAGTCATTCCCACTCCAGAGGACGAACTGCAGATCATTCCCAATAAGCAGGAGGCGATCATCCCCGAGGAGCTTTGGTTGAGGGTGCATGAGCTGCGGAAGAACAAGCGCCGTCCCACGCCGACCGGCAGGACAAGCCTTTTTTCCGGCCTACTGTACTGCGCTGACTGCGGCGCAAAGCTGTACTTCTGTGCATCGAAGCGCTTCACGGAAAAGCAGGAGCATTACGTCTGCTCCAATTACAAATCCGGCAGAGGACCATGCTCCGCGCACTATATCCGTAATGTGGTCCTTGAACGGATCGTCCTCGAAAGCATCAGCCGCTTCGTTGATTTCGTCCGTTCCTACGAAACGGTCTTCATGTACATGATGGAGCAGAAGCGAGAGCAGTCCCGTTTCGTCGATCTCAAGCGCATGGAGAAGGCGATCGTGAATAACCGTAAGCGCATCAAGGAGATCGACCGCCTGATCGAGCGTATCTACGAGGATAATGTCAACGGCAAGCTCTCCGATGAGCGCTTCGTCACCATGAGCGGCAATTATGAAGCCGAGCAGCATTCGCTCAAGACCGAGACGGAAGCGATCGAATCCGAGCTCGCGAAAGAGGAGCAAAAGAAGACGGATCTTCGTCTTCTCCTCAAAACCGTCAGAGAGCAAACGGATGTCAAACAGCTCACTCCGGAGCTTGTGAATACGCTTATCCGCCGAATCGAGATCCATTCTCCTGTAAAGGTCAACGGTAAGAAAACAGTCGCCGTTGATATTTACTTCACAGGCATCGGGCTTTTCACTGTCCCCGAAGCGGAAGAACTCAGATCCCTCATCTCGGAATTATCCGAGAGATCAGCGTAAGAAAACGGTGCAGCCCACCATGGACTGCACCATTCCCTAAAAACTTCCTTATGCGGAGCGCCCGTACGGGCTGTTTTTTCTTTGCCTTTAGTTTCATTTTTCAAGCATTCATCGAATAAACTGCTTTAATAAAGCATTCGGAGCGCAAGATGGAGCTTGTCATCACTACCCATATCCCCGCTGCGGCAACGGTGCTCAGCGGGTCTTTGTTTTTATGCTGCGCGGGCGGGAGAGCGGTCAGCCTTCCCGATGACCGCGAGGCGATCGTTACAGTCATTCCGGCAGACGGTTCCGGGCGGTTGATGCCCGCGGGCTGCGTTATTGCACCCGAGGACGGGCGATTCTCGATAAGCGCGGGCTGCGAAACGGCAAGGATCGTCGATTGGGGACGGGGACGCGCGGAACTGATCGTTAATTTCCGCGCGACGCCTTTTCCGGAGGGTATGCCTAAGCTGCTCGACACGATCGACTTCGTAAAAGGATCCGGAGAGCAAACGCATGCAGCATTGTTTCGTGACGGCGGGCTGCGGCTTGCCGTCAGTACTGCGGCTTCGGAGCGCAGTTACGCGATCTGCGCCGGAAATGACGGGAGCTTGCAGCTGCTCGATATCGGCAGTGAACGGCTGATCATCGTGCATGCTTCCGGATGCAATGAATCGGTTAGTAAAAGCAAACGGTTTTACGGATTTGAATTCAGCCCCCATCCCCCGCTCCGCGAAATGCTCATCGCTCTTGATGAGGACATCGGGATAATCGCTTCCGTTGAAGGTGACAGCTGTTTTATCGGGGACGGTTACCTTGTCTCCGTTGAGCGGCTCGGAACGGTATTCGGGCATGAGCGGCGTGTACGCTTTGAGCTTTCGGGTCGGGAAAAACAACTGTATGATACCGGGATCGGATACTATTCGGCTCCGAAAAAGCAGCACGCATCACCGAATGAAACGGCGCTTGCGCTGCTTGAATGCGTTCTGCTAGGCAGGAAGGACGAAGCGCTCGAGCTGCTTTCAGCGGAGCTTGCCGCCGAAGTGGGATTCGACGGGCTCGCGGAGTTTTTCGGCGGATACGACGAAGCCCGCCCTGTGCCTCCGTTCGGTACGGAAACGCAGAGCGGGCAAAACGATCTTGTGATGGCGGGAACGGTCACAGGTGACAAAGCGGTGCCGTTTGAATTCACCGTTGAGGGCGGAGTGATAACCGACGTCAGTGAGGCGGAAGGATGAGCTTTCTCCGCCCGAAAATGGGCAGGCTGAAAACGAGCAAAACCGCAGCCGCCGAAAGCAGTATCAGAACATGGGAAATGCTGCCCCTTGCCGCAAGAAGCTGCCCCTGGGGCGTGAAAAGGGACACGGTTTTCAAGGCTCCTCCCAGCGCATCAGGATCGATAAAGCAGCCGCCCGCGAGGCTCGTTATAAGCGCGATAAACGGCGACGCAAGCTCCGCCCGCGCTGCTCCCGCAAGCTTGCCGAGGAGCATTGAAAGCGTGGAAACACAAACAATGTAGGCAAGCTCCGCAGCGGCATCGATCAGTTTCGGCAGACCGAACGCGGCATGATAAAGCACGGCAGCGGCCAGCCCGAACAGTATCAGTGCAAGTAATCCGGAAATGGTTTCGTTTGCGGCGCCACCGCGCAGCGAAAGCATGCGTTTTGCCGAAGCGCGGGCGTCGTCGGAACCGATGAACGCCCCGAGCATGAGCAGAAGCAGCATGCAGACAAAGGCGAAGAAGCCGTCCGAGCGGGCGTAAAGCGCGCTGAAAATGCTTTTTGCCGCCGCAGTTTTCCCTGAGCCGACAACACGCACGTTTACCGAGGAGCCGGCGGAAGCCATCGCGCTGTCAGTAAGGCGTTCGAGCTCATTGCGCTCGGTTTCGGTGAGTTCCCGCGAGAACAACTGCTCCGCGTACTGTTTGGCACGAAGAGCGCTTCTTACAGCGACGGCATGGCCTGAGATGATCTCCCGCGCGGCATCCGCAGAGGACGAGCCCGCAGCCGGATAATATGCGACAGCCGCGTCGCCCTTTGCGAGCAGGGCCGCAAAACCGGCTTCGATCACGAGCGTGCCCTCGGCCCTTCCGGAATTCATGAGTTTCCTTGCTGCTTCGATATCTTCACAGCGGGTAAGGCTGAGCGCTGCAGAGTCGTCCTTCCGGAGCATTTCTATGAATCTGTCGGCGTCCGGGCCTGCGTCATCATCGACGTATGCAAGTGAAAGCGAATCGGGACCTGCGCTGTTCAGGGTCAGGCGCACGGTCAGGAACATTAAAAACGCAAGCGCGAGCATTGCGGCGGCGAACAGGTATCCGCCCGCCATCGCACGCAGTTTTTGCAGTGAAAGCGAAAGGAACTTAAGCATGCGCCGCCCCCTTTCTCGCCTTAAGGCTGCGGCGTACCGCTCCCGAGAAAAAGTACACGGCAAGCGCAGCGGCGGCGATCATAACGAGCGAAAGGACGTGCTTCCATTCCCCTTTCCGAGCCGTAAGCGCCGCTAGCAGGTACTTGGGTATCGTAACGTCCCCGATCGCCGATGCAAAGCGCGGGAGGAGCGCTGCGGGATAGATCGTCCCTCCGAAAAGCAGTGACGCGGCAGTGACCAGTCCTGCACCGAGCATGAACTGCTCCGTGCTGCGGGTGACCGACGTCAGCGCGAGCATAAGCGCAAAGCCCGCAAGGAACGCCGCGAGCAGTGCGGAGCACGATACGAGGCTCAGCTGCGGACGAAGGATCGCGATTACCGGCGCAAGACCTGCGGAGCAGAGGATGAACGAGGCGATGAGTTTGGAAAGGATCAGTCCCGTCACGCTGCCGCCGATCGATATGAGCCGTCCGGCAAGCCCGACCCTGCGTTCATCAGGGAGGGTCTTAAGAACGCCTGCCGGCACGAAAAGCAGCAGCATCGAGCAGGCGCAAGTAAAGAAACTTTGCTTGACGGATGTGCTGATCTCGGTTTTGATATTTGTGTTTTTGATAACCGATCTGCGGCCGAGCGCACTGTCGAGAATGGATGCGGATGCATCGGCACAGTAGTTTGCGAAATCATCCCTGTCGAATTCGCCGCCGTTTTTAAGCGAATATGCGGCATACCATGCGGCACGCTCGCTGTTCAGGATATCCGCGACGGAAGTCGTGAGGGAGGATGTGATCGCGCCTTCAAGCGGCATCGCGCCGTTCAGAATGACGGAAACCGGTTCTTCATCGCCTGTATATGCGTCATAGAAGAAATCGTACGGGATCGTTATCACAGCGGCACAGCCCGAAAGCGGTGCTGCATCAAACAGCTTGTCGCCGGCTTCTATCGCGCCGCTCTCATCCGCCGGAATAGAGGCGGCGGCAAGCTTTTCGGCATTCAGTACAGTGATATGCGAAAACAGTTCCACGTTCCTGAGCTGTGAGATCAGGGAACGGGACATAAGGGTGTCGTCCCGGTCGTAGATAGCGATCGGGAAAGGTTCCACGTTCGTTTTCACGGCGGCGGCATCGTTCAGCCCAAGCAGCAAAGCGGCGGCGACCAGCGCCGGGAGAAGCAGGCTGAGTATTCCCGAGACCGAGAGGAACAGGCAGATATCCTTATATATGCCGGCTTTTAGGCTGTTCATTCCGTGGTCCCCTGTTCGCCGGTCTTTCCTTTCGGTTCATCGCCGGCGGTAACGCCGTCGTTAAGCGTTATCACACGATCGGCAAGGCGCAAGATATCCTCGGCATGATGGGATACGAGTATTATTGCGCACCCGAGCGCCTGCAGTTTCCTTGCGGCGTTCCAAATCAGCTCCGTTGAACGGGTATCTGCACCGACGGTCGGCTCATCGAGCAGCAGCAGTTTTACGTCGCCCACGAGCGCACAGCCGAGGTTGAGCCTGCGCTTCATACCGCCGGAATACGTTGAAACGGGCTTGTCCGCCTTTTCGGATAGATCGAGAATGTCGAGCAGATGCCTGCAGCGATTGCGTCGGCGCTTGCCCCGAAGGCCGATCGCCGTTGCCCAATAACGAAGGTTCTGCATCCCTGTCAGGCTTTGGTAGAGAGCGAGCTCCTGAGGGACGTAGCCCACCTCGCCCGCTTTCATCGGATCGATCCTGACGCTGCCGCGGTCCGGCTTTTCGACGCCGGCGATCATTCTGAGCAAAGTGCTCTTCCCTGCGCCGTTTTCGCCGACGATGCCCACGATCTCGCCTTCGCCGACGGAAAGTGAGACCGGGCCGAGCACGCGTTCAGAACCATAGTATTTTTCAACGTTTTCAAGCTTTATCATCAAATCTGCCCCGCTTACAAACGCAAAACACGGCCGACATCACTGCCGGCCGCGGGATATTAATCGCCGGAGAGCGATATCCTGAGCATGAGACGGTACAATACGGTCATCAGGCTGTCCGAAAGATCGGAGACAGCAGATTGGAACTCCTCTTCATTTGAGATCCTGGTGGGATCGGCGGAAGGAGCGCGAACGGTAGAATCCTGATCAGTGGTGTCAAGGAAAACGGTGATGCTGTCGGGGATCTCGTCGTCATCGATCAGATCGCTCAATCCGTTCACGGTGAGTCGGTGCTCGGTGCCGCCGCCGTCTTTGGCTCCGACGTTGATATCGAGGCTGAGGCTGCGGCTGCCAAACGAATCATCCTCGTCCGTCAAGGTGACGTCAAGCTTATAGCTGCCATAGGGAACGCCGAATGCCGACTTGGTTTTTTCGTCCATGGAGGTTATGGTCAGTTTACCCGTAAAGTTCATGCCGGAGCCTTCGGTCTCGAAACGGATGTCGCCGCCGATCGTGCTGCCGGTTTTTTCGAGTGTCCTGGTCACTGTGACCGCACCTTCGCCGTTCGCAGGTTCGCAGCGCAGATAGGAACGGAGATCATCCGGCTGTTCGAAGGTGAAGCTGAAATCCTTTCCGGTGATGTACTGGGCGATAATGCTGCCGTCATCGGTCACGCAGCGCCATTCGAATTCGGACTCAGCGATGTTGTTTGCGATCTCTGCAGCATTCTCCTGAAGGTTCTCTCCGAGCTCGCGCAGTGCGTCCTTCAAATTCCGCTCCTCGTCGCTTTCGTAATCGGCAGCGGAGAATACCGTGCCGCTCTTGTTCGCGAAATAGTAATCGAACAGCGAAAGCAGGTAGTTTGAAAGCGCTTCATCATCCTTTATCTCTTCACCGAGCTTTGTGAACATCGCGGTGAGTCTGTCCTTATTGGGACGGTAGATTATAGTCGAAGCGTTTTTCAGTTCATCTTCAAGACCGGCAAGACGGACAACGCCCTTTTCGGCGGAAAAATCCTCTTCCGCAACGCCGGTACGCAGGATCGCGTCGTAGCGGGATTTGACGTCGTCATAGGCGCGGGAGAGGTTCTCGACCTTTTCATAATCGACCGGCTCTGTGTCCAGCTCTCCCATATCCATAAGACCGAGGAGCAGGTTTCGGTCAACGACGTAGTACTCTTCGGACAGTTCCGGGAGATAACAGTAGAGATCGTTTTCCGTGCTCTTGATCGTTCCGGTGAGGACAGGCGAACCCTTGTAGTTTACTCCTACGCTGAAGAGGTCCTCATCCCCGCGGGTATCGATGTTGAACGAAATATCGAACTTATCGATGATGTCAAGGCCCATAATATCGAGCCCCTCTGCGGCAACGCGGAGAACCGCATCGGTCGAGATCTCGGTGTTGATCCCGTCGGCTTTGCCGCGGAGCACGTCGTCGATGGAGCTGCCGCGCACGCTCGTTGTCATAAAGCGATTCTGAGCGTTATAGAACTGCACCATAGGTTTATTCTTGAATAGCGAAGCGATCACGACTGCTGCGACCGCCAGCAGCGCAACGGCGGCTATTATGCCGATGATGAGCCCGGTTTTTTTCTTCTTTGCCGGCTTCTTTACGCCCGCAGGATTGCGGTACGGTTCCGGAGAGGGCTGTACCGGCGTCTCGGGCTGAACGGGAGCTGCGATCTGAGCAGGCCCCGCGGGCTCAACAGGCTGCGCAGGCTCCGCAAACTTCTCCTGCTGCACAGGCACGGTCGTCATGCCGCAGTTAGGGCAGAAGTTGTCGGCATCGCCGAGAATTATATTGCAGTTGTTGCACTTTCTCATGGTGTACCTCCGTAAGTTTAGAATGGATAACAGAAAATCTCCGATAATATTCTAATGGAAAACGCGGATACTGTCAACATTTGGAATCCTTTTCCGTTCCCCGCTTATTTAACGGTTTTAGCTTTCCCGCGGTTCAATATATTATGCGTTTGATCACCGCACGGCCTTGACATGTATCCGGCAGCGGAGTAAAATGTTAAGCGCTTAATAATTAAGCGTTTAATTGTTTAAGATCAAGTATCCGAAATGGAAGGAGAGCTGGTGTTATGAGCGAAAAATGCCGCGTAGGCCGAAAGCTGCACAGGCTCGACCTGCTGATGGCGTATTACCTGCGCAACGAAGCGGGGCGGCTGATCCCTCCTGCGCAGATGCGAATGCTTGAATTCATTGAAAGGAACGACGGCTGCACTCAGGCGGAGGTCGCTGAGGATATGAGCGTTTCGCCCGCATCCGTCGCGCAGAGCATCAAGCGCATGGAAACGGCAGGTTACGTGAGCCGCGGCGCACGCAAGGGGAACCTCAGGGCGAACAGCCTGCATATTACGGCCGTCGGCACGGAGGCCGCGAAACGCTGCCGCCGATTCTTTGACGAACTGGAGGAGAGGATGTTCACCGGTTTTTCCGCGGAGGAAAAAGAGCTGACCTCTTCCCTGCTTTCGAGGCTCATTGCCAACCTCGAATCCGGCGACACCGGAGCTATGAACAATATGGAGCTTTCCAAGTTCGTGAAATCCGAACACAAATCGTGAAAGCAGCCGAAAAGCACTGAAAAAACGGCAAGATCTGCCGAGAAAGGCATAAGAATTGCTATGATCAAAAAACTGCTGCCCGCCGTTCGGGGCTATGAGAAGCAATCGATCGGCGCATCGCTCATGATCATCATCGAGGGCGTCCTCGAGATCATGATCCCGTTTTTGATGACGAAGCTCATCAACGAAGGTATAGACGTTGAAACACCGAGTCTTCGCGTTATTCTGACCTACGGAGGCCTTATGCTGCTCATGGCGGTATTCGCGCTGCTCTCCGGCGCGCTGTGCGCAAGGTTTGCGGCTGTTGCCGGCACGGGCTTTGCTGCGAACCTTCGCAACATGCTGTTCCGCAAGGTGCAGGATTTTTCCTTTGCGAACGTTGATAAGTTTTCGAGCGCAAGCATCGTGACAAGGCTTACGACGGACGTTACGAACATTCAGAACCTGTTTACTATACTGATCCGGATGACCGTCCGCAATCTTATCATTATGATAACGGCGTTCTGCTTTGCCGTTGCCGTCAACCCGACTCTGTCGCTCGTTTTTGCAATCGCGATACCGCTGCTCGGCGGCATCATGCTGTTCATCATGATCAAGGCTCATCCGTTCTTTGAAAAGATGCTTACGAAGCTGGACCTGATGAACGCAAGGGTGCAGGAAAACCTGATCGCTATCCGCGTGGTCAAGGCTTTCGTGAAGGGCGACGATGAATCCGTCAGCTTCGACGATTCCGCAAAGGCGCTCCGCACGGCACAGAGGGCGGCCGAGCGTATCGTCATCTGGAACAACCCGATCTCTCAGCTGATCTTTTACGCGGCGATAGTCGCTGTATGCTTCTTCGGAGGCAAGCTCATCGTGGCGGGCGGGATGCGCATCGGCGACCTGTCCGGCTTCCTCGCCTACATCGGTCAGATCCTCTCGAGCGTTATGATGCTTTCGATGGTGTTTGTGAGCTTCATCATCACGAGAGCTTCTCAGAAGCGTATCGCCGAAGTGCTCGACGAGGAGATCGACATCAGCGACGATGACGCCGATCCCGAGCTTCAGGTCGAGGACGGCAGCGTGGAGTTCCGCGACGCGGATTTCTCTTACAGCAAGAATCCCGACAATCTGACGCTTGAAAACGTCAGCTTCAGCGTCCGCTCCGGTGAAACGATAGGCATTATCGGAGGTACCGGTTCCGCCAAGACCACGCTCGTTCAGCTCATTCCCCGCCTGTATGAGGTGCTGGACGGTCAGGTGCTCGTTGGCGGGCACGACGTGCGCGAATACAAGCTGCACACGCTGCGCGACTCTGTTGCGATGGTGCTTCAGACGAACCTGCTTTTCAGCGGCACTATAGAAGAAAACCTGCGCTGGGGCAATGAAAACGCGACGCAGGAGCAGATCGAGGCCGCCTGCCGCGCGGCATGCGCGCATGACTTCATCATGAGTTTCCCGAACGGATATCAGACCGACCTCGGTCAGGGCGGCGTGAACGTTTCCGGCGGTCAGAAGCAGAGGCTCTGCATCGCGAGAGCGCTGCTGAAGGACCCCAAGGTCGTTATCCTCGACGACTCCACGAGCGCATGTGATACGGCGACCGACGCCGCTATCCGCAAAGCGCTGCGCACAGAGCTCAAGGGAACTACGACGTTCATCATCGCTCAGCGCATCGCCTCCGTAATGGACGCGGACAGAGTCATGGTCATGGACGATGGCAAACTCGTTGCCTTCGACACGCCCGAGAACCTGCTTGAGACGAACCAGATCTACAGAGAGGTCTATGAATCCCAGATGAAAGGAGGCGAAGACGAATGAGCCCCGCACCGAAAGCTTCCGAAAGAGTCACCCACGGCCCCGGCAGCCGCGGACCTAAGTTTGCAAAGCCCAAGAACGCGAAAGGCACGTTCATTCGTCTGCTGCGTTACTTCAAGCCCTATTGGATCACGCTTCTGATCGTCACGGCCTGCATCATCATCGCCGCCGAAGCGAACGTCATCGGCACGGCGCTGCTGCGCCCGCTGATCGACGATTACATCGCTCCGATGGTCGGATCCGGCGCGACTCAGGAACGCTGGGCGGCATTTGTGCACCAGATCATCAAGATGGCGGTCGTCTACATCGTCGGCGCGGTGTGTATCTACGTGAACTCGCGCCTTATGATCAACGTATCGACCGGCATCCTGTACGACATCCGCACCGAGATGTTCCGCAAGATGCAGAAGCTGCCGATCAAGTATTTCGACCGTCACACCCACGGCGAGATCATGAGCCGATACACCAACGACACGGACGCGATGCGCGAGATGCTCGGGCAAAGCATCCCGAACCTCATCAACAGTCTGTTCCGCGTGGTCAGCGTCTTCGTTATGATGGTCATCCTAAGCCCCGCGCTGACGGTTATCACGGTCGTGATGCTCGTTCTGATGATCCTCGTAGTCAAGAACCTCGGCAAAAAGAGCGGTGCGTTCTATAAAAAGCGTCAGGCGGCGCTCGGCATCGCGAACGGCTATATCGAGGAGATGACCGAAGGGCAGAAGGTCGTTAAGGTTTTCTGCCGTGAAGATCGTATCAATAATGAATTCGCAAAGCTGAACGATGATCTCCGCCGCGCAGAAGCCGGCGCAAACACCTGGGCGAGCATACTGATGCCGATCATGGGCAACCTGAGCTACATCCAGTACGCGATCACGGCGCTTCTCGGAACGCTGATGGTCGTCGCGAAGGCTACGAATAACTATCCTGCAATCATCACGCTTTCCGTCGGCAGTCTGATCACGTTCCTCCAGTACACGAGGAACTTCGCACAGCCTATCACGATGATGAGCCAGCAGTTCAACTCCATCCTCTCCGCACTTGCCGGTGCAGAGCGCATCTTTGCGCTGATCGATGAGGAACCCGAGGAGGACAACGGCGCCATCCGCCTTGTGAACGCGCGCTATGACGAGAGCGGCAGCCTCGTCGAATGCGGCGAGCGCACGGACGTTTGGGGCTGGAAACAGCCTGACGGCACGCTGACGCGCGTTCGCGGCGACGTACGCTTCCACGACGTTGATTTCAGCTATGACGGCGAGAAGATCGTGCTTGACGACGTGAGCCTGTATGCAAAACCCGGGCAGAAGATCGCTTTCGTCGGTTCCACCGGCGCGGGCAAGACGACGATCACAAACCTTATCAACCGTTTTTACGATATTCAGCAGGGCGAGATCACCTATGACGGGTTCAATATCCGCGATATCGGCAAGGATGACCTGCGCCGAAGCCTCGCAATGGTGCTTCAGGACACGCACCTGTTCACCGGTACCGTGCGTGAGAATATCCGTTTCGGCAAGAAGGACGCGACCGACGAGGAGATCGAGCACGCGGCCAAGCTCGCTAACGCCCACTCGTTCATCATGCATCTGCCGCAGGGCTATGACACGATGATCGTGGATGACGGTGAAAACCTCTCGCAGGGCCAGCGTCAGCTGCTGGCGATCGCCCGCGCTGCCGTTGCGGACCCGCCTGTGCTTATCCTCGACGAAGCGACCAGCTCCATCGATACGCGCACGGAAGCGCTGATCGAAAGAGGCATGGATGAGCTGATGAACGGGCGTACCGTGTTCGTCATCGCGCACCGTCTTTCCACCGTCCGCAATTCGAATGCGATAATGGTGCTCGAGCACGGCCGGATCATAGAGCGCGGCGATCACAAGGACCTTATCGCCCAGAAGGGCAGGTATTACAAGCTCTATACAGGAGCGTTTGAATTGAGCTGATAACGAAGCTAATGTGCAGCAGGCGGCATCCGAGCCGCCTGCTGTTTTGATTTTTCTTTGTTTTTCCGCAATAGTATTGCAAGGCAGCACTCAATAGGATATAATGAGCGGGCATTATCGCGGAGGTAACAATATGGACTCATTTCTGAGATCATTCTTTGAGAAAGTCTATGTCGAGATGGCTGAAAAGCCGCAGGCATGGGGCCGCTTCCATATCTGCTTTACTGTGATCGGGCTTGCAGTCGTTATCACTGCCGCTCTGCTCATCCGTAAAAAGCAGAGTTTCAAGCTGTATAACGGCACGCTTCGGGCTGTCGGCTTTTTTCTGATGCTCTGTGAGATGTTCAAGCTTGCATACAATTATTACAATCTCTGCGGCAGCGATTACAACAGATGGATCTATCTTTTCCCGTTCCAGCTTTGCAGCGTGCCGATGTATCTCGCAGTGATCGCGTCTTTTTTGCGCCGCGGCTGCCGCCTGCGCACCGCCCTGCTGACCTTTATGATGACGTACACGTTCATGAGCGGTTTGGCGGCGTTCATCGAGCCCTCCGGCATCCTGCACGCTGACCTTTTCTCAACGATGCACTCCTGCGTGTGGCATATGCTGCTGGTCTTTCTCGGCCTGCTTATCGGCTTTTACGGAGAAGTCGGGCAGGAGCTCGGCCATTTCGGGCTTGCCGTAATAACGTTCGTCGGCTGCTGCGCGCTTGCGCTCGTGCTGAACCTCATTCTGCCGCTTACCATGACGGCGGAAGGCAGCACGCCGAATATGTTCTATATCGGTCCGGCCCGCAGTTCGCTGGTCGTGTTCAAGGACATATACGACCGTTTCGGCTGGGTCGTGCAGTGCGCGTCTTACATGTTTTCGCTGACCGTAGGAGCGTTCATAATGTTCCTGCCGTTCCGGCTTGCAAAACTGAAGAAAGCATGACTTTTCACATATAAAACTGCCGCAGACGGATCTGCGGCAGTTTTTTTCGTTACTTTTTCTTTGATCTCAGCCCGAGTTCAAGATGTCGGAGCTTCAGACCGGTGTTGTAGAAATCCTTGACGGAGCAGCCCGCCCTTCCGCCGCCGGCGCAGGCGCACGCACAGGCGCAGGCGCAGGAGCTTGCACAGGCGCATGAGCTTGCGCAAGAACTCGCACAGGAGGAACTGCGGCGGGGAGTGGAACGCGGAGTCGAAGGAACGACGACCGGCACTACGTGGACGTGCAGGTAGGTGTTCGGATCGGAGGAATAGCGGTAACTGCCGTTCGTATTCTTGCTCTTGAGGTCTTCGGGAACCTGCTCCTCGGTCACGGTCTCCTTGCTCTTTATGAAACTGCGGCCGCAGTATTCGCAGGTATCCTTGCCCTCGGGCCTCGGCGCGCCGCAGCCCTGGCAGGTGGGATAGTAAACGATCTTCTCGCGGGTGATTTTCTTTTTGGTTGTGCCGCCTGAGAAATTGGCGGTGCTGTTGAATATCGCGTTTTTGACGGCTCTGAAGAAAGCGAAAATACCGTAACAGATCGCGCCTACAATGATCAGCCCGAAGAACTCCGCAACGCAGCTGCTGCTGTCGCTGCCGCCGTTGTTTCCACCGTTATTTACGAACGATTTGGTTTCGTCAAACTGGAACGCGTCGTTCGGATAGGTCACGGTCACGGTGTACTTCTCACCGCTCTTCAGTGCGGTCGTCCAGGTATAGAAGCCGTCGTCCACAAGACATGCCGGGGTGAACGAAGCGGCTTTATCGGCGTTCCATCTGATCACGAGCTGATCGACGTCGATATCGTTGAACCATCCTGGGGTGAACTCGAATAGGGTTTCGCCCTCTTTGAGGTGGTTCATCGCGTACATATAGTCCTGGACGAGCTCAAAATCAAAGCTTGCTACCTCGTCCTTATAATACTTTCGATCGAGATCGACGCGAACGTAGCTTCCGCCCGAAGAGTAATAGCTTATCTTTTTGACGGTGCTGCTGAGGCCCTTCATGGATATGTAGTGGGAGTTGGGGATGCCGATCTTTACCCATTCCAGCGGGCCTTCGCTGTCGCTGTCGAGCACCTTCCACTCGACGTGGTAGAGCATGGTCAGCGTTGCATCGTCGTTGACGTTCACGGTGATAGTGTAGTTTTCTATCTCGTCAAGCGCTTTTGCGTAAGCTGTGCGCGGAAGAACGAGCGTTATTGAAGCAAAAAGCAGCAAGAGCGCGAAGGCGGCTGCGATTATGCGTTTTTTCATTCCGTGACCTCCTCTTCCCCATTCTCGTGTTTATGGATGCGGAGCGGACATTCGCCGCTCATCTGTGAAGAAAACGCTCTGTGGTCCACGCATGCGGGACTGCTCCAGATCTTCCCCCAGTCCTCAGTGAGCATATTGCCCAGGATATCCCCTGAGAGCCAGCTCTGGCAGGGCACGACGTTGCCGCCCGGTGTGATCGCCATGTTGGAGAGGCATGCGCCGCAGGTCGGAGTGGGGATGCCGAGCTGTTCGCAGAATCCCGCCTCCACCCAGCCGGGTGAAGTGAAGTTTATCTCCATGCCGTGGCTGTAGCAGTATTCCACACCCGCCTCCAGTACGTCGCGGATCTCGTCATTAGTAAGCTGCAGGCCTTCGGACTCCGAGAGCCTTGCGTTGCCGGTCGTGATCAGGCCCGAACAGGTGACGTAAAGCACGCCGCGCTCGTGGAGGAATTCAAGAGTTTTTACGTAATCGCGATTCAGTGTGCAAAGCGGCGTGTTGACCGAAAGGCTTAGCCCGGCTTCGACTGCGTTTTCGATGCCGGCGACCGTATCACGGAACCTGTCTGCCCCGACGAGCTTGTTGTGGATCGCTTCGTCCGCCGAGTAGAACGTGATCTGCACGCTGTCAAGTGAAGCTTTCCGAAGCTTTTCGCAGTAATCCTTGGTAAGCAGGATGCCGTTTGTGTTCAGCCTCGTGATGAACCATTTTGCATATTCGATCAGCTCGAAAAGGTCGCTGCGCAGAGTCGGCTCGCCGCCGGTAAAGGTGACCTGTGTGACTCCTGAGGCACGGCACTTGTCGATGATGGACTTCCACTGCTCAGTGGAGAGCTCGGCTTCGTCAGCCTGCTGCTGCCCTGCTGCGTAGCAGTGCACGCAGCGCTGGTTGCAGTGCCAGTTCCCGCCGCGCGTCATTGCGCTGACCATGAGATCCATGCGATGAGGAGCGCGCATGTAAGGCGCGTACTCGCCGAGGGTGATGTATTCGATCTTCTCGTCAGGCTTTTCGCCTCGCGCGACCTGCTCAAAGGTCTTCATGATCGTGAGGATATCCTTCTTAAGGCGCTTTTTGCTGACGAGAGGGTACACTTTGTAGACATCCTTGCAGGTGTTCTCACGGATCAGTTCCGCGTCCTCGTCCGTGATGGGCTTGCCGGCGTATTTATTGACCTCGCAGATGAATTCCGTCAGCAGGATGCTCCAGGAAACGTTGACGGGAATAACGTCCTGTCCGTTGATTATCGCGACGCTCGGAGCGATCTCTCCCTCCTTAACAACGGGAGGAACGAGGTGTATGCGCACGACGCCCGGGCCTTCCGGATTAAGCGTGGTATGGTAGACTTCGCTGAAGTGCTCCACGGCATAATTGTATTCGCGTTTTGTTATCTTCATTTTATCACCTTCCCTTAACTGCGTGGTTGGGTATCGTTTTAAGTATATCATTTGCCTGCGTTTATTGCAAGCCGCGCAGCCTATTCAAAGCGGATGACTTTCCATGCTTCGATCAGGTCTTCAAGGCTCTTTGCGGCGTTCGCGGGACTTGTGGACGGCAGGCGCACCGCCGGCCTTCCGGTGACGGCAAGCGTGTATTTGCTGTACATTTTCTCCGCGGTCTTCCCGTTGACGAAGATCTGCCGGATCGGTGCGCCGCTCAGTATCGGACTGAGATCGTTTGCGGTCACGTTTTTTATGCTTGCGTCGGACGAACCGACGATCTCGCAGGATGCGATCACGTCCCACAGCGCTACTTTATTGCGAAACAGGAACGCGCGCTTTTCTTCAACGCTATGCGGTACTTCGTCCTCGAATACGGCCGCTGTCACCCGCCAGAACCGGTTTTGCGGATGCCCGTAAAAGAAGCGCTGCTCACGGGATTTTACCGAGGGGAAGCTTCCGAGGATCAGTATGCGCGAATCCTCCCTGTAAAGCAGCGGGAAAGGATGGACGATAAAGCTTGTTTTGGGAGACTTGTTATCCATAAACCGTTACGAAAAAGGCTCCGTTATCGGAGCCCGTGCATTAGTTGATGAATTTCAGATCGGTGCGTTCCCAAGGGAAGTCGCAGTCCGTGCGGCCGAAGTGACCGTATGCCGCGGTGTTCCTGTAGATCGGGCGGCGCAGGCCGAGGTGCTCGATGATCGCTGCGGGGCGGAAGTCGAAGCTCCTAGCAAGCAGCTCTTCAAGCTCGCTGTCCGGCATGACGCCCGTGCCGAAGGTGTCAACACGAAGCGAAACGGGCCTGGCAACGCCGATGGCGTATGCAAGCTGGATCTCGCAGCGCTTTGCATAGCCCTGAGCGACGAGGTTCTTTGCGGCAAACCTTGCGGCATACGCTGCTGAACGGTCGACCTTGGTGGGATCCTTGCCGGAGAAGCTTCCGCCGCCGTGCCTGCCGTAGCCGCCGTAGGTATCGACTATGATCTTGCGGCCGGTGAGACCCGAGTCGCCCTGCGGGCCGCCGATGACGAAGCGTCCGGTCGGGTTTACAAGAATGCGGGTGTTCTCATCCATGAGCTCTGCGGGGATCACGGGAACGATCACCTGTGCTTTGATATCGCGGCGAAGCGTCTCGATATCGACGTCCGGATCGTGCTGGGAGGAGATGACTATCGTATCGACGCGTACGGGGCGGTTCTGCCCGTCGTATTCAACGGTGACCTGGCTTTTGCCGTCCGGACGGAGATAGCTGATCATGCCGCTCTTTCTGACTTCTGTCAGCCTGCGGGTCAGCTTATGTGCAAGGCTGATGGGCAGGGGCATGCATTCCGGAGTTTCGTCGCAGGCATAACCGAACATCATGCCCTGGTCGCCGGCGCCAATGTCGAATTCATCGGCAGTTTCGCCGTTCTTTGCTTCAAGGCTCTTGTCCACGCCGAGCGCGATATCCGGGGACTGGCAGTTGATCGCGCTGATGACGGCGAGCGCATGCCCGTCGAAGCCGTATTCGGGCTTGTCGTAGCCGATGTTCAGAACGACGTCTCGAACGAGCTTCGGGATATCGATATAGCAGTTCGTGGTGACTTCGCCCATGACCATGACCATGCCGGTGGTCGCGCAGCACTCGCAGGCAACGCGGGAAGCAGGGTCGTTTGAAAGCATTGCGTCAAGCACGCTGTCGGCTATGGTGTCGCAGACCTTATCGGGATGACCTTCGGTCACGGATTCGGAAGTAAAAAGTCTTTTGTTATTCATAATATCATTTCCTTTTCGGGTAGTATTCGGTATTGGATCAGTCCTTGTTCTCGCTCTGCACGATGCCGTGCCCATGGCGGAAGAGCTGGCGGTTGTCAAGCGCCCAAAGCCTTTCGGTGAAGCCGCCTATCTCGGTGGAATCGAGCGCGTCGAACATTTCGTAGAGCTTTGCGTCGAGAGTGTCGACTGTGGAAACGATCTCCGCTTCCGGGAACATGGGCGGTTTTGCGGAGCCGAACTCCGGAACGCCGTGATGAGACAGCAGGATGTGGGAGATAAGCATCGTCTTCTCCTCCGGAATGCCGAGCTCCACAGCCGCCATCTGCACCATGGTCACGCCCATGGTGATGTGGCCGAGAAGCTGGCCTTCGGTGGAATACGCGGTGGCGAGGCCGAGAGGACCGACATCAAGCTCGGTCGTTTTGGCGATATCGTGAAGTATCACGCCGGCGTAGACGAGGTCGCTCGAGAGCTCCGGATTTATCGCGGAATATACCTCAACGATCTTCCTCGCGACGGAGAGCATGGTATGGGTGTGGAACATCAGCCCGCCTTTGTGGGCGTGGTGCAGACGAAGTGCGGCGGGATAACGCTCCAAACGGCTCTTGTTGCTGCTGAGCAGATACCTGGTCAGTCTTGTGATATCCTCGTCCTTAAATGTGCCCGCGAAATCATAGAGCTCTTTGAAGAGGAGCTCGCCGTCGATCGGAGCTTCGGCAACGATGGAAGAAAGATCGACTTCATCGGTCTCCTTCATCTTGCGGATGCGATCGATCTTGAGCTGCTCCGTATCGCGGAACATATTGACGGTGCCGCGGACCTTGATGATCTCACCCGCGGAATACGAACCGTGAGTTGCGGTCTGATAGTCCCAAAGCTTGGCGTTGACCTCGCCCTCCGCGTCCGCAAGGGTGAAATCGAGATACTCCGCACCTTTCACGTTGACCTTGAGCTGAACGCTCTTTACAAGGCAGAAACCCTCGACCTGATTCGTTGCGTTGTTTATTACGTTTGAAAGCAGTTTCATTCTTCCCATAATCGTTCTCCGTTACTTTTGATCAAGTCTTGTGCATTCGATCACTCTCAGGTCGCTTCCAACCTGTTCGAAAACGAAGTTGAGGATCGCGCCGGCGTCTTCGCCCTTCAGATCGACCGAAGCTTTGATACGCCCGTCGTCGGCTTTTTCGGCTGACAGGAGCTTGATCTCGTCTGCCGCGCTGTTTCCGACGCGGACGTAATAATAATTGTTTTTGTAATAGAAGTCCTGATCGCTGTTGTTTTTATGCGTGCGTAAAACAGGCTTGAAACCAAAGTAGGAATGTATCCTGGCGTCCGATTCGTCGACCGGAACGGAACCGAACCCGCTCGCATCGGCAGTCAGCTCGTCGTTGTACAGGTAGTACACGAAAGCCTCCATCTGCGTAACGGGGAGTGCGCTCTCCGAATCGACCTCCACGCCGCATTCGAAGAAAGCCTCCGCGATCTGCTTTATGCTTTCGATCTGCTCGTCGGTGAGGCCATCGGCCTTTTCGCCCGGATCCTTATGCGTGCATGCAAAGCAGGAAACAATTATTGCCGCAGCAAGAACAAGCGCAAGCACTTTTGCCGCAGTGCGTTTTATCGATCTCAATATCGTCATAGCCACAATTCCGTTTCAGTTTAGGTATTTCTGTTTGGTTTGATATGCGCACATCAAACCAATTTAAATTGTATCACAGGCAGGTGCTAAAGGCAATAGTTCAGTTGGGATTTCCGTCTTTCAGTCCGTCGGGAAAAGTGAAAAACTTCGGAAATAGACGAACGTGTCTCCGCAGGTGGACACGACCACCGTGTTTTCGGAAGGCGTGCAGTGTGCGATTACGGGCTCGCCGTCGATGAAGCCGACGACTATTCCGACGTGATTGCTCTTTGAGCCGGGGTATTCCTTTGAAAAGGCGACGTCTCCGAGCCTTGCTTCGCTTTTTTCGATCGGTTCGGAGTTGAACCACTGATTCCACGTCCCGTCGCCGACGGTTTCGAGCACGCTTTCCTTCCCCGCCCCGGTCTGGCAGAAGCACCAGGTGACGAAGCCAGAGCAGTCGAGGCCGAACGGGATGACGGTCCCCGATGTACTGTGGCCGGGGCTCGTCACTTCGCGCGGGGTCCCCCAGTCCGGGCACTCTCCGACCGAATAGTATTTACCGCCCCAGAAGTAGCTCACGCGGCCAACGAGCGACAGCGCGGCTTCCACGACGGTTCGCTGCTGCTCCGAATCGTAAGCATTCCTCGCAGCCATGCTTTCAGTCTGCTTTTCGGACAGGATGCGATAGCTCCCGGAGCAGGCGAAGAGGCCGAGCATGATCAGGACCGCGATCGCCGCTGCGGCCAGTTTCCTAAGTGTTCTGAGGTGTTTTGACATCCTGCACTCCTTTTTCCGGCTTTTTGAATCCGTTTTGATACATTTTACCATAAAACTTTGTGGAAAGTTAGTGTTGCGATTATGACATTTTACGCAAAAGCGGCTTGATCCATCTTATCTATAATGCATACGTGAAAAAAACACCATTTGGGTTTCCCGGCGTCATATAAGTATTGAAAACGCAAACCGCAAATGATATAATTACGTTGGATAAAAGGGGCAATACGGCGCTGCTGAGTTGATCCGAAACGATACCGCGATCCGCATTTGCCTTGCCCGCATAATACGATCGAAATACATACGAAAGGGCCGTTTGGCAAAGGTCAACAAAATGGCTGAATTCAAAAGAACTGTTGAAAAACATATCAAGTCCGCATGGCCGTTTCTCATCGCTGCGCTGTGCATCGTGGTGTTCGGCCTTATATTCCCGCTCTACCGCATATGGGGCATCCTGCTGACGGCGGGCATAAGCGTTGCGGCATTCTTTATTTCAAAGAAGCTCATCCATGACCGCGTTGAGCTGGTCGAGGTGGCGCCCGAGTACAAGACTGGCATCGCAGAGCTTGACGAAGCGCTGACGGCAGCTGACGGGCATATCGTGCAGCTGCGCAAGCTCAACGACAGGATCCCGAACGAAAAGATCACCGCTTCCATCGACCGCATGGTCAAGGCAGGCGATTCCATCCTTCAGGAGCTTTCAAAGAACCCGGTAAAGGCGCGCAGCATGCGCAGGTTCCTGACCTACTACCTCCCCACTGCCGTAAAGCTCATGGAGAGCTACGCCATGCAGCAGGACGCGGCAGTTGCAGGTGAGAACCTTTCCGAGATCCGCACCCGCATCGAGAACAATTCCGAGACCATCGCAAAGAGCTTTGAAACGAGCCTTGATTCGCTCTACGCGGGCGAGGCCATCGACATCAGCGCGGACATCACCGTGCTCAATTCCATGGTCAACAACGGCAAGCCCGAAAACTGATCCCCCGTTCAACCGGAGCAGAACATACCGCGTTATTATATAACGAAGGCAAAAGATATAAATAACCAATAGTTCAGAAAGGAAAACCACAATGGAAGAGAAGAAAACCAACATCCCCAAGCTGACTCTTGACCCCAATCCCGTCCCCGAGGAACCCACCGAAGCGGTTACCGAGATGCCCGTCAAGACCGTTGAGCAGCTCATCATCGCCGGCTCCAACCTTTCCCCCGAAGAGCTTGCGGTAGTTGAAGATTTCGCAAAGACCATCGATATCACCAATTCCGCCCAGATCATGCAGTACGGCGCAGCCAGCCAGACGAAGCTCTCCCAGTTCTCTGACAGCACGCTGCACACCGCCCGCACCAAGGACCTCGGTGAGACCGGTGAAATGATAACCTCCCTCATCGCAGAGCTGAAGGGCTTCAACGACGAGAACGAGAAAAAGGGCCTGCTCGGCATCTTCAAGAGAAAAGCCACTCAGATCGAAACGCTGAAACTGCGCTATGACAAGGCCGACGTTAACGTTGAACGCATCAGTGCGAACCTTGAGCAGCACCAGATCGTGCTGCAGAAGGACGTCGCCGTTCTCGACCAGATGTATGAAAAGAACCTTGAATACTTCAAGGAGCTCTCCATGTACATCCTCGCCGGCAAGAAAAAGCTCGAGGAGGAGCGCAAGACCACACTCGTCGACCTGCTTCAGAAAGCCGAGCAGTCCGGTCTTCCCGAGGACGCACAGAAGGCGCGCGATTTCGCCGATATGTGCACCCGCTTCGAGAAGAGGATCTACGACCTTGAGCTGACCCGCAATATCAGCATCCAGATGGCGCCTCAGATCCGCCTCATCCAAAACAGCGACACGATGATGGCGGAAAAGATCCAGACCACCCTTGTGAACACCATCCCGCTTTGGAAGAGCCAGATGGTCCTCGCGCTCGGTATCGCACATTCCCAGCAGGCGATCTCCGCGCAGCAGGCCGTTACCCAGCTCACCAATGAGATGCTCAAGAAGAACGCCGAGACCCTGCATCTTGCAACCGTTGAGGCTGCCAAGGAGAGCGAGCGCGGCATCGTTGATATCGAGACCCTGACCGAGACCAACCAGAAGCTGATCCAGACCATGGACGACGTTCTCAAGATTCAGCAGGAAGGCCACGACAAGCGCATTGCTGCCGAGACAGAGCTTGCGAAGATCGAGGAGCAGCTCAGGAAGAAGCTGGTCGAGATCGTCGGCGTGAAGCAGCTGATGGATGAAGCCCAGGCTAAACCCAATAATTCCGACGGCGAAAACAATAACTAACGGATCAGGCGTGCCCTGGTCCAAGCGCCCGGGCATGCCGCTCAGAACTTTTGCGGCATGATCGCAGAGAAAGGACGGCTTTGTCCGACAAAGCCAAATTTGGAGGTAAACTATGAAAAAGCTTTCTGAAAACAGGACCGCAGCGCTTGCGATACTCATCATCGTTGCCCTGCTTGCCGTGCCCGTGCTCGGTGGTCTGCGCCTTTCGCTCGCCAAGAGATCCGCCGCAAGAGAATTCTCCAAAACAGTATGCACCCCTGACAGGCACGGAAACGACCTTTATTCCGACACCGATAAGCTGATCCTCACCGCGCAGTCCATGCTCGAAGAGGGCAAAAAGCTTGCCGGCAGCGAGCCTGCATACGATATCAAGCAGCGGGCCGAACGTCTTGAAAAAGCGATCTCCAATACACAGAACGCGAAAAAAGCCATAGTTCGGTATGAATCCTGCGAAGCGCTCATCTCCGAGGCAAGGCAGTTCTACAATTCCATGCGCGGCAACACTTCCGACACGCTAGACATGTATCTTGCGGACGTCAACTCTCAGGAGAGCCGCATCGAGCGAGTCTATCGCCTTGCATACAGCGCTTACGCGGACAAGCTTGAGGATATCACCTCCGGCTTCCCCGCGGAGCTTATCGCCAGTCTTTACGGGATAGGGGGTGGAAGATAAATGAAAGCAAGAGTGGGTCTTTTTGCACTCATTCTGGTGATCGTTCTCGCAGTCGTGCTCGGTTCCAAACCGACCGAAGCCACCGTCTCACCAAACGGGAGTTACTGTCTGGATGAAGCAAACGTGCTTTCCGAGCGTACGGTGGATCTCATCACCGAACGCAACCACAATCTCGAAGCCAACTGCAGCGGCGCACAGATCTGTGTCGTTGTGCTCGACACGATAGGCAGTGATCCGATCGAGGAATACGCCCGTTCCCTGTTTCAGAAATGGGAGATCGGCCGAAAGGACGAAGACAACGGCGCTCTCATCCTGATGCTCACCGGTGACCGCAGTTATACCATCATTCCCGGCAAGGGTCTTGAGAAAGTGCTTAACGCTTCGGTCCTGACCGATATCTACAGGAACAGGATCGAACCCTTCTTCGAGGATGAGGATTATGATTCTGCTGTACGCGATGCCTTCACCAAACTCAACGAGCTCATATGCGCGAAATACGGCGCCGATCCCTCCGGCTTTGCGGGAGGCAGCGGCTTCGTAGGAGGCGGTTCCGGCAGGCCCGGGGCCTCAAGCGGATCGAGCTGCTCTGGGTTTTCCCTCTCCTGCAGCGACGTGAGTGCGATTTCCTTTGCAGCCTGCAGCGCATGTGTCGCACTCGATCTGCTCTCCACATCAGGAGGTAACTGATGAACAGAAAGTTTAAGCTTTTCACATTGATCGCCGCCATCGTCTTTACGCTGGTGTTCATGGGAACGACCGTTACTGCGTATGACGTTGTGCAGCCTGACGGCAGCTACTGCCTTGATAAGGTCGGCGTCATTTCGGACTCCACCAAGACCTATATCACCGAACGCAACAAAAACCTTGAGCAGAACTGCAAAGGCGCTCAGATGTGCGTCGTAGTGCTCGATTCGATCGGTTTCGGTACCGACATTGAGGAATACACTTCCGACGTTTTCAGCAGCTGGCAGATCGGCCGCTCCGGCGAGGACAACGGCGTGCTCTTTCTGATGCTGATTGGCGATCAGAACTACTGGATCATGCCCGGCACCGGCCTTGAGAACGTTCTTTCGACCGCTGCGCTGAGCACAGTTATCAACGTTTACTGCGAGCCGAATTTTGCACAGGGCGACTATGATACCGCCGTGCTTAAGACCTTTACGAGGCTGAACGAGCTCATTTGCCAGGATTACGGCGTGAATCCCGAAGGCGCGGCATCCGGAAGCGGCAGTTTCGTCGGCGGCAACAACGGCGGCGGTACAGATATCAACAACGGTAATGGCAATGGCATCGGCAATTCGCTCTATGGAAGAAGCTGCAACGACGTCCATCTCCCCCACTACTATTCCTGCGCTTCCTGCGATTCCTGCCGTTCCTGTGTTTCTTGCAGTTCGTGCCTGCTCTCCTGCGGCTATTGCGGCGGAGGCTGCGGTTCCTGCACGGGATTCTGGAGCATACTGTTCATCCTGTTTATTATCTACGTTATCCTGCAGGTCCTTCGCGGCATGGGCAGAGGCGTGCACCGCGTTAACCGTTCTCCCGGCGGCGTATATTACGGTCCCCGTGTAGGCGGTCACGGCCCCGGCCCGCGCCCCGGCGGATACACCTCGGGCCCCCGTCCTTCCGGCGGCAGCACATCGCATTCGTCCGGCAGCGGAAGGCCCGGCTTCGGCGGGTTCAGCGGTGGCGGCGGCAGTTCCCGCGGCGGCGGAGCCGGAAGGCCCGGCGGCAGTTTCGGCGGCGGCTCAAGGAACAGCGGCGGCAGCGGAAGGCCCGGCTTCGGCGGGTTCAGCGGTGGCGGCGGCAGCTCCCGCGGCGGCGGAGCAGGCAGAAAGTGAATAAAACGCACCCCCGGCAAAATGTGCCCGGGGGGTGCGTTTTATTCTGCGGTCATTTTCTCTTGGTCGTGTTGGGAGCGCCCAAAGTGGAGCTTCTGAAATAGAGTACGTACTCGATCGGATTCTCCGCATCGACGTCGCTGGTTAATGCCGATACAGGAAAATCCATATCAAAATCCATCGGGATCACAAACCTGGAATAAGCCTTTTCGGCTTCCCCGCCGGCGGTCTGTTTTGAAGAATTGATCGGATCGTATCTCTGCCCCTTGACGATCATGTACTCGACGTTACACGTATTCCAGACGATGACGGCAGTAGGGCCGCCCTTTACAACGTTGATCGTTGCCGGAGACTGTATGACCTCGTTCTCTTTCCCGCCGTTCACCGTTACGCTGCAGGAATAGACGCCGTCCTTAAGTTTCGAAACATCCGGAGCTTTGCTGCAGGCAAGCAGGAAACTGCATGCTACAGTCAGCGCAAGTATCGTCGTAATCAGTTTTTTCATTTGAGTTCCTTTCATCCGGCAGTCTGTAATAGAGTGCTGCTCGCGCGGCACTCCCTCCGCCGGTTCTAATTCTACAATAAATCCGATGCGAATTCAACACAAAGTATGAACGGGATCCGCGCCGCGAAGGCGAGAATCTGTTCCAGCAGGGGAGGTCAGGCTCAGTCGTCTTCATGCCTTCTGATGCGCTGTTTTTCCCGTGCACGCTTGAATTTTGTTCTGTCGTCGAATACCGTCGGCCTTGGAAGAAGCTCGCGCTCCTTACCGCGTACCGCAGCGAGCCTTTTGAGAAGCAGTTTGGTTCTTTTGTCTTTTTTCATCTGCACCACCTCCTAACGCGTTCCGTCATGATAACGATCGGCCACGGTTTCCGGTTGTCTCCGGCGTGGATGCTGTCGGTTTGCACTGATGAACGGCAAAGAAAAACGGGATGAGCCCGTTTTCCTTTGCATCGGTTTTATGACTCCTGCTTGACCGAATCGAACAGGCTGTTCAGCTCGGCTCCGGAAATATGATCCTTTGCAAGGAGATGATCGACGAGCTTGTCGATGTACGGCTTGCCTTCGTTGATAATATCGATCGCTTCCTGAAGCTCCCTTGCGAGGATCTCGTTTACCGCAGCGAGGATGTTGTCCGGCATGCCGTTTTGCAGGTAGGTTTGGATCGGCACGGATGCAAGGCCGTGTTTTTTATCCATGCCGTAGCTGCAAAGCATCCGCAGCGCGTAGTAAGTGGCACTCTGAAGATCCGAGCTTGCGCCGGTGGAAACGCCGTCTTCCTCACCGTAATACGCGATCTCCGCGGCCCTGCCTCCGAGAGAGGTCCTGATCAGGTTGGCGACCTCCGCGCGGGTGAGGATGGGCTTGTCCTCCGCATCGTCATGCCTCATATAGCCGCCGTGGTCTGCCCTTGCAACAATGGTCACGTAGGACGGCGTTTCGCCGCCGCGCCAGCAGATGAACGCATGGCCGGCTTCATGCCTCGCGACTCGCATCAAAACATCGCTGTTCCATTTTTTTGACTCGCCGCCGTTGAAAGTTTCGAACGCTTCGTCGAAGACAGAGTCAGTGACCTTAAGATCGCCGTCCCTTATCGCCATACGCAGCGCCAGTTCTATTACGGACTCGAGCTGCGCAAGGCTCATCCCGGTCGAACGAGTGACAATGCTTTCGATCTTCGTATCCGAGATCTGAAGCAGGGGGCGCTTCTTTATCTGTTTTCTGATGTACTTTTCGCGCTCCTCGCGGTTTGGAAGATCGATATATATGCGTCTGTCAAAGCGGCGCATGAACGCAGCATCGAGTTTCCTTGCACTATTGCCGTCCGCGTCAAAGTTGGTTGCGGCAAGCACGAATACGGGTTTGTTGGGATCGTTTTTAAACCCATCCATTTCGGTGAGGAATGCGGTCGTAGTCGCCTCTATACCGGAACTCGCGGACTCCGAGCCGCGTTCCATTGCGATCGCTTCGATCTCATCGACGAACACGATGGACGGTGCATACTTTCGCGCAGTACGGAAAAGATCGTGCACGGCGTCCTTGCCTTCGCCGACGTATGATTTGTGGAACGCATTCCCCTCTGTGGAGATAAACGTTACGTCCGATTCATTCGCCATTGCCTTGGCGAGCATGGTCTTGCCGGTGCCCAGAGGGCCG
>JAFXSG010000044.1 GCA_017525875.1 Clostridia bacterium | reverse complement strand
GCCTTTGTCGGGATGCTGAAATAACCATCGAACGGGTTGAAGGATACGGGAAGCGGGAACCCGATAAGGTACTTGATTATCTGCCTGATGACCTCGCTCCAAAGCTCGGCGCCCTTATAATCCATGGGAACGCCCATGTTGTACTTGCTTATTACGAAGTTTGCCGTCCAATCGCAGTCCTTGTCGACCTTGGCTACCGCAAGCTCCGGGATCTTGACGCCGAATATCTTCTCGGCAAGCGTGCCGATCATGCTTATATCGAGGCCGATCGTCAGCTCGCTCAGGAGCGTCAGCGCGTCCTTGCCGCCCTCTTCTGGATTTATGACGGGGAACTCGTAATCGAGCACGCCGCCAATATCTATCCCCGCGGCACTTGCTAAGTCCGCCGCGTTATCGAGCGCGCCGGATTTCGGCGAACACATGAGCACGACCCACGCGGAATCGGGCATATCCTCGTCGTCAACGCCAATGCCCAACCAGCGCTTTATAACGTCGATCTCGAGTATGGCCTTGTTGGTTATGGTGTAGGAATCGCCGTCCTTTTTATAGGAAACCTTGTACTTGGTGACGTGAGCGTCCTCCGTGCCGCCGGAAAGCAGCGAGACGTACTCATCAACGTGATAGGTGACCTCATTCGTCTTGCCGCTCTTGTCGCTGTCGTCATCATCATAGACGATTCGGTTCGTCACGGAAGCAAGGCCTATTTTCTCCATCAGCTTATCGAAGAGGTCGCCCTCCTCGGCGTTTAGTACCTCCTTGAGCTTGTCAAGCCCCTGATCGGCGGCGGACTTTATGAAGTCGGGCAGAGCATCGTAGTAAGAACCCGCAGCCTCCTTTATCTGCGCTATCCATGAATCGTAGTTGTCGGAGGTCAGCTGGACGATCGTCTGCTTCAGAGTCTTGATGAGCTCAGCCAACGCGGTCTCTTCCTTCAGCTCGCGCACGCGGATCTCGGCGTCGTCTTCTATGCCGTCAAGTCGCAGGCTATGCTTCCAATCGTTGTCTTCGTTCAGCTCGATGAGCTTAACGTTTTCCCAATTGGAGCCGTTCTTTTTCTGGATAACGACATCAATGCTCGAGGGTCTGTCTTTACCCTCAAGGTCGATATCCCACTTCTTCTCGATGTATATGCCGGGGTAACGGTTGGTAAATTCGACCGTATTCGTTGAGTTTTCATCGTTGGGTACGGTATCGTCGCCCTCCTTGGTCACCCAGCTCTTGAACTCGACTGTGCCGTCGGGGTTGGTGCTCTTGACAACGAGCACCTCGCGCACGGTCTCGTCATATGTGCAGCTTTCGTCCTCGCCCTTTATCTCCTTGAGGGAGTAAATGTAAATGCCGTCCTCGTCTATAAAGAACTCGGCCTTGGTCTCGCCCGCGCCGGTAATGCTGAGGTCGTTTTTGAGCGGCTGAGGGTAGGTCTGATCCTCGCCCTCGTAGCCGAATTTCGGCTCGAGCTTGAAGTTGTAAACCTCCTCCTCGTTATCGGGAACGCCCTCGACTACCTTCTTGACGGTCATGGGGTAATAGCCCGTCAGCT
>JAFXSG010000010.1 GCA_017525875.1 Clostridia bacterium | reverse complement strand
TCGTAAAAATTTAGGCATACTCTCACCTCCTTCCATGCTGCTGAGCAGTTGATAAAGCACTCGGCCGTATCGATGCAGTCTCATCTAAGCATCATGTCACAGGTAGAATACGCCATAAACAAAAATGTGCACTTTATCAATCATACTAAACATATAACGTAATGTCAAGCGCTTTGGTTCCCAAAAAATAAAATATATTTGTTTATACAATTGAAATCATTAAACTAATATGCTAAACTAATAGCATCAACAGGCTATGGAGGTCTATTATGGCTATAGGAGAGAGGATCCGTTATATCCGCAATCTGCGCGGGATGACGCAGAAATACCTTGGGACTCTCGCAGGTCTTCCCGAAAAGACGGCGGATATCCGCATGACGCAGTATGAGACCGGAGTTCGCACTCCGAAGGAAGAGCTTACAAACGCACTCGCTTCCGTGCTCGAGGTCTCGCCTCTTGCCCTTGACGTTCCCGATATCGACAGCTATCTCGGGCTTATGCACACTCTGTTCACGCTCGAGGATCGCTATGGCCTTACGGTCGAGAACCGTGACGGCGACGTTGCTCTCCGCTTCGATCCGCGCAAGGGCAGGGACGCCGCAAGCATATCTCAGATGGTGCTCGCTTGGGCCGCAATGTCCGATAAGACCCGCAAGGGAGAAATGAGCAGGGAAGAGTACGACCGTTGGCGCTACAACTATCCCAAATATGACACCACTCAGAACTGGGCAAGTGTTCCTTCCGGTGAACTCAGCGACACGCTCGTAGAGGCCTTCAAGGACAATCTCGAGACCGACTGACTTCAGATTAAGAAAACTGATTCTGAAATACATAAAAGCCCTCCGCTGCATATCCACAGCGAAGGGCTTTATAATACGGATCCTTATCGGTCAAGCCTCTTGGGATCATTCCTTTACCCCACAACCGGTCGGAACGGGAATGATGACCTATTCAAGACTTGTTATCAATTCGTTATCAAAGGCGGTTCACGCTTTTGAAAAAGCCTTGTTCTAATTAGCTTTTTCAGCGGTTAGCCATTATTCCCACTCTATCGTTCCCGGGGGTTTATCGGTGATATCGAAGACCACGCGGTTGACGTGGGGGGTCTCGGCGATGATGCGGTTGCTGATGCGGCGCAGGAGGTCGTAGGGGAGTTCGGCGAACTCGACGGTCATCGCGTCGGTCGAAGTGACGGCGCGGACGGCGATGGTGTAGTCGTAGGTGCGGCAGTCGCCCATGACGCCGACCGAGCGGAGGCCGGTGAACACCGTGAAGTACTGCCACACGGAGCGGTCGAGCCCCGCCTTTTTGATCTCCTCGCGGAGGATGAGATCGCTTTTTCTGAGGATGTCGAGCTTCTCCTCGGTGATATCGCCGATCACGCGGATCGCGAGGCCGGGGCCGGGAAAGGGCTGGCGCCAGACGAGCGGCGCGGGCATGCCAAGGCTTTCGCCGAGCATGCGGACCTCGTCCTTGAAGAGGATGCGCAGCGGCTCCACAAGGCCCTTGAAGGCGATGTTCTTGGGCAGGCCGCCCACGTTGTGGTGGCTTTTGATGACCTGCGCGCCGCCGGTGCCGCTCTCGATCACGTCCGGATAGATCGTGCCCTGCAGCAGGAAGTCCGCGCCGATCTTCTTCGCCTCGGCTTCGAAAACGCGGATGAACTCCGTGCCGATGATCTTGCGCTTGGCCTCAGGCTCCGAAACGCCGGCAAGCTTTGTGAGGAAGCGCTCCTTCGCGTCCACCTCGATGACGTTAAGACCGATCTCGTTGCGGTAATAGTCCATGACCTCCTCGGCTTCTCCGAGGCGGAGCAGGCCGTGGTCGACGAAGATGCAGGTGAGCCTGTCCCCGATCGCGCGGTGGACGAGCGTTGCCGCGACGGAGGAATCCACGCCGCCGGAGAGACCGGCAACGACCCTGCCGTTTCCGACCTGCGCACGCACTGCGGCGATCAGCTCGTCGGCAATGCCGTCGACGCTCCAGCTGCCGGTGCATTTGCAGATCTCGCGGACGAAGTTGCGGAAGAACTCCGCACAGTATTCGGTGTGCCTGACCTCCGGGTGGAACTGGACGGCGTAGAGGCCGCGTTCCTCGCAGCAGACGGCGGCGACGGGGCAGTCGTCGGTCTCGGCGATCACGCGGAAGCCCTCGGGGGCCTTGAGCACGGCGTCGTTGTGGCTCATCCAGCAGATGCTGTCCTCCATGCCGGAGAACAGGCGGTTTTCGCCGAAGCGGACGAAGGTCCTGCCGTATTCGCGCACGGGCGCGGGGCCGACCGTGCCGCCGAGAAGCTGACACATCAGCTGCATGCCGTAGCAGATGCCGAGCACGGGCACGCCGAGCTCGAAGATCTCGGGCGAGCAGGTGCGGGCGCCGGGCTGATAGCAGCTGTCCGGCCCGCCGGAGAGGATGACGCCGGAGAGCCCATCGCCGCGGATCGCCTCGATGGAGGCGTCGGGCGGGAGCAGCTCGCTGTAAACGCCCGCCTCGCGCACGCGCCGCGCGATGAGCTGGTTGTACTGCGCGCCGAAATTGATGATGACGATTCTTTCCATTTTTCGTTCCTTTCGTTCGGATCGAATATGCACATTATTTTAGTCCATTTTGAGCCCGATTGCAAGGGGTGGAGAAGGGGAATAAAAAGCCCTATTTCGTTGTGCTGAATACAAGCAGCTACGCCGCCAGGAACGAGGCGGACGGCTCGATACTCGTGTGCGTCGATATACCGAGGATCGAAGAGGACGGCTGAGCCGCTAACCGACAACGACGGCCGGCGCTTGTTGCGCCGGCTGTTTTTGCGTTAGGGAGGACCCGAAGGCCCGATGGGCGAAAGCCCGCAGCGGCCGTTCGGCCGCCGGGGAAAGATCGCGCCGGGTCATCGCTTTGAGCAGAACTTGTTCCGCTCGGGAAGATAAGCTTGCTTCTTTCACATTACAGAACGCGATGCGGGAAACGAATGCCGGAAGAGGCCCCTTCGGCGTATCCGCATAAGGATAAACAGCCTCAAAAGGTATCTTTTCGCGTCCGGCTTCGTTAAAAATGCTCGAAAGACTTTCCAAGTATTACTGCGCTTTTTGCCTTGCCGGCCGCAAAAAATCTGCTCTTTTGAGACGCTGCGCGGTTTTCAGCATCATAAAAAGAACGGGTCCGGGGATAGTTGCGGTATCCCCGGATCTCGTTTGTTCTAAGGCTTATTTTCTGCTGAAAACCTGTATCTCCTTATGCGGATGCGCCGTTGCGGAATATATTGTACATCGCAAAATACAGCTTGACACATAATACTGTGTGTAGTATAGTATAACCGAAAGGGATGAATGGACATTCAGCCGGATCAGCCGATAACCATTACCGAAAAGGATCTTTTATATGAAAAACGTATTCCAAAGCCGAAACTACCGCCTCGTGTTCCTCGGGGCGCTCGTGAGCGAGATGGGCGCGCTGCTTTACAGCTTTGCGGTCAGCTTCTACATCCTCGAGATCAGCGGCAACAACGCGTTCCTGCAGGGGCTGTATCTTGCCGTGTGCGGCGCGGTGACGCTCATCATGACGCCCGCCGGCGGAGTGCTGGGCGACCGTTTCAACAAGGGCAGCATCATGTTCCTCTGCGACTACGTTCGCGGCGGGGGAATACTCGCGGGGACGGCGCTGATGCTCCTTTTCAGGGATCCCTCGGCGCACATCGCGATACTGTTCGGGATTGGCGTTCTCGGCAGCGCGGTCGGCGGGATCTTCTCCCCGGCGGCGGGGGCCATCCTGCCGCACATACTGCCCGAGGACAAGCTCCAGCAGGCCAATTCCTACAACACCGTAAGAGCGTCCCTGCAGAGCATCATCGGCGTCGTGCTCGCGGGCGTGCTCTATTCGCTCCTGCCCGTGACCGCGCTGTTCTTCATCGTCGGCGCGTGCTACGTCGCCTCCGGCGTGTCCGAAATGTTCATCCGCTACGAGCAAGCCCGGCCCGAAACGAGGCTCACGCTCAAAATCGCTTTTTCGGACATGAAGGACGGCCTTGCGTATCTTAAGATGCGTCAGGCGATCACCGCCCTTATGATCGCGATCCTGTTCATCAATTTCTTCTTCTCCCCGGTCATATCGAATTTCATTCCCTACTTTATCAAGGCCGACCTCGGCACTGCGGAGAAATATCTGTTCGACGGCTTCCTGACCCCGGAGCTGTGGCTCTCGGTGCTTGAGGTGATCATAGGCGTCAGCTCGCTCGCGGGCGCCGCCATCCTCAGCGCCAGGGAGCAGGAGGATAAATGCGGCGGCAAGGTCGCCCGCAGGATCTGCGTTATAGCCGCGATACTGGTCGCAATGACGGCGGCTTACTTCGTCTTCGTGCACATGGGCGTTTCGATCGACGGCTTCCTGATCGCGCTCGCCGCGGGTTCGCTGTTCATCGGCTTCATCGTCTCTTGGGTGAATATCCCGATCAACACGGCGATAATGAAGACCGTCGACAGGGAGATGCTCAGCAAGGTCACGTCCATAATCAGCGTCGCCAGCCAGGGGCTCGTCCCGATCGCCTCCGTGCTCGCCGGCGCGATCATTCAGGGTATCGGCCCGATGGCGCTGCTCGTATTCTGCTCGGTCGGCTTTATCGGCGCGAGTCTGTTCATGCTGCTCAATAAGAGAGTCAGAGAGATCTGAAAAGCGGAGGACCCGCCGACCGTTTTTCGCGCGATTGAAAAACGTTATCTTTTCTGATATAATGATATCAGCCCTTTACAGTGGAAAATACATAAAAGAAAGGCAGACTTTGCCGGGCAAAGTCGAAGGTACCTATATGAAAAAGTTTATCGCCATACTGCTCACCGCCGTGCTGGCCGCGTGCATGCTCCCGGTCTCCGTTCTCGCCGCCGCGCCGAGGGACGCCGCCATCCACGAGGTGAACATCCTCGGGCTCGAGGCGCCTGTCGCCGGCTCCACGCCGGAGTACTCCTACACGCTCTACGCGGACGAGACGCTCGGGTATCACATAGTCTACCAGTACTGGCATGACAACACCGAGGGCTGCGATATGTTCAACGAGCAGACCCCGTTCAATGAAAACCATCTTTACAGCATCGGCTGCCTGCTCTGCCCGCTGGAGGGCTATTATTTCGCGGAGGACTGCGTGTTCATGTTCGACGGCAATCCGGACCTCGCGGATCCCGAGGGGTTCATGCCCCATCCGTATTTTGAAGGCGACTGGTTCGTGCGCTCCGTGGCGATGACCTGCGAAAGCGGCAATGAGCTCATCCCCGGCGACGTGAACGGCGACGGCACGGTGGACGTTTCCGACGCGCTGCTCGCGCTTCGCGCCGCGATGGGCCTTGTCGGGCTGACCGACGGGCAGATGGAGTTTGCGGACATGAACGGCGACGGAGAGTGCGGAGTGGACGACGCGGTCGTAATCCTGCGCTGGGCGATGGACCTGATGTGACAGGCGCCCGCGGACGGCGGACCGATAATGGATCGACAGCTCCGCTGTCATGATCTGAATGCGCCGCAGCGCAATTCACGCCCGCAGCGCAATTCACGCCCGAAGGGCAATTCACGCACGCAGTGCAATTCACGCGCCGCAGCGCAATTCACGCCCGGCAGCGCAATTCACGCCCGGCAGCGCAATTCATTTAATTAATACTGCCGCCCCAAAGGATCAATAAAACCGGAAAACGATATTCTCCGCTGCTTCACCGGTGACGGGGACAGCGTATCGACCGGGAACGCGACAGCGCACTTTTCAGCGGCAAGCTGTACGTGAATGCTGCGGAGATACCGACCGGTATGCGCATCGGCCCGTTCGCGCGGATGCAGGAGCCGGATGATCTCGATTTCAAGCTTATGGAGCGGCGTATTGTTGAATTTCTTGTGCCGGTATGGTAGAATCAGCTCGATAAATCGAAATTTGTGGAGGGGGCATGAGCAATATCATAAGGCTGAACAAAGCAGCGTCAAATGATGAATGGATCGTTATGTCCAACCAGGGGACAGATTGTTTTCTTGATCTTGTGATCGTTGCGGCAGAGCTTTTTGAAAAGACTGAGACACAGGAGAAACTGATATCATTTTTGAAGGATCAGAAAGATGTCAACGAAATCTCCCCGGGATCAGCCGGTTTTGACCTGGATGAAATGCCCTGGAGTAAAGATACACTTTCTGAAGATGCTGTATTTATGATGAAGATCATTGAGAAAGCAAAGACACCGGAAGTCGCAGGAAAGCTTGGCTATCGTCCGGATCTCAGGATCGTCTCTCCGTGGCTTGATCAGTTTTCACTGATGATCTGGAAACTGGATAAGGATTACCTCTATGGGACAGAGGAAAAGGCACTTGTCAAGCAGGGAATTGAAGCGATTCAGACGGTTTTGCTAGGAAAAGACAGCAGCGCTAAACGCCGGTTACTTTTTTACCTTGACCAGTATCTTGATCCGTTTTATCAGAACGATCTGTCTGATCTGAATGAACCATTAAAGGCATTGCTTCAGGAGGTAATGAATTCAGACAACGAAGTTGATGTAATTGAGGAAGCGCATCATCTTTTGGAAGCATATATGGAGATAGAGTAAACTGGCAAATCGGGACTTGTGGAGGCATGTTAAAATGAAAAAGGAAAGAACCATCGTTTCTGTCATAATTATGATCCTTGTCGGGATCGTTGGCTTCTTCATCGGCTCAACCTTGGATAACAGCTTTGGAGGAGCAATCTTGTTTTCAATGATTTCCGGAATTGGATGCATCATCTATACTCTGGACAATCGGGGAGAATAAGACAAATTCCCGTTTGTCGAGCTGACGCGGCCAAATAGAAACACATTTACGGCGCTGCTTCGGCGGCGCTTTTTATATGTCACGGCTTTGGAGGGAGGAACGCAATGGCGGACGGAACCGCCCCGATCCATTCGGGACACAGCATGATCAACGGCCCTTTCGCGCGGATGCCGGAGCCGGATGATCCCGATTTCAAGCTTATGGAGCGGCGTATTGTTGAATTTCTTGTGCCGGTATGGTAGAATCAGCTCGATAAATCGGTGCTTATGGAGGCAATTATGGATAAAAAAACTATGATCGAAAAACTCGTTCGCGATGCACACGAGAAAGCCGGATTTACCGGGACCTGGCTGTACGCAGAAAAAGGAGAGATCGTAAGTTCCGGCGCGATAGGTATAAACG
>JAFXSG010000043.1 GCA_017525875.1 Clostridia bacterium | reverse complement strand
TGGGGACAGTGCCGTACTCGACTGTGGTGGTGTCGATCACGGAACCATCGTCGTTCTTCCAGGTGATGGTGTAACTGTTGACCGTTTGAGTGTATGTCGCGGTATAGGTCGCATCGCCGGTGACCGTCACAGGCGCGGGATCCCAACCTGCGAAGGTGTAGGTGTACTGTGCAGTAACTTGTTTGGAAGGATCCGCGTGAGTGGGTACAGTGCCATATGCGACCGTGGTGGTGTCGATCACGGAGCCATCGTCGTTCTTCCAGGTGATGGTGTATTCATTGACCGTCGTGGTGTAAGTCGCGGTGTAGGTCGCGTCGCCGGTGACTGCAACGACTTCGGGAGTCCAGCCGGAGAAGCCGTATGTGTACTGGGCATCAGCTGCTTTGGAAGGATCCGCGTGAGTGGGGACAGTGCCGTACTCGACTGTGGTGGTGTCGATCACGGAACCGTCGTCGTTCTTCCAGGTGATGGTGTAGCTCCTTAAACAGGATTCAAATTCCGCCGTATAGGTCGCAGGACCTGTGACGATCGGGAGCTGGGCCGAAGTGTATGTATTTGCTCCATCTTTCCATCCGGTGAAGGTGTAGTGGAACTGTGCGGTATCTTCCTTCGTTGGGTCGACGCCGTTGTTGTAAACGGGCTTCCGGCCGTACGGAACAACATCGTAAGTCTCAATATCATCCACACGCCAGGTTATCGTATAGCTTCTGAGCGTGCTGTCAAACTGAGCGATGAAGACCATATCGGCCGTGACTGCCGGCAATTCATCATTCAGACTGTAGACAGTGTCGCCGCACTTCCATCCGTAATGGGTGTAAGTGTACTGTGCATCCGCTTCCTTGGTCGGTGTGATGCCGTCATAGTTCGGTATCGTTCCGCACTGAACGGCCTCATCGGTCTCAAGGATGTCGTCATTCCAGTTTTTCCAAGTTACCGTATAGGTATTGATCGTTTCTGCGAAGTTAGCAGTGTAGGTCGCAGCACCGCTGACAGGAGGCAGCGAGTCACTCGGTCCGTACACGGTCGTTCCTCCATCATTAGTCCAGCCGGAGAAAGTGTAGGTGTACTGCGCTGTCGCATCCTTGGTCGGGGTCGCGCCGGTGTAGGCAGGTATCTGACCATACTCGACTTCACTGCTCTGCAGTACCGTGCCGTCCTCGTTCACAAAAGTGATCGTATACTGGTTGACGGCGGAGCTGTAGGTTGCAGTGTACTCAGCATCGCCGGTTACGGATGCAATCTCGGGACTCCAGCCCGCGAAGGTGTAGGTGTACTGGGCGGTCGCATCCTTGGTCGGAGTCTCGCCGGTGTAGGCGGGAGTCTCGCCATAGGCTACCTCAGAGCTCTGGAGCACGGTGCCGTCGTCGTTCATGAACTTAATCGTGTACTTATTGACGGTAGAGCTGTAGGTTGCGGTGTAGGTCGCATCGCCGGTGACGGCAACGACTTCGGGAGTCCAGCCGGAGAAGCCGTATGTGTACTGGGCATCAGCTGCTTTGGAAGGATCCGCGTGAGTGGGGACAGTGCCGTACTCGACTGTGGTGGTGTCGATCACGGAACCATCGTCGTTCTTCCAGGTAATGGTGTAACTGTTGACCGTTTGAGTGTATGTCGCGGTATAGGTCGCTTTGCCGGTGACTGCAACAGGCGCGGGATCCCAACCTGCGAAGGTGTAGGTGTACTGGGCTGTCGCTTCCTTGGTCGGATCGGCATGAGTGGGGACAATGCCGTACTCGACCGAGGTGGTGTTGATCACGGTACCGTCGTCGTCCTTCCAGGTGATGGTGTAGCTTCTCTTAGTCGCGGTGAACGTTGCGGTATAGGTCGCATCAGCAGAGGCTGCAACGACTTCCGGAGTCCAGCCCGCGAAGGTGTAGGTGTATTCCGCGGTGTCTGCTTTTGCGGGCGTTCCGTTCGGGTACGTGGGAGTATCGCCTTCCGCTACCTCCGTGGTGACGTTCTGCTGGCCTTCGACCACCCAGGTGATAGTGTAAACATTGTGATTCTCATCGATATAATAGTATCCATCCGCATTGGTTCCATCATGGAGCGTTACGGATTCCGTTATGCGGGTAAGGCTCTTATTCTCGGGATAAGTCTGGCGGTTCGTGTTGTCCGGCTCGAATATCGCGTTGGCACGTTCATTCGCTGCGCCCTTGAAATCGCCGCCGGAGATGAGTGTTGCGTACTCCGGATTCGTATTGTTGTTTTTATACGCGTTTGTCGTTGCGGTCGTCGCGGTGTAGATACCGCCGGTGATAGATGAGATCTTGGCGTTTGCCTGGTTGTAAACCGCATGATAGCCGGCGGTCGTGCAGTGAGCGTAGATCTCAAGACCTTCTCCGAGCTCACCGATGGTGGGCAGCTTACCGGTCGATGCGTCGCCGTTCAGAATGCCGTAGCCGTTTGCATTGATGTAAACGTTCTTGATCGTGCCGATTTCAGCACCCGGAAGCAGCGTATCGCTGTTGACAGCTGTGCCCGCAGTACCGCTCGAGTTGGGAGCAGTTGCCGCAGTGTAGGGAGTGGTCGTAGTGCGCGAATCGAGGCAGGCGCTGTAGTTATATATAGCGCTGCCCTTTGCGGCGCTTCCGGTTATCGTTGTCAGAGCACCAGTGCCGCTGTTGATCTCTGTGATGTGACCGGCGTTTGCGATAACGGGACTGGTCGCGATGAAGGTGTTGCCCTCGCCGATAAGCTCGATAGTGGGCTGGTCGTAGTCATAAACGACCACGTTCGTCTCGCCGCCGCTGCCCCAGTAGGCTGTGCAGGAGCTCGTGCTGTTGGCAGTAACGTAGAGAATATCTTCAAGACAGTCACGCGTGTACTCGCGCTCCTGACTGTTCATGTTCGCAAGAGCGTAAGCAGCTGCAGTTATGGCGCCCGCCTGGAAAGTACTGTTCTTGATCGTTCCTATATGACCGACGTTGAGTGCTGCATAGGTGCTCGTGTTTGTTTTGAACGTACAGTTGTCGATCAGATCGATCGTTGCGGCATTCCTCTTATAGTGCTTGCTGTACTCGCTGATATACTTGTTGGTGCCAAAAATTGCTGAGCCTGAATAGCACTGCAGCGTCTGGCGTTCCGAATAAGGACCGGCTGCCGAGTTATGCAGCGCATAATTCGTCGTTGCGGTAAAGCTGCTGTTCTTAAGCTCGCCGATAGCACCTGCGTTGCGGAAAGCGTACTGGCCGTTTGAGGTAACAGTCAGGTTATCGATCACGTCGATGGTCGGCGTTGAATACGTGTAGTCCCTATCATAGCGGGTCACGATGCCGGCAGTGACTGTCAGATGCGGATCGGTTTCCGAAGTGCGGTTGGTGCGGATGATCTCGGTGTAGCTTGCATAACGGGAATCGCCGTTTAGCACGGTCGGGTCGTTACTTGAGGCATTATTGCTGACCGTAACGTTGGACAGCGTGCCGATATGGCCCTGATTGTTCAGAACATTGTATTTACCGATCAGAGTGATGCCATTGATCGTGCCGATAGTGCTGCCCTTTTCAAGGTTCTTGACGTAGGAAGTATCACGTTCGTATTCCGTGCTTGCGGTTGCGGAGTCGGTGTACTTCTTAGTGATCTCATACGTCAGGTTCGCGCCGCCGGGAGCGTTGTAGAGCACGTTGTAGCTCGAAGTATTGCCGCTGAGCGTCAGACCGGGCGCATTGATCGCACCGATATAGCCGCTGTTCATGATCGTATAATAACTGCCGCAGGACCATGTACCGCTGCAGGTGATGCTGTTGATCGTGGAAGGCTGACCGTAGGTGTTCTTCTGATAGGTTATATTGCCGCCAACCTTGTTGCCGTAAGTGTAATTGATCTGCGTTGTGAATACGCCGTCGTTATACACGGTACCTATACCGGTCGCGGAAACGTTGACGGTGCCTTCGATGCTCTTGATTATACCGCCTCCGAGGTTGTGGAATGCGTAGTGCGAAGTGCTGATCTTCGTGTTGTCCTGGTGCTTATAGGTCTTGATCTCGGTCGCACCTCCGATGGTATCGATCACGCCGTAATTGACCAGAGCATAACCGTGGCTTGCCGAAGTGCTCGTATTCTCCGCGTAAATATTACAGTTGATAATGCTGCCGATCTTCGGGCGATAATCTTCTTCTTCTTTATAGTAGTTTACGCGCGTATAACCTCCGGAAGAGGAATCGACCTGCTTCCAGATATTGCTGTTGTACCACCAATCGTTATTATTTACGATCGTATAGCAATAGGTGTTGCCCTCGCTCGCGGTCGACAGTCCGTTTCCGCGCGTGTCGACCTGTGCAGAGTCCGGATGCGCGATGAACGTGGAACCCGTCAGAGTGTTGATCACCGCATGGTTATTAATCGCATAGTAGCCGACCTCAAAACGGCAGTTCGAGATCGTGCCGATAACGCCTTTGTCGGCTTCCGCTACTGTCCAGCCGGTTGCGAGCGCGCCGGTGCGGATATTGCGGTTGGAAAGGCCGTATTTGCCGTCGATCGTGAGGCCGTCGATCGTGTCGATCGTACCGCCGTAGTTGAAGACAGATACGTCACTGCAGCAGAACATGTGACCTCCGGAGATCAGCTGGACCACACCGGTATTGTAGTTGTATAGGTTCAGGCCACAGGAACCGGAGTTCTTAGTGGAAATATCAGCATTGGTCAGAGCAACGATGGTCCCCAGATTGAAGATACCGTAGTTGTTGGTGTTAATGTTCTGAAGGTGGCTGAGCGCAAGCAGATGCTCGGCGTCTTTCCCGGTCACGGTGAGCGTCGCACCCGCATTATTGCGGATAACTGCGGAACCGTTCGCGCCTGCGCTGTTGCTGATCGCATCTATAGTGATCTCACCGCCGCCGACGGTGTCCTGGATGATCATGGTACCATTGTTTGTCATGGCAGCCATGCCCTGATAGGCAGCGGCCGCTCCAGTCGCGCCTGTATGATAATTCCAGGTACCGCCGTTGAGCTCGAGGGTGAGAGTACCCTTATTGATGATACGGCCGACGGCGTTGTAGCCGTCGAGATCGATGGTTAGGTTGGCGCCGACGTTTGCGTATGCCGCAGTGCCGCTTTCTTCTTCGTAGGTGCCGCAGTCCGCGATCAGTCGGACGGTGCCGGTGCCGCTTGCGGGAACGTCCGCCATTGCGGCCGCAAGGGTGGGATAGTACTGATCGGTAAAGCTGTTGTAGGCAACAGCGCCGGTGTAGAAGCCGTAGATATAGGACTCGCCGTTCTCGCCGACGGGGACGGTTCCGGTATAAGCGTTGCCGCTCGTTGCGGAAACACCGGAAATGTTCCACACCACGCTGTTGTGCGCGGCCGCGGAAACGCCCATCTCAGCGTCTGAAGGCGCGGCAAACGCCTCGCCGACCGCCATCGGAGCAGCCGCCTTTTTGACTACGTAATACGTTTCGCCGTTGATCGTTCTGCTCTCGGAGAGCGTGTTCCCCGTGAACAGCTGATAATTCTGATACTGTTTTTCATTCAGGACGAACATGGGCACGAATTCAGCCGCAGTACCCGTTAGGGTAACGACGGAATTCGCGGCAACGTTAGAAACGTTTACGTTCGTTCCGCTGACGGAAACGGTCGCAGTACCGGAGATCAGCGTCGCGCCGAGGCCGGTCAGCCAGTCTGCGTTGTAAGTGATGGTTTGACCGTTCTCGCAGAAGTATTCTCTCTTGACGGTCGAGCCGTTATAGACAAAGTCGACCGTATAACGGTACCAATGCTCGCCGTCCTTGTCATAATACCAGGTCGATGCGCCGGTGCCGGTGGAATCGGAATAGCTGTCGTCAGCGTTATGCAGATGAGGAGCATAGAAGTACACAGTTACTTTTGTACTGTTGTTCTCCATCTCGTTTATGGTCGTGGACGCCGTTGGCGCGGTCGAAAAAACGATCTTGCCGTTCGTGCCCGAGGTGCCTTCCGAGCTTGTGATATTCGCGCCTCCAGAGGAAGTGAAGAGCGAGCCGGCGACGGTCAGGGTGCCGTTGACGTCGATCAGAACATCCTTAAGGCTTGCCGATGAGCGAATGGCAGTAGTGCCGTTCGCGACGGAATAGCCGATCGGATACATCCGCGTTGAACCGGAGTAATTGCCCCAGTCGTCATTGTCGTAGACGAAGACCCTTTTGCCGCTGTTGATCTGGAAAGTCGCTTCCCTGCCGACAGTGATCTCAACGCCGGGAATGAGCTCTACGTCCTGGGTGACGGAAGTAGTGCCGCTGATAAGGTCGATGGTCAGGTTGCTCGTGATGGGCAGGACATAGTTGCTGGTACTTACACTGCCTATCATAGGAAGACCCGTCAAAGTCATCGAGGATAGGCTGACGTTGCCGTGAACTTCAATGTTCAGGCGGTCTGTGCTTTCAATATAATCCTTAATAATGTAGCCGCTCGATATGTAGAAGAGTCCGCCGGAAGAAGGATTTGCGCCGATCAGTGTTGCGGCCATCGAATGAGCTTCGCTCGAAGCATTTACAGCTGAGTAGAGCTTTTCAGTCGCACCGGAATAAACGGTCAGCGGCACTTCAATGTTCTGAATATAGTACTGGTTAAAGATAAACGCATAACTGGAAATGCTGTAAGTTGCCGAACCCCCGCGCCAGTCCTTGACCTGGAAGGCCTCATAGACCGTTGAACCGGATTCTGCAACGACGGAGCCGCTGCCGTAGATATAGCCCCAGCAATAAAGGTTGGCGCCGCTATTAAGCGTGATCGAGCTGCCGCCGAGCATATTGATACGCCCGTCGGGACCCGTCGGAGTGCCGTTCCAGCCTCCCATCTGGCCGGTGGAGCTCAGCTTGCCGGAGAGGCAGATGGCGCCGCCGCTCTGAACGGTTATCGACGCGCCGGTCGCCATAGTCAGGGTCTTATATGCAGTCGGTGTCGTATGGCTGCCGTAAACGATCGCCGGTTCGCTTGTATAAACCGTCTGTCCTACGTCGAACGGGATCAGGAGCGTTTTACCGTTCGGAATAGTGTAGTTTCCCGCAGGGAGAATACCGCTTGATATAAGCGTGATCTTCGATTTGCTGTTAGCCTGCGCATAATCGACCGCGGAAGTCAATGAATAGAACGATCTGCCCGCCACGTCGAACACGGCGACCGAGTCATCGATGAAATAAGCGCTTACAGTGGTATTCTCGGTGAAAGTAAGCGAATCCGAAGCATTCGTGCTTATGACGTTGCTTGGGTCGCCGTCAACGATCCAGCCTGCAAAAACGTAACCGCTCGAGGGCGACGCGGCTACGGCGAAGCTTTCGGTCGATTTCTTTGTCAGCGTCACGTTCGAGGTTACCGGATTACCGTCGACCGTATAGGAGCCGTTTTCCGCTGGAGTGAACGTGATAGTGACGTCTCTCTCAACTGCGAGACCGATGTTCGTCAATGAAATCGATGTTGTATTTGCCGCTTGGGCAGACGACGTTATTACGATCGAGACCGAATTGTTATTTGCAAGAACAAACGTATAGCCTCCGGGTTCACAATCTGTTCCGTTTATCTTTACGCTGCCGTCGTTAAGCTCCGGTGCAGCGGTAAAAGTCAGCGTCGCTGTCCCTCCGCTCGAATTCGTGAGCGTCAGCGTGCCGGTTTTTTGCGTATAAGTTGTATTGCCGCAGTTTGTGCTTGACGTAGTCTTGACCGAGCCGTCTATAGAATGCTGCGTGCTGTTTGCTGACCAGTTGCCATCGCCGGAAGACTCTGCGCTCAGTCCCGAAACGCCGGGGTTGAGAGTTGCTCTTGTCGGTTCTGACAAAACTTCACTTCGCTCCTCGGCGCGAGCCTCGGGCATGAAGCTGAGCAGCAATACGGAAACCAACACAAGTGTTAAGAATCGTTTTAGAATAGATTTTAACATTTTCATTGCTCCTTCTGGTTGTTTCTGTTTATTCCTCATTGTTATTCATTATATTTCAGCTGTTGTTTCAGCCTTTTTACGATGATCGAGACTTTTTCTTTTGAACCGTGTGTTTTTTCTCGCGTTCGTTTAATTCGGCTATAACGGAGAACAGCAGCAGCCCAAGAATAATTGAAACGTATGCAAAGATCCTGTCGCCTGTGTTATGGACCCAGGTCGGATCCGCTCTGAGCGAAACCTCAATTATACGGAACAGCCCGTAAACGATCAAATAGCATGGCAATACGATGCCCTTCATATGCTTTTTATTTATAATGATAAGGTACACGAAGCAAATGAGGCAATTGAGTATGATGAACGCTTCTCTGATCGGCCATCTGGTCGTCGTGCCCGGAATGAATCCGCCATAGCAGCAGCCATGGATGAAGCAAAAGCACTTCAGCAGCGCAACTATTCCGGGGATGGAGACAGTCAAACAATCCGATACATCAAGCCAGTCTTTTTTCAGCAGCTTGGCTGCCAAAGGGAAAAACAGCGGAAAAACGATCAGCATTCCCTGATGGTGAAGCGAGAAGTTCTGCAGCTGCGAAATATCATGAATGATGCTGAACACAACTATTGAAAGCAGGCCGACGATCACATATATGAACGGCGCCAAAACCAGCTTCCACCCCGAAAGGCCGAGCTTGTCTCTGAGTTTCCAAAGGAAAAACCCGGACCACGGCACACAGGCGGAAGCTAGGATAATGACCGTATGCTCTTTAAAGAACAGTAGAATATTCTGCATCTTTATCTCTCAAATCACAGAAGAATCGGATGCCTTGCATAAATCTCTGACGCCGACTTCGGCTTTTGATGAATTGGTTAGCCATTCCGGCATAAGGCGATAATACAAGCAAGTATATACACCCGCTTATATGATAAACTTTTACAAACTAAATGTCAAGTTGAAAAACCTCGAAAAAAGGCTCGAAAGAGATCGGTTTAGTGATGGATCATACACGGATGCCGCAGCCGCAGATCACAAGGATCCCGGCGACGAACGGAGCTGCTTTTGCTTCCATTTCACCGGGATCCTGACGCTGTTTTATCTTGCAGGCACTAAATGGTCTTCGGTTAAGATGGCCCGATCGTTTCGGTTGGTCTATCGGCTTTCCGGCTCCGGATCGTCTTCGCAGTACTCGCCGTATTCGCAGCCGATATGGGTTGCTTCGATCTCGTCCACGAGCTCTAAGCCGCTATCCGTTTTGTCGAAAAGTTTTACGACGCCGACGCCGTTCCCGCCGTTCCAAAGGCGATTGTGCTTTTTCGATCCGTCCGGCGCCTCGTAATTGACGAGCAGCATATCCGCCTTTTTGCAGGTGACCTCGGTCTCCATCACGGCGCGGTGGTTCTCCTGCCGGACGTGCCAGTGCACGGCTGCGTCGTCCTCATCAAAAGAGAACTCGGTTTTGACGTTGAGCCAGACGTGGGAAAAATTGAAGTCATATTCCTTTCCCTCATAGCAGAAGGCGCCGAGCAGCCGCCTGTCGAGCGGGACGAAATAGATCTTCGGCCTGCCGCCGCCGATATCGAACACGCTGTTTTCGAGTTTTTTGCCGCTGATCCGGCTCGTGAGGCAGTTTGACGAGAGCCATACCCAGGGGCTGGTGAAATCCCTGCCCCAGTTTTTATCGGCATAGCCATAGCATTTTTCGGGCGAAACGACAAATTTCCTGCCGTTCAGCGTGATCGTTCCGCTGTATTGGCTCTTCATTCCCTCCGCATGCCAGTACATTGCGAACGCCTCCGCATCGCGCAGTGGCTTGCTCGCGCCGTAGCCGACGTTGAACGCGATCTTTTTATCGATCGTTAGTTCCCACCGCATTATGCCCGCGTCGCACATCCACTCCGGATGAGCGGAAGCCTCGTCAGCCGTTATCGCTATGCTGCCGCGAAGGGCGGTCTCGGAGGCAAAGCAGTCCTCCGCTTCCACCTCGTATGGAGCTTGAGCATGGATGCGGACATTTTTCAGCGAAAAGAAGCGGTGAAGCTGGCATTTGCCCTCGCCCCAGCAGCCGGCCTTTACCATCAGGTACGAAGGCTTTTTGCCCGCAGCCCTGTTTTCCGGAAGCTGGCCAAGCGTAGGTTCGTCCTCCGCCAGTGCCGGGTTTATAATGAAGAACTCAATGAAAAAGGGCTTGTCCTCTCCCGTTTCCGCGTCCTGCGCGGTGAAAGAGTGCCACCACCAGTCGTAGCCGTGGTGAGCGAGCGGCCCGTGGAGCATAAATGCGTTTCTTGATATGTCGTGATGATCGAACATGTTTCTCCTGTCCTGCTGCCGGGTTTATCGGTCCATTCGATAGTATCTGAAGCTTTCGTCCTCGCCCGTAAGCCTGAAGCCGAGCTTTTCGAGCACGTGCTGACTGCGCAGGTTCGGGCGGATCGCATCCGCAAAAACAGTTGGGATATCGAGCTCGTTAAAGATAAAATCAGCAGCGAGCCGCTCTGCCTGCGTACCGAATCCCCTGCCCTTGAAGCCGTCGTTTTTCATGCATATACCGAAGGATGCGCTGATATGCGGCACTATATCCTTTATCACGAGCTCCCCCGCCATATCGTCGCCCGCCATTATCGCGAAGCAGATGCGCTGCTTTTCCCGCTGCCGTGCGATATAAGCATCCACTCTTGCCGGATCGTAAACGTAATGGGTGAACTTGGATCTGTCGAGATAGAGCTCCGGATCGTTATCGAACTCCTTGAAATAGGCGTGATACATTTCCGCTGTCATCGGCAGCAGACTGACTGTTATATCCATTCTGTTTTCTTTTTGCATCGGTGTCGGCGCCCGATCAGCCGAGCCGCACCATTTCGCGGCTGATATTCTTTAGCGAAGAAGCGCCGCACATGGTCATCGTGGAACGGAGTTCGCCCACGATCCTGTCCATGTAGACTTTGAAGCCTTCCTCGCCTGCGCCGTAGATCATGGGAAGTATCGGCCGACCGATGTGCACGCCGTCCGCGCCGAGAGCGATCGCGCGGAAAACATCCACGCCGGAACGGATGCCGCCGTCGACGAGGATGACCGTCCTACCCTTCACGGCTTCTGCGATCTCGGGCAGGACCTCCGCTGTTGAGGGGCACGCGCCCTGGACGCGGCCGCCGTGGTTCGAAACGACGATAGCCGCCGCGCCGGCTTCCACAGCCTTTTCAGCTCCGCGAACGGTCATTATGCCCTTTACGATGAAGGGCATTTTCGCATACCCGATTATCTCCTTCATCTCGCTGACGGACTTGCTGCCCGCGTTCGGGTTCATGGCTTTGAGGAACGGCAGACCGGCGCCGTCAACGTCCATGCCGGCGCAGAAAATGCTTTTTTCATTGAGTACGTCCAGCTTTTCAAATACGGCTTCCTTATTCCAGGGCTTGATCACCGGGCAGCCGACGCCGTCCGCCTTTGCCATATCCTCCGCCGAACGGAGCATTATCGCGGGATCGACGCCGTCGCCGGTGAACGCCATGACGCCGTAATCGCGGCAGGCTTTGATCAGGATGGAATTGTATTCGATATCCTTATATTTGGGGCCGTAGTGCATGTCTATCGCGCCGAGCGGGGCGGCGAAGATCGGCGCAGTGAACTTCATGCCGAAAAGCTCAAGGGTACAGTCGGGCTCGGCATTCGGGCAGAGCGTGTCCATATTGACGCAGATCTGCTGCCATTTTTCATAGTTGCGCGCGGCGGTATTGCCGGGATATTTGCAGCCCGGGCCCGGCATCGCGTTGCCGCAGGCCTTGCCGTCGCAAACGGGGCAGGCCTTGCAGTACGGGCCTACCTGCGGTCTTGCCGCGTTCAGGATCTCATTAAAAGTCATGGCGTTAAACCTCCTGTATCAAACGGTTCTGCTGCATGTAATCATACCACTTTATGCAGCCCTAAATCAACACCCGCCCGTTCTGTTTCGGGGAGTCAGCGCCGCAATGACCGAAAACGGCATCTGTTGGCTTCGCTTTGCACAAATAATGCTCGAGATCATCCGCAAGGCTGCTGCACCCGGTGTTTCCTTTCTTGCTCTTTCGGTGTATAATCGGATAAATGAGCTTGTTTGTGCCTGCAGAAAGGAGATGAGCCGATGCCCGCTGTTATAATCGGAATAGCCGTTATAGTTCTGTTTATCATATTTATCGTGTGTACCGATCCTGATAGAGCAAGCGGCAAGCCTCACTATTCCGGAAGCAAGGATAAACCGAAGCTTCGGAAACGGGTCTTTACTCCGGAATACAAGCTTGCAGGGGATTACGGAGAAAGGTTTGCGGCTCAGGCCATACGCTCCGTGCTGCGCGATGATGACTGGCTTTTCTCAAACGTTACCGTTGAATATGACGGTAAGCTTGCAGAGCTTGACAACGTGATCGTCAATAAGTACGGTGTTTTTATTATTGAAGTCAAGAACTACACAGGCGCGATCATCGGCGATGAAAATGATTTCGAATGGCAGAAGTACAAAACTACCAACGCAGGAAACACCTATGAAAAAACCGTCAGGAACCCTATCCGGCAGGTCAAGCGGCAGGTGTTCATCCTCGCCCGCTATCTCGAATACTACGGAGTGCAGGTGTGGGTGAACGGGTATGCGATACTTTTGCAGGGAAACAGCCCCGTTGAGAGCAAGTATTTGCTTAGCAGTACGGGTGACATCGACAGGGCGATCCATACCCGCGGTCGGACTGTGCTGAGCAGCGCAACTGTCGAACGGATCGCAAAACTGCTGTCTGAATAGCAGGTCGAGGGCGTATACTCGCTCGGCCGATCAATTCCATACTATGTGATAATAAAACCAGTTCGGCATGATCCTTTCCGTAATTATCTCCTTGCCCGTGCTGCTCTTCCATTCATAGACTCCCGGCGAAGTCTCCTCCAGTTTTGCCTCTGAAGAAAACATCAGCGCAAAAGGTTTGTCGGCAGCGGAGAAATAAAAACCGGAATAAGTGGAATTTGTAGCATTGCCGGTCCCTCCGCAGTAAAAGCCTATCTTGCTGTCGCTGTATTTGCTTATACTCTTAACTATGTTTTGCTTGCCAAAGCGGTCTCGGATCAAAGCCTCCTGTTCGGATTCTTCATCCGGTATCCCGTCCTGTATAACGAACTCCAGTGTTTCGTGGTTTTGATCGACATATTCAATTATGCGTTTTCTTGATACTTCGTCATTCGACCCTCCTAACAACATGATCGCCAATACCCAACAGGCGATCATGCCGGCAAGTATGGCAAGTATACAGATCCACAGTTTCTTCATCCCGGATATCTCCTTCAAATAATAGATCGATCGTTGATATTATAGCACATCATCAATTAATTGTACAACAATAATTTCTTTCTGGCTAACGATAGCGAAATAGAAGGAGTGATTTGCTCTCGCTCGGCGTTCCCTCGCTCGGTCAAATCATTCACCCACGGAGAAGAAGGGATTTGGTTTCTCGCGATGAGTCTCATACGCCGCTCACATCGCGGCGTATTTCGCTTCGCTCGAAACCGGGGCTGCAAAACGATTCGCAGGATCGTTTTGCTTCGCCCTTCAAATCCCTTCGATCAACAAAATAATAACCACCCGAATGGATGGAAGTCATAGATTAAGTAAAGAGAGAATAACCGGGCGGAGTTAATGCCCGATGGAGAAGGAGGGATTTGGTTTCTCGCGATGAGTCTCATACGCCGCTCATATCGCGGCGTATTTCGCTCCGCTCGAAACCGGGGCTGCAAAACGAATCGCAGGATCGTTTTGCTTCGCCCTTCAAATCCCTTCGATCAACAAAATAATAACCACCCGAATGGGTGGTTATTATTTTGGCGGAGAAGGAGGGATTTGAACCCTCGCGCCCCTTCGCAGAGCCTACTCCCTTAGCAGGGGAGCCCCTTACAGCCACTTGGGTACTTCTCCAAATATTGGCGGAGAGAGAGGGATTCGAACCCCCGGTGCCTTGCGGCATCACTGGTTTTCAAGACCAGCTCCATAAACCACTCGGACATCTCTCCCTGTTTGCAACATTATTATTATATCAAAGCATTTCCCGATTGTCAAGCGAATTATGTGCAGAATTCATATACAATCCTTTTGATTGACAGGGAAAGCGCGAGATGCTAAAATCAAAGCAGCACCGACAAGGAGGCAGATATGCAAAAACCCATTGAAGAACGGCTGATCGAGCTGTTCCCTTCCCAAAGCCTGCGCAGCGTGATCAAGAGCAGCGGGTACAGGCTTTCCGGCATGCAGCTCATCACCGCGGCGTACCAATACGCTCCGGACTATTACACGCGCCTTGCGCTGCTCGAGGAGCTGATCCCCGGGCTCGACGGCGAGCTGCATGCTTACTGTGAAAGGCTGGTCGAAGGCCAGAAATCGAATCTGGCCGAGTTCACAAAGGCTTGTCCCGGCGTTGTTTTCGAACTGATGATCAAAACTGCTCCGGACGCTTATGAGGAACGCTACCTTGCCTCCTCCTATGAAGCTGCGCTTGCTTTGATCCCGAAGTTCTATGAGGAATACGAATGCGATGAGACCGACTCTGCTCGCTACGAGATAACGAAACGCAGGGTACTTGACGGCTCCGATTTTTCGGAGGATGAGCTTGGCAGCATGGAGCTTCTCAAGGGCGGAAGGATCCTTTCGGTGGATCTTGAAGGCCGGTATCGTGAGGCCGAGGGATGCGACGGACTGTGTAATAATTGTGAGAACGGCTGCGCTAAATATGCGGTGTTTCATTTTCCCGTTTTCGTGCGTACCGGCGACGCGGTCAGCTTCACGGAGTATTCCGGGAAAAAGCGCTTCGGGATCATCGGCGGAACCGCAGATGACGAATGCGACTATGCGTACGTGCTGCCGCTCGACAGCAGCGTGATCCTTTGCCGCGATTTTGAAAACCTTTTCGACTGCCATGAGCACATTCCCGTTCCGCTCGTTGAACGGATCGAGGCGGATGAGCTTCCCGATGAATACAGGGAAAGCTATATTGCAGTCAAGAACTATCTGGACAGCATGGATACGCCGAACCGCTCCGAGCACATCGCTCAGTTTGTTCTGCAGTAACGAAGCGCCGTTTCCGGTTAAAGCGAATGAATAATAAGAAAACACCCGCCGTTTCCCGAAGGAACGGCGGGCGTTAGTCTTTTCAGATCTTACGCGAAGAACTTGCCGATGATGTCGACGATTTCTGCGCCGATACGCTTCTGAGCCTCAACGGTGGAAGCGCCGATGTGAGGAGTGCAGCTCACGCGGGGATGATTGTAGAGCGCCTCGTTCTTGGAGGGTTCCTCTGCCCATACGTCCAGACCTGCCGCACGGACCTTGCCGCTCTCGAGTGCTTCGAGAAGGGCCGCCTCGTCGACGTTGACGCCGCGGCTGGTGTTGATGATGATGACGCCGTCCTTCATCTTTGCGATGGAATCGGCATTGATCAGAGCGCCTCCGTTGACAGCGGGAGCGTGTACGCTGATGAAATCGGCCTGTGCGAGAAGCTCATCCATCTCAACGTAGTTGATGCCGGTCTTCTCCTCGATGCCGGGGATGTGGAAGATATCGAACGCGACGACGTTCATGCCGAGGCCCTTAGCCATCCTGCCGAGCGCCTGGCCGATACGGCCGAAACCGACGATGCCGAGGGTCTTGCCGCCGAGCTCCATGCCCTTTGCATAGGCTTTCTTCTCCCACTTGCCTTCACGCATAGTGTGGTTCGCGATGCCGACGAAACGGGCGCAGGCGAACATATGAGCGATCGCAAGCTCCGCAACTGCGTTGCTGGATGCGGAGGGGGTGTTGGTGACCTTGATGCCCTTTTCTTCGGCATAGGCCTTGTCGATATTGTCGATGCCGACGCCGCCGCGGATGATCAGCTTCAGATTGCCGGTCTCGCATGCCGCATCGATGATGGGCTGGCGGACCTTGGTCGCACTGCGGACGACGAGAACGTCATAATTCTTGACCTGCTCCGCAAGCTCTGCGGGCTCATAGAACTGCTCAACGACCTCGTGACCCTGCTCACGAAGCTTTGCAACAGCGCTTTTCTCCATACCGTCGGAAGCAAGAATACGCATAATAATTCTCCTTATACTTTAATGAATTTTGTGGGAAGGAGCCCCTTTTGGGGGCTCCCGGGTTTGCATTAGCCCTTGTAGTTTTCCTTCTCGTACTGACGGAGGAAGTCTACGAGCGCGACAACGCCCTCCTTGGGCATTGCGTTGTAGATGGAAGCGCGCAGACCGCCGACGCTCTTGTGGCCCTTGAGGTTATCGAAGCCGGCTGCCTTGGTCGCAGCGACGACCGCCGCGTCGCTCTCTGCGGACTCGGTGACGAAGGGAACGTTCATGAGGGAACGGAACTCCTTCTCAACGGTGCCCTTGAACATCTTGGATTCATCGAGGAAGTCGTAGAGGATCTTTGCCTTCTCCTCGTTCCTCTTGGCCATAGCCTCGAGGCCGCCGATCTTCTTGAGGTACTTGAAGACCTGGCCGCAGACGTAGATGCTCCAGCAGTTGGGGGTGTTGTACATGGAGCCGTTGTTTGCATGGGTGGCATAGCTCATGTAGGTGGGAACGTATGCGGGGAGATCCTCACGGATGAGGTCCTCACGCATGATGACGATGACCATGCCCGCGGGGCCGATGTTCTTCTGGACGCCGCCGTAGATCACGCCGTAGTCGGATACGTTGCAGGGCTTTGAGAGGAACATGGAGCTCTGGTCGGAAACGAGGATCTTGCCCTTGGTGTTGGGGAGCTGCTGGAAGGTGGTGCCGTGGATGGTCTCGTTCTCGCAGATGTAGACGTAGTCGGCATCCTCGCTGATGGGCAGATCGGAGCAATCGGGGATATAGCTGAAGTTGCGGTCCTTGCTGGTTGCGACGAGGTTGATCTTGCCGTACTTCTGGGCCTCTTTGTAGGCCTTGTTGGACCAGTTACCGGTCACGATGTAGTCGGCAACGCCGTTCTTCATGAGGTTCATGGGAAGCATTGCGAACTGGAGGGTCGCACCGCCCTGAATGAACATGACCTTGTAGTTGTCGGGAATGTTCATCAGATCCCTGAGATCCTGCTCGGCTTCGTCGATGATCTTCTGGAAGACCTTGGACCTGTGGCTCATTTCCATAACGCACATGCCGGAACCTTCGTAGTTGAGAAGGTTGTCACGAACGCTCTCAAGCACCTCTTCGGGGAGGATGGAGGGACCTGCGGAGAAGTTGTAAACACGACCGTAATTCATAACAAATACTCCTTTAATAGAATTTCGTATTTCGTTGTGGGAACTTGTCCCCATACCGTGATTATAACGCTAATCAATTCGAGGTTCAACCTCAAATTTGTGTATTTCTTATATATATTTTTTCATGATCGGCGCCTTTTTCCGGATACCGCGAAAAGCTTGGAGGAAAAAGCCGAAAAAAGGCGGCCGGAGCCGCCGCGTCAACGATATGGCCTTCACCGGACGGTCATTGAAACGCAGAGGATGGCCAGCGCATCGGCAACGGTCACTTCCCCGTCGTGATCTATATCGGCGATCTCATCCGAGTCCTCGTCGAGCTCGGTGAGTCCCATTGCGCAGCGAAGCACAAGTACGGCGTCCGCGACTGTGACTTCCCCGTCGAGATCCGCATCCCCCCAAAGCGGATCCGGCGCGGCAATATGAGGATTTGACGCGAGCTGCGCATAGGGATAGCCCGACCTGGGATCGATCATCCATACCTGCAGGAAATCAAAGCCTGTATAGTTGACCGGCAGCTGCAGTTCCGCACGCGTTTTCGGCTCTCCGACATCTCCTGTCGGCCCGTTTTCGGAGAGATACAAGCAGTTTTCAAATGCCGAACCCGGGAGCGCAAGCCCCGCAACGGAGCCGCCCGCACGCTTGTAAACGAGCCGCCCCGCATTATAACAGCGTGACGCCGATAAGCCGTCCGACCTGCCGGCAATTCCGCCGACGGTCGCCGTGCCGCGGGTCCTGCCGCTGTTGTAGCAATCCTCAATGAGTGCGGCGCGGCAGTTACCGACTATCCCGCCGACACGGTCGTCTGCGTCGACAACGCCTGAATTGAACGAGCGGCGAAGCACATTCCCGTCCGTTATGCCTCCCGCAACGCCGCCGACCTCGTAAAAGCCCTCCACGATCGCTGCCGAAGCACAGTTTTCAATGGTTTGGGTCCCCGATGACGACGCGGCATAGCCGACGACGCCGCCTACCCATAGCTCGGCGTTAAGTTTTCCGCGATAGCTGCAGTTTTCGACCGTCGTGCCGTTATCGATATAGCCCGCAATGCCGCCGACGTTGTTAAGCGCGTGGATATAGGACTCATCGATCCGTATGTTTTTGAGCGTGCCGCCTGAAACGTAACCGAAAAGCCCGGTGAAGCTAACCTGGTCCTCGAAAAAATACAGCCCGCGGATCGTGTGCCCGCCGCCGTCGATTACGCCGCCGAACGCGGCATGGTCGTTCCACGCGTCCCAATAACCGATCGGCGTCCAGCTGCTCGCCGGCGCGCAGTCCCTGCCCCACTCCGTCCAGTCCGAAGTGTCGTTCAGTGTGATATCATTTGTGATCCTGAAATAATAGCCGTTATACGGGGTGCCGGAATTCACACGCTCGGCAAGATAGAGAAGATGCTCCGGGGCGGAGATCCTGAGCGGATCGTCCTCCGTACCCGTGCCGCCCCCGAACCAAAGCGGACCGGGATCCCGGGTGCGCCGCGAAGACCGCGCGTTGTCATCGAGATATGCTTCAAGAGGGATGATCGGTTCGAGCTTTTCCGGTGATGACTCAAGCTGCGGATAGGTGAAAACAGCTGTCATCAGCCCGCGGTGCGTCCAGCCCCTTTCATCCATTCTCGACACGATAACGCCGTACGAAATGCCCCTCGCGTCGACCGTGAGCGGGGTGCCGTCCTCATCGAAGCCGCAGATCCAGCCGATATGCGTCATCTTCCCGGTGGACTCGGCCTGGACGAACAGCGCTTCGCCGATGCGATACGGGCGGTCGATCTCGTCGATCGGGCCCTTCTGAGTGCACCAGTTCGCGTAGTTCATCTGGACGTTGATATCGGTCGGCTCGTGCTGCTCGTAGGTGAGCCACGCATCGAGCAGGCCCTGGCAGTCGGTTGCATAGCCGTTCCTGTCCCAACCGTCGGTCAGGTCGCGGTACTGCGGCTCCGTCATCTGTTCGCCATAATGGTTTATATAGAAGCTGCGCAGCGCGTTCTCATCCGTGCGGAGGCGGACGGTGCCGTAAAGGTACTGCCACGGCTCCGTTCCGCAGTTTGAAGCGGGGATCGGCAGCGATGCGCCTTCCGGGATCGTGGAGGGATCGACGTGCGTGAGCGACCATGATATGAACGCGGTCGTGCTGTGCCCCGGGCTTGCGCGAAGACCGTCGCCGAACGCGGGCTCGCCGGCGTCGCGGAGGGCGAACGAGACCGTGCACAGCAGCAGTGCCGAAAGCAGTATCAGTATTGTGACAGCGCTCAAAGTTTTTTTCATTATTATCCTCAATATGGAAGATCTGCAGGTATTTATCCGTTTTTATTCTATCACCATTGAAAGTTTTGTCAAGAAAAAGGATCCCCATACAAACATAGGGATCCTCGTACAATACGTTCAGGCGGTTTCATCCGTTCAGGATATACGTTGCGAGGTTCAGGTACCCCGCGAAGACGAGCCATATTATATAGGGTATCTGAAGGTATGCCGCCGTGCGGTCGACTTTGCGGAATTCCGCCGTCATCGCTGTCACGGCCGCGAGCAGGATGAGCAGCAGCACGAACGCCGCAAGCCGCAGGTTCAGCGCGAAATAGAGCGGCGTCCACAGCACGTTGAGCACGAGCTGAAGGACGTACAGCTTGAGCGCAAACGGGAACTTTTCCGGCGAGTTGAGGTATACGCGGGCCGCGCCGATCCCCATCAGGACGAACAGCACCGTCCACACGACCGGGAAAAGCCAGCCCGGAGGGGCAAGCGGCGGCTGGCGCAGCGCTTCGTATTCACCCATCTTCCCCGTTGAAACAAGTGATGAGATAAGCCCGGCACCGAGCGCGATCGCGACCGACACAACGTACACGAGCCAAGGTCTTTTTGTTTTAACTGCCATTTTGAGCCTCCTTTATACAAAACATTATCCCCTGTTTGCTAATATATATGCTTTTTTTGAGAAAAAAGCACTTGCAAAATGCTAAAATCAGTGGTATAATATTGTAGTTGAGTTACGTTTTGCGGGTTCGAACCGTGTTTGAGCTCCGCAGATTAGGCAAGGAGGTGTAACGAAATGGGTAAATTTTGTGAAGTATGCGGTAAGGGCGCTATGAGCGGCAATCTCGTCAGCCATTCCAACAGGAAGACCAGGCGTATTTGGGCTCCCAACGTTCAGCGCGTTAACGTCGTCGTTGGCGGTACTCCCAAAAAGATGAATGTCTGCACCCGTTGTCTGCGTTCCATCAGGGACGGCAGGATCTCTATCGACTGAGAACCGAAAAATGAAAGCAGAATTTACAATGGATAAAATTGTAGCCTTGTGTAAAAACCGGGGCTACATTTTCGCTGGGTCCGAAATCTATGGCGGCCTTGCAAACACCTGGGATTACGGTCCCCTCGGCGCAAGGCTCAAGAACAACGTCAAGGAGACCTGGCGCAAACGCTTTATTCAGGAGCGCCACAACAGCTTTGAGGTGGACGCGGATATCCTTATGCATCCGAGAGTCTGGGAAGCGAGCGGCCATATCGCCAGCTTCTCCGATCCCCTGCTCGACTGCAAGGAATGCAAGATGCGTTTCCGTGCTGATAATCTGATCGAGGCGTTCGATCCCGAGGCGCATGCGGACAGCATGAGCCACGAGGAAATGTTTGATTTCATCAAGGCTCACCATATCGCCTGCCCCAACTGCGGCAAGCATAATTTCACCGATATCCGTGAGTTCAATCTGATGTTTCAGACTTTCCGCGGGGTCACCAACGACGCAAAGTCCGTTATTTATCTGCGCCCCGAAAACGCGCAGGGCGAATACGTGAACTATGCGAACGTTCAGCGCACCATGCGCGCAAAGCTCCCGTTCAGCATCGGCCAGATCGGCAAGGCGTTCCGCAACGAGATCACGCCGGGCAACTTTACCTTCCGCACGATCGAGTTCGAGCAGATGGAGTTCCAGACCTTCTGCAAGGAAGGCGCCGACGCGGAGCTTTACGAGTACTTCAAAGAGTACGGCATGCAGTATTACCGCGATCTCGGCATCGCTCCCGAGCACCTCAGGTTCCACGATCACGAAAAGCTCGCGCATTACGCGAAAGCGGCCTGCGATATCGAGTTCCTCTTCCCCTTCGGCTGGGGCGAGATCAACGGCACCCACAACCGCACGGACTTCGATCTCAAGCGGCATCAGGAATACAGCGGCACGAACCTTTCGTATCTCGATCCTGTGACGAACGAGCGCTTTATCCCCTATATCATCGAGTCCACCTACGGTCTCGACCGCACCGTTCTCGCTCTGCTTTGCGAGGCATACGACGAAGAGCTGCTCGACGAGAAGACGAACGACACCCGCGTCGTTCTGCACCTCAAGCCCGCTCTCGCGCCTTACAAGGCGGCAATACTGCCCCTGAGCAAGAAGCTCTCTCCCAAGGCAATGGAAGTGCGCGATATGCTGGCCAGGTATTTCATGGTCGATTTCGACGAGACCGGTTCCATCGGCAAGCGCTACCGCCGCCAGGACGAGGTCGGCACTCCTCTGTGCATCACCATCGACTTTGAGACCGTCGAAGGCAGCGAGGGCATCGAGCCCGATACCGTCACCGTGCGCGACCGCGACACGATGGAGCAGATCCGTATGCCGATTTCCGAGCTGCGCAGCTTCATCGAAAAGAAGATCGAATTCTGATCGGCTTTTGCCGCCGGGCAGGTCATCCTGCCCGGTTTTTTCGTTTTGGGACGCCAAACCGTTAATTTCATCTCTCTTTTTTCCGTTTTTGTATTGAAAGAATATAATATGTTTGATATAATATAGGCGCATAGATCATATTTCTTCATTTATGCAATAAAAAGAAGGAGATACAACTATGGCAAAGAAACTACTTGCGCTTCTTGTCGCCGCCATGATGGTCATGGTCCTTGTTCCCATGAACGCATTTGCGGCAGCCGACGTGAAGACTGCGCCCAACCCCGGGCACGTGGAAGCTTTCGTTGATGCGGCGGACGACTTCGTACCCCCGGCGGAAGGCTGTGCGAGGATCACCCTCACGGTCGGCGACGTCTGGGGCGACGGCTCCGGCTACCAGATGCTTCTGGACGCCGACGCTACGGCTTTCGGCTCCATCATTCCGGCAACCGGCGCTCTCACGACCTCCGGCGACGTTCCCGAAGCGACCTATGCGGAATTCGAGTACAAGATCCCCGAAAACGCGGACGGCGCACTCACGACGGAGAACATCGTTATCAACAACAGCATCACCATAGAGATCCCCGCGGGTACCTATGACTGGTGCATCACGAACCCCACTCCTGGCGACCGTATGTGGATCGCTTCCGACCAGGGCAACGTGGGCGGCCGTGCGGATGACTACGAATTTGAAGAGGGCTATTCCTATACATTCGAAGTCAGCCTCATGGGCAGCAACGACGGCACCGACGTGACGATCACCGACCCCACCGGCTACACTCCCGAACCGCCGACCCCAGTTCTCGGTTTCTATTTCGAGGATGAGGCCGAGGTTGCGGAGTTCACGATCATCAACAATGACACGAGCACCTACACCTGGGAGCGCTACAACAGTAATGCCTACGAAGGCAGCTACTGCATGCGCGTACACTGGCAGGTAACACCGAGCGACTGGCTGATCACACCCGCCGTCGAGCTCCTCCCCGTTGATCCCGCCGTCACCTTCTATGCGAAGGCACATTCCGCCAACTATCCCGAGACCATCAAGGTCTACGTCGGCACCGCGCCGGAGATCGACGCCATGACGCAGCTCGGCGATGAGGTCACGCTCACCACCGCCTACATGCAGTATGAGTACGATCTTGCCGACTATGCCGGTGAGACCATCTACTTCGCCATCGAATACACCGGCGACGACGCGTACTATGCATACGTCGACCAGATCGAATTCTGGGGCGAATCCGGCTCCGAGCCCAACGTGATCGACTCGATCGCGATCGACGGCTTCACCGTTCCCGCGTGGGGCGAACATCCGGACTTCAACGTTGAAGTTCCCGAAGACGCGAATTATTCCGTTGACTACACCGCGTGGACCGTTGTCATCGACGGCAACAACGAAACGATGATCTCCTCCGACATGTTCGACAGCGAGGAATATTCGTACTTCATGTCCATCAGGCTCGTGCCCGATGAAGGCTATGAGTTCGAGGATCTCCCGGAAGTGACCATCAACGGCGATCCCTCGCTGGTCAACTATGCGCACACGAACGGCGACGGCGAGCTGCTCGTCTATTCCATCGAGTTCACTGTCGAAGAGCCCGTTGCGCAGACCGATCCGATCACCACCATCGAGATCAACGGCTTCGTTGAGCCCGAGTGGGGCGCAAATCCGTTCTACGGCGTGACCGTTCCCGAGGACGCGCACTACTCGAAGATCCAGGGGCTTTGGTACAGGTACAATGCTTCCGGCCCGATGAACCCCGACGATACCTTCAATGATCCCGACGAACAGTACTATATGTACTTCTTCTTCGTTCCGATGGAAGGTTATGAATTCGCGGATGACGTCACCGTGCTCATCAACGGCAGCGCTGCGTTGGTGTTCTTCAGCACAGCCGAGAATGGCGGCATCTCCGTTTATACCAATTACTTCACCGTTGAAGAGCCCTCCGGCGGGAACGAACTCGACGAGGCGCTGAATATCGAGGGCGGCACGCTCCACTTCGAGACGAGCGAGAGCTATCCCTGGATCGTCGTTGATGACGGCAACCGTTTGTTCGCGCAGAGCGGCAACGCGGGCGTCTCCTCCAGCAGCTCCACCCTCACCACCGTCGTCACCCTCGAGGCCGGCGCTTTGATCACCTTCGACTTCAAAGCATGGGGCGAAGGCAGCAGCAGCTTCTGGGATCACTGCGACTTCTACGTCAACAGTGATCGCATACTCTACTACGGTGCTTACGACAACGAATGGGAGACCTTCACCTTCTCCGTCGAAGAAGCCGGCGAATACACCCTCACCTGGGTCTACACAAAGGACAGCAGCGTCAACCCGACCGGCGACTATTTCGCGGTCGATAACGTCTACGTCGGCGAGCCCGTCCTGCCCGAAGCGATCAACGTCTTCGACGTCACCGTCAAGGCGAACCGCAATACCTACGTCGTCTACACGATGGAGCCCGATGACGTCACCGCCACCGAGGTCACCTTCGAGATCGCCGACACCTCGATCGCAACGATCGATGAGAACGGCATGATCCACGGCGTTGCGGTCGGCGAGACCACCGTCACCGTCACCAGCGTTGCCGATCCCACCGTTTCCGGCACCGCGACCGTCACCGTCACCGAGCCCGATCCCGAGGTCCAGCTCTACGGCTATGCGACCTACGATATCGGCGGCACCTTCTCAGAAAACTGGATCACCTTCACCGACATGGAGCCCGGCGACGTCACCGCGCTCGGCACAGCGGACGACGCCTATGCCGCGGCCTATTATGACGGCTTCGTCTACGGCTACCGCCAGGAGGACAGCGCGTTCTTCAAGATGAACGCCGAGACCTACGAGGTGGAGTATCCCGAGGATGGCGCAGCGCTTGAAGGCGTCACCGCGCTCGATATGGCGTACAACTACGCGAACCAGACGATGTACCTGCTCGCACAGGACAACGATACCTACAACATGCTTCTCTTCACCGTCGATCTTGAGACCGGCGCAGTGAGCGAATGCGGCCAGCTCTCGATCCCGAGCGGCGGCATTCTCGCCCTTACCTGCGACGGCGAGGGCAACCTCTACGGCCTTGGCTACTCCTCGACGAGCGCGGGCTTCTACGGCATCGACGTCGAGACCCTCGAGTGCACGCTGATCGGCGAGACCGGCGTCCCGATGAACTACGTCCAGAGCATGCACTATGATATGAACACCGGCAGGCTCTTCTGGGCGCAGATCTTCTCCACCTCGAGCAACGGTCTCTATGAGATCGATCCCGAGACCGGCGCGGCCGAGCTCCTCGGCACGATCGGCGAAAACGGCATGGAGGTCACCGGCCTGTACACCATCTATTACGAAGACGAGCCCCAGCCTCAGCCTCAGATCATCGACACTATTGAGATCAACGATTTTGTTGAACCCGCGTGGGGCGATGCTCCCGACTACGGCATCACCGTTCCCGATGACGCGCACTACTACATCGACGATGCGGCCTGGTTCTGGTGGTTCAACGGCGACGGCGGCATGATGGGCGACGACGACATCTTCAACGTACCCTCCGTCGCTTACTACATGGGCATCATCATCTTCCCCGAAGAGGGCTATGAGTTCGCCGAGGAAGTTACCGTGCTCATCAACGGCGAGACCGAGTTTGTGTGGGGCTACTATGATGAAGATGGCTACCTCGAGATCTACACCATCGACTTCATCGTGTGCTTCTACGGCGACGTCGACCTTGACGGCGAAGTCACCGCTGCGGACGCACTGCTCGCGATGCGCTACGCGATGGGCGTTATGGACCTCACGGAGGAGCAGCTCGTTCAGATGGACGTCAACGGCGACGGCTTGTATGACCTCGTTGACGCGACGCTGATCCTGCGCTATGCGATGGGCATCATCGACCACTTCCCGGTCGAGCCCGATCCAATTCCGACGCCCCGGTAAGAGCTATGGAATTACCCAACTGACACACAGGCAGGGCCCCGCAAGGGGCTCTGCTTCGTTTTGGTGTATCAGCGTTGCCTGCGACGTTTCCATTGCCTTGAGCCGGGCAAAGTGATATAATATCATCATGATATAACCACATATCAAATTATTGCAGGAGGATCTACTATGAGAAAAAGACTTATCGCTCTGCTTGTTGCGGTGCTGATGTCGTTCGGCCTCGTTCCGGCCGCGGCGCTCGCAAGGACCGAAGCTCCGGTTCCCGCCGACGAGCCCACCCTTGATGAGGCGCTCAACGTTGAAGGAGGCATGCTCCCCTTTATCAGCCCGGGTGACTATCCCTGGACGGTCATTACCGAGGATGACCGCGTTTATGCTCAGAGCGGCAACGCAGGCGTCGCAAGCAGCGTATCCTCGCTGTCCATGACCTCGTACGTCGGATCGAACATGGCCATCCATTTCGACTTCAAGGCATGGGGCGAAGGCGGCAGTAACGCTTGGGATAAGTGCGTCTTCATGATCGACGGAAACGAGATCTTCAAATACGGCGCGCTGGACAACGACTGGACCGAATACGTCGTGAACGTCACCGCCGGCGCACACACTTTCGTTTGGAATTATTCGAAGGACAGTTCCGCAAACCCGGCCGGCGACTATTTTGCAGTGGACAACGTCCGCTTCGAGGAGCGTGAGGCTCTCCCCATCAATGAGGAGCTCGACGCCGCGGTCAACGCCGAGGGTGGAAACATCCATTTCTATACTTCAGGCGAATATCTGTGGACCGCAGTGACTGACGAGGAAAACGGCCGCGTATTCGCGAGATCCGGAAACGCGGGCGTAAACAGCTCTGTTTCCGAGATGACAGCCACAGTTGACTTTGAAAACGACGGTACGATCACCTTCGATTACATGGCATGGGGCGAGGGCACCGGCGGCGAAGTCGGCCTCCGCAGCATCTGGGATCACTGCCGCTTCTACGTCGACAGTACGGCCGTGCTGGATCTCGGCGCTCTCGATAATGATTGGCAGAGTTTCAGCTATGACCTGGCCGCCGGCGAGCATGAGCTCAAGTGGTCCTATCAGAAGGACGGCTCCCAGCACTCCGAAGGCGACTATTTCGCGGTCGACAACGTGGCGATCACCGGAGACGAGCCTGAGGATTACTCCATCGGCGCGATCGAGATCGGCGGCTTCACCGCTCCCGTCTACGGCGCGCATCCGGATATTGACGTGACAGTTCCCGAAGGCGCTCACTACCAGATCCTGACTTCCAGCTGGAACTGGCTGTATGACGGTTTCGGCAACACCGTTGACGCAACCGGGACCTTCGACAACGGAGATTACGACTACTACCAGTTCTTCGAAGTCGTTGCGGATGAAGGTTATTACTTTGCCGATGGCGTGACCGTCACCATCAACGGCGACGAAACGCTCGTCGGAGACCACGGCTTTGACGGAGGCCCCAACTATCAGTATGTAAACTCCGTCTATTTCAAAGTTGACGCGCCTGAGCCTGACGTTATCGACGCCATCGAGATCGAAGGCTTCACCGTGCCCGCGTGGGGCGAGCATCCCGATTTCGAAGTCAGCGTCCCCGAAGGCGCGCATTACACCGTCGATTACGTCGACTGGAGCTGGTTCGGCGGCGGCTTCGGCGTCATGACCGCGGACGACGTTTTCGACAACCCGGCTGCGACCTATACTATGTACGTTCAGCTCATCCCCGAGGAGGGCTGGATCCTGGCGGATGACGCTGTGTTCACGATCAACGGCGAGAACGCTCTCGTCGACTCCATGGGCTGCGGCTACCAGGGCGGCTCCCATCCGTACATTTACGTCAACTCGATCGGGTTTACCGTTGAGGAGGCCCCGGCAGAGCCGACCGAGATCACCGAGATCAACGTCGTCGGTTTCGTGACCCCCGAGGCAGGCATGACGGGCGCGGAGTTCATGGCGCTCAGCGTTCCCGCGGACGCGAACTACTATATCAACACCATCACCGCCTACAACAACACCACCGGACAGCCGCTCACCGCCGAAGACGTGCTCGAAGAGGGCAGCACCTATATCGTCGGCGCGTGCGTTGTTCCGAACGATGGCTACTGTTTTGCAGAGGATGCAGTCCTGCTCGCAAACGGCGGCACGGAGCTTATCAACACGGATTATTCCCGCGTTGAGGATCCCGAGACCGCGTGGGTCGTTATGAACGAATACACCATCCCCGCGATCCCGTCGACGATCTACATCGACACGATCTACGTCAACGGCATCGAGACCGAACCCGTCGCAGGTGAGAATGCGGACGATCATCTTGGCAGCATCGTGATACCGGAGGGCGAACCCTACACGATCCAGTACACCCGTTGGTTCGATGAAGACAGCATCAGCGGCTTCCACGACGCATTCGTCGCAGGCGGCCACTACTCCGTCAACGTCTCCGTCGGTCTTCCGGAAGGATACGCGTTCGCGGAGAACGTAACGGTCTACGTCAACGGCGATACGAGCCTCGTTTCCACGTACACATACAACTACGGCGACTCGTTTGCCTTCTACACGATCCCGTTCGAGTGCGTTGAGCCCGAACCCGTCAGCACCCTGGGCGACGTCGACCTCGACGGCGAAGTCACCGTTTCGGACGCGCTGCTTGCTATGCGCTATGCGATGGGCGTTATCGAGCTGACCGATGAGCAGCTCGCTCAGATGGACGTCAACGGCGACGGCGTGTACGATCTCGTCGACGCGACGCTGATCATCCGCTGCGCAATGGGCATCATCGACTGTTTCCCGGCGGACGAGCCCAGACTCGGCTGAGTTTTATCACTGCCCACCTGCGGGGCCCCGAAAGGGGCCCCGCTTCATTCATGCGGCGAACAGTCCTGTTTTCCGCCTTTTTCGTTCCGCTCCGACGCAGTATTCGGGTCTTAATAAATATATCGTCAAAGCCATGCGGGGCTGTATTGCAAAATCCTTTGTACAATGATAAAATTACCCCGTATGACAGAAACCGAAGCAGCGGCTCCGCCGAGGTCTCGGGACAAAAAAACCATCCATTGGAGGCGCAAAATGAAGATCTCGCAAAAAGCGCAGGCCTGCAACCTTTCGCCCATGCGCAAGTTCCATCCTTATGCGGTCGAGGCCGAACAAAAGGGCAAGACCATCTATCATCTCAACATCGGCCAGCCCGATATCGAGACCCCGCCCAACTACTACTATGCGATCCACAATTTCGATAACCCCGTTCTCGCATACGCCGCTTCCCCGGGCATGCCCGTACTTATCGACGCGATCCAGCACTACTACGACAAGCTCGGCATCCACTATGAGCAGAATGAGATCCTGATCACCACCGGCGGCAGCGAAGCGCTGCAGATGCTTATGCTCTGCATCCTCGATCCCGGCAGCGAAGTCATCATTCCGGAGCCCTTCTATCCCAACTACAACACCTTCGTGAGGAGTGCGGGCGGCGTTATCCGTCCCATCACCACCACCCCCGAGGAAGGCTATCGCTACGCGTTCCGCGAAAAGCTCGAAGCGGCTTACAACGAGAACACCCGCGCGATCATGTTCACCAACCCCGGCAATCCCACCGGCGTCGTGCTGACTCCCGAAGAGCTCAGGACCATCGCGGACTTCGCGAAGGAGCATAACATCTTCGTTATCGGCGACGAGGTCTACCGTGAGTTCGTTTACGGCGGCGAGAATCTTGCTACCATCGGCCAGTTTGAGGAGCTTCACGACAACGCGGTCATCATCGACTCCGTTTCCAAGCGTTTCTCCGCCTGCGGCGCACGTATAGGTGCGATCATCACCCGCAACAAGGATCTGCAGCAGAACCTGCTCAAATTCTGCCAGGCGAGGCTTTCCGTCGCAACACTCGACCAGATCGCTTCCGCGGCGCTCTACAGGGTCGGTCCCGCGTACTTCGACCAGGTCCGCAAGGAGTATAAGCTCCGCCGCGACACCTGCTACAAGAAGCTGCTCGAGATCCCCGGCGTCGTCGTCAAGGAGCCCCAGGGCGCGTTCTATATGATGGCTGCTCTGCCCGTTGATAATGCCGATACCTTCCAGAAGTGGCTGCTCACCGATTTTGAAGACAACGGCGATACAGTTATGTTCGCGCCCGGCGAAGGCTTCTATGCCACCCCCGGCAAGGGCCTCAACGAGATCCGCATCGCGTACGTCCTCAAGCAGGATAAGCTCGAGAGGGCAATGGACCTGCTTGCGCTCGGCATCAAGAAGTATAACGAGACCCACAAATAATCCCGTTTGATCCAAGCGAATTCGGCTGCCCGCGTCGATCATGATGCGGGCAGTTTTGCCCCTGCTGAAAAGGATCAGAGACAAATGATAAAGCTGTTTACAGCGCGGGCAAAGGCTGAGGCGTCTTGCCATAAGCGCCGATTCGGGGTATAATGAAGGATGGCTTTGGAGGAAAACGTGCAGTACGGGAAATTTGCAGCTTTATATGATGAATTCATGGACGGTGTGAACTACGGTCAGTGGGCACGCTATCTGCTGTTGCTCATGGATCGCTTCGGTGCGGAGCGCAGCAGCTGCCGGCCGAATACCGTTTTCGAATGCGGCTGCGGCACGGGCAGCATCACAATACCGCTGAAAAAGGCCGGTCTCAACATCACTGCGTCCGATCTTTCGGACGAGATGCTCGCCGTCGCTTCCGAAAAAGCCCGCTATGCGGGGCAGTTCATTCCGTTCGTGCGGATGGACATGCGCTCGCTCACGCTCCACCGCCCTGTCGATGCGATCATCGCCTGCTGCGACTGTGTGAACTATCTCACTTCCAAGGAGGACGTGCTCGCTTTTTTCAAAAGCGCTTATGCTTCGCTTAAGGCAGGCGGTGCGCTTTACTTCGACGTTTCAAGCGAATACAAGCTTTCCGCAGTGCTCGGGTGCAACTCCTTTTCGGACAGCCGGGAGGACAAAGCCTATTTCTGGCGCAACAACTACGATCCCGGATCCTGCCTTATCGAGATGGATCTCGATTTCTTCACCGCACACGGCTCGGGCGGACTGTACGAGCGATTCCGTGAAAAGCATATCCAGCGCGCACACAGTGAAGAGGAACTTACCGCATGGCTCCGTGAGGCGGGGTTCAACGAGGTGAAGACCTTCGCCTGCTTCACCCAAAAGCCGGTTTTCGACACCACGGAACGCATCCAGTTCTGCGCGTTCAAAGCTCAGTAATTTTTCACAGGTAAGACAATGGATAATACTCATGACAGAATGATAGGAGGACTCCTCCTGAATAAAAGCGTAAACGTTATCGCGATCTCCGGTGCGGAGCTCATTGAAGAGGCGCGCCGGCTTCACGGGCTCAGCCGCGTCTGCACCGCCGCTCTCGGCAGGCTCCTGCTCGCTGTTTCGATGATGAGCGCCAGGCTCAAGAACGATACGGACAGCGTCACCGTCACCTTTGCGGGCGGCGGTCCTGCGGGCAACCTGACCGCTGTCGGCCACACGGGCGGCATCGTCAAGGGCTGCATCACCAATCCCGACGTCGAGCTGCCTCCCAACGCACTCGGCAAGCTGGACGTCGCCGGAGTCGTCGGTACCGACGGTGAGATGCGCGTGATCCGCGACCTTTCACTCAAGGAGCCTTACGTTGGTCGCTGCGCGCTCGTTTCCGGTGAGATCGCCAATGATTTTGCGAACTATTTTCTCGTCAGCGAGCAGCAGCCGTCGCTCGTGTACCTCGGAGTCCGCGTGGACACGGAGAGCGGGCGCGTGCGTTCCGCAGCGGGGCTGATGCTGGCTCCCCTGCCCAACTGCCCGGATGAAGACCTCGAACGCCTTGAAGCCCTTGCTCCGGAGATCTCACGTCTTTCCCTCCATCTTGACGAGGGCGACGGCCTGATGACCGCGATGGATAAGCTCTTTGACGGTATGGATTTTGAAGTGTCGGACGAGATGGTCCCCGAGTACCGCTGTGACTGCTCTCGTGAGAGGCTTGAACGCGTTATCATTTCGCTCGGCAAAGATGAGCTTACGGACATTATCGAGAAGGACGGCGAAGCAGAGCTCGTTTGCAGTTTCTGTAACCGTCGCTATAGTTTCAACAAGGAAGAGCTGTCCGCGCTGCTTGAAGCAGCATCGAGCGCAGAAGGCAGCGACGAAGAATAAACCGAACCAATGAATGCCAAACCGCCGAAAATCAGGAAAAGCGGAAAAGCCGCCGTGATCAGCATCGGCAGCCAGAGCGCGTTTTTCACACGCAAGGCCAACGACAAGCTGGACGAGGGCGACTTCCTCAGCGCGCTGCGTTATTACCGCAGAGCGCTTGCCTGCGTGCCTTTTGATTCCAAAGAAGGGCGTGAGCTTTGCCTGATGATCGCCGATACATATCTCGACATGGACTGTGCAGTGGAGGCTTCCGCCTGGGTCGCTCCGCTGCTGCGCCCGGATATCGATGAGTTTCGTCCTGCTGTGCTCCGCCTCGGGCACTGCCTTGCTTCGCGGGGAGAGCTGCGCGCCGCACTTGACTGCTTTGATTTTTCCCTTTCCGCAAAGTTGACGACGGAACCGCTCCAGTATAACGACGCGCTGAACGCGATCGAAGCCGAGGATTTCTGCGAAGAATACCTCGACGATGAAAAGCGGAGCGAGCCGATCCTGCGCGACGTGGACGAGATCGAAGCGGAGCGCATCGCAAACGATGCAGCCGCGCTGAGCGAAAATGCCGATTTCACCGCTGCCATCGCCCTGCTCGAGCCCGCGCATGCCCGTTTTCCGGAGGATGCGCGGATTTTCACCGATCTTCTGCTCGATTATTACTGTGAGCAACGCTTTGCCGACGGTCTCAAACTGTTTGACTCCGTCTCCGATAAGCTTAAAAACGAGTTCACCGTCCAGTGCTGCGCCGCAATGCTCTGTCATCAGCTCGGTCAAAAGGAGCGGGCGCAGGCATTGGCGGAGAAGATCTCCGAGTTCAAGCTGACCGATCCGAACGAGCTCGTCCGCGCATATACGGTCATGATGGAGATCGAGCTTTTCGATAAAGCGATCGTCTATGCCGAGAGCATGACCGCGCAGGAACCTTATAACCGCACCTTCATGCACTTTCTCGCGCATGCGGCGTATGAAGCCAGCGATGCGGAGCGCGCGAAAAATTGCTATGCGCAGAACCTGATCGTGGAACCGAATGATTCCGTGGCGTATTTCTATAAAAAGGTCTGCGAGGAGACGCTTGCAGGAGGCGAACGCCGCCGTTTCCAGATCGAATACGCCGTCCCGCACAGCGAGTTCATTGCGCGCTGCAAGCTCACCGAAGAGCTTGTGGGCTATACGCGGGAGGAGCTTGAAGACTTCTGGCATAATGAACCCAAGACCATGCTTCGGCTGGTCAACTGGGCAATGACGGACCGTAACTGCCCGTTCGGAGATCTATACATCGTGTTCCTGCTGCTTGTCGACTTTGAGCGCACCGAAAGGCTGCTCAGGCGTCTGCTCGTGGAGCCGGACTGTTCCCCCGTTATGCGCAGGCTTGCCGCAGCGCATCTTCAATCCGATTTTTCCGGCGGACGCAAGGATTTCCGTTTCGTCATGCTTTCCGACGGCAGAGCTCGCATCTGCGCCTTGGGCGATTCGGTCGTTTACAACGATTTTCCGCAGTGCTATCGGTACATATTCGAAACAGTCGCAAAGGAGCTTGAGAAAACCGCCGAAGAGCTTATGGGACCGGCGTTGATGCTGTGCAAGCTATACACACTGGCTCATTACAAGCACAAGCCGCAGCTTCCATACGGACAGAAGGAAGCGATGGCTGCGGCGATAGTCTATTTCGTGCTTGCTCACAGCCACGACCGCGAAACCCCGGAGCTTTCAGAGTTTGCCGCAGCGCACGGTGTTACCGTGCGGCGCATCGAGAACGCGATCGACCGGCTGCTCGAATTGCCGGAGCTTTCTGAAAATGCGTCCGGGCAAAACCCTTTTAACGATGACGGAGATGACGATGAATAAGTATTTTGCGACCTGCAAGCTCGGGCTCGAGGCCCTCGTTTCAAACGAACTGCGTGCGCTCGGCATCGAAGTGACCGCGGTGCATGACGCGCGCGTGGATTTTACCGGCAGTTACACGGATATGGCTGTCGCGCTGCTCAACCTGAGCACTGCGGAGCGCGTTCTGATGGAGGTCGGTTCCTTCCGCGCCGTCACATTTGAGGAACTGTATGATGGCGTGCGTGCGATCGAGTGGCAAAATTATCTCTCCAAAACAAACTTCATCCACGTCAACGGCAAATCCGCCAAGAGCCGCCTTTTCTCCGTCTCCGACTGCCAGAGCATCGCAAAAAAGGCGATCGTCGATTCGCTTTTCAGAGCGTACGGCGTGAAGGTGCTCCCCGAGAGCGGCAAGCATATCATCATCGAGATCGGCATCCTGCGCGACGAAGTGACCGTTGCGCTCGACTGCTGCGGCGCGGGGCTTTCAAGAAGGGGCTACCGCACGTATAACGTTCCGGCGCCGATCAGTGAAACGCTCGGAGCGGCGATCGTTCGCCTCTCCGGCTACACGGCGGAACGCCCGTTCCTCGACCCGATGTGCGGTTCCGGCACGATGCCTATCGAGGCTGCGCTGTTCGCAACGAATACCGCCGTCGGCCTCGGCCGCAGTTTTGCCGCGGAGGACTGGCATTTCATCCGTGAGAACGCCTTTGCGCTCGCCCGCGAGAGAGCTGAAGATTCCATAAAAAGAGTCCCGTTCGACATCACCGGCGCCGATATCGACGCGCATTCGATCGAGCTGTGTAAAAAGCACGCGAAAAAAGCCGGCGTGATGCTGAACTGGCGCGTCGCCCCCGTGCAGAGCCTTGTTGAAACTCGCAAAGGCGGCGTGCTCTGCTGCAATCCGCCGTACGGCGAACGCCTGCTTGAGAAAAAGGACGCCGAAAAGCTCTACCGCGAAATGCACTGCGTTTTCTCCGCGCTGGACGGCTGGAGCGTGAATATCATCGCCTCCCACCCGGATTTCGAGAGGATCTACGGCGAGCGCGCAAACAAGCGCCGCAAGCTTTCAAACGGCGGTATGACCTGCACGCTTTACCGTTATTTCCCGAAGTATAAATCGGATATAGAACAAAGGGATTGACGGGAGTTTCTCACAATATATCAAATTACCACTTTACAAATCCGTCGGCATAGTGTATAATACTTGCCGTTATGGGGCATTAGCTCAGCTGGTAGAGTGCCACACTGGCAGTGTGGATGTCAGCGGTTCGAGTCCGCTATGCTCCACCAAAGCAGAATCAGACGAACTTTTACTTCTGGCCCACTGGGTTCGCAGTAAAGGTGATGATCTGAGGACGCAAAAGTTTTGCCACCCCCTGATGGGGGTGGTAAATTTCTTTTTGGCGAGATTGAAAATTTTGCGCCGGTGTGGTAAATTTGTCTTGATGAAAGATAATCCATGGAAAAGACATAATCTCATAGTGTCAATGAAGGAGATCGAGACATGAATAATTATCAAGTACGTTTTTTGAAGCAGGCTGTATTGGGGCAACACGTTAAACTGGATAATTCTGATGATGTTGTCAGGAGATGTATCGAACTTGCCGACAGAGATATGCTGTCGGGTGGAAGATTTGTTTGTGAAGATTTTAATAAACCTTCTAAGAAGGAAAGAATAGACTATATTCTTGAAACCCTTAAGGCAAGTTCCTACGATTATAGTAAAGTGAATAAGCGAGAGGTTTGCAACACCGTATTTTGGAATTGCGATGAGGTTAAATCAAAGACGATTAAAGGAAAAGGGCGAGATTACAAGCCGTTTGGATTTGCGCAAAAAATCGTTAATATGACTTATAAATACCTGTATGTTTTCAGAGACCATATTGATGTGGAAATTGATTTTTGCAAATGCGAGTGTCCTGTGGACAGTGTCATATTGGAAAAACTGGGACGAAACGAAAAATGGACCAATTTAACTTTCGATGAATACGAAAGCATACAGTGTAGTATTGATAATGCACTAAAAGATGAACAATACTCCGTGTTGAAGGCTGAAATAGGTGCTTTGGCATTCGATGATAATTGGGTAAATACTGAGGAGTAATTTATAGGAGTGGACTCAAGCAATAAAACCAAGGATACCATGAGCCGTTCGCACGGCTCTTTTTATCCGCACATTCGTCAAACCGAGCCCTGTCTGTTATGATGTACTCATAGAAAAGCGAAAGGGATGATGGGTATGAGAATAGCGGCAAAGCTACTCCTTGCACCGATATGGTTGCTGACAACGATACTGCGTCTTGTGTGCAGGCTTGCGGCGGGAATCGGGATCTATGTGCTTACGATCGGCGGCGGGCTCCTCCTCATGTACGATCTGCTGCTCGTTATTATGCGCATGAGCTCGAAGGAGTTGTTGCTTCAGCTGCTTGTCGTCGCCGGAGCGATGTTTGCCATTCCCTTTATCGCCGGGCTTATTGAAGGCATGCTGGAAAAGGCGGCCGACGCCATAAAAGAATTCATAGTATCATAAAGGAGGATGCACACATGGAGATCACCTACACCAAACACGGAGATTATTACTATCCCGACCTTACACTCTCGCCCCAACCGATCGGGGATATCGGCCGCTTCGGACGTATGCGTAAGAAGTATTTGAAGGAGCATCAGCCCGACACCTTCGCGTTGATGCTTATGGAAAATACTCTTACGGAACACCTCGTCGAAATCGACCGCCAGGCCAATGAGCAGATCGAACTCATCACCTCCCAGCTTGCCAAGGCCGAAGGCGTGACCGAAGACCTCAAGGCGCGTGATCAACTCGAATGGATCCGAGCAATGAACTCCTGCCGAGCACGAGCCGAGGAACAAGTAATTCGAGAAATAGTGTTGGAATGATCTCATCAACGGGCTGCGTTTCACGGCGCAGCTCCTTTTTTAAGTTTATGAATGAAAACGCCCCTCATCTCCGTTAACCTTATGTAAACACCAATGAACGGAGGAGTGGAATGAACATGAAAAAACGGATCAAAGGAATAGCGTGTTTGCTGCTTGCATGCTTGTTATTAGTCGCTTCCGGCTGCGTCAAGACGCCGGAGGGCGAAGCGGTCGCCGCAAAGACGAAGATCGACGGAATGCATGTGGGCGAGGTGAAGTCAGAGGACGGTACGCCGACTCCACAGGATCCGGGACAGCCGGAGCATATCACGGAGAGTTGGACGCAGGCGCTCGGCGACCCCGACTTCGGCGGAGCGGGGACACACCAAAGGCTCGATTACACCGTCAATATAGACGCCGACGTCATCGTCCCTGCGGGCGGGATATTCCCGGTGTACGGGGTCGCCAAAGCGAAGTACATGGATGAAGATCTGTTCGACAGGTTCGTGAGAGTACTGTTCAAGGACTGCGAGGGCATAGGCTGCGCTCCCGACGGAAGAGGTTATGAGAAGGGCTGCTTCGATTCGGATGACCGACTGGTTTCCGGTCCGTGCTGCGTTAACGGAGCGAACATAGAACACGATCTCTATTTGTTACAAGGCAAGGCAGGCATTTACAGTGACGAAGACTATTCGTACAGAGAGAATTTGCTGTTTACGGCAAGTGAAAACCGCACCTTGTCCCCGAATTGCGGTGCAGGGGGAGGGGACGTGATAGGCCTGCCGGACTATGTTTTCGATTACTACGGCGAGGGCGGCATGTATGAAGGGATAGAGGGCGTGGAGCCCGTTGAAAGGGAGCTCCGCCGCAATGAAACGAGCCCGGAGGACGCGCTGAAGATCGCCGAGGAGTTCCTGAGTAAGGTCGGACTTTCAGACACCCTGACCCTTGCATACTCGGGCAAATCCCGCCTCAACACCACTTTGCCCACCATGAGCTATGAGGCAATGGGCTTTGCCTTCGTGCCCAAGGTCGGCAACGCCCGCATGGCGCCGATAGATATTGACGATACCGCGAGCACCGCAAGGCTCAAATACAGGAACATGTCCGCCGGTATGGATTTCGACGCGCTGTGGCTTCCGAACGTGCTGCGCATTTACGTTTATAACGGCAGGATCTTATACCTGCATTGGACGAGCTGCACCTCGGACAACAACGACGGCGTGATCTCACGCAACGCTCCGTTAAAACCTTTCTCCGAGATTTACGAAACGTTCAGGGCAAAGCTCGACCTTGTGGGGAATATCCCGCCGATCGGCACGAACGAGGCCGCGCCAACAGAGCGAACGGTGAATATCAGCAGTATCGAGCTGTGCTATTACAGAGTCAAGGCCGGAACCGGCGCGGAGGACTATGCGCTCGTCCCCGTTTGGGTGTTCATGGGTAATATCGAGTGGAAGTATGACGACCCCTCGCAGGCGCAGCTTATTGCCTCGCCTGACGGGACCGTGATACAGGGCGGCGCCGGGTACTGCATTATGATGATAAACGCCATCGACGGCAGCATCATCGACCTTACGCGTGGATACTGATGAAGGAACGATACGTTATGAGATTCTTGCGAACGTTCAAAAACGAGCTTGCCCGCGCGGTACTGTCCCCGCGCTTTGCCGCGGCGGTCGTTATTATCCTCGCGGGGCTGATCTTCGGAGGCATTAAGGAGCTCATAGAGTTTTTGAAGACCCTCCCGAATACGGAGCCCGGCTCTTTAAGATTCGGCATGGAGCACATGTTTTTCTCCATTGCGGTCAATTCAGACGCGGCGCATTTTGTGCTTCCGATCGCTGCGGCGCTGCCCTGCTCCGTGCTTTTCATAGACGACCTGACATCCGGCTTTATAAAGGCCTACGTATCCAAAACCGGGCGGGCGGCGTATATCGCCGTGCGGGGCATTGTCTCCCTGCTCGTGCCCGCACTTGCCGCGGCGCTCGGGATGGCGATATTCTATACGGCGCTATACCTAATCGTTTCCCCCTACTGCATGCCCGCGGATAACGGCGTCTCCATGGCCGAACACGTTTTTAGCATCCTCCGCATGATAGGTCTGTATTCCGCAGGCGCAGCGCTGTGGTCGGCGGTGGGACTCTTGATTGCAGGCGCGACCGTCAACAGGTTCTCCGCAGTCGCCTCGCCGTTCATACTCTTTTACCTCATGGAGATCGCGTTCACACGGTACTTCCCAACGGCTATGCGGCTCGTGCCATCGATGTATTTGAGCACCGATTCGCTGTTTGAGAGCCCAATGACGCCAATCCTTATAAGTCTTGCGTTGGCCTGCGTGCTTATAGCGGCCTTCAGCGCGGCGGCATATACAAGAATAAGGAGACAGATATGAGAACAGCAAAAGTATTTACTGCCGCCGGATACAACTTCCGCCGCTGGCACGGGAACCTGCGTGTGATATTCACGTTCCTGCTGATGATCGTACTCTGCTTCTTTCTTTCCGGCAAAGTGACGGGCTTTGCGGAAAGAAACGGGACCGTGATGCAGCTCGCGGAGCCTTTCATCTGGACCTTCGACGATTCCAACGCCATAATGCTTGCCTCAATGCTGCTCATATTGATGCTCGGGGACATGCCTTTTCTCGAAGCCGATACGCCGTATTTCCTTTCGAGGATGAGCCGAAGGCAATGGCTCACCGGGCAGGTAGTCTATATCGCGGCCTGTGCGCTGATCTACTGCACAGCCGTGCTTGCGGTGACCTCGCTCCTTTGCATGCGAACGAGCTTTGTCGGCAACAAATGGTCGGAAACCGCCGCGATGCTCGGCTTTTCCGGCGCGGGCGATGCAATCGCCGTTCCCGCGTTCGTGCGCACCATGGAGACGACCACCCCGTATGCCTGCATGGCGGTGATATTCGCGCTGATGACCTCATATACGCTGGTGCTCGTGATGCTGATGATGTTCATGAGCATAATGTTTGGCAAGTCGGCTTCGGTCGTATCGGCGTTCGGGCTTTCGCTGTACGGGTATCTGATGAACCCGCAGCTTGTCAAGACCGTTTTCAATATCCCCGAATCGCGGATGTATCGAGCCAATCTAATATTCGGCTGGCTTTCACCGCTGAATCACGCATCCTACCATATGCACAACTTCGGGTACGATAAGCTGCCCGCTATATGGCAGTCGATATTGATAATGCTTGGGCTTTGCGTGCTTTTATACTTGGGCTCGCTTGGGGCGATCAAACGCTATAACTTCAATTTTTCGAAAGGAACAGGCAGGTTTTGATATGGAAAACGCTATAGAAATAAAGGATCTGAAAATGACCTTCGGCAAGGACGAGGTGCTGAAAGGCATAACCCACAGCTTCGAAAAAGGCAAAGTCCACGGCATTGTCGGCAACAACGGCTCCGGCAAGACGGTGATGATGAAATGTATCTGCGGATTTTTGAAGTCCACCTCCGGCACGGTAAAGGTAAATGGAAAACTCATAGGCAGGCAGGAGGATTTCCCCAAAAGCCTCGGTCTCATCATAGAGGCTCCGGGCTTTCTTCCCCATCTATCCGGCTTCCGAAACCTCTCGATACTTGCGTCCGTCAATAAAAAGATCAACAAACAGCGAATCAAGGACACCATCCGCCTCGTAGGGCTCGATCCCGATATGAAAAAGCCCGTGGGCAAATACTCCCTCGGTATGCGCCAGCGTCTCGGGATCGCGCAGGCCATCATGGAGGATCCCGAGCTTCTCATACTCGATGAGCCCATGAACGGGCTTGACAAAAACGGAGTTCAGGAGATGCGCGAGCTGCTAAAGGGACTTGTCGGAAAAGGTAAAACGATAATCCTCTCCTCGCATAATCCGGCGGATATAGACGCCCTCTGCGATACTGTCTGCGAGATGGACGGGGGCGTGTTATCAGTCGCCAAAGAATAATATATTTATCGACGTTGTCATATTCTGAATGATTTTGCCGTTTTCATGCGTTATCCTAATATAAGAGGTAATGCAATGAAAGCGGAAACCGGCTGCGATCGCGAACAGCTCAAGAGGGATGCGGCGACAGAGCGCTGCATATTAAGGCTCAAAAACGGCGAAATCGATGCGCTTGACGAGCTTTATTCCATTGCGTCCTCTTCTGTCTACAGCTATGCGCTTTCCGTGCTCGGGAGCCGCCATGACGCCGAGGACGCACTTCATGACTGCATTGTAAAGATATATGCTTCGGCAAAAAGCTACAAGCCTCAGGGCAAGCCTTTTGCTTGGATCATCCGTATCGCAAAGAACATCTGCATTGACCGAATGCGTCTTCACAAAAAGGAAGCGGTTTCAAGCCTTGATGATGAAGCGGATTCCCTCCCCGTCGATCCGATAGCAGACGCAGAGGACAGGCTTATGCTGCAAAGCTTCCTGTCGGCGCTTTCACCGGAAGAGCGGCAGATAGTATCGCTTCACCTGATCTCTGGCTTTACTTTTCGTGAGATCGCAAAGGCGCTTGGCGGGCCTGCTTCCACGGTAATGACAAAATACCGACGAGCGTTGATGAAGCTCAGGAAAGAATATGAAGGAAAGGAGCTGCGGTAAATGAGGATGACAGAAAAAGAGCTTGAAAACAGGCTCAAAAAAGCTATGGAAAACACAACTCCCGACGTGCTGGACAGGGCGAAAAGCTCCTGCCGTAATTTGTCCGTCGCTCCCCGGAAGGCTTTGAACGCAAAACGCACATGGCGTTATATTGCCGCTGCCGCCGCAGCCATGTTTCTGTTTGCGATCGGCACAGTAATAGGAACTTTTATCAACAAAGCGCCGGATAACAAGGTGTTCGCAACGGTGTCCATCGATGTGAACCCAAGCCTTGAAATAAAGATTAATAAAGAGGAAAAGGTGCTTGACGTCATCCCGCTGAACGATGACGCTAAAAAAGTAATAAGCGATATGGATTTTAAGGGCGCTACCATGGAGCTGACGGTAAACGCTCTGATTGGCTCGATGTATCGTCTCGGGTATCTTAATGAAGAACACAGGACCGTTCTCGTCAGCCTTGACAACAAGGACGCAGCTAAAGCGGCATACCTGCTTGATCAGCTGACTGTGCAGATATCCTCGCTCACGGAAACAAACAACGGAAAGGTGATCGCCAATACATACGAAAGCACTGCTGACTTAAGGAAGATAGCAGAAAGGTATGGCGTGCCGGAAAGCAAAGCATCGATTATCGCGCGGCTGCTGGCGGCAGACCCCTCGTGGGCGGATATGCGCTTGGGGCTTTTTAGCATAGAAACTCTCACCCGACTTATCGCTTCCGCCGAAGAAGGGACGCTCGTATCATCCGAATTCGACGCGCCGGTCGAAGGAGATCTCCCTATGGACGAAGCATTCATCCAAGCTCTCGCTTTAGCAGGCGTGTATGATGAAACGCCTTATCTCGACTGCCGATTTGAATACGACGTAACAGGCTGGCTGGTTTACTCCGCCGAAGCCGCATTACCCGAAGCCCCGATCGCACGGATAAAGACCGCAGTTGAAGAGGGTAGGCTAACCTATTATATCCAGTTCAGCACGTATGATTGCGATTTTTTGATTGAAATGCCGGCAGACCGCATCAGCGGCTCGTCTGTTGCCTCATCGGACCCACGCACCGGGAATAATCCCATACCCGTGGGTGATGCGCGATAAGTTTTAAGGTAGTGCGATCCTGCATTGTTATCGACTATCAGGTCAAAAAACAGATAGACTTCATTACTTTCCAACTCGCCCGAGCCGAAGGCGTCAACAAAGAGCTCAAAGCCCACGATCAGCTCGGCTGGATACAGGCTATGAACTTCTGTAGGGCAAGAGCCGAGGAGAAAGCGATCCAAGAGATCGTACTGGCATGAAAAGAGGGGCTGCACCTTTGTGGTGTTGCCCTTATTGGGGATAGTTCACAATAACAACATGATTTGCCGAATCCGTGACAGTTGGTTTGTTTGCATATTCATTATTTCATATATCAATCAGCTCACTCAAGCATCATGCAAACAATGACTTATCCCAATCCCACCATCACAAAATCGATTCCTTTTGCTTTGAGCTTTCTCCATAGCTCTATGCTAAGATATTTGGCATAAGTTGAATCACTACTACGCTTAAACTGTGTTAGATACCCAGCAACGTAGCATATTTTGGAGCTTTTTAAGCGAGCAATAAAACCATCTATGCCGATAGTCACCTGCCTGTTTTCCTTTTTTGCCTTTTCTACAATTTTATTATAGTAATCCGCAAAAAAATCTGTTGAATCATAGGAAACACGATGCATATTCAGATACTCTGAAGATGATAATATCTGATTTGTCAAATCACGCGCACCTTCTCCGTTAAACAAAGCCTTGTTATGTAACAGATAAACTGTACGATCATCACTTTCATCAAACAGGATGGCATCCGCAATTTCAATATTCCTCATTAGAACTGTGTGAGCAACCTGAATGCCTTCTTTATCAGACAGCCATTTATTGTAATCTTCTTCGGTAGATGCTGCGTGAGTCAACCCCCATTTTGAGATTATTGATTCTGCAATGGGCTTGTTGTTATCAAACAAGTCCTCATATTCTCTTGAAAGAAGGGCATCATATTGATTGTCGAAAACATACCAGCTTCCATTAAACAGATAGCACGGAGCCTTTGTCTCTCCAAATTCAACAAACCCTTGCAATGCATCAAATATACTAATAGGAAACAGCGTTATATTTCCACTGTTATCCTCAGTGGATAATTGCCACTGTTTCAGCATTATCTTGACATTGGTTTTTGACACTTTTTTACCATCAGCGCTTAAAAGAGCAAAAACTGTTGGCAAGTCGATAGGTTCAACTTGGTCAATAAGTATTGCATCATCATTATCTTTAATTATATAACGCGATGAGTTTATATAGTATTGCTCAAATTCATCACCAACGAGCATGAAGCGGGAGAGATCACCTTCAGCAAAATCTGAAACCATCTTTTCGAATAGATCGGCGTTTTTTATGCCCTTTTTACGCGCAAGAACCATATAGTTTAAAGCGAAAGCGTCATCTCTTTCCTCGACCTCTGACAAACGATGTAGCAGGTTTACCAATTCATTGAGAGACAGACTACGGCGAACGATGAATGAGTCTTTATTAACGAGATTCGTTTTCTTCTGATCGGACTCACTCTCATCAAAGGAGATACCAATACCCTCAACGATCGAGCGCTCTGCCTCAACTGTTAACTGACGAAAGACACTGCTCATATCTTGTTCCAAAGATAAAGACGTTGTTTTTCGATTAACTTTATTTGTTGATGCTTGGTTGCCGACCAAGTTGTTTTGAATCACACTTTTTACGATTGGATTGTTGCGTTCTACCAGCTTCGGCAGCAGGTATAACCCGTAATTTTTCACTACGAATTTGCTGATATAGTTACTGCCATAACCGCCGGTGCAGGCATACAGCTTTGATCCTACTGCGCACAAAAGAATATATGATACGTTTGTATTAGTGAGAAAACCGTGGGCCATCTCTGCCCCTTCGATCTCATTATTGGCAATTATCTGCTCTGCAACTGTTTTCCACGCAGGTTCGTGAACCGTTTTAAATACCACTCCGCTGAAACTCTGAAACTGAATCTGTTGAATCTGAGAGGAAGGCTTTTTCCTAACAAGAGAACAGACGCTATTTATTATAACGGCAATGATGTTTTCAAGGTATTCTTTTGTTCCCTTTTCTCCCGTAATATCGAAAGTGCTTTCAACTGAGTCAAAGTCAATTTTATAAATACTAAACTGAGTTTCGGCAGAAAGTTTGGGCATATTATCATAACCTTCCTTTGCATTTAAATATCGGATACCACAGTAATTAAAAACTCTCCGGCACAAGTGCCAGTTTATTAATCGACTCATGTGCGCGCACCAGGGCGTCGTAAACGGCAAGGACGTCTTCGCTGTTCCATGTGCGAAGGGATTTCTCGTCGATGACGCCGGCGCTCTCGCGAATGATCTTCGCAAGCTGTTCTTCGTCTGCCACGGCTACGACGGCCTGAACGGCGGCGTTGCTCTGTGCCTTTTTGAGGTTCAGGATAAGGCTGTCGATGGAGCCCTTGGACTGGACTTCAAACACATATATCGCCTTTCCCATATTGCCTATCTTTGCTTCCCAGACGGCATCGACGACCGCACCGGTGGTGATCTTCACCTCTGA
>JAFXSG010000042.1 GCA_017525875.1 Clostridia bacterium | reverse complement strand
GATGGAGTGGATGACGCAGGCGTTTACCGAAGCGGGTAAGAACAGCGTGGAGCTCGGCTGGCTTATAAACATCGGGCATCCCCTGCTGACGGACGAGCAGGTGGACTCCATCATAGGCGACGAGAATCCCTCCTCCGCCTACATGAATACGGCCTGCATCTCCGCCATATTCTCGATAATCCAAAGGTGGATAAAGGGCGGCAAGAAGGAGCCGCCCGAAAGCATGGCTTCGCTCTGCTGCGGCATCATAGCCGGCATAAGAGAGGGACAGGCGTGAAATGTTCAATGTTGTTTATCCTACATTCAAGTCCTCTTGCCCGCGCAATGTTTGATTGGATTATTACAAGATTTTCCGTCGGTTCAAAAAAGTCAATGATTATCAGGCTTTTTGAGGTTCAAGTCCTCTTGCCCGCCCCTTTTTTATCTATCCTTGCGCCGTAAAGATAGATAAAAAGTACACCGGAAAAATGGGCTTTTTCAGCCGTTTTTTACATATAAAAGGGCCCTAAAGCGGCATTTTGACCGCTCCGGAGCCTGTATTGCTGGTCTAATATCGCCCGAAGAAAGGTGAAAAGCACGCCTTTTCGAGGCAGAATGCGCAAAAAGTGCACCGTTATTATAAAAGTTCATCCTGCAGTGTTCGCAAAAACTCCGCTATACGTTCCTTGTTTGCACGGTAGAATACCTTGGTATTTGTCTTTTCCGCGGTTATAAAGCCGCAGTTAAACAGGGTGTTCATATGCCTTGATATCGTTGCGCCGGTCAGCCCGAGCTTTTCAGCGAGCTCAACACCGTAGCGGGGAGAATCGCCCGTCTCACGGAGTATCGCAAACTTGCTTTTATCGCTCAGCACCTTGAGAATATCGCAGACCTCGTCAGACAACATAGTTTCAGAGGTTCTTGCTATATCCTCATCGAGCATCCAACCCACCTGTGCGTACCATTTTTCCGCTCCGCTCGCACTCATTTCGGATATCACGGACGTGGGATTCATAAGCCCCATATAGATAAAAAGATGTTGATCTGCTGCGAACTGTGAATCCACATGGCAAAAAACGCGAGAGAACTCCGAATACGGATGCCGGTCAAAATAGCCGTTCCAGTACGTTTCAAAAGCATGCGCTTCACCGGTGAGCTTTTTAAGCTCCGCGTCAAGGCGCATTGCGACTGGACGGATGAGCGCGGCGAGCTCGTCAATATACAGCTCCGGGTTGGATATCAGTTTGAAGAGCCGCCAGCGGAAGTCCTCCGGATACTGCAGCGCATCTATCCTTTCCACAAGCTCCGCGTGCCATTTGTCGCCGTTATCGCATTCAAAGGAGATGCCAGGAGAGAGCATCACCGAATCCCGATCTTCAAGCTTTGAGCGCCATTTGGACTTCAAGGCCAGCATGTGCTCGTCAAAATCCGGCTTATATGCGGAGAGGATCCAAATCATTAGCTGAGCGAGGCAGCATTTATCCGAGGAAGAAGCGTAGCTGTAACCGTTAAAATAATACTGCAGCATTGGGTCCTTTGGATCAAGCCCTGCGCAAACGCGATCCGATATTCCGGAAAGCATTTCCGCCTTGGCTGCAACGTAAGCAGGCCATGCTTCGTCCTTTTTCGAGGAGTGTTTACGTATGAAATCGTTCATTGTTCCGCCGAAGCCGATACCGTTGGCATACCGGTAAAGCAGTTCGACTGTTTCAGCCGCAATTATCGGCTCGTTAACAATGGTGACCACAAGAGCACCTCCGTTTATAAACAATGGTTTTACCATTCGATTATAATCCTTTTGCTGATTTTTAGCAATAACGATAGCTCTAATCCGTATGCAAGCCCCGGCGAGCGTATCGATGGGGCTTGCGTACGTCAATATAAGCCTTTCGGATCTGACAGGAGCAGGTAAATGCACCGGCCAAATCAGTTTATCAGATCAGTCCCAAAGCCATTCTCATGATAGTCATAGCATCATCCATGTTTACAATGTCGTTTGTAATGACGTCCGCAGCCCTGAAAGCATCGCCCTCAAGCTCGATAAGGCCCATCGAATGCCTTGCTGCAAGCAGAGCATCGATAAGCGTGACAGTGCCGTCAAGGTCACTGTCGCCGGGAAGAACGGAGCCCGGCAGATCGCCTTCATTCGGTATCAGCGTGAGCGCAGTCATAATGGGTTGGTTGCCGCCTTCGCCGATTACACCGAGGTACTCGCGAGCACCGCTTTCGGGATCGAGGCGCACCAGATAGCTGTCCTGATTGAAGCCCCAGCAGTTCTGACACCAGATGAATGTATCGGTTGAATAATCGTAGGCAAGCGCAGTCAGGAACGGCAGCTCGATACCGAGTGAAAGCACGGCGGTGCACTCGCCGTTTTCGTCCACCGTCAGCAGTCTGCCGGTATCGTCCAACGCATAGAGTCCGTCGCGTCCCGCAGCGATCGTCTTTATGTTGGATGCGCCAGTGAACTCCGCGAAATCATAGTACTGCGCGGTTTCAAGATCCACCTTTGCAAGACACAGCCCGCCGGTCGATTCGTTATAGACCAGGGCGAACATGGCGTTCAGGCTGTAGTCATAGGTCATGCCCCATGCCTGATAGCCGCTCTGTGGGATACCGATAACTGTGTATTCACCCGTTTCGATATCCGCCCTCACAAGCCCGCCGAAGCGGTAGGATATGTACAGGCCGCCGTCATAATAGGCCGCGCCGTAGATCTCCTGCTGCGCATCCCAAAGTGATGTAAGCTGAGCGGGAGTAACATCTGAGAAGCGGATCCAGTCGTTTGCTTTCTCGATGCCGTTGTTTCTGTAAGCGTAGAGAGTCGTTCCGTCGTTTGTGACTGTGATGCGGAATGAGAGCTCGTATCCCCCATCCTCGGTCGCTGCGGTGATTACGGCTTCTCCCTCGGAATAGGCGGTAACAAGGCCAGAGCCGTTTACGGAAGCAACGCTTGCATCGCTGCTCGTCCAGATCACATTTCTGTTTTCCGCGTTGAAGGGCTCAACTGTGACCGCAAGCAGCGTCACGCCGCCCGGAGCGAGCTTTGCGGAGTCGAGCGTGGAATGAATGCCGCTTACCGGTACGCCGGGCAGGCGTTCCGGCAGATCCTGCTCCCGGCAAACGGTATAAAGGCCGCCGATCTCAGGCGCGTCCTGCATCGCGCCGAGGCTCACGCCTGCGCCGGTTTCGGGATCCACCTTAACCAGCAATCCGTCCGGATACTGCGCCCAATATATGCTGTCGGTACGGTAATCATAGGTCATGGACTGCAGGAAGTTAGCGACAAAGCCGGTGGGGCCAACCAGCTCGCAGTGCGCGTTCGCGTCAATGCGGTAGAGGTCGCCGTTGAAGCTGATGCCGTAGAAGCATCCGCTCCTGCTGCCCGACAGGGTGATTATCTCGCTTGGGGCATCGAATGCGCCGACGAGTGTGATCTCCGCGGTGTTGATATCGAGCCTTGCAAGCTGCTTTATGCCATCAACAAGCACCATGCAGTACATGTTTCCGGTCGTGTAATCGTATGCCATCTCGTAAATATCGTAGTAGCAGGGGCCGACGATACGGCTGGTGCCGGTCGCCTGGTCAATGGCAAAGAGCAGGCGTGTCTGCTGCGCAAAAGCATAATATACGCCATCAAAGTATTCTCCCGCGTACACTTCCGATCTGGGATAGCCGAGGCTTATGATTGCCGGAAGCTCGTAATCAGTGAACTTGACGAGATCGCCGTATGAGCCGTTTGAATAAACACGGGAACCGCGAAGCTCTATGCCGTCCGCAAGCACGGTTATCTCCGCCGTGGCGGTAAAGCCTCCGTCAACAGTCGTAACGGTGATTATCGCGGTACCGCCGTTAACGCCGGTCACGAAACCGTTTTCATCGACTGTGGCGACGGAAGGCGCGGAGCTTGTCCATGTGACCGCATTGTTGTCCGCATTCCAGGGATAGACAAGCGCGTTCAGCTGTTCGCCTACGCCGGGTGCAAGCGTTATTGCGGTCGGCTCAACACGTACGCCGGTTACGGGGAAGCTGTTCACAGGAGCGGGCGAATATGCTTCATCACGAACGATCGTGAGCGCAGTAAACTGGATGCCACTGCCGATGATGCCAAGGGAAGCGCACTGGGCGGTCTCCGGATCCACCTTCAAAAGCTCTCCGCCGGGAGCGTTCGCCCAGTAGATACTGTCCGTCCTGTAATCATAGGTCATGGACTGTACGGAAAAGATGTTTTCATAGGGAGTCTGACCGACTGCCTCCACAAAACCATGATCGTCAATGATGCAAAGCTGTCCATTGCCGTTTATGCCGTAAAAATTGCCGTTTCGCGCATGTATAAAGGCGTAGAAACTCTCATCCCCGCGAACGGTGCAGATTGTTGTGAGTTCGGCCGTATCCGTGTCGATCGCAAATATGGTCTGATTCATTCCGTTGGCGTAAGCGATGCCGTACATCACCTGCGCCTCATAGTCATAGCTCAAGGCGGTAAACGCATACGGACAGTAGCCGACGGCGGTCATCTCGCCCGTTTCCACATCAATGGTAACGAAACGACTGTTGATATAGTCCGAACCGTAGAGCACACCGTTCACATACTCGGAGCCGTACAGCTCGAAAGCGCCCTGCCATTTGCTCTGGACGACTTCGGGCTGAACGTCGGTAAATGCTATATAGTCTCCATAAGGGCCGTTCTCCGCATAGAGCCTGTATGCAAGAAAATCTATCGTTTCATCCGTTACGCGTACAAAACAAGCATCGGTGCAGCCGCCGTCCACGCTCGTAACGGTGATTGTCGCTTCACCTGCGGAAACGCCCGTCACAACGCCGTTCTCATTTACGGAAGCAACGTTTTCATTGCTGCTTGCCCATGTGACCTCCTGGTTCTCGGCGTCAAAAGGAACGATCGTAACGGAGAGCGGTTTGGAAACCCCGGGAGCAAGCAGCAGTTCGTTTACATTCAGAATAACGTCGGTCACGGAATGGCCTGCGTCGAGCTCCGGAAGATCCTCCGGGTCCGGGATCGTGGTGATGCCGGTCAGAGTGGTGTAGTGAGGCATGGAACCGAGCACGTTCACGTCCCCCGTCGCGGGATCGATGCAGACGATATCCTGTCCGGGGTTATGCTCCCAGTAGAGTTTGTCGTCCGCATAGCAGTATGTTGAAGAAGAGCCGTAGACCGTGGTAAAACCAGTGTCGGCGATCTGCGTGCAGTTGCCGTAAACATCAAATGAATACACAGCGCCGGAGCCGTCGACGCCATAAAGCACGCCGCTTTCGCGACCGGCGCTGATGGTAGTCATGTTGATGTTTGCGGGGAAGGTGCCGAGCACGGTGGTCTCGCCGGTTTCAAGGTCGATCCGCCCAATCTGCTTGGCATTCACGGCATAGCTGAATGTAAGAAACAGCATATTTCCGGATGTGTAATCATAGGTCATGTCGTTCACAAGCACATCGAGTGAACGGATGCTTTGAGCAGTGCCGTCATCCACATTTACTGCGGAGAATCCAAGGTTCTCATCCACAACATAGAGCGTGCCGTCATAATATTCCGCGGCCATCATGCCTGCGGAATAAGGCCAAAGCGATGTTACGTTTTCAAGATCGTTGGTTGAAAAGGTCACGAAATCGCGCTGTTCCTCTGCGATCTCGCTCCAGGAGCGAAATGCATACAGCACTGTACCCGCATCCTTTTCGTGAACGCTTTCAGCGTTTACAATGCCGCTGAAAACTCCCATACAGCATGTGCAAAGCATGAACGCCGCAATAAACAGCGATACTGCTTTTTTGAAAGTGTGATTGCCGATCATCATAAGAGCGAACCTCCCGTCTAAATTACGCGTATATGCAAGTGTTCATTACGCATGCATCTATTATATCGTTGTACGTGGTCCCTGTCAATAACTTTTCAAAATAATTTTGTATAGCCAATGTGCTTTTGATCTTCTGTTGTACTGTAAAAAACTGCAACACCCATATTATCGGCGTATCTGGGAGTCACACGATACAGTACGTAATCGGAAAGTCCGGCGCTTTGGACAAAGCTCTCCGCCAGCTTCCGAGCCTCGGCTTCGCTTAGAGTCATGGGCTGCCATATGGGATCGGATATCTTGAGCTTATCCACGTTATCATATCGGACGGTTGATGAAACGACCGAATGGTCTATCTCGTCCAAATTGTATTCTTCCTGTATGGTTATTCTTATGCCCTCTTTATCCGTGCCGCGGGCAAATGCCATCCTGGACCATTGATCATCTCCAGAAAACAACGGGATATAGTATGATACCGGACGGAGCATATAGTCTGCAGGTACAGGATCGCCGCTTGGAGGATTATCCCTTCCGTAGTTCGGACGGCGCAGACCGTTCTCCCATTTGGAAATTAGCTCGCGCGAAACAAAGAGCTTCTCCGCAAGCTCCTGCTGAGTCATATTCGCCGCCATCCTCGCATCCGCTATCTTCTTACCGAAATCCAAAGCGGCGCCTCCATACGCCATTCTTTACAATGGGATTGTATCATACTCCGGGGAAATAGGCATGGTACAATTCGCACGGATATGTTTGCGAGAGAGAAAAGGGCGTTGCGAGTTAGCTTAATGCTAATGCAACTGCCCTTGAAGACTTGTTGCATTCAACACTACTAAAGACGATTATACAACAAAACTGTCTTCATTTAGTCGGCACTGTAACTATCTACATTTTCAATTCGAACTCTCTGGAGGCCCTCCGGGTGAACGTATCACACTTATGCATCGCATATACTGGCCTAGCGGGGATGTTTGGAAATCAACTTGGTATTGGGATGATTATGGGAATGGTTGGCCATTAAGTGCGGAATGGGAGAAAGGCTTTACCAATCCATCAAACGTTACTACAGGAACAATGACAGTAAAGATATACATTGTATCTACGGGTGAGCAGATAGGTGAGGCATCCATACAAATTACGTATTAGCCTAGCATGCGCTTTTCGAGCTTCACAAAGTGATGAATATAGTTTGATCAAATAACGGCTGAGTTTGATGGAGGGTGACGCTGAAAAATGCGTTCCCTCCATTTGGTATTCACATTTTTACTCCTGTTCTATTCAATTTGTTCCTAATCTGTGGTATAATGACAAAAATTATCGAAAGGAACGCTTCATCGCTATGAACGCCAAAGAGTTCTACAAAAGCAAAGGCATGAAATGTCCCCGCAATTTAAAAGCGCTATACGATTCTGGTTACTTTGGAAATGCTACCTACGACGAAACCAAACGCGTTTATAATATTCATCGCAGCACACCGGTTCCTTATGCCGCTGACAAGCGTGTTTCTCGTGTAGATAAACTATCATTGAAGTTGCTCGATGCGGCAATGCATTGTTGCTCCGTCTTCCCTTCCATGTTTCCATGCATTCCAGAACAAACCACAGTACACTATATTGATCTCTTTGTAGAACATGGTTATCTCCGCCGTGTAGACACCGAATCTGGAGTTCAGTATTTGGAGCTTTCGCCGCAAGGGGCAACATTCTATGAGGGACTAAAACGGCAACCAAGTGAAACGAGACTGAAGACTATTAACACCTTATTAAATACATTTGCCGAACCAGTAGGCACATTTATCGGCACTACAATTAGAGCTTTGTCTGGTAACCAATCTCAAGTGCAAGCTTCTTAAAATAATCGGCTGCGCGATCAGTCTTGAAGAACTGTAATCGTTTATTTTGAACACCCCTTGACACAAACGCGGATTGTATCAAATCCTATCACGTTTTCCAAAAAAGCCTTGAAATCATTGTGTTTTTCAAGGCTTTCTTTTCTTCAGCGCATACTACATTCATACTACATTTTTTGTTCTCAAACGGCGACATCCTCGATATGTAGGTCCTAAAACGGCGGTTTTATGATCGTCGTTTTCTTGTTTTTGGGCAAATATGCTGCATTATGCTACATTTTCTTTACAACTTATTGAAATAGATAGGCTCAAACCGCTGATAATGAAAGACCTTTTGCGTTTCAGGGTCCCTGCATATTTTCTATTACATTTAGCTGTTTTACACGCAAGCAAAATATATTTTCTCAAAAAGGCCATTTTCTTTCGGACACCCCCCTGTTTTTTTGCCAGGTATAAGTGAGGGGACTTTTTCACAGCACCCTCACGCACCTTGACAACTGAATAGCCAAATCGGGCAAGGATAACCATGTAAATCAGTCGCAATATGATTACCAATGGATCGATCAATTGACAGTAATACAGAACAGCAAAAAGAAGAACAATGATAAGCGAGCTCGACTTATTGTTGCTTCAATGATTGTGTTTTTTACTGCCGTTGTTTGCTTATTAATTTGTGCGATAATCATTAGTCTTCCATCACGGCTTCCTTGAGCGTGCAATACATATTATCGCCCTCCGTATAGGTATCGAACACGCCGGTAACGGTTATGTCGCTTCCAACGGGGGGATAATCATCAGGGTAAGCATATTCGCCTCGCAGCACGAACTCGATCCCCTGCGAGCAGCAAGCGGTCGCGTCCTTTATTATGCAGGCGAAATAGTACTTATCCGACGCCTCGTCATGATAAACGGCAAAGGAGCCGCTCATCTTCACCGTCTTACCGATATAGACGTCGGGTGAGGTCATCATACTGTAGACCTCGGAATAGACCATCGTGCTCGAAAGTGGGGTCAGGTCAACATCGACCGCGGTATATGAGGGCCCCGTAGGGGGCGCGGGTTCGTTTGTTTTTTCGCCGGACGGCGCAGTGTGCCCCGGCTCCACCTTCGAGGGCTGAGCCGGGTAAATACAACGCTCCCGATCATCGGTTTATGGCCGGTGACCGGGAGCTTTTTCAACTTGTGAAACTGGAATTCGTCGTGCCTTTTACAGCTCTTTTAGCATCTGCCTTGCATTCTCCTTAGGCTTCACTTTAGCAAATGTCTTAACGATTGTTCCTTCCTCATCAATAAGATATATCCGCCGGATAAAAGTACAGGATAACCTTTTTATCTCTGTAATCTGAAAGGCTGTGCAACTGCCCGTTATGATCCGGCAGGGAGAATTCCGGCGCTTTTGTTCCAATTTCCAGCATGATCTCAATGCCTCACGCCTTACCGAACTTGTCCTTCCCCTGTTTGCAACGCGGGCATTTCCAGTCATCGGGAAGGTCTTCAAACGCCACTCCATCATGCTCGGCGGGATCATAAACATATCCGCATATGGAGCAGATATACTTTCCGGTTCCTTCCTTTTGGACAAAATAGTCTTCGCTGGGCCAAATTGTCTTTGGCGGGTTGTCCAGATCCATGACTCTCTTTGCTTCAAGATTTTCATATCCCAAAGGTGTATGTGTTCCGCAATATACAGTCGGATGATTGCGGATAAATTCACGGATCGTATTCTGTGTACTTCTCGTCATGTAGATATCATCATACACAGTGGAAAGCTTATCGGCGTAAATAGCTTCATCCGTGTAGGAAATATCTCCGTGCAGCATATAGAACAGCCCCTCATCCTCCGCGATCACGATGCTGTTTCCATATGTATGGCCGGGTGCGGGAAGCATACGGACGCCCGGAGCAATGATCTGGCTTCTGGTGAAGTTGTAGTATGGGCCGTCCGTGAAGTCAACCGGGGTCAGGCCGGGATGATCCTTCAGTGCTTTTACTTCGTCCGTCTCAAGTTCCACTCTGTTCACATAGAACTTTGCATTCGGAAAGCTTCTGATCTCACCGGAATGATCACTGTGCTTGTGAGTCAGAACGATCTTGGTGACCTGAGAAGGCTCGTAGCCCGCTGTTTTCAGGGCGGATACATAGTCCTCGATCCATCTGCCCATGTACGAGTGGGCTTTTCCATCCCATACAGCGCCGGGCGTTTCTTTGGGAAGTCCCGTATCGACCAGGATGACGTCGTCACCTGTATCGATCACATAGTTCTGAAGGGACGCACGGTATTTCACATTGTTGTCAAAGTGCTCCATACCGTCCTCGCCGCCAAAGGCGAAGCCCTGTGCATGAAAGCCTTTTTCAAAATATTTGACTGCTTTGATTTTCATCTTCATTTACCTTCCTTTAAAATTTAAAATTGCATTTCGCTTGGCCAGAGGAACGATCTGGTTCTTCGCTTTTGTTTTTGTCGCTGCGTAACTCTCGTCCAGCCATCGGCACACTTCTTCCAATGGGACTGTTCCGTCCAATATGATCGAGACCCAGTTCCATTTGCTGCTGGGATAGCCGCGAAGATAGCCTGTCTGCTGTACCAGCAAGTCAGCCAACAGAGGATCCCTTATCTTCAGACTCACGATCTCTGTGTTGCCCTCTCCGTCCATGCCGAAAGCTTTTTTAGGCTTCACAATGAAAACCGCAAACCATCTTCCGGTGTCCGCATGGCGAAGGACAGCGTAATCTTCCTGCCTGAACGGAAGCTGCTCGCTCTCTACTCCATATGTTGCTTTCACATAAGCTTCCAGACGCGCGCGAATCTTCATAACTTCTGTTCCTTCCACGTGTCGCTGTACTTCACTCTGCCAGAAGCCCTCTCCGCTCCCAAGATTCCGCACAGTACCGGCACTTCACACAGACATTTGCCTGTTCCCGGCGCAATAAGCCTTCATGGCTGAAAAAGTCTCATCGCTCACATGGTGCTCCATGTGACAGGCGTCATCCTCCGCAGTCTCAGGGTCGATGCCCAAACTGATCAAGGCATCCGTCAAGAAACGGTGCCTGTCATAAATCCGCTCGGCAATCTGAAGACCGGATCCGTCAGATGCAGGTAATTCTGCGCGTCCTTACAAAGAAGATCCGCAGATATCAGCGCATGTACTTTTACGCTGACGCTTGCCTTGGTTACGCCCAATTGTTCTGCCAGATCCACTGAACGCACCGCACCTGCACGGTTTTGTATCATCAGCACGGCTTCCAGATAGTTCTCGTCCGCCGTCGTAACACGAGACTTTGCGCTCATGATTCACAGCAGCGCCTTCACACAGGCTTCTACCTCCGCCATATCCGCGGTAGGCTCAAACCGTGCCACAACATTTCCTTCCCGGTCAATAATAAACTTGGTGAAGTTCCACTTGATATCCGGCTTCTTGGCCCAATCGGGATCGGCCTCAGAGAACTTTTTCTCCAGAAGTGCCTTGTACTGGTGCTCGCCGAATCCCTCAAAGCCCTTCTGAGATTTGAGATAAGTATAAAGAGGCAGCTCGTTTTCGCCGTTGACATCCGCCTTTTTCATCTGCGGAAAGGTGGTGTTGAAGTGCATGGTACAAAATTCATGGATCTCCTCGTCGGTACCGGGAGCCTGACCTCCGAACTGATTACAGGGGATATCCAGGATCTCTAATCCCTGATCGTGGTAATCTCGATACATCTGCTCAATAGGTTCATACTGAGGCGTAAAGCCACAGCCTGTGGCGGTGTTCACGACCATAACGACCTTGCCGCGATAATCCGCCAAATCCAGCTCCTCGCCGGTTCCGGTTGTGATTTTGTAATCGTATATCATTTCGTTACCCCCATTTCGCTTGATTTCAGCTTCTTCTGCCTTCTTTTTTCACCCAGAAATGCCACTTGGGCGCCTTGGGCATGGGTTCATGCTTGATCAAAGCCCGTATGACACGCCGGTGGGTGAAGCAGCAGCAGAGCAGAAGTACACAGACGACAATCAGAACAATGTATCCGGGTTTCATAAAACATATCCTCCTTAATCAGCCTTTCCGGCCAAAATACTTTCTACAAGTTCACGTTTCTCATAAAGGACGCAGCCGCCCTCATGGTCATCCGTCAGCACGCCTCCGTCGCGCAGCGCCATAAAAAGCGGTGAGTGAAGGGCGTCTGTCGCGTGATTACAGCGGGAATAGGAGCCTGCACAGTGTAGATCAAAACTTTGGTATCCATATTACTCATGTATGTGCCTCCATTCGGATCAAGGCCTTATCCAGAAGCTGTTTCAGCAAAAGCAGATCCTCCTTCGGCAGATTGATGCAGCCCTGCATGGCTGCGGGAACGCAGATGGCTCTCTCCTTGAGAGCTTCGCCTGTCTCCGTAAGAGAAAGAAACAGCTTTCTCTCGTTGTTCTCCAGCCGTACTCGATTGATATATCCCTGCTTCTCAAGGCGTTTGAGCAGCGGGGCGAGGGTGCCGGAGTCGAGGTGCACGATTTTGCCCAACTCACCCTCCGTCATCCCACCGTGTTCCCAGAGAACCATCATGACAACATACTGCGTGTATGTAAGATTCAATTCTTCCAGCGGCTCCCTATACTGCCTTATGACCTCCTTGGCGCAGGCATACAGCGGAAAGCAAAGCTGGTTTCCAAGGCGGATGCAGTCATATTTATTTGCCGTTTTTGAATGTTCCATCAAAGAACTTCCTTTGCCTTTATATACACATGCCGGTACACCTCAGCACATATGAGGTGTACCGGTCGTTTGTGGCTTCCTTATTTCTCCGCAGGTTCCCACTTGCAGCGGACCGGGGATACGATGCTGCCATCTTTTTTCATCGCGGCCATGGCCTTATCCACAACCTTGCGGTCCAGGCCGGTCAGTTCCGCGATCTTTCCCGCGTTCAGAGGCTCGCCCGCCTTTTTCATTGCTTCGAGGATCATGGTTTTCTCTTCCATTTCTACCATCCTCCTTATTTGATCGTGGCGGCCCAGGCCTTGATCTCTGCCATCTTTTCGGCCTTTTTATTATCCTCGCCAACGACCTTGCAGACGCCGCAGTTTTCCATGCCCATAAAAGCAGTGATCTGCTTGAAGTAGGCTTCCGCCGCGTCGGTCTGACCGGACGCGGTGCTCAGAAGCAGAACGGCCTTGCTCGCTGCCGGCTTTCCAATGCAGTACACACGCTGGATTGCGGCGTGCAGTTGGGCCGTCATGGCAGAATAGTAGATGGGAGACGCAAAGACGACCATGTCCGCCCACTTGTAGGCGTCAATGACCTGCCCCATGTCGTCCTTCTGGACGCACTGGCCCTCGCCCTTGCTGTGGCAGTATTCACAGCCGAGGCAGCCATTGATCTTCATCCTGCCCACATGCAGCACGCAAACCTCGTTGCCGGCCTCCTCAGCGCCCGCTTTGAAGGCATCCACCATAGCGGCAGTGTTTTCTTTCCGGGGGCTTCCGTTTAGGATCGCAATTTTCATCTGCTAACCTCCTCTATCAGTCGCCCAGCATCTCGATGATGTAGTTCTCCATGCCGATCTGCTCGATCAGGCAGAGGTGACCCTTGACCCAGTTGAAATGATCTTGCTCGTCAATGATGAATTCTTCGATCATGTGTTTGGTCACATAGTCATCGTCAAACAGCGCCAGAGCCTTGCTCATCATGGGCAGCGCCTCGGCGGCGTCTTTGCAGTCATATTCCAGCATCTCCTTGATGTCGGTGATGACAGGGTACTCCTGAAGCACAACCGCAGGGGTTTCACCCAGCTCGATCAGGCGGGCATTGACCTTTTTGGCCTCTTCCCATTCCTCGTCGGACTCCGCCATGATCTTGTCCGCCAGCTTATTCAGGCCGCGCGCCTTCAGAAGCTGGGCATGGATGGAGTGCTGCTGGGAGTTGCCAAACCAGCCCTTTGCCAGTTCCTTCAAAAATTCGATCTTCGTCATTTCAGCCTACCTCCGTTACTGATTTCGTGATGTTGTTGATTGTGCACCGTTATATTGCGCACAACAACTATAACTAATTATATCCAGGGAGATAGTCTTTTCAATTCAGAATACCGCTTGCATCTCTCATTATGAGAGATGCAAGCGGTATTCTATCGTAATTATCAGAGCAGATAATATCGCAGCGGCGCTGGAAGCGAATGGACGTAGACGTCTGCTATTTCTCCGGTTGTAGCTTCATACAGTCCAAGAATCCACTCGCAGGTCATGCTGACGGCGCCCAAGCAATACGTTCGGACGTACAATTCCTCCTGCCGGGTCAGTTTTTCAATGTTGCCTGATGCCAGGATATATTTTTTCACTGCATCGCAGCTGATCTCCGTCATGTACCGTATAAAAGAATCGTGTCCGGATGTGTGCTGAAACAGGTTCGCAAGATACTCCTTTTCTGTGTGATACCATTCTGCGGCGTCAATCATTGCCTGTTTCCAGGTATGGGAAGGATCGATCCTGCCCATGATCTCCGCAACGCCTCTCGTATGCTCCCACGCGATCAAATCGTATTTGTCCTTGAAGTTGCGGTAAAAGGTTGCCGGAGAATACCCGCAGTTATCCACGATATCCTGGATGGTGATCTTGTCTATTGATTTTAGCCCCGCTACTTCTCGGAATGACTCTGCTAGAATTTCTTTGGCAGTTTTTCGTTTCATGTTGTTCACGCCGTTCCATAAATAAATTCAATTCCCGTGGCAATGATTATCTGCACAGTGGTCGTGGCCGCAGTCGCCATCATGATGATGGCCATGATGGTCGCAGCGGGCTTCGGGATCATATTCCAGTTTTCCCTCGGCCAACGCTTTTGCCGCTTCGTCTGCCGACCCCTGAACGCCGGCATAGAGCTTGATACCTGCATCTGACAACGCCATCTGTGCGCCCATGCCGATTCCGCCGCAGATCAGGGCATCTGTTTTCGCGGCCTGCAGAAAACCGGCCAGTGCGCCGTGGCCGCTGCCGTTGGTGTCAACGACCTGTTCATTGACGATTTTCCCATCCTCCACGTCATACAGCTTGAACTGTTCGGAATGCCCGAAGTGTTGAAAAACCTCTCCGTTTTCATAAGTGACTGCGATTCTCATTGTGTTACTTCCTTTCTCCATAATGATTTGATGAAGCTCAACAGGCTCAAATTCACAGCATCCTCCTGTGATCAGCAGCCTTTTTCCATGAACAAGAGCATCCGCGACCTTCTTCCTCGCGCCGTCATAGATTGCTGTAACTGTGGTACGAGCAATATTCATTCTGGAAGCACATGCTTCCTGAGTGAGTCCTTCATCATCAAGAAGACGCAAGGCCTCAAACTCATCTACGGTCATCTGTACATTCTCGGCAGCTGTTATGTCGTCAGGTGAGAAACTGCGATAAACCGGCAACCGCTCTATTCTACGGCATCTGATAGGTCTTGGCATAAGCCCTCCTTTCCGACATATGTCAAATACCATTATACGCATGTTTATGACATAAGTCAATAACTCATTGCATGAAAACAGCCGGGTCCACACCCGACTTCACATGAAGGCTCGAACGAGCCCTTTTTGCCCGAAAAAACGAGCCCTCCCCATTATGCTTCCGCAATCCGTATCAAAGACGTAGTGCAGTTTTCGATGCATTTGATCTCCTCCGGTCTCTGGGCAGCATACTCCTTCCGGATGATGGCAAGCTGCGCCTGCACCTCCGGCTCCTGTTCAGCTTCGTCAAGATAATACTTCCATTGCGATTTCAGAGTGTCGTTGGGGTGACCCTCCGGCCACAGACGACCGAGGCTGTTCTCGACCATGTAACGAACGATTCAGTCCGGCGTGAAAAGTTGCGTGGCCGCAGGGATATTCTCCTTGGTGATTTTGATGTTTTTCTTGAGATTTTCGAAGACCTTCTCTTTCGGCTCGGTGTTATAGTACTGATACAGCCAGCCGATGATCTGCACCTGATCCGCCCAGTCCTCTTCCGGGATGGTGGTGACCATCTGCTCTATAACGCTACCTTCGCGTAGGAGATAATCGGGAAGCAGAAGCTCTGTACTGAAGAGATTTCAAAAGCTTTTATCCTTCAACGCAATAACTTTGCGCATGGTAGTCTAAGAAGAAAGTTTGAAGGATACTCGTTAACTGCTGTAATTATCATGCAATACGTTGTATACGCAATACAGTTAAAACGCTTTGGCATTTCAGACAAAAGCATTCAGAAAGCCATCTGCGATTTGTTTGGTCTATCTTTGTGTTTGTAAACACCAAAGGTTGATCTATACTGAATGACCTGTAATCGTTTATTTTTGAACACCCCTTGATACAAAGCGCCGATTGTATCAAAATTGATCACAGCATCCAAAAGGAACGAGGGGGCAAACCCCTCGTTCCTTTTGCATACGATCAAAGGGATTCGAAGCCCGTCGCGAAAGGCTCCGGTGGAGCGTTTCGCAGGGCCGGCTTTTTCGTCGCAGGGCGAGTGCGAAGCGGAGTGAGCGAGCACGAGTCCCGATGCGGGAAAAAGGAATCCCGGCAGGTACGCCAAAATAAAGGAGAGGCTTTTGCCTCTCTTTTATTTTGCCATATATCAAAGGGATTCGAAGCCCGTCGCGAAAGGCTCCGGTGGAGCGTTTCGCAGGGCCGGCTTTTTCGTCGCAGGCCGAGTGCGAAGCGGAGCGAGCGAGCACGAGTCCCGATGCGCGAAAAAGGGATCCCGGCAGGTACGCCAAAATAAAGGAGAGGCTTTTGCCTCTCTTTTATTCCGCCATATAATCAAAGGGATTCGAAGCCCGTCGCGAAAGGCTCCGGTGGAGCGTTTCGCAGGGCCGGCTTTTTCGTCGCAGGGCGAGTGCGAAGCGGAGTGAGCAAGCACGAGTCCCGATGCGCGAAAAAGAAATCCCGGCAGGTGCGCCATGGCGTATACTGCATCAATAGCGGTTATGCACTTTTTCGGCGAAGCACATCAGGTCGCGGAAGGCAATCTCCGTGCCGTCGTCGAGAACGGCTTTGCCGCTCATCTTCCCGAAGACCTGATGCTGGTCGGATACGAGCAGCTTGAAATCGAGCTTTGCCGCGCGGTCGAGCACCGGGACGAAATCCGCTTCAAACCGCCCGTCGGATGAGGAGAACCGCCACGGATCCATATACGAGCCCTCGGGAATATGGAAGGTCACGTCGTCCAGCTTATGGACGCGTCCGTTATAAAACAGCACGTTTTCCGAAGCCGCTGACGTGTTGCCGAAGCCATAGCCCAGATTGAAGCCGAAAGCGGCGCCGTCGATATCCGCGTTGCCGGAACCCCAGAACCAGGTGTTGTCATAGGTCCATACGCCCCTGCCCCAGTCGAGCGTTCCGAAATCGGTTTTGGGATCGAATTCATACCGCACGCCGTCAAACTCCATATAGCCCGACGCACGCATGCAGTTGATCTTTTGATTATAGTAAAACGCATGCTTTTTATCCCACGGCGTGGCGATCACCATGGAATCCATCTCCGGCTGGGCGAGGACAATATCGCAGTCGAAGGGCTTTCCCTCATAAAAGCGCTCGAAATGGCAGGTTATATGCCGTTTGCCGTTCCCTGCTTCGAATTTCATCTGAAGGCGCCTGTCCGAATACCCGGTAACGCCCGATGAGGAGTCCGGCGGGAGGCGGAGCTTCCCGAGCGGGAATGCGTTCAGAACGGTCTCCGTGTGTTCCCAGGGGCTTTCTCCGAAGCGGAGCAGGGAGACGGATTGCAGGCCGATATAGCCGTCGTCCGATATAGTGAACGCGCCGGCGAAATCATTGCCGAGAACGAGATAATAATCCCATTCCTTTATCCTCCACTTCGGCGCCTTTATCTTTCTTCTGTCGTATTGCTGAACGAGGGAACGGGACCAGCCCGGTTCAAGCAGCTCTCCGTGCTCATCGAGCAGCGGATGGCATTCGACTACCTCACGATTTCTGCTCATGCTTTTCTCCTCCGGCTTTTGCATCAGGGAGAGAGCTTGCGCCCTCCCCCGTTTTTCAGTTGCCTGTTCGGTTTATCAATCCTGCTGCTCGATCGGGAACTCGCCGATCAGGTCCATTGAGCAGCGCAGGATAAGAAGCGCATCGGAGACCGAAACGACGCCGTCGCCGTCGACCTCGGCGGCGGTGAGGTCGAGCGCGTCATCCGGCAGAAGGCCCATCGCGTAGCGCAGCGTCAGCAGCGCATCGGCGATATCGACCTCGCCGTCTCCGTTGACGTCGCCATAAATGACGGTGGGCACGGGCGGTTCTGCGCTCGTTACCTCGACGTAGTCCACGTTGATCTCGAACATATCGGTAGTATTGTAATGGCGGATCGCGACCTGCACCGTCTGCCCCATGAACGCGGAGATATCGTATTCAAACTGATAATCAACGCCCCAGGTGTAATCGTCCGCACCGATCTGCTCCCAAACGGTCGCGCCGGCGGTCTTGAGGTACACGCCGAACACCTCATAGGGATAGTCCGGATCCTGCCCCTGCGCCCAGAAGGTGAACAGGCCGTTTTCGGGGACCTCGAACTCCGGAGTGATCGCCCAGTTATCGGGGGTCAGGGGGCCGATATCGTTATCGTATGACAGGGACATCAGGAAGCCGTAGCCCTCGTGGAAGCTGTATTCGCCGTACCAGTCCACCATCCAGCTCCAGTTTTTGCCGTCGCCGTCGGAATCGACGAAGGTCCAGCCCTGTGCTTCGGGATCGGACTCGAAATCCCAGATAGGGCTGACGGGTTCCGGAGGAACGGGAGTGGGCTCTACAACGGAGGGATCGACCTCGTATTCCTTGGAGTAGATATAGAAATAGCCGAAGATGCTGTTGCCGTATGAGCCGACGGCGACCGTGGAGCCGTTGATGAGGGCCGTGGCTCCGTCCGCAATGACGTAGCCCTCGTTCGGGTAGATGCGGACGAGGAGGTTGTAAGCCGCAAACTCGTTGTCAAAATACTCGTCCTCGTAGAGCTGGCCGTAGTCCTCGTTCAGCTCGTCGGCATACTGCCACATGATCTCGCCGATGTAATAATTCGCACCCTCGGGAACGGTGACGTTATAGTTCGGGTGCTGGCCCCAAAGCGGGGACGAGAAGCCCTCGATGCAGATCTCGTCGATCGTTTCCGGAACGACCGGAGTGCCTTCGAGGATCTCCACGTTGTCTACAGCGAAGTAGTCGCCCTGCGGGTTGGTGGAATGGTCCTTCTTATACTGCCACATGAGCGTGTGCCCGCCGGGCTCGAGCGCGTATTCGAAGCTCTCCCACTCCTCGGAATGAGCGCCGTACTTCATTACCATCTCGCCGTCGACGAACAAACGGCAGGTGTCCCAATCGACGGTGTCGTAGCCTTCGCCCATGGCGATCAGGTCGAAGCGAACCATCATGCCCTCGTCCTCGACCGTGACTTCCGCGCTGACGGAGGAGGTGGAGCTTTCCACACCGGCGTTGCCGCTCTTTGCATAGAGCCTGTCTCCGGCCTCGATGACCGTCCAGGGATAGGTCTCGTCGTTTATAAAGTGGATGCTGCCTCCCTCGGCGTTGAGCGCGTTGTCGAGCTCTTCATCGGTCGGAGGCTCAGGCGCCGGCGTGGGCTCCGGAGTAGGCTCGGGCGTGGGCTCCGGGATCACTTCGCCGATGGAGACGTTGTCCACCGCGAAATAGTCGCCCTGACCGTTGACGGAGCCGTCCTTGGTGTACGACCACTCCAGGGTATGCTGGCCGGCGGTGAGGTTTGCGGTGAAGGTCTGCCATCCGGCGTCGTATTCGCTGCCCTTGTCGAACCGGGAGACGCCGTCGATCTTGAACACGCAATGGTCGAAGACGTAGCCGTAGTTGCTGCTTTCGCCGAACGCCTGATAGTCGAAGGAAAGGCCGGCGTCTTCGCCGACGGTGACGGTCAGCGACATGACGGAAGTCGAGGATGCGACGCCCGAGTTGCCGCATTTGCCGAAGGCCTCGTGGCCCTCTTCGTCGGATGTTACGGCAGCCCAGGGATAGCTGCCCTCAGTTACGAAGGCCAGCTCACCGCCGGAGACGTTCAGCGCGCTGTCAAGATCGGCGTCCTTCGTGCCGGCGGACATATTTGCCGGCAGCACAAACGCCAACAGTGCGGCTGTTAAAACACAAATGATCTTTTTCAGCATTCTTTTCACCCCTTGATAAGCTTGATTTGCGGGCTGTCTGCTGCCCGCCTTTACCGGCTCCCCCGCCGTTGACCCGAAAGGAGGATCATCCGGGAGCTTGTTTTATTATATCATATACCTGTGCGGCTTTCAAGCTGCAGCAGGCATCCTGCGCAGCACGGTGCGGCGCAAACTGAAAGGAGCAGCACAGACGAACTGTCTGCGCTGCTCCTTCGCTGTGGTTCTGCTGCCGCCCGCCTGCCCCGCCTTTATGCGGCAAAGCCGATGGGTTTGTTCTTCTTGTTTTCCCTGAGCGTGTTCGGTACGGTGAAGTCCTCCGCCGAGAGAACGAAATCCGCGTTTTCGGGGATGGAGGCGCCGAACATCCTGAGCGCGTAATTGAGTACCGCGTTCTCAACAAGGTTGCGGCAGAACCTGCCGTTGCCGTTTTCGGCGTGCTGCTTCGCCTTCTCACAGATGAGGCGGACCTTTTCGGCAGCCTCGCCGCTTACCGAGAAGCCGCGCTTCTTCGCCTCGAGAACGGCGATCTCGGTGAGTTCATCCACCGAATAATCGCTGAAGCTGATGGTGAAGGGGATGCGCGACCTGAGGCCGGGGTTCCTCGTGAGGAATTCCTTCATTTTGTCCGGATATCCGGCGAAGATCACGACCGTGTGAGCGCGGTTGTTCTCCATCTCCTGGACGATGGTGTGGATGGCTTCGTCGCCGAAACCTCCGTCCACGTTTTCAACGAGCGAATACGCTTCGTCGATAAAAAGGAGCTTGCCCCTGGCACATTCGAAGATGTGCTTGACCCTGTCCGCGGTCTGGCCTTCGTACCTGGCGACGAGGTCAGCGCGGCCGACTTCAACGAGCTCGTCGCTCTGAAGGAGCCCGATATCGTGGAGCATCCGGGCAAGGATCCTCGCAACGGTGGTTTTTGCGGTGCCGGGGTTGCCGACGAACTCCATGTTCAGCACGACCGGCGCGGCAGGCCTTCCCTGCTCGGCCATGTGCTTCTGCATCCTCGCAAAAGCGGAGATCTTTCTCACCTGCTCCTTGACCTCGCAAAGACCGATAAGCTCATCGAGAGTTTCCGCGGCGGTTTCCGTTACGGTCTCCTGCAGTTCGACGCCGGCCAGCTTGGCGCGGATCTCCTCAATGTTCTTTCTGCCGATATTGCGGATAGCGAACAGCTGCTCGTCGGTCATTTTGGAGAGCTCACCCAAGGTGTTGACGCCCGCCCTTTTGAGCGCATTGTATGACCTGATGCTGAGTTCGAGATCCTCAAGCGGAGCAAAAGCGCTCCTGGGCACGCGGGTCGTTTTGTTCTCATCGTCCGCAGAGTCGACCATAGGGATGATGATCTCATCGTCATCGTCGTCATCGGCGCAGAACGGGAGCTCCTCTTCTTTCTCCGCCGCCCTGTCGCCCATTGACGCCAGCATGCCGGTCATGCCGAAGATCATCGTCCTGAACGGGAGCAGGATAGTGTCCGAGCTGATCTCCTCTGCGGAAGCGAGCTCCATTTCGGTGATGTTGGGGATCGCGAGCGAAAGCATCGCGCGGATCCTGAGAGGCATTTCACCCGGGAGGCTGACGAGGATGCTTCCCCTCCTGCCGGGACCGGCTTCCTGCGTGAAGCGGATGATCGCCCCGCCGTTCACGAGCTCCGAATACACGTCGTCGCGCCAATTGGTGCGGTTCAGCCATTTGTTGAAGTATTCCTCGTAGTTTTGAGGACACGCATCCTCCCCCGCCGCCGTGCCGTCCCAATGCGTTTTATCGAGCAGGGCATACACACGGCGGTCATCCGCGAACAGGTCGAGTGCCGGGGGCTCTGACGGATCGCTGACGTCGGCTGTCTGCCCGAAGACCCAGTTGAAGTCGCTCATCGTAGTTCGCGCTCCCGCGCCTGCGAATGCATGCACGGGTACTTTCCCGTCCTTTTCAGGATCCAACTGAAGGCTGAGATAGCTGCCCTCCGGAAGGAGCTCCGCGGATTTGAGGAACCTGGCGCAGGTTATTGCCGCAGCCTTGTCACCCTGGTGCGAGAAGAAATCCGTCGGACGGACGGAAAGGGCTACGATCGCCGACATTTCGGCGGCCGTTGATCTGTTATTGTTACACATAAGCATACCTCGCTTTCTGCATAATTAACATAAATAGATCATTTCCCCGCAAACGTTCAGGCTATTCCCTTGGCACGCTCGCCGCTTACGCGGTTCATGGCGTACTTCCCCGGGCCGGCCGCCTGCAGGCGTTTGCGGATTCAGTTTTCAAGGTTCGATCCGATTTAGAGCGAAAAGAAGAACACAAGGCTTGAAACGCGGCAAAATTATTGCCGTGTTCGCCTGACTTTTGATTTAGGTTTTGATGTTGGGTAAATAAGCTGAGAGATGTTCAGTATAGCATTTTTTGCAAATACTGTCAATACAGTTATGCGTCTCTATGCAAATATATTATTTGACGTGGGATCGGGATTTGTGTACGCTGTTCGTCAATCGTTCAGCAGTTCCCGTACAGATGCAAAAAGTTCTTCCTCTGTGGTATAGGGGATCACTTTGAAGTATGGATCCCCCTTGAGCATCGCCGAAAGATTTGCCCTTTCCTTATTATAAAAGATATAGCAGGGTTTCCCGAGCTTCTCGGCGAAAGCGAGTTCATACCCGACGCCGAGGGAGGGGCAGGTGCATTCCGCGATCAGAATATCGCACTCCCCTATCAAGGCGGTGTCCCGGGCATAGATCTCCCCGTCCAGCGCACTTTCAAGGACGTTCAGCCCGGCGTTCCCGATGTGCTCCGTGAGGACGATATCGGTCTGCTGCATAAACTCGATCAGCCTTCTGTAAAGCGACGCGTCGATACGTCCGCCGCGGATCGAGCCCGCGAAATAGATCTTTTTGTTCATGACCCTGACCTCTTGTTTCTGTTCGTTCGGCACTATTATAGCATGATCTGCTCTTTGCGGCAAACCGGGTTTTGATTTTCTATAGCCTAAAAGCAATACCCCTGTTGCAAAATCAAGCGTGATTAAGTAAAATATAGTCGTGATCAAATCCGAACGGAGGATGATGATATGAAACGATCATTAGCATTTCTGCTGCTCTTTGCAATGCTGTTCACTTTTGTGAGCGGCTGCACTAAGGGCGGCAGCGACGGCGAGACAAAAGCGCCGGTCGACGAATACACGCTGGAGCGTGAAGAAGGCACAAATCAGCTCACCTTCTACTGGCACGCGGACGGCGTTGACTATGACAAATGCGACATGTGGATCTGGTACCCGAACGCCGACGGGCACGGTTATCTGTTCCACCCCTGCGAATACGGCGCAAAGGTCGTTCTGAACGTCCCCAAAGACGTTTCGGAGGTCGGCTTCATCGTGCGCAGGGACTGTTCCGACCCCGGCGGATCGAGTTGGGGCGACGCGACGAAGGACTATGACGGCGACCGTTACGCGCAGATCACCGGCGAAGAGACCTTTGTTTACCTGAGGAGCGGCGACAGCGCGATGTATCTGAGTGACGACGGAGGAAAGTCCTTGTATCAGGCTAAGAATTTCACCCTTGCGGGCATCGTTGCCCTCGATCAGATCAAATATAACATCACGCCGGCGATGCGAATCACCTCGCTCGATCAGGTCAAGGTGCTCGACGGCGACCGCGAGCTTGAGATCAAGAGCATTTCGAGCCTTGACAATGAGGTCGTGACAGGCGTTATCACCGTTGGCGAAGAACTCGACATCGGCAAGAAATATACCGTCCGCATCGAAGGTTATGAGCCGCAGACCGCCGTCCCCACGCAGGTGTTCGACAGCGAGGAGTTCATCGCGAACTACACCTATGACGGCGAGCTTGGGCCGCAGGTCTTCCCGGACGCGACTGTTTTCCGGCTTTGGGCGCCTACGGCAAGCTCCGTGAAGGTCAACCTGTATGAAGCAGGCGACGGCGGCAATGCGTACGAGACTATCGATATGGTCAAGGGTGACAAGGGTGTTTGGAGCGTTGAAGCCAACTGCTGGCACGGCACCTATTACACCTTCACCGTGACGACCGGGCTTGGCACGAATGAAGTGGTGGACCCCTATGCAAAGGCTGTCGGCGTGAACGGCAACCGCGGCATGGTGGTGGATACCTCAATGGCTGAGCCCGAGGGCTGGGCTGACGACACCTTCTATGACGGTATCGACGCATATAACGAGGCAGTCATCTGGGAGGTACACGTTCGCGACTTTTCCAATAGGATCGAGGGCTGTGAGCACCCCGGCAAATACCTTGCCTTCACCGAGACAGGGCTCAAGAACGCTTCCGGCGAGGCAGTCGGTTTGGACTATCTGAAGGATCTCGGTATCACACACGTTCACCTGCAGCCGGTCTACGACTACGCAACAGTGGATGAAAGCAGCGACAAGCCGCAGTTCAACTGGGGCTATGACCCGAAGAACTATAACGTGCCCGAGGGCAGTTATTCGACGGATCCGTATCACGGTGAAGTGAGGATCAATGAGTTCAAGCAGATGGTCATGGCTCTGCACGAAGCAGGCATCGGAGTGGTCATGGACGTGGTTTACAACCATACCTATGATGCGAACTCCAATTTCAGCAAGATCGTTCCCTACTACTATTACCGCTACAACGGCGCTGAGCTTTCGAACGGGTCCGGCTGCGGCAACGAGACCGCTTCCGACCGCGTGATGTTCCGCAGGTTCATGGTAGACTCCGTTTCCTACTGGGCAAGGGAGTACCATCTCGACGGCTTCCGCTTCGATCTGATGGCGCTGCACGATGTTGAGACGATGCAGGAGGTTGAAGCCGCCGTGCACACGATCAACCCGAAGGCGATCATCTACGGCGAGGGTTGGACCGGCGGCACCACGCCGCTTAATCAGAACAAGCAGGCTAATCAGGCGAACATCGGCAAAGTCACAGCGACCGGCGGCGGGATCGGTGCGATCGCCGTTTTCAACGACGCGATCCGTGACGGCCTTAAGGGCAGCGTGTTCGATGCAAAGGACAAAGGCTATATCAACGGCAGCGCAAGCAAGGGCACCGCTGACAAGGTCATCTTCGGCATCATCGGCGGCGCAAGGTATCCGTCCACGAGCTGGAGCGTTCAGGATAATGCTGTCATCAACTATATGGCCTGCCACGACAACAACACGCTTTGGGACAAGCTGATCGCATCGAACGGCGACGAATCCGACGAAGCGCGCCTGCTGATGAACCGACTCGGCGCAGGTATCCTGATGGTCTCAAAGGGCGTCCCGTTCTTCCTTGCCGGTGAAGAGATGCTCCGCACAAAGCAGGGCGATCACAACAGCTATAATTCCTCCGACGAGATCAACAACATCGATTGGGATGCGCTCAAGACCGGTACCCCCGTGATGCAGATGCGCGATTTCTACCGCGCGCTGATCGCGATGCGCAAGGCAAACCCGTTCATTTTGAATGCCGACGTCACCTGCACGGTGCTCGACGACAACTCGATCGAGGTCGTGTATTCCGAGGGTGGGAACACCCTTGCCGTTGCAGTGATCAATCCGAATACCGACGCAATGAGCTATGAACTCCCCGCAGGCAGCTGGAGCGTCCTGCTCGAAGGCTGGAACGCCGGTGCGTCGCCGGTCGGCATTGCAAGCGGCAGCGTGAGCGTCGAGGGCAAATCCGTGCTGCTCGTTAAAGCAAACTGAGTGCTTTGGAAATGAAAACTCCGGGCTGAAAAAGCCCGGAGTTTTTATTTTTACTTGGTTTTCTTTTTCCCGAGGGCGATTATCACGCCGAGATAAAACGGGATCATTATGAGAGCGCCTATCAGCCAGAAGGTTTTTTGCTTGAATACGTACATCACGAGCCCGACGCATATCGCGACAGCGAGCACTGCGAGCGCGATCTTGAGCAGAGTCTGCCGCGCTTTCCCGCTGCCCTTGTCCTGCTCCCGAGCAGGTTCCAGAGGGATCCCCGCGGTGAATGCGCTTTCAAGATCCACCTGTTTGCGTACCTTTGGCTCCGGTCTTTCGGATACGGTCGGGCGCTGAGGCACGACCGCCTGCTGCGGCTTTTGCGGGATCTCGCCTTCGGGTTCGGCTTCGGTTTCGGGTGTAAGCGCTCGTTCCGGAGCGGGCTGCGGCGCTTGCACTCTGTCAGCCTGCTCTGTGTTGTTCCTGCGGCGATGCCGCTTCATGTACTCGTAGCAGCGTGCGGTCAGCTCCGCCTTGGAGTCATTCCGCGGCGCGGCGCTGCTGCCGAACAGATGCTCCGAGAGCTTATCGAGACCGCAGCTTCCGAGCTCCGGGTAGAGCTCCGCCGCAAGCGTTTGGGTATCGATACGGTCGGCGCCGGCATCATCGCCGAGCAGATCGCGGTACAGCCCGTCAATGAAATCACCGACGAAACCGATATCGTGACCCACGACAGTATCGCTGCCGATAAAGCTGAGGAATACCGGGAGCATAGTTTCGAGCTTGGGGGCTTTTTCGAGCGTCGCGCTGTCGATCCCCGTTTTCTTTGAAGCTTTATCGACAGCTTCCGGCTGCGGCGCGATCAACGATTTGAATTTCCCGATGCTGCGTCCGCCGACGACCCTCACTGCCGACAGCATAACGATGCCGTCCTGCCCGGGTCCCGCTCCGGCATATTCAATATCTATGGCGACGTACCTATCGGCAAGATCGCAGCGGTTCTTCATTTCGGTATCCGGCATAAATCCATCTCCATCCGTACTGTGAGCATTCGGATGCTCTTTCTTGTGATTATCATACCGCGAAATCCAACAAATGTAAACAGTTTTTTCTTTTCTTACAGATGATCGCCTGCAAAAGCAAGAGCAGCCGAAAGGCTGCTCTTTGAAACGCTGTTCGTTCCGAAAGGTCAGTCCCAAATATGGATGCTGCCTTCGGGAGGTTTCGTGGTGCCGGGATCGACAGTCGGCGGGGGTTCCGGAGTGGGTTTCGGAGTCGGCACCGGAGTCGGCGCCGGAGTGGGGACCGGAGTCGGCGCGGGCGTATCAGTCGGAGGCACGGTGGGCACAGCGGGCGTCGGCGTCGGTTCGTCCGTCGGCGGTGAGGTTATGACCGGCGTTTCGATCGGAGTGGGCGTGGGTTCGGGCGTGGGCGCGGGCGTATCGGTAGGAGCCGGCGTGGGCGTAGGCGTTGTGAAGCCCTCGGGCGTGGGCGTGGGCTGCTCCGAGTGATTGATCGTGCTGTTCCAGAGGCCGTGCGCCATGGCGTATTCATAATCGGCCTGAGCGATCTGAGAGCGGATCGTGTAGCCCGATTTATACTCATCGCCCCAGGGATTGTACCTGTCGGGATCGGTGGGGTCCCAGCCGCGCCACACGGGATCGTCTACGTTCAGGCGGAGCGGAGTGGGCTGACCCATCGGGCCGGCGCTGGAGGAGTCGGAGTAAATGACGACGGTCGTGCCGACCGGGCAGTTATCGTAGATCCACTTTGCGTCGCTGCAGGGCAGGCGGACGCAGCCCATAGAAGCCTGACGGCCGAGCTTGTTGTATTGCTTGTACTCAAGGTCGTATTTATGCAGGGTGTAATACGGCACGGAATGGAACAGGACGCTGCCTGTGATCCTGGTGCAGTACTGACCGTAGCAGGGGCCTGCAAGCGTGTGCCAGCTGTATTTGGCGCGGGTGTTGAACACGCCGAGCGGAGTTGCCAGGTTATCGTACACACGGCCGGTAGAGCAAACGATCGCAAGGTAGGGACGGGTATAGTTGCCCTCTTCATCGACGCAGTATACGGTCACGGTGCACTTGTACTGCGCGGTGTTGATCGCGATCAGGTAGGGGTAACCGCGGCGCGCGGCAATGCTGAGGTTCGCGTACTCCGGCATGGACCGCAGCCTGCGGAAAAGTGCCTTGCCGGCTTCCGCATAACGGATCTCGGTGGGATCGGTGGGATAGGGATGGGTCTCCACGTTGGGCGCCGCCGTGGGTTTCGGCGTGGGCGTCGGCGTGGGAGCGGAAGACACGTCAGCGGTCGGAGCCTCGGTCTCGGGCAGCGCGGTATCGCCGGACGGTGTTTCCGGTACGTCGGTCTCCGGGCCGCCGGTCGAAGGATCGTCCGTAAAGGCGGGATCGGTGACGTAGTCCGTTGCGGGCACATCGGTGAACTGAGGGTCGGCGCCTTCGGTCTGATCCGGGTTGGCTGTGTTCGTAGCCTCGGGCTGTATCGGGACCGGGTTGTCAGGCGGGTTGTTGCGAATGCAGGCGGTCATGCCGAGCACGATCGCGATGCAAAGGAAGCAACAGATTAAACGACGCATATTTATCCCCTTTTCTGCCGGGCGTAAAGACCCGACAGATGAATTATACACATATTTATGCATTTAAGCACACACATCATATTGTACCTTAATTCCAAAGCAAATTCAATACCTTGGGCAAACAATTTTTGATATAATTTAATCCCGAATTGAAAATCAGCCCCCCTTGAGGGAGGCTGATCTCTTTTTCTTCGTTATCAGTCGATGTAGTCGCGCAGGCGCTTGCTCCTGGAGGGATGCTTCAGCTTGCGCAGAGCCTTCGCTTCGATCTGGCGGATACGCTCTCTGGTGACATTGAACTCCTTGCCGACGTCCTCAAGGGTGCGGTTTTTGCCGTCCACAAGGCCATAGCGCAGACGGAGAACGCGTGCTTCGCGGGGAGTTAGGGTGTTGAGCACCTCCGTGAGCTGCTTTTTGAGCATCGCATAGGTCGCCATGCTGTCCGGTGCGGGAGCGTCGTCATCGGGGATGAAGTCGCCCAGATGGCTGTCCTCCTCCTCTCCGATAGGGGTCTCGAGGGATACGGGCTCCTGAGCGATCTTGATGATCTCGCGGACCTTCTCCTCGCTGTAGCCCATTTCCTCCGCGATCTCGTCGGGACGGGGCTCGCGGCCGAGCTCCTGCAGGAGCTGGCGATTCACGCGGACGAGTTTGTTGATGGTCTCGACCATGTGGACCGGGATGCGGATCGTCCTCGCCTGGTCGGCGATCGCGCGGGTGATGGCCTGACGGATCCACCAGGTGGCGTAGGTGGAGAACTTGTAGCCCTTGCGGTAGTCGAACTTATCGACCGCCTTGATGAGGCCGAGGTTGCCTTCCTGGATGAGGTCGAGGAAGTGCAGGCCCCTGCCCACGTAGCGCTTTGCAACGCTGACGACCAAACGGAGGTTCGCATCGGTCAGCTCTTTCTTGGCTTCTTCGTCGCCGTCCGCCATGCGCTGGGCGATCTCCTTCTCCTCGCTTTCGGAGAGCAGCGGGACACGGCCGATATCCTTGAGGTACATGCGCACAGGGTCGTCGATCGCGATGCCTTCGGACGCGGCGAGCTTGGGGCTTATCTCGATCGCTTCATCGGAATTAAGCTCCGCCTGATCCACTTCCTCGACGACGTCGATGTTGGCGTCCTCGATGCGGTCATAGACCATCTCCATCTGGGCGACGTCGAGAATGTCGCCCTCGAGGGTGTCCATGACCTCCTTGTAGGTCAGTTCGCCCTTGTTCTTACCGCGCTCGATCAGCTCGTCCACTTTCTGCATCGGGTTGGTTTTTTCTTCGTTGGTCATATTTTGAACCTCCTTGGTAGTTTTACGATCTATCTCAGAGAGCGCAGTTTCATCAAAAGCTCCATTTGCTTTTTGATGAGCTCGGCACGCTTGGCGGGATCGGTCTCCTCCCCCGCGCGGGCCGAAATGTCGCGCACCTCCGCTTCGTATTTTTCACGGCGTACCGCAAGGATACAATCCCTCGCGGTCTCGACCGGGTCTTCTATGTCGGCCGCTGCCGCCGCGGCGCTCGAAACGGACTCCGCTTCGTCGTCCTCGATGGACGCGATCATGAGCTTCAGATCCGCTCCCTTTCCTTTGGAATTGGCGCTGCGCAGTTTCCTGGAGAAATCGGCAAGCGCCGGATCGGAAAACAGCTCGTCACCGAAGCCTTCAAGCTGCTCGATCGCGGCACAGTCGCTGCGCGAGACCATCATGCAGGCGAGCAGCATTATTTCGGAACGCACTCGCTTTTCGGTGCTGACCGGGCGGCGATAAGTGCCCGGATTAAGAGACCTCGCATCCTGTTCGCCGGACCTATCGGGCTTTGCGACGCCGACCTGCTCACGGATCGTATCGAGCCGGATGCCGCTCTTCTCCGAGACGAGGCGAACGTAGCGCTCCCGCTCGACGGGTTCGAGCGAAGCGAGCAGCCTGCAGGCGTTTTGGGCAAATGCCTGCCTGCCGTCAGCAGTGTTGAGGTCTACGGCTTTTGCCATGCTCTCAAGCTTGAACTGCACGGCGGTGATTGACGAATCGCGCAGCTTCATAAAAGCGTCTCTTCCGTATTTGCGGATGAACTCGTCGGGATCGTCACCGCCGGGGATCACTATGACCCGCGGCTCCACGCCGCCCGCAGAGAGGACGTCGACGCCCTTGAGCATCGCGGTCTGGCCCGCGGCGTCGCCGTCGTATGCATAGAGCACGCGCTTTACAAAGCGGCTCATGAGGCGGACCTGCTCCTTTGTGAGCGCGGTGCCGAGCGACGCAACGGCGTTATCTACGCCGTACTGATGGAGGCTGATAACGTCCATATAGCCTTCCACCATGATGAGCTCGTCGAGCTTTTTGCCCTTCATCATATTGATAGCAAACACGTTGTGGCGCTTGTTATAGATGAGGGTATCACCGGTGTTCATGTATTTCGCGCCGTCATCGCCCTCGATGACGCGGCCGCCGAACGCGAGCACGCGCCCGTTGGCGGCGATTATCGGGATCATCAGCCGCCCGTGGAAGAAATCGAAGGTTTTGCTCTCGTCCTGCCTGCCCTTGACGCAAAGGCCTGCGGCAATGAGCTCGTCGCGCTTGTAGCCGAGGGCGCTCATGTGCTTGTACAGCGCGTCCCAGTCGTTGGGAGAGTACCCAAGGCCGAAGCGGGTCGCGGTGCTGCCGTCGATGCCGCGGCGGATCAGGTACTGCCTGCATGAGAGGCCTTCGGGCGCGAGCAGCTTTTCGCGGAAGAACCTGGCGGCGTCGAGATTGGCGGCATAGAGCCTGTCGCGCAGGGCTTTTTCGGCGCGGAGCTTTTCGTCGTTCACTTCTTCCGGCATTTCCATCCCGGCGCGCTGAGCGAGGAATCGCACGGCTTCAACGTAGGTCAGCTTCTCCGCCTGCATTATGAACTGGATCACGCTGCCGCCCGCCTTGCAGCTGAAGCAATGAAAGAGCTGCTTATCGGGTGAAACGGAGAACGACGCCTGCTTTTCCGGATGAAAAGGACAAAGGCCCCACATCCTGCCGCCTTTCGGCGCAAGATGCGTATACTCCGAAATGACCGAAACGATCTCGTTCCGGGACATCAGATCATTCATCCATGCATCGGGGAAAGCCAATCAAACACCGCCTGAAGTAATTAAGCCATCGCAAGAATTGACTGTTTAACAAGCTAATATGATGCGAGTCGCTCTTTATGTAAATCTATAATACGACACGAAAGCGAAATATCCTGCATCGCATTTGCGAAGTTTGATACCGGGGAGCGAATATATTGTTTCACCGTCAAAGCACGTTGCGGATGGTCAGTCTGTCGTTCTCGATCAGCATGCTGAGTATCGAGCGTATGCCGTTCAGGCACGAGACATAGCTTTCCATGTCGCCACGTTCCCCGAGGGCGGCAAGCTCGCCCGCGCAGCGCTTGAGCTCGGCGATATCCCTGTGCCCGGCGACGATAGTGAGCTTCATTTCGGCTTCGTGAACGATGAGCTTTATGCGTTCGCTCAGCTCCGCGGTACGGGCGCCGTGATCAGCATATACGGCAGCGAACGCCTCGTTCACAAGCGGAGTCAGTTTTTTATCGAGGCTTCTCAGCGTGCGCGACGAATAGATCATCGCAGCCGTGAGCACGCACGCCGAAACGATCAGCGCGATCCACGACGCGGCGGTCTGCGCTTTGAGCGCGGCTGCCCTGCCGCGGCCTGCCTTTTTGAAAATATTCCGTGATCCTGTCTTTTCCTGCATCGTTCCTCACAAATCCGAGTTTTTACTTAAAATATTCGCAGAGAGAGCGACCGGCTTTGCGTTTTTCTTCATTTTTTGCTGCGCGTGAAGCGTGCCTCTGTCATCGAGCGACGCGAACAGGCAGTCCCGGAACGAATCTATGCCGAGCGTTTTAAGTTCCTTCCTTAGCCCGGCTTCGTCCACCCCCGCCTGAGAAAGCGCGCCCCTATGCAGCTTTCCATCTGAAACGAGGAGAAGCTCCGGATGGACGTCCGCGCTCTTTACTCCAAGCTTTTCGTTCGTTACGGGCTGGTACCGTTCCTTCAGCAGCACACTGAGGCTGCCGTTCGTTTCAAGGATCGCAAACTCTACCTCCGCTATTGAAAACACGTCCTTGAGACGGAGCTGTTCATGAAGATCCGTCAGGCTGTAATTTGCTGCGCGCATGACGTCCTCGTTCAGCACCCCGCGCTCGATCACGACGAGCGGACTGCCGCAGACGGCGGTACGGACGCCTTCGCTCGCGAGCGAAAGCTTTGCTACGAGCAGATGCACGACGAACAGTGCAACGATCGGGATCACGCCGTACAGCAGCGGGATCGACGGATCCGCCATCGGAAGCGAAGCAAGGTTTGCTATGAGCAGAGTGTTTGTCAGATCGAAGGGCTGCATGTCGCTTATCTGGCGCTTGCCCATAAGGCGCAGAACTGTGAACATCATCAAATAGATGATTACAGCCCTGACAAAAAGAGTCGGCATACTTCTTCCCTCCTTTCGGAAAAAGTGTTTGCCGATACTCAAAAAAAGATACATTATTCGGTTTTCGGGCAGAGAAAGGACCGGCCCGAGGGCCGGTCCCGTGCTTCGATTTTGCAGTTAAGAGCTTATCTGAGGCCGAGATAGTTCTTAGCGTAGTTGTCGATGTAGCTGTCGTTCAGAGCGATCTTGGTGTTGGCTTTCCAACCTTCGAAGACTTCGTTGAAGTGGTTGGTCTCGAGCTCCTGACGGTAGAACTTCGCGATGGTCTTGTAGACGTCGCTCTCGGTGTCGGTCAGATCGAGTTCCACAGCGCCTTCGGGCAGCTCTTCGTTGACGTAGATGAAGTGGATGCCGCCGCCGGCAACGCTGGTCTTGACCTCCGCGATCTTGTGGCCGTCGGTGGTCTCGTAGAACTTCATGCTGTACTTATCGACGAGGCTCTGCTCCTCGGTATCATCGGAATCGTCGGGAGCGGGAGTGGCTTCGGGTGCTTCGGTCGCATCCGCGTCTTTCTCCTCAGCGGGAACGGTCCAGTCCTCGCCGTAGTAGAGCATGCAGGCTGCCGCGCCAAAGCCGTCGTAGTACTTGTTGATCAGCTTCTCGTTCATGATGTAGCCGTGCACGATATAGCCGGACTGAGTAACGGGCTCTGCATCTTCGCCTTCTTCGGCTTCTTTGGGGATGAGAACGGTGTCGTTGTTGTAATCCTCGCTCTCAACGTAGTCCTTGATGAAGTCCTCAAGGGTGATGCCGTCTTCAAGCGCATCGCGGATGTCCTGGATCTTCTTGTTCAGTTCGTCGTTGAATTCGCCGGGAACGGTGTCGGACACCTTGTCCTGGTTCTCATACTGGATGAGGCAGTGCTTCACGGTGAACATGTCGGCGGGGATATAGAGGGGCATGACGCCCTGGTCGCTGATGAACTTGTTGTAGGCATCGGAGAATGCGGAAGGATCGTCCTCGTATTTCTCCTTATCGGTGTCCTTGTTCTTATCGAAGTATTCCTGGATCTGATCGTTGCCGAACTCGACCTCTGCCTTGACCTTATCCTGGAGCTTGGTGATCAGCATGGACTTGCGGTTGTCATCCTCGACTACCTTGCGGTACGCGTCGAGAGACTTATAACCGGCGGCCTTGAGCTGCTCGAGGAATACGTTGAGCTTCGCGTTGTAGATCTCGGTCTCGTCGGTGAGGCTGCTGTCCGCAGTCATCGATTCGATTGCGCCGTCGATGGTCTCGTCGACCTTTGCCTTGAGTGCTGCCTCTTCGGTTTCGTCAAGGGTGATTCCTTCTTCATAGCAGCGGTTAAGGGTGACGCCATAGTTGATCAGCTGATTCTTGATCATGCCGTTCAGGTCGGTTATATAACTTGCGTAGCTCTGATACTGCTGATAGAAAGACATATAGTCGGAAAGCTTGAAACGGACCTTGCCGACTCTGCCGATCCCGGGATTGTTGTCTGTCGCGGTGCAGGCGCAGACGCCCATGAGCATGAGAGCTGCCATAGCGAGCGCACAGATTTTGACGAGTTTTTTCATTGTTGGTTTCATTCTCCTTTTGTTAGAATCAAAACTCCGGTCTATTTTAACGGCATGCGGCCGTTTTGTCAATACACAGGTATTGCGGCGCTTTTGCCGGAAAAGATAGCTGTTTGATGCAGAGCATCAGCCCTGCGGGATGGGAAGGCTGGGACTGCCGGTGCCGACGTGGAGCTCGCCGCGGACAGCGGCGTATCTGTCCATATAAAGCACTTCGGGTTCGCCGACCGCGTTGCCGTCAGCATCGTACTTCTGGCGATAGACGTTCACGTTGTAGCCGGTCCTCGCGGTGATGACCATTTTGCTGTAGCCCCTGGGCCACATGGGTTCTTCGATGTGAAGCGGTTCGGGAGGATCGATGGTCTCGACGGTCTCTGACCAGATGCGGTAAGTAAAGCCCTCGGGATTCGGCACGCCGTAGATGATCTCGTAGACGGTGCGATGGCTCATGTCCGCATAGGAGAAGAGCAGCATCGGCGTGTCGCCGTTCACCTTCCAGACGAGGTCCGGCCCGCCGTAGGAAACGGTCGCGTCGAGGCCCATGTCTATATAGCTGCCGGGGATCGAATGGTGGGACCTGCGGACGATCTGGATCTCGGGACCGAGCTTCAGCAGAGAATTATACAGCGTTGAGCTGACCTGGCAGATGCCGCCGCCGGGACTGTCGATGTATTCCTTGCCGCCGGCGATGCCGGGAGCGGGGAGCCAGCCGTCGGATTCATAACGGGGGCCGAGGGTCTCGTTATAGCTGTATTCAACGCCCGGGGACATGATCATGCAGTGCAGCAAGCCCGCTGCCTTCTGGACGTTGCGCGCGCGGTAATCGCTGGATGACGCAAAGCGCGTGCTGAACCTTGAGATCTCTTCGATGGAATCGGCAAGCTCCTGCGCGGTATGCTCCGGCTCGGTCTCTTGAAGCGCGAGCTCAAGCTCGGCTTTGTAGCTGCCGGAATTGAAAGCGCTGACGATCTTGTTCAGCATATCCTCCTGATCCAGCACGTAGCCGTTTTTGCCCTCGTGGAACTGGATCTCCGCCATCGTGGTGCCGTCCGGCGCCTTGACGGTCCTGGTGGTGAAAATATCGGATGCATCGCCGCCTACGCCAACGCCGGGTTTGCCGCCGCCCAGACGGTTGAGCAGCGTGATATAGGGCTCGACCGGCGCTTTGTCGACAACGTGGCTGATATCTTCCACGATGCCGCGCATGCTGTCAACGTCCATAACGAGATCGTAATCGCCAACGTCAACGCCCTCTTCTGCGATGCGCTGACGGTCCTTATAGACGGAATAATAGTCCTTATCCTCGCCCCTGCCGACGCGCAGTGCCTGATAGATCAGCTCGTTCACGTCCTGCGCACAGGAGATGTTGAAATCGGTGGAGGTGAGAACGAGCGTTCTGTTCTCTACCGTTGCGCAGATGTTGATGCCGGAAACACGGTCGGCGATATCGTTGATGAGGGCTTCGCGGGCCTGATCGTAGTTCATTCCGCCCAGATCGATCCCCGCGACCTTGACGCCGGGAAGGATCCTTCCGTCCTCGACGTATTCGTAGGGTTCGCCGTTTGCGATGCCCGAGACCTTGATGGTCCCGTCAGCTTGAGTCGTGACAGTGGAATAATTGTTCGCGGCATAGTCCTTCTCCGCCTTGTCGTACGCTTTGCGCACGCCGACAAGACCTACGCACACGCCGAGAAGCACGGCGCCTACCGCGGCAAGCATGCCGATAACGCGGCCCGAACCGAAGCCCTTTCCCGAAACTCTATCTATTCCGGATCCGCTGAAAACGGAACCGTTGTTAAAAGTAGTATTGCTTTCCAATTGCATACCTCCGCAATATTGCGCAGCTGCTGCCGCCCGGCCGGCGGCGCAGAATACAACTTATACATTATAGCGAAAACCGTTCAAAACTTCAACACCGGGAAGCCCGTATTTTCAGGTTTAGCTCAATATATTTGCACAGACGCCCGCAGGTTTTTTGCGGGCTCTTCCCCTTCCCCGTTTGGCGCAGCTCCTAAAATATATAATAATTTTTGAAAAAAGGGGTTGAAAAGTGGATGAAAGTCCGCTATAATACAGTTCGTTCGGTGCGCTGGTGTAGCTCAGTAGGTAGAGCACGTCATTGGTAATGACGAGGTAACGAGTTCGAATCTCGTCACCAGCTCCAACAAAAACACTCCGATCCTTCGGGGTGTTTTTTTGTGTTCACAGTCCACTGTTCCATGTTAAAAGCCGCACTCATCGTGCGGCTTTCGGTTTGCCTGATTCAGTTTGCGCTGTCTGCGGTCTCCGCAGGCGCTGTGGTTTCGGCCGGAGCTTCGCCCTCGGTGATGCGCTTTGCGATCGATTCGAACATGGAGTCTGCGTCTTTGACCTCGAACCCGATGAAGTGCATAGAGATGAACTGCCCGTCGGCCACCTGCCAGTAATAGGTGGTGTCCTCCCCGTCGGTCATCGCGCCGACCTGACCGACCGCAAGCGCGATGGGAGAGCTGTTCTCGATCGAGCAGACGTAGCTGACCTCCGTCCCCTCGTCATCCACGCCGCTGGCGCAGACCCTGCTGGATCCCTGATCGACCAACGTGGTCATGCTGTTGGGAAGAGCGTCGGGCAGGAGTTCCGAAACGGAATTCACGATCTCCTCCGCCTCTTCTTCGGACACCGTGCCGACGGTCGTCCTGCGGACAAAGTTGGGATCGGTGCCGGGCGTCATCCCGCGGAAAATACCCTCGTCGGTATCCGCGGGCTGAGTGTTCAGCACGTCGACGTTGCCGTGAGGCGCGGTGTGGATCTTGCCGAGTACAGTGAAAAGAGCGAATCCGAAGAACACGGACGCGGCTGCGAACAGCCCGTAGGACACGGCTCGGCGCAGCTTGCCGCGCTTTGCTTTAGCTGCCTTGGCGGACTTGAGCGCGCGCTCGCGAATGCCCGCAAAGTCGACCTCGGCGGTGAGTTCATCCGCTGTGAGCTTCAAAATGCAATCTATCTCGGCATCTTCGGGAAGCGGTCCAACGCCTGTGTATCCCCCCGGCGGGACGGGTGCGGGCTCCGCCGCTGTGTTGTCCGTTACCGGACGAATGTGATCATATTTCTTCATTGCCATCGGCCTCCGCGGTGAGCAGTTCCTTGATGATATTTCTTGCGCGAACGAGCCTTGATTTGATCGTTCCCTGGCTGATGCCCGTCTGAGCGGCGATCTCGTTAACGGTCATTTCCGAAAAATAGTGGAGCATTATGATCGTCCTGCTCGTTTCATCGAGCTGCTGTATAGCCCGCTGAACGGCTTCCTGCCTTTGCTTTTTGATCAGCTCGGCCTCCGGCAGCGGATCGGTATCAGCTATTTCGGCGCCGACAGGTTCGTCGCTGAGAAGTTCGTGCTTGCCTTTGCGGACGCTGTCGAGCGCGAGGTTGGTCGCCACGCGGTACAGCCAGCTCTTGAGCTGCGCATCCGCAAGCTCCGACAGTTTATCCATGTTGAGGTACGCACGCTCGAAAACCTGCTGAGTGATGTCCTCCGCGGCCTCCTTTTGAGCGACGACCCTGTATGCCGCCCAGTAAACCAGGCGGGAATACTCGCTATAGATATTGTCGAAGCTAAGGTCTGACAATTCCTTCTCCATTTATAATAACGCGGCATCCGGCTTTTCGGTTGCGTTATTTTATAATTAAATCAAACATTTTCATTCGAACGCCGATGAACGTCCGGATTATTGTATTGTAGCACATATCGATTTGTTTTGCAATTGCTGCCGAAAGAAAAAGCCCGGGACGGCGCATCCGCATAAGGAGACGCCGAGAGTTCCGGGCCATAAAAAGCGGGTGGTTCAGATGACTTTGATCGTGAACTGCGGGCAAACGCGCGCGCAGTAGCTGCAGAGCGCGCATTTATCGGGGTCGACTACGGCTCGTCCGTTTTCGAGGCGCAGCGCGTGATTATGGCAGGCGGCAACGCATGCGCCGCAGCCCTCGCACCAATCCTGAATGAGCAGGCGACGCTTGGTTTGCCTGAGCTCCTCCGCAGCGGCGGGGTCAGGCGTTTCACCGCTGAAGCGCGCGCAGTTGTAGTCCACCTCCGCAATGCTCTGCATGCCGATCGCGATCGTGTCCACACAGTCGTCGAGCCCGAGGATGAAATCGAGGCAGGCCTCGCGTTCCGCGATCAAATGCCCGCCGCCGAGCGGTTTCATGGCGATTATGCCGTGTCCCAGCTCATGTGCGGCGCGGATCTTTTCAAGCATCTGGTCGGTCGTGCCGTCCGCAATGCCTATGCCGTTTTTGTTGATGAGCGGAAACAGCACGTCGAGCTCCGGGTGGCGCAGCGCTCCGTCCATACAGGCAACGTAGTGCGTGGAAAGGCCGACGGCACGGATATAGCCCTTTTTCTTCATTTCGATGTAATACTCAAGGGCTTCGCGGTGGCCGCGGATGGTGTGGATGCTCTCCTGCTCGTGAAGCAGGAACACGTCCACATAGTCCCTGCCGATGCCTTCAAGACAGGTGCGAAGCGTTTCCTCGGCGCCTGCGCGGTCGTACGCATAGCTTTTGGAGCAGACGATAACATCCGGCTTGATGCGGACGGCCTCGCGCACGTGAGGATAGGTCTCGTAGATATGAGCGGTGTCGATAAAGTTGACTCCGTGCTCGAAGGCGCGCTCAAACAGGACCGCTCCCTGCGCGGGCGTCAGATCCCGCTGGAAGGGCCCCATCGTGAGGGAGCCGAAGCAGAGTTTGGAAACGGTTATCCCCGTCCGCCCGAGTTCATGATAGATCAAAGTGACTCACCGTCGCCGTACTGATCGATGTATGCACGGACGAGCTCCTCGATGAGCTCATCGCGTTCGAGGGTGCGGATCAAATACCTTGCGTTGTTGTAGCTCGTGACGTAGGTGGGATCGCCGGAAAGCAGGTAGCCCACGAGCTGATTGAGCGGGTCGTAGCCCTTTTCACGAAGGGATGAGTACACGCTGAGAAGCACCTCGTGCGCCGTTTTCTTTTCGGTGGTGCGGTCAAAAGTGATAGTATTGCCAAGATTTTGCTGGTTCTTGTTGTTCTTTTCGTCCATTGCAAAAACCTCCTTGCCTGAATGCCAGCATAGTGGCTCATTTATATTATATCACAAGTGCCGCTCTCTCTCAAGCCGTAAACGACATATTTTGAAGCCGTTTGACGCGATAACGCAAAAGCGTCCGATTTTCAAGTATATTTCGGCTGTTTCGGCTCAACCCGTTCCAAAAAACAGCGAAATATGGTATCATATCGCAAAACGTGAAACAACGGGAAAAGCAGGATGAGGAAGAACTCGTTTTTCAGCAAGTTCATAGGAAACAGGGAGTTTTACCGGCTCGTGCTCGCGATCGCGGTGCCGGTCGTTATTCAGAACGGCATCACGCAGTTCGTGGGCGTGCTCGACAACCTGATGGTCGGGCGCATGGGTACGGAGCAGATGAGCGGCGTTGCGATCGCCAATCAGCTGGTATTCGTGTTCAATCTCACCGTTTTCGGCGGACTCTCGGGCGCGGGCATCTTCGGCGCTCAGTTCGCGGGCAAGAACGATAACGACGGCATAAGGCACGTTTTGCGCTTTAAGCTGATCGTGACCGCACTGATTAGCGTGATCGCGCTGATCGTGCTCGGCTTTTTCCACGCGCCTCTGCTGAACCTGTTCCTGCATGAGGGCAGCGCAGAGGGCGACCTTGCGGCAACGCTGCGCTTCGGCAGCGAGTACACGCTCATCATGCTGATCGGGCTTGCGCCTTATGCGATCGCGCAGTGCTACGCTTCCGCCCTGCGCGAAACGGGCGAAACATTTATCCCGATGATCGGCAGCGGTTCGGCCGTTCTCATCAACCTTGTTCTCAACTATCTGCTTATCTTCGGCAAATTCGGATTCCCCGAACTCGGCGTGCGCGGCGCGGCGATAGCGACCGTGGTCTCCCGCTTTGCGGAGCTCGCCATCATCGCCGTTTATTCGCACACGCACACGAAGCGCTTCCCGTTCTTTGCGGGCGTTTACCGTTCGCTTCGCCTGCCCTGGAGCCTCGCCGTCGATATCATAAAGAAGGGCGCTCCGCTGCTTCTGAACGAAATGCTGTGGTCGCTCGGTATGACGGCCATGACCCAGTGCTATTCAACGCGCGGGCTCGCTGTCGTCGCGGCGCAGAACATATCGAGCACGGTCTCGAACCTGTTCAACATCGTGTTCATGTCAATCGGTTCGTCTATCGGCATAATCGTTGGCAACCTGCTTGGCGCAAACAAGCTGGAAGAGGCGAAGGACACCGACCGCAAGATCATCGCGCTCAGCATCGCGACCTGCTTCCTGTTCGGACTCATGCTGTTCTTCGCAGCGCCGTACATCCCACGGCTTTACAAGACGGAGCCGGAAGTCATGAAGCTTGCCTCCGAATTCCTGCGCGTTTCCTCCTGCATGATGCCGTTTTACGCTTTTACGCACGCATGCTACTTCACGCTGCGCTCCGGCGGGCAGACGAAGATCACGATGCTCTTCGACAGCTGCTACGTGTGGTGCGTCTGTATCCCGGTCGCGTTCGTGCTTTCAAGGTTCACGAGCATGCCCATCCTGCCGCTGTTCATCATCTGCTGCTCGCTGGAGCTTGTTAAATGCGTGCTTGGGTTCTTCTTTGTGCGCAGTGAAAAATGGGTCGTGAATATTGTAAAGGATTAGGATCCTGCCAAAAACGGCTTCGGCTCTCCCCTGCCCGGGAGAGCCGTTTTTGTTTATTTGGCTGTGAGATCATTCGACGGTGAAGAAGCCCTGCCTGCATTCGCCGTTCACGAGATGCAGCGCGCAGCCCTTCGGGACGAACAGCTCGTCGTTCTTCTTTGGCCGTGTGATGCAGTCCTCCGCAGTGAAAACGCCGTTTTCGATCCGCCCGGACGCCATGAAAGCGCAGCCGCCGGACGCAGGCACGGTCGCATAAACGCCGCCGTCCGCCGGGGTGATGACGATCAGCTTTTCGGGCTCGGTCAGGGTCTCGAACTCTCCGGGGACGGGATAATGGATATCGAAGGGCTTTTCATTCGCAAACAGCTCCGTACTGCGGGCGTTTTCGATCAGTCTGCGCCTTGTGGCGAAGAGGGAAGCCTCGCCGCAGTCGCAGCTTAGGTACCGCCTGCCGAGCTGTGCGGCGACCGCCGCGGTCGTGCCGCTGCCGCCGAAGAAGTCCGCAACGATATCGCCCTCCCGCGAAGAAGCGGCGATCACGCGGCGCAGCAGGGCCTCCGGTTTTTGCGTTGCAAAGCCCGTACGCTCCGGATCGCGCTGATGCAGGTGCTCGATATCATCCCAAACGTCGCTCGGATAGACCGGGTCGTCCTCATAATAACGGTATTCCCTGCCGCCGGACTTTATGGAGAAATAGATCCTGCCGTCTTCATCCGCGCGGCGCTTCATGTGGTTGCGCCTCGTGTTCCCGCGGGGAACGCCGGTCGCGTTTATATCGAAATAGACCTTTTTGGTTTTGCGGTAGAAGAGGATGGTGTCGTGCTTTCTTGAATAATGCCTGGTGGAACGGCCGCCGGACTTGTAGCTCCAGATGATCTCGTTCATGAGGTTGTCCTCGCCGAAGAGCTCGTCCATGAGCAGGCGGATCTTTCCGCTCATGCGGTAGTCGATGTGGACGTAGATGGAGCCGGTATCGGACAGCAGATCGCGCGAAAGAGCAAGCACCTTTCGCATCATGGCGATATACTCATCGGGCTGCTGCCTGTCGCTGTATGCGCGCACGGCGGCCTTATCCTTGAATTCGTAAGCGCCGCCGGAAAGAAAAGGCGGATCGAGATAGACGAGCTGCACCCTGCCCACGTATTCGGAGAGCTCGCTTTCGCCGAGGCTTTCGGAGCGGGCAGCGAAAACGGCGCCGCCGCCTCCGAAGCGGTGGTGTTCGCCTGAAACGATCGACCTTCTTAGCATATTAAGTTACCCCCAAGGATTATTCCGATTCCGCCGGCTTCTGCTCCTCTTCCTTGCGCAGTTCGATATTCTTCATGGCTTTTTCCATGAAATACGAGCAGGCGACGCCCGCGGCAAACAGCAGGATCACGATCACTATCTTAAGCGCGGAAATGCCGCCCATATTCCTCATGACCTCCTGGATTATGCAGCCGACGAGCGTTGAAAGCAGTATGCCGAAGAGGAAATAGAAGCTTTGACGGTGAAAACGCCTGAGCATCGTCCTGGTGAGAAGGAGCATCGGCACGGCAACGATCAAAAAGCCCAGCGCCGCACAGCCGACGAAGACGATATTGCGGGCAGGATCGTCGAAGAAGTGCGCGAAAACGCTGAGAAAGCTCTCGTAGGCGTTCATATTCATGATTATGAACGAGGTGCTGACGCCCGGCGTGACGACGCCGAACATGACGACCGCACCGCAGAACATTGCGAGGAGCGGCGTCATCTCCCTCGGCTCGCCCACCTGCGTCCCGCTCGAGAAGAAGGAGAACAGGATCAGTGAAAACGCGAAGACAAAGCCGAGGACTGTAAACAGGATGCTTGATTTCACAAAGGGCTTATCGTCGTTTGCCTCACGGATAAAGCTCGGGATGCTGCCCACGACGAGGCCCAGGAAAAGGCTTATGACCTCCGTTTGGAACTTTGAGAAGGTCCGATCGATCAGGAACATGAACAGGAGCCAGCCTATGCCGCCGCCGATGGCAAGCGGGAGCAGGAATCTGAAATTCTTTTTGGGCGCTTTGAAAAAGCCTGTGACGGCTTCGATCGTCTGCTGATAGATGCCCATCGAAACGGCGAGGATGCCGCCGCTGAGCCCGGGGATTATCGCACCTGCGCCGATGACAAAACCGGCGAGGATCTTTGCAAAGAACAAGTTCAAGCCTGTAGCCTCCGAATGTTTTAACGGAAACGCAGTGCCGGATACGCAGGCACGGCATTTCTCAGTTTGATTATAACATATTTACCGGGAAAAAGAAACAGTATGAAAGAATTTTAACGAACGGCAGGGCTCCGGGGCCGATAATGCTCCTTTGCGATTGACTTTATCGCCGTTTCATGCTATAAGTCCATTATAAGATCCATGCCCTGCGGCACGAAAGGAACCGAACATGAAAACGCTGTATCTCGATCTTGGCATGGGCGCTGCGGGCGATATGCTCACCGCCGCCCTTTTCGAGCTGCTCCCCGAAGATGAAAAGCCCGGCTTTATCGACGGGCTCAACGGGCTTGGCATCCCGGGCGTTACCGTGACCGCCGAAAAGGCCGTCCGCTGCGGCATCACCGGGACGCATTTCCGCGTCTCCGTCAACGGTGAGGAAGAGGACGAGTGCATGCACGAACACGAACATGAGCACGAGCATGAGCACGAGCGCGAGCACGAGCATGAGCATGAACACGAGCATCATCACCGCGGGCACCACCATCATACGAGCCTGGGTGATATCGTTGCGCTCGCTGCGAAGCTGAACGTTTCCGACAAGGTGCGTGAGGACGTGCTCGCTGTCTACGCACTGATCGCTGAGGCGGAGAGCCGCGCGCACGGCGTGCCGGTGTCCGAGATACATTTTCACGAGGTCGGAACGGCTGACGCAGTTGCGGACATCACGGCTGTGTGCCTGCTGATGGAAAAGCTTGCTCCGGAGCGCGTCGTCGCTTCGCCAGTGCACGTTGGAAGCGGGACGGTCCGCTGCGCCCACGGCGTGCTGCCCGTTCCCGCGCCTGCAGCGGCGTACATTCTGCGGGGGATCCCGTCCTACGGAGGAACGATCATGAGCGAGCTCTGCACTCCCACCGGCGCGGCGCTCGTGCGGCATTTCGTGCGGGAGTTCGGCCCTCAGCCCGTGATGGCGGTCTCCGCCGTCGGGTACGGCATGGGCAGGAAGGAATTTGAACGCGCAAACTGTGTGCGCGCTATGCTCGGCAGCGAGGCGGGCAGCAGCGAAACGATCTTCGAGCTCAGCTGCACTGTGGACGATATGACTGCCGAGGAGATCGGCTTTGCCTTCGAAAGGCTTTTTGAAGCCGGCGCGCGCGACGTGTTCACCACCGCTGTGATGATGAAGAAGAACCGCCCGGGCACGCTGATCACGGTCATCTGCGCCGGGGATATGCGCGATAGCGTCATCCGTGCGCTGTTCAGGCACACGAGCACGCTGGGCGTGCGCGAGAGGGAATGCCGCCGCCACGTGCTTGAAAGGAGGATCGAGCGGGAAGAGACGGAGTTCGGCCCCGTCAGCCGCAAGATCTCGGAGGGTTTCGGCGTGCGCAGGGAAAAATACGAATATGAGGACGCCGCGCGGATCGCGAAGGAAAGAGGCGTCTCCCTGCGCGAAGCGCGGGAGCTGATCGGTAAAGCCGTTGAATGACACGGCGGCTGCAAAGGGGCTTGCGATAAGCCTCTTTTTTTTGCGCCTAAAAACGGCAAACAGTCTTATTTTGAGCATTTTCCGCATCAAATTCGTTACTGCACTCTTTACACTTTTTCTTGTTTATGGTACAATTAAAAATGGCCTTATACCAATTTATTTTTCAGGAGTTATCTTATGGTAAAAGTCTGTTGCGACAGTACCGCAGACCTCCTCAATGAAGTCTACGGCACCAATCTGTACGAGCAGCGCGGGGTCACGGTCGTTCCTCTTTTCGTCCGTATCCAGGATGAGGAGTTTCTCGACAGCGTCGATATTTCGATGCGTGAGCTCCTCAAACGCTGTAAGGAGACGAACAAGCTCCCGCAGACAGCCGCACTGAGCGTTGAAAGGCTGACCGAGCTTTTCACCGAGCTTACGGCGGACGGAAGCGAGCTCGTCTTCATCACCATCAGTTCCGGGTTCTCCTCCTCTTTCGGCAATGCATGCCTCGCTGCCGAAAACGTTCCCGGTGCGTACGTTGTTGATTCCAAGAACCTTTCGAGCGGCGTTGGCCATGTGGTCCTCGAAGCCTGTGATATGGCGGATGCGGGCATGAGCGCCGCGGAGATCAAAAAGGTCCTCGACGAAGAGATCGTTCCCAACGTTGAAACGAGCTTCGTGCTTGACAAGCTCGATTTCATGGTCAAGGGCGGCCGCTGCTCCGCTGTTTCCGCGCTCGGCGCGAACCTGCTGCAGCTCCACCCCGGTATCGAGGTCGCGGACGGCGTGATGCGCGTGTTCAAGAAATATCGCGGATCCTGGGAGCGCTGCCTCAGAAACTACATCAAGGATAAGCTTGACGGGCGGACCGATATCCGTCCCCACCGTATCTTTGTGACCTACACCGACACTCCGGATGAGATCGTTCAGGAAATGGTCAAAGCAGTTAAGGAGTATAACTATTTCGACGAGGTCATAACGACCACTGCCGGCTGCACCGTTGCGAGCCACTGCGGCCCGCGCACGCTCGGCATCCTGTTCATCCGGAAATAATCTCAAGCGTACCACAGCCATCGCACAAATATCATCTAAATGCTGAAAGGAGCATACAGAATGAAAGCGTATCTCGAAGCAATGGGCATCATCGATCCCAAAGCGATCTATCGCAACCTCTCCCCCGCCGAACTGACCGAACAGGCACTCCGGCGCGGCGAAGGCAAGCTTGCCGAGACCGGTGCGCTCGTTATCAACACGGGCAAATACACCGGCAGGTCCCCCAACGACCGTTTCATCGTCGATACACCGAATATCCACGACCAGGTCGACTGGGGCAAGATCAATATGCCGATCGAGCGCAAAGCGGCAGACGCTATCTTCGGCAAGATGTGCGCATATATGCAGAACCGCGAAGTGTTCATCGTGGACGGTTTTGTCGGCGCCGACACTACCTACTGCCTCCCCATCCGTGTGATCTGCGAAAATGCGGCCTCTGCTCTGTTTGCGACTCAGGCATTCGTCCGCCCCAGCAAGGAGCAGCTCGAAGCCTTCAAGCCCGAGTTCACCGTGCTTTGCTGCCCCGGCTTCAAGTGCGTCCCCGAGCGTGACGGCACCAACTCCGAAGCGGCGATCATCCTCGATTTCGAGTATCGCAGGGTCACGGTAGCCTGCTCCATGTATTCCGGCGAGATCAAGAAGGGCATGTTCTCCGTTATGAACTTCCTCATGCCCGACCGCGGCGTGTTCCCGATGCACTGCTCCGCCAACATGGGTCACGACGGCGATACCGCGCTGTTCTTCGGCCTTTCCGGCACCGGCAAGACCACCCTTTCCGCCGACCCGAAGCGCATGCTCATCGGCGACGACGAGCACGGCTGGTCGCAGGACGGCGTGTTCAACTTTGAGGGCGGCTGCTACGCAAAGTGCATCAACCTCTCCAAGGAGAACGAGCCCCAGATCTGGGACGCGATCAAGTTCGGCGCTCTTGTTGAGAACGTCATCATGGACGAGAAGACCCGTGTGCTCGACTACAACGACAACTCCATCACCGAGAACACCCGCGTCGCGTACCCCGTGGAGTACATCCCGAACTGCGTCATCCCCGGCATGGGCGGCCACCCGAAGACCGTCATCTTCCTGACCGCGGATGCGTTCGGCGTTCTCCCGCCCATCGCAAAGCTCGACAAGAACATGGCGATGTATCATTTCGTGACCGGCTACACCGCGAAGCTCGCGGGCACCGAGCGCGGCGTCAAGGAGCCTCAGGCGACCTTCTCCACCCTGTTCGGCGCGCCGTTCTTCATCCGCCATCCTTCCGTTTACGCCGAAATGCTCGGCAAGCGCATGGATGAGCACAACGCCAACGCGTTCCTGATCAACACCGGCTGGTCCAGCGGCCCCTACGGCGTCGGAAGCCGCATGAAGATCAAGTACACCCGCGCGATGGTCACCGCGGCGCTCACCGGCGCACTGAACGACGTTGAGTACGAGCTCCATCCGATCTTCAACGTTTGGGTGCCCAAGACCTGCCCCGAAGTTCCCGACGAGGTGCTGAACCCCCGCGAGATGTGGGCTGACAAAGAAGCCTACGACAAGGCGGCGCAGGAGCTTGCAAACATGTTCGTGAAGAACTTCTCCAAGTATTCCAACATGCCCGAGAACATCATTGCCGCCGGCCCGAAGGCCAAATAACGAACATAAGCAAGGGGGAGCGGCGCTCCCCCGTTTTTTATGCACGCAAACGAAAAAAGCCGCCTGCCGAAGCAGATGGCTTTTTTGTTTGGTCAAATCACAGCTCGATTATGCCCATCGACGCGCGCATTATGAGCAGCGCGTCGGAGATCGTTACCTCGCCGTCCCCGTCCACGTCGCCTATCTGCTGCTGCAGGTCGGTCAGCGTTATGATGCCCATTGCGAAACGCATCGCGAGCAGCGCGTCGGAGATGGTGACTTCACCGTCCATGTCTACGTCGCCGGGGAGATGATCCTCGTTTTCGACCACATTGACAACGCAGTACGCTGAGAACAGCATGTCGTTTTCATAGCTTGCATCGTGCAGGTCGAAACAGACCTGCGCGGTACCGGGAGCAACCGCCGTCACGACGGCATTCAGGCCGCTGCTCTCCACCGTGGCTACGCCTTCCGCTGTGCTTTGCCAAAAGATCTCATAGCTGCTCGCGTTTGCGGGATAGATGATGGCGGTAAGCTGAGCCGTTTCTCCTACGTGCAGCGTTATCTCATGCAGATCGATATCGACGCTCTCTACCGGCACGGGCTCCGGCTCGGTCACGGTGCGGGTCACGCCGTAATAGCGCAGGCCCGAGTTCGCGCCTGTGGGCGGGTTGAATACGCCGCCGACGGGCTTGACGCAGATCGCGCCGCCGCCCTTGAGGGAGCAGCTCGAGCCCGTGAAAACGACGGGGCCGAGAAGATCGTAGAGATTGTCTATATCGTGATACTGGGAGGGATCGTAGCCTTCCTGCAAGCGGAAGCCGTAGACGCCGCCGAGCACGTCCGGAGCGGTGTTCGCAGTCAGCGCCGTTCTGAAGTTGCCGGTGAACTCGGCCATGCCCTGCCCTGTCACGTTCTCAAAACCCTGGACGAAGCTGCTGCCGTTTTTCATCTGCTGCATTATGCCGCGGAAGGTCGTGTTTCCGTACTGCGTGTAGATGTACTGCGCGAACAGGGAGACCTGTGCGTACAGGATGAGCAGGTCGTCCATCTCGAGATCGTTGTTCCAGTCGTACATCGAGAAGCCGTTATGCAGCTGCATATTCGCCATGTATTCGAACTCCGCAGGAGGATCGTTCCAATCCTGATGCTCGGAATAGAAATAGTTGGTCCAGCTCTGGATGCGGCTCGATATGCTTGAACCGGGATAGCAGATCTCCTCCGCGGCGGCGCTCATCATCTCGTTCTCCCAGGTCTCGGCAGTCGCTCCGACCTCGGAGAAGTGGATGAGATGCTGATATTCATGCACCATCGTGCCGAAGGAGCGGGTGATGTCGTCATGAACGACGCCCTGCCCGTCAACGTAATGCACGCCGGGGTAGGTATCGATATTGAGGATGGGCATGCCGTTCAGGTAGAGATCGAGCGCGTAGAAGTAGCCGCCGATATAGCCCTGGCCAGGCTGCCAGCCGTCGTCGATGTTGTAATAGAGCATGTTCAGCCTGCCATCGCCCGACGTGCCGTTGGAATGCTCGCCGAAGGAGGACTGCATGAGCGGGAACTTGCTGTCGAACTCATCCGCCGCCATCTGCGCGTACGCGGGATCGATCGAATCGAGCGGATACACGTTTGAATTGGTCGAAGTCGGCGTCCAGATGTAGCAGTGCTCGCCCTTTGCGAGCACCTTGAACTGCATGAACATACCGTCCGGGGAATAGTTGAGGATCATGAAACTGCGGGTGTCGCCGACTTCGAATGAATCCTTGACGGCCTCGCCGGCGATCGGTTTATCGGGGATGCCCGCTTCGGCTGCCTGCTGCATAAGAGCGGCGTCGACGTCGATGCGGTAAAGTTCCGGGCAAGCTTCCTCCGCGGTCCTCGGATGCGGTTCGATCTCCGTTTCGATAAGGCCGGACATGTTTCCCGTGGACTTGCTGTCCGACGCACTCGTTGCGGGGTTGTAGATGACGACGTAGTCGCCGCTGTAGCCGTCGCTGCCGTCGGTATCGATCACGGCGTCATCCGCGATGAGCTTCGGCTCCGCTGCCGGCGCGGCAAGCGAAGCGGGCATTGCCGCCAAGGTCATGGCAAGCACGACTATGATGCAGATCAGTTTTTTCATTCGGGTTCCCTCCGTTTCAGGCGTGCGCCTCCCCCATGGTTTCGGAGCGATGGCAGCCGCCTTTTGTTATTCTATATTATATCACATCCGCAAGCTTATTGGAACACCGTGATCGCAGGCAGTCTACGAAAAAGCCACCCGTTCGGCGTATGCACCGCTGAACGGGTGGCTTTGAAGCGATCCGGTCTTACAGTTCTATGAGGCCCATTGCTGCGCGGAGGATCATGAGCGCGTCGCTGATGGTAAGAGTTTCGTCGCCGTCAACGTTGCCGATCTCAAGCTGCAGATCGGTCAGCGTGATCAGACCCATTGCATAACGCATCGCGAGCAGCGCGTCGGTCACGGTGACTTCACCGTCCTGATCTATATCGCCGGGCAGGAAATCCACAGGCTCCTCGACATAGCCGGGAACGAAGATATTGTCCACCCAGCCGCAGTCGCTGCCGGTATTGACGGAGTAATCCTTATAGAACTCCCAGGAGAAAGTCACGCTGCCGGTCGCCGTCGCGGTGTAGCTGACGGTCGTCCAGCCGACGGAACCGGAGATATGCTCCCTTTCGGTCGAGCCAACGAAGAACTTGAGGATGTCGTAGTTGGACTCGCTGCTGACCTTCCAATCGAAGGTCATCGTATCGCCCGCGTTCATGTTGACGGTGAGGCTGAAGCTCGAGCGCGAGGAGGAAACGCCCTCGTTGGTGCTCTTTGCTGCGAGCCTGCCGCCGGAAGTGTCGGCAAGATCGACGGCCCAGGGGTAGCTGCTGCCGGTGTTATCGAAGGTCAGCGTTCCGTTTTCAACGTTCAGCGCGTCCTCGAGGGTCGGAGCGCCAAGCACGGTGATTACGGCGGTATCGGTATAATACCTGTCGTTCAGAAGGTCGTGGGCGCGGACGGTGATGGTGGCGGCGCCTGCGGAAACGCCGGTCACGACTGCTTTTCTGTTATTGCCGGCGACTGTCGCAACGGCGGGCGCGGAGCTGGTCCATTCAAGCTCGTAGTTGTTCGCATCGGCGGGTTCGCGGACAGCGGAGAGGCTGACGGTCGTGCCGGAGTAGATGGTCGCGGTCTTCGGAGCGAGCGCTATGTCCGTCAGCGCAACGGGTGCGGGCGGCTCGGCATTGAGCGATACGCCGAAGTAACGAAGCGTGCCCGCAGCGCCTGCGGGCGGATTGTAAACGCCGTCTACGGGCTTGACGGTGATCGCGCCGCCTGCGGAGATTGCGCAGCTTGAGCCGGTGAACACTACGGGAGCAAGCAGGTTGAAGGGGTTCTCAACGTCGTGATACATTGAAGGATCGTAGCCTTCCTGCGGCACGAAGCCGTAGACGCCTTCGTATAGATCGGGCGAGGTGTTTGCCGTCAGCGCAACGCGGAAATTGCCGACGAATTCGGAAGTATCCTGCCCGGTTACGTTCTGGAACGCCTGTGGGAAGCTGCGGCCCTGGGCGAGCTGCAGCAAGATGCTCCGGAACGTGGTGTTGCCGTATTGTGTGAAGATGTACTGCGCGAATAACGAGACCTGAGCGTACAGTGCGAGCCTGTCATCCATTTCGAGGTAGTTGCTCCAGTCATACATCGAATAGCCGTTGTGCAGGCTCCAGCCGGACTGGTATTCGTGCTCCTGAGGAGGGTTGAGCCAATCGTCGTTGTCGTTGAAGCGGTAGTTCAGCCATGACTGGATGCGCGGGATCACGCTGGAGCCGGGATAGCAGATCTCCTCCGCTGCGGCGCTCATGCATTCATTGATCCAGGTATCGGCGCTGCCGCACTCGGAATAGTTGATCAGATGCTGATACTCATGCACCATGGTGTTGTAGGTGCCCGTGACGTCGATGACGACTTCCCCGCTCGGACGGACGTAGTAAACGCCGGGATAGGTGTCGATATTGAGGATCGGCATATTGTTCGAATACAGGTCGGACGCGGAGAAGAAGCCCGCGACGTATCCCTGACCGGGCTCCCAGCCGTCATCGATGTTGTAATAGAGGATATTCAGCCTGCCGTCGCCCTGGCTGCCGTTTTCATGGTTGCCGAAAGACGACTGCATGAGGTCGAACTTGCTGTCGAACTCCGCCGCGCAGATGTCGCCAAAAGTCGGATCGATCTGATCGAGGGGATAGACGTTGCTCGCGGTGGAGGTCGGAGTCCAGATATAGCAGTGCTCGCCCTTTGCGAGGACCTTGAACTGGACGCTCGAGCTCGGGAGCGGGCAGTAGGACGAGTTGAGAGAGAAGGTGTGCGTGTCGCCAACGTTGAAGCTGGTGCGGACGGAAGTGCCGCCAACGGGCTTTTCGAGCCCGGCTGCCTGCTCCGCCATTGCGCCATCCACGTCGATCCTGTACGGACGGTCGGCCATTTCGGCAGGCATGGGATGAACGGCGTCTTCGCCGACTTCGGTCTCGATCAGGCCGGACATATTGCCGGTGGACGCGGTGCCGTAGCCGCTTGTCGAGGGGTTGTAGATCACGACGTAGTCGCCGGAGTAGCCGTCGCTGCCGTCGTCATCGATCACGACGTCGCCTGAAGTGACGGGCTTGGTGCCGGTCTCCGTCTTTGCGGAAACGGACGAACCGAACACGGAGAACAGAAGCACGACTGCAACTGCCAGAGAGAGGAATCGTTTCATGTTTGTCTCCTTTCGCGAAAGCAAATCAATAGATAGATTATAACATAAAGAGCCGTACCGTCAGCAGTCGGCTTCAAATATATTATACTGCTTCACGCAAAAAGAAAGATCCCTCGTTTGAGAGCTCTTTCCGTATTTAAGACTTTACAGACCCATGACTGCGCGCATGATCAGGATCGCGTCGCTGGAGGTGAGCTGGCCGTCTCCGTCCATATCGCCGTTCACGAAGCCCTGACCGCTTATCACGGTGATGCTCATCGCGTGACGCATCGCAAGCAGCGCGTCCGTCGCGGTGACTTCGCCGTCAAGGTCGACGTCGCCGAGGAGCGTGACTACAAGGCCGTTCTCGGTGTACTGCGCGG
>JAFXSG010000009.1 GCA_017525875.1 Clostridia bacterium | reverse complement strand
TCTGTACCGTCAAGTAAACGATAATTCAATCGGCGAGAGCAGACCTCATTTTTCCTGGGAGAAGCTGAAGGCGATTTTATCACTCAAGAGGAGAGGAGCAAGACAACACTAGGGCTTATTTGAAAAATGTACAACACGCCCAAAGCCGATCTTTTACTTGCGTTCGGATGGCTTTTCGTGCTATACTTTATTGAATACTTACAGGCGGAAAGAGGGTGTGCAGCGTTGCAAGAGTATGTTGTCCGACCGCGTGAGGCCGCTCTGGAAGCACTTCGTGCCTATCTGAGACAAAACAGATTGAAGGCGGGCGATCGCTTGCCCGCAGAGCGGGAAATGTGCGAGATGTGGTCGTGCAACCGCAGTACGCTGCGCTCGGCGATCAACCGGCTGGTCAAGAGCGGCGAGTTGGAGGTACGTCCCGGGTCCGGGATCTACTATTCCGGGGACAAATACCGCCGCAAACTGCAGGGTCTGAAATCCTTCGAAGAGGAGACCACACTGCAGGGACGGCCCCATGAGAGCCGTCTGCTGGCCTTTGAAAAGATCGAGAGCGACAAGCGTCTTTCCCGCCTTTTCCGGGTCACGCTGGGCACGCAGTTGTGGCATTTGTCGCGCCTCCGTTTTGCAGACGGCAGGGTCCTGCAGATCGAGAGCTCATATTTCCTGGTCGAGCGCTTTCCGGACATCGACCGCTTCGATTTTGCACGAGACTCGCTCTATCGCGTTTTTGAGCAGGAATACGGCGTGGTTCCCACGCAGGGCGAGGAGCGGATCTCCACCACGCGCGTGGGAGAAGAAGCCGAATTGCTTGAGCTTCCCAATGAGACGCCCATCTTTCGAATCGAGAGCCGGACCTATGATCAGGACGGAGCAATGCTGGAATACTGCCGGGTCATGATCCGACCGGACCGGGTCATGCTAATCAGCCGGATGGAAACCCGACTTGCCGAGTGACGCGCATGCCGCGGCGGCGAATGGAAAGGCGGTGTAAGGTGCTTTGAACGAGAAAAAAGTGAATTATCACTCCCCGCTCTATCTTCAACTGCGGGAAGTTATCCGCAGCAAAATCGAGAGCGGCGAGTATCCGCCCGGCACACCGATTCCCTCCGAGAACGCTCTGGCGGAGACCTACGGGATTCACCGCCTCTCCGTACGCTCCGCGATCTCCGCGCTGATCTACGAGGGTTTGCTGAAAAGTGTGCAGGGAAAGGGCGTGTACGTCACGAGCAGGAAGGACGAGCGTGATCTTGAGACCATCGGCGGCTTCAAGCAGACGATGGAGCAGCTCGGCCACAAGAGCTCGGCCAAGATACTCATCAAGGCAACGCGAGAAGCCGGCCCCTATTATGCAAGTCTGCTGAAAATCGATCCCCACGACAGCGTGTACTATATCAAGCGCGTTCTCTGCAGCGACGGCGAACCCTACTCGCTCGAAGAGCTGTATATCCCAACGACCGTACTGGAAAACCTTCCGCAGGTGGATCTCAATGTTTTTTCCATGTATCAGATATATGAATTCTACGGCATCCGCATCTCCCGCGTGTGGGAGCGGCTGGAACTGGAGGAGCTTGACCCCATGGAGGCGCGTCTGCTGGACATCGACAGTTCCTTTGCCGTGATGAAGTTCCAGGGTCTGAGCTATGATCAGCACGGCCGGATCGTGGAATACGCCCGCACTTATACCAGAGGCGATAAGTGCAACTTCAGCGTCCATTACCAAAGAGAAGGATAATTGAATCACGATCGCAGGATCATAACGCCGCACGGCGGGCTTCGGCTCGCCGTGCGGCATTTTATATAATTGTTGTTATTTTTTGTACCAATTTAACAATTCGTGTCCGACCGGGCTTTTCGAAGGCGAGTGCTCTGCCTCGGGCGAGCCAAACGAAGTGCTCGGAAAGAGCGAAAATATGCCATATTTTGCTGCTTCACAGGCCTTGCGATTGCCGCGCCTGTGTTCCGCCAAAGTGGTACAAAGTTATTGACAAGTTATATGGAAAATGCTATAGTCAATTTAGCGTGAGAAACCGCTAAATACTGCGGTTCTGCTTTGGCGGAGCCGTGAAAAAAGGAGAGAACGCCATGAAAACCTGGAAGAAGATCCTGCCGCTTTTGCTGGCTTTGCTGATGCTGGCGGGCTGCGGTGCTCCTGCCGCGCAGGAAACGGTTCCGGCTCCTGCGGCCCCCGCCGACGCCGCGTCTGCCGATGCCGCAGAGGACGGCGACTACAAGGTGTTGAATGTCGGCCGTATGGCTGAGCTGTTCGACATGGATTCCACGATCGCCACGGAGGCTGACTGCTTGGAGGTTATCTCCGCGATCATCGAACCGCTCTTCGTCACTGCTGCGGACGGCACGCCGGTCAATGCACTGTGCGCATCCTATGAGACGAACGAGGAATCTACCGAGTATGTGTTTCACATTCGTGAGGACGCCAACTGGATGAACGGCGTACCCGTCACGGCGGACGACTTTGTTTACGCATGGCGCCGTCTGGTCGATCCCGTGACTGCCTCCGAATACAGCTTCATGATGGAAGTGGCGGCCGTGAAGAACGCAACGCCCATCATCAGCGGCGAGCTGCCCATCGAGGAACTCGGCGTCAGCGCTGTGGACAGCAAGACCCTGAAGGTCGAGCTGGATCATCCTGTTTCCTATTTCCTGAACCTGATGACCTTCCCCAGCTTCTGTCCGATCAACGAGGCCTTTGCCACGGAGCTCGGCAGCGAGTATGCGCTGGGTGCCGACAAGCTGCTCTGCTGCGGCCCCTTCTACATGTCTGCCTGGGACGTGGGCGGCAACACCTATCAGCTCAAGAAAAACCCCAGCTACTATGACGCGGACAAGGTCAATCTGGACGAAATCAATTTCCAGATCATCAAGGATCCGCAGCAGACGATGCTGGCCTATGAAAACGGCACCCTGGACTATGTCCGCCTCTCCGGCGACCAGATCGTGAAGTACCAGACCATGGACGGCTTTACCCGCATCGAAGAGGGCTATCTGTGGTATCTCTCCCCCAACCTCAATCCGAAGAGCGAGGAGTATTCCTGCGG
>JAFXSG010000041.1 GCA_017525875.1 Clostridia bacterium | reverse complement strand
TGGGTGCGGTCGATTGTGGATTCCCTTGTGGCTTTCATCATGGAAAAAGTGTCGTGGCTGGCTGACTCGCTCAAGTCAATTCCGATCGTCGGCAGTCTGCTCGAGGGGGATTCGCCTCTTGGCGCTGGCGGCGGTGGCTCTGTGACGATAAACGTGAATAACGCTGTCGATGCACGTGGGGCTGCTCCCGGTGCAGGTGCTGAGATCTCCCGCGCCGTTCAAGCGTCAAGCGGACAATCTGGGCAGGCCGTTGCGGCTGCTATGGCGAATTATCAGGCTCTTTCTTACGCGGGGTAACATATGCGCGCATACACCACAATTCAAGCTGATACATGGGACCAGATTGCCCTAAAAGTCTACGGCTCAGAGGTCGCAACTCAGGACCTCATGGCCGAAAACGGCACGCGCGATCCTGAGCTGCTCGCCGTCTGGCGCTTTGAGTATGGCCAAAATCTGCGCATCCCGGAGCCTACGGTGCCCGTGTCGCAAGTCATGACACTACCTGAGTATAGGCGCACCGATGATTGATTTTGATGTCGTATATAATAAGCTGGACTCGCCTTCCCTTCTGCCCTTTCTGGAGTCTGCGGCCCTTGTCGAGGTGACTGCCGGGAAGGCATCGACGCTCTCGCTTTCGCTGTGCAATGCAGATGGCCGCTTTACCGGCTCATGGCAAGCCACAAAAGGTGATTCCATCTCCTTGCGCATGAAACCCGCAGGGCTGATGACTTTCGCAATTAAAAAGATCTCAGTGCAAGCCTCGCCCCGCGTCGTCGTTTGGGAAGGTGAAGCCCGCCCGTCTGTGAGCAAATCGCCGTCTGGTCGTGGCTCCGGCTCGCCTCCGCCCTCAAGCGGGGCTGTCGTCTCGGATAAAAAGTCCTGGGATGAGCAGGTAAAGAACAAGACGCTAAAGGACATTGCCCAGCGGGTGTGCAGTGAATGCGGCCTTCGTCTGCAGTACTGCGCGAAAACCAATCCCAAAATCGAGTATGTAGCTCGCTATAACGAATCCGGCTTTCACCTGGTCGATCGCCTTGCCCGGCGCTTTGGTCTGTGCGTGCGCGCGTCTGCTGGCACGCTGTCTATTATCGGCGCGCAGCGTACCGAAGACGCCTCCCCGCCTGAGTCGATCGCTTTCCCCGTCGATAAGATCATAAGTCTGGCCAAAGTTGATGACGTTAAGCCCGCTGCGGTCAAGTCTGCCCGCCTCGATCCGCGCTCCGGCGAGGCCGTCCGCATGTCTGCCGGTGATGGTGACGGCGTCGTCGATGCTTACGATTTTGATCTGGATGACGCGGCGGCTATTTATGACGCCTCCGTCGCAAGCGGGCAAGCGGCTGAGCTTCAAATTGTGCCCACTGCCGGCATAGTGGCGGGAACGATCTTGAGCATAGATGGATATGGCTTGCGTGAGGTCACGGAAATGCGCTATAATCGGACGGGTGACACGGAAACAATGCGAATTCTTACGAGGGCGGCGGAATGATAAGCATTAAATTCGCAAAAGTACGAAAAATCACGGGATGCCGTATCATGCTTGCCCTTACTGGATACGATGGTGAGGCAGTCATTGAGGCGCTCCTGCTCATGCCGTGCGGTGTTGCCGGCCCGCAAGTGTGGCTCCCTCCCTCGGTCGGTGATGTCGTTGCCGTTCTGTATGATGCGGAACGGCCAGAAAATTCTGTCGTCGTCGGCGTCGTCTATCCAGACGGGAAAAATCCACCTAAAACGGGGGCGGATGAAATCGCGATTCAGGCTAAAAAAGTGTATATCGGCGATGATGTTAGCGCGACAAAGCCGTGCCCACGGGATGACCATGTACAGGATGAGCTCAAGGCCATAAAAAGCGAGCTGGACGCAATTAAATCAGCCTTTTCCGGGCATATCCATTCTTTGCCGCCTATGCAGGCTGGGCCCTATACCGTGACGGGGCTCCCGTCTGGGGAAGGCCCCGGAAACACAGGCGCGGGGCCTCTATATGCTCAGGGCTATACGGTCGGTTCGACGGCCTCTGATTCTGTGGAGGTGAAGTGATGGAGATCGGTGCTTTCGGTGAATTCACGTTTGCCGCGCATGAGCGCGGCGGCGCGTGTAATTTTGACGCTTTGCGCGTTTCGCGCGCTTCGCGTGTTGTGACGCATACCACGATTGAAGGCTTGCCGATCGTTGAATTTCTTGGCTTAGATGCTGAGACAGTGAGCATTTCCGGCAATCTACGCCGGGAATTTTCTGGCGATCTGGATGATATTCTGCTCCAGCTCAAGGGGTTGCAGGACGGCCAGCCCCGCGTTTTGACGCGCGGAAGCCGTGTTTATGGGCAGTATGTTGTGCGTTCGCTGTCTTTCTCGGAGGACTCGTGGACGGGCAGCGAGCTGTCTGCTTGCTCGTACACTCTTGAACTCGTCGCGACCAGGGGGTGACTATGGACGTTTTATTCCCTTCTACAGACCGTGAGATTCTTCTCCAGCGTTCGTCGTGCGTGTGCTCCATTCTTCGCGGGGAAGTGCCTTATAATCGAGGTTTTGGGCTGAATGCAAAGCTCGACGCGGCTGTCCCGCGTGAAGCTCAAATTCTGCTCGGTGATGCCGCGATGCAGGTCGAAAACCATGTTCCGGGGGCAAAAGTAACGCGCGGCGCTGTGTCGGTATCGACTGCGGGCCGTGCCGTGGTAAATCTTGCTGTGACGGAGGCGACAAATGGCTGATACTATTCCGCGTTTCGGCGCGTCTGATTTTTTCTTGGTTGAGACTGACCCGGTCGCCCTTCGTGAGCAGATCCGGGCAAGTCTTGCCGCGCTTCTCGGTCGTGATGTCGTGGACTCCGATCCGCATATGGTCCTGGCATCGGCCTTTTTGCCTTACCTTGTGCAGGGTCAAGCGTCTGCGGATGCCTGCGCAAAGGCAACGCTCCGCGCTTTCGCCGTCGGCCAAGATCTCGATCGTATCGCTGACGC
>JAFXSG010000040.1 GCA_017525875.1 Clostridia bacterium | reverse complement strand
GTCGTCCGTGCATCGCTTTCTGTTATTAACGATGCCTTTCTTCCAGACCGCCGGTCGTCTCAAAATTACTTTTGATCTTTCGATCTGCGTGTTCATCTCTCTCTCGATCGATGAACGGTTCTTGGTCTCACTATACGGTTTTCAAGGTGCTGTGCGTTCGCTTTCTCAAGCGTGCCTGACTATTATACTCATCCCTCGCCATTTTGTCAAGCCCTTTTTTCATATTTCCATCAATTTGTTTTTGCACCCGTTTTCCCTTGTGTCTATTGACTTTTTTGACCGTTTTGGGCTTGTTTTGGGATCGAATATCTTTTATATTTTGTTGGATATTTCCGTTTTTTGGGGAACTCCGCATTAATTGACGAGCAGCAGACTGCTGCAGCTGCTGTTGATTTATCGCGGTAAGGTGTTGACATTCCGCCCGTTTTCGGATAACATTAATCAACTGATATGCGTCTCGCGCGCTGTCAGCGGGAACCTTGAACACCGCCGTGAGCCCGGCTCACTTATTATAATATGAAAGGAGATAGTCCATGCAAGACTACATCATCTCATGCAGCTCCACCGCCGATCTGTCCAAAGAGCATTTCGAGCGGATGGACGTTCCGTACGTTTGCTTCCATTTCATGCTTGACGGGAAGATCTATCCCGACGATCTCGGTCAGAGCGTTCCTTTTGATAAATTCTATCACATGATGGCAGAGGGCAGTTCGACCTCCACCTCCCAGGTGAACATCGATGAATTCATTGACTTCTTCACCAAACTGCTCGATACAGGCAAGGACCTGATCCACATCGAGCTTTCGAGCGGACTTTCCGGCAGCTACAACTCCGCCTGTGCCGCTGCGGATATTCTCCGTGAGAAGTACCCGGGCAGGAAGATCTACATCGTCGATTCCCTCGGAGCAAGCTCCGGCTACGGTCTTCTCGTGCACACGCTCGCTGAGAAGCGTGCGGCGGGCATGGGCATCGACGAGCTGCACGACTGGGTGGAGAAGAACAAGCTGCGCATGCACCACTGGTTCTTCTCCACCGACCTCAAGTATTACGTACGCGGCGGCAGGGTCAGCAAGACCGCCGGATTCGTTGGCAATCTTCTGAGTATCTGCCCTATGCTGAACATGGACAATCACGGCCGCCTCATCCCCCGTGCGAAGATCCGCACGAAGAAGCGCGCGATCCTCGACATCGTCGACCGCATGGAGAAGCACGCTGAGGGCGGGCTTGATTACAGCGGCGAATGCTTCATCTGCAATTCCGATTTTTATGAGGATGCACGTGAAGTGGCGCGGCTCGTCGAGGAGCGTTTCCCTAAGCTGAACGGCAAAGTGCTGATCAATTCTATCGGCACGGTCATCGGCAGCCACACCGGCCCCGGCACTATCGCTCTGTTCTTCTGGGGCGATGAGAGGGTCGACTGACGCGATCCGGGAGGGGAGCAAGAGTGTCCAACAGAACCAGCAAAAACCTGCAGCTTGCGGCAGTTATCCTTTTCAGTCTGGCGCTGCTTTCTGTCATTGCAGCGACAGTTTTCCAGCAGACCGTCAAGCAGCTTTACCACTGCGACCCGAGCGCGCTTGAGATCACCAGCATTCCGTGGCCGGAGCTGATCTCCCGCACGTTGTATCTCATCCTTTCGATCGTCTGCCTTGCCGTGATCGCGAAACGGCCCGCCCGTGGGAAAGCGATCGCTCTGACGGTGATCGCGGCCGTCCTTTTCGCCGCGTTTTCTGCGGTCATCACGCCCGTCGTAAGCACGGCGACGACGATGACGGTATCCAGGCAAGGCGCGGATCATTTGGCGTCTTATGTCAGTTTGACGCAGGCGACGAGCTTCGTTTCGGACGTTTTCAGCATTCCGGCAGGTATTCTTATGCTGCTCTCGCTCGGCGGCTGCATACCCAAAAAGCAGTAAAAGGCTTATAGCATAAGCAAAAGGCGTCGGTCTCCCGATGCCTTTTCTGATTGTTCGCTCCGGTTCAGACAAGCTGGCCCGGCAGTTTTAGTTTGACTTTTTTCGGGAATTGCGCATCGAATGCCTCGAATGCCTCCGGCTCCTTTTCCCAGCAGAAATAGCCCTCGGGCGGAGCGTAAACGCCCGTCACGCCGTCGAGATAACCCGGTACCAGCTCGCGGCAGAGGAAGAACGACGCATCCGCGTCCTCCGGCAGGCCCTGGTAGCGTATGCCGAATTCGCTTGCATAGGTGAAGCCGCTCTTGCCGTAGAACCGGATGTTGCCCTCGAAGCACAGCGCGCCGCAGCCGAGCTCCTTGGCCTTTTCGAGCGAATAATCAAGCAGGCGTTTGCCATAGCCCTTGCGCTTGAGCTCCGGCGTGATGCAGATCGGCCCCATCGTCATGATCGGGATCTCCCTGCCGTCGTCCGCACGGATCACGGCGTGCATGAACATATTCTGGCCGATGATCTCCCCGTCCTTTTCCATGACGAAGTTGAGCTCCGGAACGAACGCAGGATCATCCCTCAGGCGGTGGAGCACGAAATGCTCCAGACAGCCCGGGCGGTAGACATTCCAGAACGACTCACGCACAAGGTTTTCGACCGTTCTGTGATCGGCTTCGGTCTCGTTTCTGATGATGACGTTTTCCATTCTGCACCTCTCTTTGAGTTCTCGGCGGGCGTTTTCCAAATGCGCATCCGCCTGCGCGAGCACTGCTGCCTTATCCTCCGCGGCGTCGTACGCACTGTATAGCAGGAACATCGGCGCATAGAACCGCGCCGCCTCCACGCCCGCGTTCGGGACGCCGAGCCCTTCTATCAGATCCGCCGTGTAGCCGAGCGGACCGGAAACGAGATGCTGCAAATACAGGCCCGCCATCTCCGGGTCGCGAAACTGCTCGAGCGTGAGCATACGGCGGAACTTCGACGCGAAATCATCCTCCGTCCAGAATCTGAACTGCGCTTTGGCGAAATCGACCATGTTGTCGACCGGCGTGCTTCTGTATGCCTCCGCCATCTCTTCCGCCGTGCCCGCCGGAACGCCGTGTTCCTGCGCATGCTCGGCATCGAGCTGCGCCATGCGGCCGACGATGCTGTCGAATATCGCGCGCTTGCTCTTGAAGTGTTTATACAGCGCCGCTTTCGTGAAGCCGAGTTCACCCGCTATCGCGCTGACCGAAACGGCTTTGTAGCCATCCCGAGCAAAGAGTGAGAGCGCGGCAAGCATTATGCGTTCTTTCGTGGATATCATGTTTGTTCCTTTCATTTGGTGAACGCTCGTTAACTTGTATTATAGTGAACGGTCGTTTACTTGTCAAGCATAAAAAGGGCATCCCGCAGGCGCGGGATGCCCTGAACGTTTATGACATCAGCAGTTCCTTGACGCGAACGGCGGCGGCGACGTTGAAATCGCAGCGGGTATCGACCTGATAATCCACACAGGCATTGCGGACGATATCAGGGTTCATGATCATCTGGTCCGCTTCAAGCAGTTTGATGACGATACGAATGAACTCATTGAGCTGTGGGCGCGGCAGCTCCGCCGTGACCTCAAACAGCTCCGGAAGCACCGGCACAGGCGCACAGGCGGCGACGAGAGCGTTCATCGGGAGCATGGGCTCCGAGACGCCGGTCAGCGACGCCGGGTTCAAATCGTCCAAAAGAGCCATGAATTTGAGCGGCTGAGCCCTGAGGCGATCGAATGCGTCGAGCAGATGCTGTCTTGAAACGCTTGGCGGACAGAGGACGAGCCTGAGCTCAGGCAGTTCGTCGGTCAGCTCGAGCATAAGCGTGGTCTTGCCCATACCCTGCGGGCCGTAAAGCAGCATCGGTTTTGCGCTCTCATCACGCATGAATGCGATGGCGTTATTGAGCAGCGCCCCGTACTCCGCCTCCGCAAGCTGGACGAAATCGCCCGCGCGAAGATCCGGAAGCGGGCGGAGCGCGCCGGACGCGTCGAGGCAGAAATTGCGGTAGCGCAGGAAATCCCCGCAGCCGTACGCGGAATGGAAGCTCCACAGGTCGCTCGCGAGCTCCGCCCAATCGTCGTTTTCAAGGAAGCGGCGGTACATGCCCTCGAGCGCGGCATCCGCGCAGAAGGAATCGCGCAGCTCGAACTCGCCGTAATGCCAGCAGTTTTCGGGCGGATCATAGCGGAAGGGCACGGGCTGCCTCTCCTTCGGTGTAGGCGCAGGAACGGCTCCGCCCCATGCGGCGGTGGCGAGCTTGACGGCGGTATCGGGCTTTTTCGCGTCTGCGCACTCGGAAACGAGGCGATCCACCGTGTCTTCGTCAAGCTCCGAGAATACGCGCATCGCGGCAAGATCGCGGCGCATCGCGCGGAATACGGCTTCATCGAGCCTCTGCCCCGCGGCCGCTGAGGCAAAGGCGTTGTCGCTGAGCAGTATCGTATCGAGCACGAAGTCCATCATCAGGTCGCCGCTGACGCGCCTTGCGCCGCAGGTGACGAGCTCGGAGGTGAGCCTTGAGGCGTGGAACGAAGCCGCGCGCGCGTCGCCCGCCCCCGCCGCCGTGAGCAGCGCGAGCAGTGATGAAAGCGGCCCTGTCTCGATCGCGCCTCTCAGCACGGTCAGTCTTGTGAACGCCGAACCGAGCCTGTCGATGACTTCGCCGATCTTTTCATTAGCCTGCATATTTGCCTCCCGCCTCCGCCGAACGCGGAAATCATTTGGATAAAGTATATCATAGAAAGACGGATATGGCAAGGCGGGATGTGCTTTCAGTCGAGCCTATTTGGTTTATATTGACATATCCGTGTTCAAAGGGTACAATATGTTGGGTTTTTTCGCTGGCATAGCGAGAAGCCGAAAGGCAGCCGCAAGAGCGGCAAAAGGAGCTGTTATGAGGTTTATCCCGCTTTTCAGCGGTTCATCCGGTAATTCATCACTGATCGAGGCGGGCGGCGTGCGCCTGCTCGTGGACGCCGGCCTGACGGGCAAAGCGATCGCGGACGCGCTGAAAAGCATTTCGATCGACCCGGACTCGATCTCCGGCATCCTCGTGACGCATGACCACGTCGACCACACGAAGGGCATCGGCGTGCTTTCGCGCAAGTACAACACCCCCGTCTACGCGAACGCCGGAACCTACGCGGCGATGGCGCCGATCGTGAAGGAGATCGATTTTGCAAACGTCCGCCTGTTCCGTACGGATGAGGATTTTTATATCGGCGAGCTCAACGTTCTGCCCTTCAAGACCCCGCACGACGCGGCGGAGTCGGTCGGTTTCGCATTCACGGAGGGCAGCAACAAGCTTTGCTGCATGACCGATATCGGTGTTTTCCGTGAGAGCATGTTCGCGGCGGCCGCCGGGTCGCAGCTCGTTTTCATCGAGGCAAACCACGACGTCCGCATGCTGAAAAACGGACCGTACCCCTATGTGCTCAAGCAGCGCATCCTTTCGGAGAGCGGGCATCTTTCCAACGAAAACTGCGGCAAGGCGCTCGTTCGCCTGCACGAGACCGGAGTGCGCTTTGCGGTGCTCGCTCACCTTTCCAAGGAGAACAACACCGAGGAGAAGGCCTACCGCACCGTGTCGACCGTGCTTGAGGAGGCGGGCGTGACCGATATGCAGCTCGTCGTCGCAAAGCGCGACCGGATCACCGGCATATTCGAGTTCTGAAAGAGGACGTATTATTATGAAGCTTCGCATCATCTGCGTGGGCAGGCTGAAGGAAAAATTCTATACGGACGCAGTCAATGAGTTCAGGAAGCGGCTCTCCCGCTTTTGCGAGCTTGAGATCGCGGAACTTGCCGACGAAAAAGCCCCGGAAAAGCTGAGCGACGCGGAGCTTGAGGGCGTTAAGCTCGCCGAAGGCAGGCGCATCCTTGCAAAACTCACGGACGCTGACACCGTTATCGCGCTCGATATCGCCGGCAAACAGCTTTCCTCGCCCGAGCTCGCCGGGCAGATTTCCGCATACATGTTGGAAGGTAAAAGCAGGCTCGCTTTCATAATCGGAGGCTCGAACGGGCTTTCGCATGAAGTGCTCGCGCGCGCGGACCTCCGCCTGAGCTTTTCCAAAATGACCTTTTCGCACCAGATCTTCCGTGTGATGCTGCTTGAACAGCTCTACCGCGCGTTCAAGATCATGAACGGCGAACCCTATCACAAATGAAGACTCCCGCCGAAAAAGAAAGAGAAGCGCTGCTGGCGCTTGACGAAATGGGCATAGGCTATGAGCTTATCCGCCACCCCGCTGCCGCGTCCATGGAGGAATGTGCGGCGATCGGCGCTGGCACCGGCGCGAGGCACTGCAAGAACCTGTTCTGCACGAACAAGCGCGGGACGGAGTTTTGGCTTATTCTGATCGGCATGGACAAGCGCTTCCGCACCTCGGTCATCAGTAAGCTGCTCGGCAGCACGAGGCTGAGCTTTGCCCGCGAAGAGCAGCTCGAAGCCGTCCTTGGGCTGACCGAGGGCTCCGTCTCCGTGACGGGGCTGCTCAACGACGGGGAGCGGCGCGTTCACGTCGCGATCGACAGCGATATCCTCAAAGCCGAAAAAATACTTATCCACCCGGGAGTCAACACCGCGTCGCTCGTCATCGGAACGGCTGACGTTATGGAGTTCATCCGGAGGCTCGGTTATTCGCCCGAGATCATCGAGGCTGCGGACTTTGATGAAGGCGCGCCGGGCTCTTGCTGCTGAATCATCATGAAAAAAGTCGTTTCCATCATTATAATACTTGTGTTGCTTGCATTTCCGTCCGCCTGCGCGAATAACCGCATCCTCTGCCGCGTTGTACAGACCGGAGCAGCGGCGGACGGGAGCAGCGGCGGGTACGCCGCCGTTTTCTACCGTGAGCGCGACGAAGCCGTGACCGCCTTGACGTTGGAGGCGAGGTTCGACCGCAACACCTTCACGGAGGAGGATATCGCGAAGCTCGACAGCAGGCACTATTTTGACGCCGTATGCAAGGATTTTTCGAGCCTCTCTTTCACCGAGGAAGAACATCTCTATGAAGGCGACTACTTCATCATGATCGCCCGGTTCAAGGACCTTGACGACCCGAAAAACATGGAGCACATGCTCGAGACCACCTTTATTGAAGCCGGGACCGCGGACGATATCTCCGACGTGGAGGGTTTTCTCGCCGCTATGAAGCGGAGGATCCTCCGCGAGGTCCCCGAGGATCAGATCCCCGCGCTTGGAATGCACCTCGATTGAGCCGTTTTTTGTTGCAAAATCCGAGTATTCGGAGTATAATGGTAAATTGAGGAAAAGGGCAGGATCCGCACTCAAATTCAAATTGATTACCGAAAGGCTGCTCTTTGGAGCAGGGTGAAGATATGGAAAACAAAGAAAACAGCACTCCCGAGATCCGCGGCAAGGTGCATTTTATCGGCATCGGCGGCTGCTCGATGAACGGTCTTGCGCAGATACTGCGCGCAAAGGGCTTTGAAGTCCAGGGGTCGGACCGCACGACGTCCCCCTTCACGGAGCGTCTTGACGAGGTCGGCATCCCCGTATTCATCGGCCACGACCCGAAGAACGTCGAGGGCTGCGACACGGTGATCTATTCCGCAGCGATCCACGAGGATAACCCTGAGCGCATGCGTGCAAAGGAGCTCGGCATTCCCGAGATCGAGCGTTCCGTTGCGCTCGGAATCATCAGCAAGCATTATAAAAACGTGATAGGCATCGCCGGCTGCCACGGCAAGACCACGATAACCTCCATGCTGGCGAAGATCAGCGAAAACGGTGGCACTAACGCCACCGTTCACGTGGGCGGCATGGTCGATTTTCTGAACGGCGGCGTCCGCATCGGGAGCAACGAACTGTTCATCACCGAGGCCTGCGAATACGTGGAGAGCTTTCTGACGCTCCATCCGACTGTCGTTCTGATCAACAATATCGACAACGACCATCTCGATTATTTCAAGACCTTCGACAACATCGTTAACGCGTTCCGCAAGTTCGTTGCGAAGATGCCCGAGGGCGGCCTGTTCATCGGCTGCACGGACGATGAGCACGTCCGCAAGCTGCTCGCGGAATTCAACGGCAGGCAGATCACTTACGGCACGCCCACCTTCAGCCCGGATTACTATCCCGAAAACGTCAGCTACGACGAGTTTGGCTGCGCCTCCTTCGACGTTATGTTCCGCGGCGAGGGGCTCGGCAGGATCGTTCTGCACGTTCCCGGAAAGTACAACATGATGAACGCGCTCGCGGCGTGCGTTGTGGCGCTTGCGCACGGCGATGAATTCGAGACGATCGCCAAGGCGCTCTCCGAATTCCATTCCGTTCAGCGCCGCTTCGAGTTTTACGGTGAGAGGAACGGCGTTCGCGTTTTCCATGACTACGCGCATCATCCCGCCGAGATCCGCGCCGCGCTCGATTCCGGCATGCGCACCAAGCACAACAGGATGTTCGTCGTGTTCCAGTGCAACAGTTATACCCGCGCAAAGACCCTGTTCACCGGGTACGTGGACTGCTTCAAGGGCGCGGACGAGGTGCTCGTTCCCGATATCTACCCCGGCAGGGAGATCGACGACGGCAGCGTCCACGCAGTCGACATGGTCGAGGGCATAAACCGCGCGACCGGGAACGCCAAATACATTCCCACCTTTGAGGAGATCAACGACTATCTCCTTGAAAACGCGCACGAAGGCGATATCGTGATCACCCTCGGCAGCGGCGACGTTTACAAGAAAACAAGGCTGTTCCTCAAGTAACGGCCTGTTGATACAAAAGCGCTGAAAGGAGCTGCTTATATGAAGTACACCGGCAAACAGTTCATCGGCATCATCGTGATCGCTCTCGCCATCATCGCGGTCAGCGTGTTCCTCCCGATGTATGAAGTTATGGGCGGAACGTTCAATTTTTCCTCCGAGCTCAGCTTCATCGACGTGGCAAAATTCGTGACCTCCAACCCCATTTCCGACTCGTTCAAGCTCTTCCCCGTTCTGTTTACCTGTGCGGCGTTCATCCCCGCGGTGCTGCTGCTGATCTTCGGCATCTGCCGTTCCAAGGTGTTCAGCATCATCTCCGCCCTGCTCGGCCTCGGCTGCCTCGGTTACTCCGTATTCGCATTCTCCCAGCAGGCGACCTCTTCCGCGCTCTACTGGGGCGACATGGCCTGCATCTCCGTATGGACATGGCTCGTCTGCCTGCTGTTCCTGATCGCGCTCGTAGTCGGCTTTGCGATCAAAAAGAAAAAGTGATCCGAAAAGATCCTGTAAACGCAATAAAAGACCCGCAGTTTGACGATTGAACTGCGGGCCTTTTATTGCATTGCATCAATTGCTCATATAGAGCTGCGCTTCTATGAGAAGTGAACCGGTGCTGCTTTCGAACGAGCGGATCCACATACTGCCGTAGCCCGCGCCGGTGCTGCTCAGATACGCGAACATGCCGTCAAGAACGGATCTTTCCGTGGCGATATATGGGTTGAGCGCGCGGATACAGTGCATGAGCGCTTTCGTCATACCTTCTTCGCCAAGTCTCTGACGCACCTCCGCGGTGAAGCCGAAGCTGATCCGGGTAATATGCCCGTTTTCATCCGTCATGCCCGAGAAAAGGACGCCCTTGCCGTCCCTCATGGAGAATTCCTGCTCCAGATGACCGGCGTCGATCCTGTTTTCGCCCTCGTAGTCTTCGTTATAATTGCGGATATAGCCCGTCAGAGAGACCTTGCTCGATTTGAGCCGCTCACCGCATTCGGCGATGAGCTGTTCCGAATCCTCAAACTCCGCGTTTATCGCGCGGAAAGCGCTGATGGCGTCCATATAGCTGCCGGAGCTCATAAGCTCCACCGCATGGTTATAGAGTTCCACCATCGAATCGATGTTCGCCAGATACTCAGCGCTTTGCCCGGCGCCGTTCGCCGCAGCGAAGCAGGCGCGTGCGGGCAGGAACTGGCCCTGGCTGTAAAGGAGCCTGCCCACCTCGAACTGGTCGTTCAGCGAGTCTATATAGGCGCAGTAATCCCGGCTGTTGAGGTAACTGCCGGCCCCCGCAAAACAGGAATACGCGGTGCGGTAGTCACCGTCCGCAAGCGCTTTCACTCCGTCGAGATATAGGTTCTCGTAACCTTCGATGACGGCGAGATAATCCGCAGAATCCAAATAACCGTCCGCCTCGACGAAAAAGCCCTTTGCGGCGGCAAAGTCGCCCGCGTTGTAGCTTGCGACGCCGTTTTCATACCGGGCCTTACGCTCTTCGTCGTCCCGTGAGGCACAGGCGGCACAAAAGAGCAAGCAAAGAACAAGGGCGGCGATGACGCACAGCCCAAGCCTGCAAATGGGTTTTGCGTTGCGTTTTTTCATGATTCGCCTCGCAGAACGGGGACGGAATACCGCCCCCGTTATCAAAAACTGTGATCATCTCCTGATGGAGAGCATGACCTTCTCGCCGTTGAGATCCCACTCGCGTGCGTTCTCGCCGCAGGGTGTGAACGCCATTTCGGTTGTGAGCGTTGCCTTTGCGATCTCGTCCGCGTGCTTTTCGAGGATGCTGCGGAGCTTTTCACCGCAGGAAACGGTGAGCATGATCTTGTCCGTGACCTCGAAATCGGCCTCCTTGCGCATGGTCTGCACCTTGCTGATGAGCTCGCGGACATAGCCTTCCTCGATCAGCTCATCGGTGAGCGCGGTCGCGAGAACGACGGTGACGCCGTTGTCGCCGGCGGAAGCATAGCCTTCCTTCTTGACCATGTCGACGAGAACGTCCTCCGGGTTCAGCGAAACTGAACAGCCGTCCAGATCAAAGGTGAAAGGTTTGCCTTCAGCGTGCGCGGCAACGACCTTGTTGCCGACGCCTTCGCCCGCGAGATACTGGTTGATCTTTGGCAGGACCTTGCCGTAGCGGGGGCCGAGCAGCTTGAGCTGAGGCTTTACGCGGTAGCTGATGAACGAGGACGCGTCCTTGACGTAGCTGATCTTCTTCACGTTCAGCTCGCCGAGGATGATCTCGTTATACATCCCGGGCAGTTCGTCGACGCCCTGAACGAACATCTCGGAGAGGGGCTGGCGGTTCTTGATGTTCGCTTCCGCCCTTGCCGCGCGGCCGAGGGTGACGATGCGGAGGATGCCGTCCATCGCGGTCTCAAGCTCCGCGTCGACAAAGCTCTCGTCCTTCTCGGGATAGGTGCAGAGATGGACGCTCTCCGGCGCGGTCTTGTCGCAGGTGCGGACGATGTTCTGATAGATCTGCTCCGCCATGAACGGAGTGAAAGGCGCCGTCAGGCGAGCGAGGGTCTCGAGCGCGGTGTAGAGCGTCATGTAGGCGGCTTCCTTATCCGCGGTCATGAGCTTGCCCCAGTACCTTTCCCTGCCCTGACGGACGTACCAGTTGGAGAGATCGTCCACGAAGCGGTTCAGCTCGCGGCCTGCCTCCGTGATGCGGAGGTTTTCAAGGTAGTTATCCACGGTCCCGACGAGGGTGTTGAGCCTCGAGAGCAGCCATTTGTCCATAACGGAAAGGTTCTCGCGGACGAGCTCGTGCTTCGTGGGATCGAATTCGTCGATGTCGGCATAGAGCACGTAGAACGCATAGGTGTTCCAGAGCGTGCCCATGTATTTGCGCTGCGTTTCGCTGACGGCGTCCCCGCTGAAACGGCTGGGCAGCCAGGGGCTGGACGCGGTGTAGAAATACCAGCGCACGGCGTCCGCGCCCTGCTTTGTGAGCACGTCCGCCGTGGCAACGACGTTGCCGATATGCTTGCTCATCTTCTTGCCGTCCTTATCGCAGACGAGGCCGAGCACGATGCAGTTCTTGAACGCGGGCTTGTCGAAGAGGATCGTTGAGAGCGCGGAGAGCGTGTAGAACCAGCCGCGGGTCTGATCGACCGCCTCGCTGATGTAGTCCGCCGGGAATCTGCGCTCAAATTCTTCCTTATTTTCAAAGGGATAATGCCACTGTGCGAAGGGCATCGAGCCGCTGTCGAACCAGCAGTCGATGACCACGGGCTCGCGGCGCATCGTGCCGCCGCACTTTTCGCACTTGAAGGTGATCGGGTCGAGCATCGGCTTATGCAGCTCGATATCCGCGGGCACCTCGGGGGCGTAGCTTCTCAGCTCCTCGCGGCTGCCCATCACGTGGTAGTGACCGCATTCCTCGCACATCCAGACCGGGAGCGGAGTTCCCCAGTACCTTTCGCGGCTGATGCCCCAGTCGATGACGTTTTCGAGGAAGTTGCCCATGCGGCCTTCGCCGATGGATTCCGGGATCCAGTTGATCTTTTTGTTGTTTGCGATCATGCGGTCGCGCACGGCGGTGGTCTTCACGAACCAGCTCTCGCGGGCGTAATAGATGAGCGGCGTGTCGCAGCGCCAGCAGAACGGATAGCTGTGCTCATAGGGCAGCTCGCGAAGGAGCCTTCCGCGGGAGCGAAGGTCCTCGATGATGAGCTTGTCGGCCTTCTTCACGAAAACGCCGTCCCAAGGGGTCCCGCCCGCAAGCCTGCCGCGCGCGTCGACGAGCTGAACGAAGGGCAGATCCCACTCGCGGCCGACCTTGGCGTCGTCCTCACCGAAAGCGGGAGCTTCGTGGACGATACCGGAGCCGTCGGTCAGGGTGACGTAGCTGTCCGAAACGATGCGCCAGCCCTTTTTGCCCTTGTGGTTTACGGGGAAATCGAAGAGAGGCTTATAGCAGAGACCGACGAGCTCCGAGCCCTTCATCCCGGCAAGCTCCTCGCAGCCCTCGCCGAGCGTGCTTTCAACGAGCGCTTTGGCAAGCACGAACTTGCGTCCGTCCTTACGGACGATGACGTAGTCCTCGTCGGCATTGACGCAGAGCGCGACGTTCGAGGGGAGGGTCCAGGGCGTGGTCGTCCAGGCGATGAGCTCCTCGCTGCCGTCGAACATAGGATGCGCTTCATCCGGGATGACGGGGAAGATCACGAATATGGAGACCTCTTTGACGTCCTTATAGCCCTGCGCGACCTCGTGGCTTGAAAGCGCGGTGCCGCAGCGCGGGCAGTACGGAACGATCTTGTGGCCCTTATAGAGGAGGCCCTTTTCATCGATCGTTTTGAGCGCCCACCAGACGGACTCGATATAGTTGTCATCATAGGTAACGTAGGGGTTCTCCATATCGGCCCAATAGCCGACGGCGTCGCTCATCTGCTCCCATTCGCCCTTATATTTCCAAACGGATTCCTTGCATTTTTCAATGAAGGGAAGCACGCCGTAGTTTTCGATCTGCTCCTTGCCGTCCAAGCCCAGGGATCTTTCGACCTCGAGCTCGACGGGCAGACCGTGGGTGTCCCAACCCGCCTTGCGAAGCACGTCATAGCCCTTCATCGTGCGGTATCTCGGAATGATATCCTTCATCGAGCGCGTGAGCACGTGGCCGATATGCGGCCTGCCGTTCGCGGTCGGAGGCCCGTCGTAGAAGGTGTAAGCGGGTTTCCCCTCGCTCTCCTTGACGGACTTCTCGAAGATATGGTTTTCCTTCCAGAATTCCAGCACTTCTTTCTCTCTCGAAACGAAATCGAGGGATTTTGAGACTTTTTTGTACATTATAATTTAACCTCCAGTAAGGTGTTTGTGCTGTTTCGGCAGCCAAGCTGCCGGCAAACAAAAAAACCGCCCCGAACGGGACGGCTGTGCCGCGGTACCACCCGAATTCAATCGAGAACCTTTAGGTTCTCAAATTGCCCTCAATGCCCGTAACGGAGGCTGCCGCCGCGGGTTACGCGTCAAAAGATTTCCCCCGCGGAGCTCCCGGGTGATAGCATTCCTTCTCCCGCTGCCGCCTTTCACCGCCCGGCGGCTCTCTGAAAGCGGGGCGAAAGCGCCCTATCCCGATCAAAGCCCGTGATATATGCGGCTTTCGCCGCAAAACTTAAATTTGATTATATCGCGAAGTTTTGCGTTTGTCAATAAAATTATTAAAGAAATAGGGCTTGCAAAATGCTGCCGGATGCGGCATAATAAAGGGTGATGATGAAACTTCCGGAGGGGAACGCCATGAGCAGATCCGAATCCGCCGCTTCCGGTAAGAAGCCCCGCAGAAAACCGACCAAGACCTTTTACGCCGTGCTCGCAGTTGCGCTCGGCCTCATTGTTATACTCGTATTGCTCGCCGTGATATTCCCGCAGCAGGACGAGACCGCGAAGAGGCTCGAAGCCGAACGCGCCGCAAAGGAGCAGGAGCTTCGCGAGCTGCAGCTCAAGAAGGAATCGCTGCAGGAGCTTGCCGCGCTGATAGGCAACAGGGATTTTCTGATCCGCTACTTGAGGGAGCACCAGGGCTATATGTATGACGGCGATATCCGCATCGACCTTTCGGACCCGAATGCGGAGATCCCCACGCCCGGGCCGGATATCCCGACTACTCCCCTGCCCACCATAGCTCCCACGGCCGACCCGAACGCGCCGGAGGAAACAAGCGAGATCACCGAAGCACCCGCCGTCACTGCAGAGCCGTGACGGCTTTTCAACTTTTTGAAAGGACGGACCATGGAAAACGAAAAGCGCTATGCCGTGATCGATATCGGCTCCAACTCGATCCGTTATATGACCGCCGATGCAGGCGGCAGAAAGCTGACCGTCACAACGAGGCTGGGCTCCGGCCTTGCCGAGACCGGGCTGCTCAACGAGGACAGGATGGCGCACAGCATCCGCGTGATCGCGGCGATGGCGGCAAACGCAAGGCACGCGAGCTACACGCCGATCGCTTACGCAACGAGTGCGGTTCGCGACAGCCGCAACCGCGAGGAGTTCCTTTCCCGTGTGTATGAGGCGAGCGGAGTGACGCCGGACGTGCTTTCCGGCGAGCGCGAGGCCGAATACGCCTACGCCGCGGCGACGAGCGGGCATGGCGGACTTATCGACGTCGGCGGTGCGTCGATGCAGTTCGTGACGGCTTCTTTTCGCAAAAGCTACCCCATCGGCTGCGTTCGCGGGCGCGACATCGCGCAAAGCAAAACGGGAGTGACCGACTGCGACAGCGATTTCCCCGCGCAGCGCAAAGTCATAACCGGCTGCGTGAACGACCTTACCGAAGGCGCGCTCCCCGGCAAGGACGAGATGCTTCCCTGCATGGGCGTGGGCGGGACGATCACCACGCTCGGCGCGCTTGCTCAGGGGTTGGAGACCTATAACAAGAGCCGCGTGCACGGAACTCTGCTCACGCGGGAAAAGCTTGAAGAGCTTATCGCCGTGCTCTCCCGCATGGGCAAAGGACGGAAGCTGCTCCCGCTGCTCACCGTCCGTCACGACGTGATCCTCTACGGCGCCGCCATCCTCGCCGCCGCGATGGATTTAAGCGGCATCAGCGAACTGACCGTCAGCACGCGCGACGGGCTCGAGGGCTATCTCGAAGCGGCGGAGCGCGGCGAACTTGACTGAAAATCTATTTGAACGGAGATAATTATGCGGCTTATCATTGCATCGAACAACAAACACAAGATCCGTGAGATCCGTGAGATCCTCGGCCACCGCTTTGACGAGGTGCTCTCCATGAGGGACGCCGGCATCGAGCTGGACGTGGTCGAAGACGCGGACAGCTTCCTCGGCAACGCCCGCAAGAAGGCGCTCGAGACCGCCGCCCTGCTCCCCGGGGATGCGGTGCTCGCGGACGATTCCGGCCTCTGCGTGGACGCGCTCGGCGGCGCGCCCGGCGTGTACTCCGCAAGGTATGCCGGCGAAGGACACGACGACGCGGCGAACAGGAAAAAGCTGGTCGAAGCGCTCAGGGACGTTCCCTATGAGGAGCGTGACGCGCACTTCGCCTGCTCGATGGTGCTCGTTTCAGACGGCAAAGTGCTTGCCGAGGCCGTCGGAAAGGTCTGCGGCAAGATCATCGGAGAGGAACGAGGCGAAAACGGCTTCGGCTACGATCCGCTGTTCTATTACGAACCGTTTGGCATGACCTTTGCCGAGCTCGATCCCGAAACGAAGAACTCCGTCAGCCACAGGCACAACGCGCTGATGCTGCTGCTTGCGGCGCTCGATGAGGAGAACGCATGATCCGCCTTGCCGTCATCTCGGATTCCCACGGGAACGAATACTCGGTCGCTCAGGCGCTTGCGGCGGTCGGTCAGTACGACGCCGTAGTGCACCTTGGGGACTACGCCGCGGACGCGGAGACGATTTGCGAAAAACTCGGCAAGCCCCTGTATGCCGTGCTCGGCAACTGCGATTTCGTCCACCCGCCGAAAGGCAGCTTCGGTCACGAGCTTCTTGTTGAGCTTGAAGGCGTGAAGCTGCTGCTCGTTCACGGGCACAGGCACGGCATCGACGGTTATTCGACCTACGACGCACGCGATCTGGCGATCCGCCGCGGCGCGAACGCGCTGCTCTACGGGCACACGCATATCAGCGAGGTCGCCATGAAGGACGGTATCCTCGTTATGAACCCCGGCAGCACCTCCCGCCCCCGCGCCGGCCGCAAGCCCTCCGCGGGGCTGCTCACTATCGAGAACGGGAAACTGCTGGCGAAGATAGTGACGATCTGACCGAAGGGAGCTTTAGCTTGACCGAGTCCGAAGAAAAACTGATTCGCACGGAGCTGCGCTCGTTCCTTGATGAAGCAATGCGCCTGACCGCGATGCCCGCAAAGCGTAAAAGGCAGCTTCTCGGGCTGTACCTTATCGCGGACCGGCTTCCCGCGGACGGCGAATGGACGGAGCGCGAGCTAAATGAGGCGCTCCTGGCGCTGCACACTTTCGGGGATCCGGCAACGATCCGCAGGACGCTCATCGACCTTTCGGTGCTTGAGCGCGACGCGTACGGGCGGCGCTACACCGTAAAAGAAAAGCCCTGCCTCGAGGAATTCCTCAGGCGCGGGCTGAACTGAAAGCATATAAAACAGTAAAACTGCCGGGAACCCCGGCAGTTTTTTTTGCGTCAGTAATGCGGGATATAGGTCTCGAGCTGGGAATAATCCGGCGTGGGCCTAGGCTCGACCTCCGGGCTGAGCTCCAGCACCTCGAGTTCGGTTATGTACCAGCGCCCCTCCACCTTTTCGAGCGTGATCTTCATGCGGGAGTCAGTCCACGCCGGCGCCGGGTCGGTCGTGTCGTCGTTGTAGGCGGGCGCCTGGATATTGAGCACGCGCTCGAGCACCTGCAGCGTCGCGGTCTTGGACCAGGGCAGCACCTTGAATTTTTCGATGCTCAGGCGGTAGTCGTAGGAATCGACGCGGTACGCGTCGTAAAGTCCGCTTTCGAGCGCGCTGTCGCGTATGAGCCAGTTTTCGTCGAAATGCTCCGTAAGCTCGTTCTTGTCGACGGTGCCGAGGATGCAGGACGCACGCATCTCCATGCCCTCCGAAACGATGATGTAGATGTTGCTGACGTACATCGCCTCGACGAGCGCCGCGTAGCAGAGCGACACTGCAAGCGTTATTATGAGCAGCAGGCGGAGCAGGTACCACACGCCGCGCCGGGCGACGCCGAGCGGACTGCGCTTATCTTCCTGCGCTTTCGCCTTTCCCTTTGTTTTTTTATTATCCATTGAATAAACAGCCTTTCATCCGGCGGGATTGCGCCCGCTTTGGATTTAGTATAACACAATCCGCCGCCTTTCGCAATACCGCCGCCTCTGCCGCGCATTCCGACCGGCAGGCGCGCTGCTTTTCGTTTTGCTGCATTCCTGCACCATATTACCATTTTGCTTTTATTTTTGGGAATATAGATAGGCTGCAGTACCATTCTTTCGATAGATCCCGGCATAATACCGCAATCCTCACCCACTTGCGCACCATTTTCTCCATTATTGATATAAAGGCCGTGCCTCTTTGAAGGCACGGCCCGGGCTGTTTGCTTTACCTGCGCATCAGGTTCTGTTTGCCGTCCGGAAACAGTTCGTTCAAAATGTTCAGACACTCGCCGAAGCGCTGGTAGTGGACGATCTCCCTCGCACGGAGGAAGCGCAGCGGCGCGAGGTATTCCTCGCTGTCCGTCATGTTCATCAGGTGTTCGTAGGTCGCCCTCGCGCCCTGCTCCGCCGCCATGTCCCAGGTGATATCGGTGATCGGGTCGCCGCTGGCCTGGATATAGGACGCGGTGAACGGGATGCCGTTCGGGTCCGCCGGGAACACGGCGTGGTTATGGATGGTGTAATAGCCGAGAAGGCCCGCCTCCTCGAGCTCGCGGAGGGAAGCGCCGCGCATGGACTGCATGATCATGACGCCCACGATCTCCCAATGCGCAAGCTCCTCCGTGCCGATATCGTTCAGCGTGGCGCGAATGCGGTCGTCCGGCATGGAAAAACGCTGTGTCAGGTACCGCGTGGCGGCGCCGAGCTCGCTGTCCGGCCCGCCGTACTGCGCCATGAGCTGCTTTGCCATGCGCAGGTCGGGATTTGTGATGTTCACTGGGAACTCAAGCTTTTTCTGATAGATCCACATAGCTTATCCTTCCTTTACTCATTCAAAAGGCCATTCGGAGCAGACCCAGCTGCCCTCAGCGGCGGCAGAGTGGCCGAAGCCGAGCAGCGGACCGTACTGCTGCTCGTAGGACTTCATCAGCCCGTTCAGCATCACGGAATAGCTGTAATAGTCGGCAGCGGCGTTCGCGTCGTCCGGGTGGGTGTCGAGATAGAGATTGAGCTCCACGCAGACGAACTGGATCTCGCTGATCCTGTTCAAAAGTTCTTCACGGGTCATAGCGATACCTCCTCACCTATAGCTGTCCGCAAGCTCCGGGAACATGGTGCCCGTTTCGAGCGCGCCTTCGGGGCAGAAGCCCTCGCGGTAGGTCTGCGGGAGGATGATCGTCCTCGGGAGACGGTTCGTTTCGGCTGAATAGCCGCAGGCGCCGAGCCCGCCGGATACGCCGCCCGCGGGGACGGTGGTCAGGTCCTCAAAAGCCTGCTGTTCATTCATGCCGCAGCAGCAGCCCGCCGCCCTGGCAATCACGATTTCATTCATATCATTAGCCCTCCTTCCGGGGTTTGTACATATTATGCCGGAATTTGTCGAAACGTGACGGATGGGCGCATGAAAAGAGCCCCCGCTCAAAGCGGGGGCTCCATACCGTGTGTATGTTTGTTTTGTTACATCCATTCGGATCCGCCGTCGATCGGGTCACCGCCGTCCATCTCGTAGGCGAACAGCTCCATAAGCTCCTCGTAAGTCTCGCGGCTCACTCCCATGAACACGGTCTTATCGTGGATCAGGGAACGGCCGTAGCTGCTGTCCTTGAGGCCGTCGATACTGAAATCGTTGATAGCGACGCCGACGACGTATTCCGCGCCTTCGATCGGACGGTTTTCCGTTATTATATCCGCGAGCATGGCCGAGATGCGCTTCTGGTAGCTGAGGTACGAGCCCTCGTAATCCCGGTCATTCGGCCAGTAGCTGAAGTTGTATTCGTTCACGCTGCCGCCGCCGATCAGGATCAAATTGCCGTAGAAGTCCCTGTAATCGGCCGCCTTGAGCTTTTCGGTGAATTCGTCGAAGCCGCGGGCCTTACGCGCGTTCTCGCTGAGCTGCTGCATATACATGAGCCTTGTCTTCGGCAGTTTTTCGGTCAGCCGGACCGGCGTCACGTGGTCGTAGGTGGGCGAAGCGAGCGTCAGGATCGCAAGGCTGTCGGAGACCGTTCCGAGATCCACGTAGGGATCCAGCAAGCTGTACGAAGTGCTGTCCGTGAACACTTCGAGGCGGTCCGCCGGGGACAGGCTCTCGAGCTCCGCGATCAGGGTCTTTGCGAACCGGCGGTCCAGCCCGTCGGTCCCGACGACGCTGCCGCCGCGGAAGCGCTTCATATCCGTATAGCGGGCGACGTAGTCCGCATTGTCGTTCACGTACGGAACAAGCTTCTCCCTGAATTCGTAATCCGAGATGTTCACGGTCCAGGTGCCGCCGTTTTTCAGTGCGATATCGACATTCCGGGTGTTGCCGTAGATCGCGCCGAAGAGGAGCTCGTCGATCATCGCCAGGCCGGTGCCGAACTCAGAGCCCGCAAGCTTGGTCGAAAGCAGTCCCGCCGCCTCGCGCAGGAGCCCCGCGTCGGTCAGCTTTACCCTTTCGGAACCGTCGCTGCCGCGCCGGACCGAGCTTCCGCCGAAGAGCATGTTCGAGGCTATATCGACTATCCCGTCGCTGTATTCGCCGCTCGGGATCACGACGTGGTCCATGTTGTTCACGCTTGCGTCGAGCTTTTCAAACTGCCTGTCCGCAAAGCCCGTAAAGAGCAGAGCGGAAGCGATTAACACGATCGCGATCGGCAGGAATACAAGGTTCTTGCAGGCTTTTTTGAAGCTCTTGAGCGAGACCCACATATAGACCATATAGCTGATGAGCATCAGCACGAGCGCGATGATCGCGCCGAGAAGCACCGTGCCCGTGCTGTCGCTGCTGCCCTGAGCGATCGACTGCACGGAAACGGAGCTGATCGCGCCGACCGACCTCATTACGAAGAGGCCGACGAGCGCTGCGAGGCCCACGCCGATCGCGATATGGATCGCCTTCGTGCGGGCGGGCTTGTTATGGGTCTCCGCCTGCGATCTCGAAAAGGCGATATACGCGAGCACGATCGCCGCGGCCGCCGCAAGCTCGGTGAGGACGGTCAGCACGGCCGTTCTTGCCTTGAGGCCGATCGGGAGCAGATGCTCGATTATGCTGAAGGTGCTCGTGCTCATGCCCTGCGCAAAGCCGAAGTAGAGCACCGGAACGAGCACGATGACCGCGCCGGCGATCAGCAGCGAGAACGCCTTGTTCACGACGGAGCCGAGCATGGTGATGACGCCGTAGACGATGAGGCCGAGCATGGCCTGCTGGAGCAGCGCTGCGCCTGCGCCGATATAGCCCGCGGGAACGGATGCGGCGTTCACGCCGGGGATGAGCCTCAGCAGCTCGCCGAACAGCATGCCGACGTAGTTGGCGATGAAGATGAGCGCCGCCCAGGTGAGCGCCGCCGCGAGATGGGAGGCGAAGACCGTCCGCTTCTTGAGCGGCAGACTGCCCCGAAGGTCCCACGCGCTGCGCTTGATATAGGCGTTAAGGAAGTTGAGCGCGGCGACGAAGAAGTACACGAGCATCACGTTCTGGTACCTGCCGGTGCCGGTGAACATGATGAACAGCGCGAGGATGGGGCTGCCGAAGTTTTCGAGCAGGCCGACGACCGTCTGCAGTACGCAGAAGATGATTCCGATCGTCTTCATCTCGCGGAAGATCTCTTTATAATACGGCCCGCTGATGAACGGTGCCTTTACTTTGGTTTCAGTCATTGCGCGCCTCCTTACATGATCTCGCTGAATTTGTAGCCGAGGGTATCCATCTCATAGGTGAACACCTCTTCGAGCGACAGGGGCAAGACCTCCATGAACACGGGATCCATGCCGTTCAGGATGGCTTCCGCCTGCTCGCGGTCCGAACGGATGATCAGGTTGATGACCTTGCCGTTCTTCGTGAACGAGAGAAGATCGAGCTGCGTGAAATCCTCGCGGGTATGCTCCTGCTCGAACGCGAGCTGGACCTTGAACAGCCTTGTTTTGAGGCCTTCCACGTCGCTCTGAAGCACGATCTTGCCCTTGTAGAGCATGGCGAGCTGGTCGGCGAAGTCCTCAAGCTCGCGCAGGGAGTGGCTGGTGACGATGACGGTCGTGCCGTTGTCGCAGACCTCGCGGTAAAGCAGCTTCTTCGCCACGTTCCTCGCGACCGGGTCGAGCCCGTCGAAGGTCTCGTCGAAGAGGATTACGTCCGCCCCGCAGGAGAGGGTGAGGATCGTCTGCGACTGCTTGGTCATGCCCTTGCTCATCGCGCGGATGTTCATTTTGGGATCGAGCCCGAACAGCTTTGAGAGCTGCGTGAACTTTTCGTATGAGAACTTTTTGTAGCTTGCGGCGTAAAAATCCGCCATGCGGCGAAGCGACGCGCCGGCGCCGACGAGGCGCATGGTGTCCGGCGAGAACATGATGCGCTCCTTCGCGGCGGGGTTGTCGTAGATTTGCTCGCCGTCAAGCGTGACGGTACCGTCGTCGGGTACGTAGACGCCCGCGAGCAGGCGGAGCAGCGTGCTCTTGCCCGCGCCGTTTGCGCCGACCATGCCGAACACGCAGCCGCTGTCGATCCGGCAGGTGACGTTATCGAGCGCCTTTACGCTGCCGAAGCCTTTTGTCAGATTTGTTATCTCGATCATTGATCGTTATCCTCCTTTTTATTATTGGGACCGATGATTCCGTCCCCGTCCGCGTATGCCGTTCGCACGGCTTTGATCACTTCTTCTTCATGAACGCCGGAAACGCGAAGCTCCCTTGAAAGCGACGCGATGCGTTCGAGCAGTTCGCGCTTCATCGTGCGCAGTTTATCGGCAGCATCCGCCGAAACGAAGCGGCCGTTGCCCGGCACGGAATAGCATAATCCGCGGCGTTCGAGTTCAGCATACGCCTTCTGGAGCGTGTTCGGGTTGACCGCAAGCTCCATCGAAAGCGCTCTGACGGACGGGATCTGCGCATCCGGCGCGAATTCGCCGGTCAATATCCCGCGCTCGACCTGCGCTATCACCTGCTCGTAGAGCGGTGTGCGCGAATGTTTGTCTATCAGCAATTCCCATTCCTCCTCTCGCTGTATTATAGCATTATTAACTGTGTTATGTATTATAGTACACTTATCCTGCGTTGTCAATAGTGTTTGCAAAAAAATAAGCCCCGTTTGAAACGGGGCGATGAAAAGCGTTTTACCAGTTTATCAGATGCAGTACGAACTGATCGAGCAGCACGAACACGCCAAGGGCGGCGGTGTAGATCGAGAAGCCGATGAGCGAACGCTTCGTTATCAGATGGATCATGAAGCGGACCGCGAAATAGCCCGAGACCGCCGCGACGACGATGCCGACGACGCAGGAGACTGCGGGCACGTTCGCCGTGCCTTCCGCTATGGCCTTCGGGATCTCGAGCACCGCGCCGCCGAGGATCGCGGGGATGGAGAGCAGGAAGCTGAACTCCGCCGAGTCCTCCCTCGTGAGGCGGCAGGCGGTCGCGCCGGTGATGGTCGCGCCGGAGCGGGAAACGCCGGGCAGGATCGCGACGCCCTGCATGAAGCCGATAAGGACGGCGTGGTACCATTTCATGGTCGGAACGGTCATGCCCGCCCGGGTGCGCCTGCGCATGATATCCGTGAGCAGGAGCAGCAGCGCCGTCAGCAGGAAGCAGAAGCCGAGCACCTTGCCGCTGCCCGCCTCGTCGATCACATCGTCAAAGGCGAGCGCCATTGCAACGGTCACGACCGTTGCGACGATCATCCAAAGCCAGTATTTGAACTGTTTGACCGGGTGGAGGATCATCTCGATGATGCGCTTGCGATAGACGAGCAGCACGGCGGCAAGCGTTCCGAGATGAAGGAGCACCGTGAAGAAATAGCCGCCGTCTTCTATGCCGAAGAGCTTTTCGGCGAGCAGCAGATGCCCGCTTGAGGAGACGGGGAGGAATTCGCAAAGGCCCTGGATAAGGCCGAGGATCGCAGCGATAAGAGCGTTCATTTTATATCAAGCTGCCCGAACGGGCGCTCCTTTCATAATTCGTAACCATTATATTAAGTTCGCGGTGAAAGATGACCGCGTGTTCAGATAATGCCCATCGAACGGCGCAGCAGGATGATAGCATCGGCGATGTCGATACTGCCATTGGCGTTCATATCGGCCAAACGGGGATAGTCCAGTTCTGTGAGGCCCATCGAAGCGCGCATGAGCAGCAGCGCATCCGCCACGGTGACCTCTCCGTCCCCGTCGAGATCGCCGAGCCGGCGGCCGAGATCGATGCTGACGTCACGGAGCACGGCCTCGCCGAAAGCGGAGACTTTTTGATATACCCAGCGGAATTCATAGGTTCCCGCCTCGTGCGCCGTCCAGAAAAAGCTGCCGGCCTCATCCGCAGTGAGCGCCTCCTCGCCGTTCACGAGCAGCATCAGGCTGCCCTCGCCCGTGAAGGCGCAGGTGAACCCGAGGAAATCGCCGCGGACGAGCTCCGCGGTGAACGCGACGGTACTGCCGTTTTCCGATGCAACGCCCGCATAGGTATCATTGCGAACGCCGCCGAGGAATGAGGGCTGCTCGTTTTCGGTCTCGAAATGCAGTTCACCGCCCTCGATATTGAGCGCTTCGTCGAGATCGACGCTTCCGTCCTCAATGAGCCACTGTCCGTCCAGCCACTCTGTGCGCCCATGCAGGAAACTGCGCAGCCCGTTCACGCCCGAGGTGAAGTTTTTGCCCCAAAGCTCGTAGTTCGGCACCTGAACGGCGGACAGATACGCCGCCTGCTCTTCGATGAGCTCGAACATATGCGGGATGATCGTGCTGCGGTACTCAGTGTAGCGGATCGCGAGCGCGCGGGCGAACTCCGGCTTGGTTTCATACAGCTTTTTCATCCACGGGTTGGAGCTGTTGATGATCATGAAATCCTCGAAGGTGAAGCTCTGCGGGCAGTCGGTCTCGTCGTTGTGACCGGGGCTTGCGTTGTTCCAGTCCACAAGACCGTAAGCAAAATCGAAGTCCCACGGCGCGGTCATGTACATATGTTCGTCGTCCCTGTCCTTATAGAGCCAGCAGCTCGTTTTGAAGTTGCCGTCAGGGTTCTTAGATACCTCCTGTAGGATCAGGAAATCGATCCATGAACTCGTGTCGACGTAGTCGAGGTAATCCCCGCTGTCGTTCATGATGCAGTCGTGGATATCGTTCACCCAATCCTCGAGGTAGCTGAGCATCTCCTCGCGCAGCTCGCCCTCGGGCTCCGGCGCGTGCAGTTCGAAATAGTCCTGCGTCTGGTTCGCCCAATAGGGGCAGTTGAACCAGATATCGTCCTGGAGGCTGAATTTGCCGCGGATGTTCTTTTCGATGAGGTAACCGCCGGAGATGTTCTCCGCGTCGGCTTCTTCGATATTGACCTTGCTCTTTTCGATATCGATCCTCTCGACGAGGATGTAGATGCCGTTGTATTCGCCGTTCAGGTACAAGTCCACGAATTCGCATTTGGGAACGTAATCGATGCCCAAAAGGTCCTGAAGGGCTTTATAGGTGATGAAGTTGCGCATGAGCGAGCCGTCGTGGTAGCTCGGAATGACGGCGTATTTCTTGGTTTTCGGGATATCGAGCAGAGAGGCTTTGCTGTTCAGCTTGATCGAATAAGGCTTTTTAGCCGCCAACCAGGATGAGTTGCCGCGGCCCTTGACGAAGCCCTCGCCCTCATATTCGCCGCTCTCGAACCGCTTGGTACCGAGGGTGAGGGTGTAGTTAGCCTCGACCCACTCGGTCTTGCCGATCTCCTCAAACGGGACTGCGGCGTCGATATAGAGCTTGGGCAGTTCATCGCAGGCGGCATTTATCTGCACGGAGAGGAGTTTTTCGGTCTCCACGCTGTCACCCTCGCTTGCGCTGAAGCGGAACTCCATGCTCCCGTCCCCGTTTTCGGCAACAGCCGCGCGGGAGTCGCCGTCGAAGAAGTGGGAATAGGTGCTGTTATAGCTCCAGCCATCGCCGAATACCGCGGTGAAAGCAAGCTCCTTTGTTTCGTCGAAAACGAAGCGATCGCCCTGTTCATGTCCGAAGACCGTCAGCGCATCTTCATCCGGAAGAACGATGCTCACGCCGTCCGAAACGCGGGGCGCGAGCGTGAATGCATTCCCTTCCCCGCTGCGGCCGGCGGACGAAGATACGTTTTCGGAATCGAGGACGCCGAATGAAGCAGTGCAGAACACGGCCGCGATCAGCAGCGAAAGCAGCTTTATAAACTGGTTGCTGCGATTTTTCATGGCGATCCTCCTTTTTGTTTTCGTTTATTTGCCTATGCCGACGTGATTGAGACCGAAGGTGAACTCCACGCCGTCCGTGCTGGTATAGAGCGAATAGGACTCACTGCTCTCGTCGTAGTCCGAAAGGTACATGGCGACCTGCGGGTATACCTCGAAGAACGAAACGTTCGTCGCGATCGCGTTCGCCTTTCCGTCCCTGAGCCAAAGCAGAGTGCCGTTGCTCTCCGAAGGCGCGTAGCAGATGACGGTGCCGTTATTCATGCGTTTTGCGAGCTGAACGCCGGTCACGACGATATCGCTGTCCCTGCCCTCGCCGATGATGCGCAGGTTCCCGTTCGGATCGATGCTGTATATCGTGCCGAGATCCGGCGCGGCGCAGAAGCTGTAGCAGCTCCCCGCTACGAGCTCCGGCTTCTTCGGGTTGTATGCGGAAACGCGGTAGAGCCCGCCGTCCACGACGCAGAGCAGCTCTTTCCCGTTCTCGGAGACCTGGAACTGGTCCGTGCCGCCGACGAGCTTATTTACGCTGAGCGAGGAGTTGACGTACCAGCAGCTGTACTGCGCGTAGCGGTTGCCGCTCTGGTCCTCGCCGGTGACGTTGGTGTAGAACACGCTGTCGAGGAGCGTATCGGTATTCTTGAGCAGGACCGTCACCGCGTCGCCGCCCTGACCTGAATACTGCTCGCCCTTGTAAGAGAAGACCGAAGCGTCGACAAGCTTTTTCGCCTTGCCGCCGTTCAGTGAGATATGCGTTTTTTCGTTGATATCGAAGGTGATCTCGGTGAGATCGCGGTTGAGCTCGAAATAGGAGGATGCGTTCTCGGCGATCAGGCTGTCCCTGCCGTTTTTGACGCAGTGCAGGCTGCCCGTGGTCGTGCCGTCCGGCGCTTCCAGATAGTAGCTGATCGTGCCGCCGTTCGATACCGCAAAGAGCAGTTTGTCCTCGCCGCAGAGCTCGGAGCCGCCGTTTTTGATGATGTAGCTTTCGATGCGGTCATCGTTGGTGACGATCGCTGCGCCGCCCGCGCTGCCGTCCGGCGAGAGCGCGAGGCTGATGATGCGCTTGGCTTCGACCTCGAGCACCTGCTCGTATTGTTTCGATTCATTGTCATAGAGGAACACGCGCTGCGCGGTCGCAAAGAGGGCATAGCGCCCGTCCAGCGAAAGCACCGCGTTCGATACTGCGGCGGGATAGATCTTGAGTATGCCGGTCTCGTCTATATGGTAGAGCGCGGTAGCGGCGGTCACGATGCCCTTCTGCCCGTCCACCGACGTGAGCTTAGTGATGTTGCCCGCGATCTTATCTTCAAGCTTCTGCCCGTCCGCATAGAAATAGGTCATGGTGTCCTCGCCGCAGTAGAAGCGGGTGAGGCTGTGTTCGAGCTTCGGAGCGTCGCTCTTTTTCACGCAGGCGGCAAGGCCGAGGCAGGCTGCCGCAGCGAGGCCGAAAGCGAGGAATCTTATTGCGATCTTTCTGATGTTCATACTGCCTTCCGTTTTCCCGCGCCAAAAGGCACGGCTTTTTCCAAATAACATTATACCGCATAACGAGTGCGTTGTCAAAGCGGATGACTGCATTCCGCGTTTGTTCCAAAAATGATTTGCCGGGGAGACCTCTTTTGAGGCCGCCCCGGCAAACCCGAGCCAAAACGTTGCTGTTTAACAGATATTTCTGCTGCTTATCCAAGCTCATCATACCACGCCGGGCTTGAAGCGGTAAATCCGGCAAGGCCCGTCCAGCTCCCGTCCTGCTGACGCTGCAGCCTGACTTCTCCGCAAAGATCGAACCAGCCGTAGAACTCCGGATGAACAGAACCGTTATTGAAGATATCCTGATAGTCACTGTACAGCCATACTCCCTGCAGATCGACCGGCCTTGTGGCGATCGAAATAAAGTAAACGCCGTCCTCATTCGGGTTCCTGACCGCAAAATTCAGCTTAGCCTCCCGGCATTTGGCATAGAATGCCTCGTCAGCATCTTCAAAGAGCTTCGCCAGCTTTTCCGCGAAGCATTCGCCGACGGCGTCAAGGTATTCGCCGCCCTCCGCAGCGCTGCAGCCGTGAGCGGCAATATCCTCGGCTGTAACGGTAATGGCGGTGCTGATGAATGCGTTGTATTCCTCCGTTTCGCGCAGCAGCTCCTCATTCTCAGGAGGCAGCACCCGCGCGTACCTTACTGTATCTTCCGTAACTGCAAAGCCTTGTGCCGCGCTGCCGAACACCTCGACCCCTATGCCGCATTTCCCTCCGCTGCCGGGGATCCAGGCGTCTACACTTGTCGGCCGAATATCGATGATCATTTTTGCTCGATCAAGGTCCAGATCATGCACTTCGCCGATGCGTTCCAGCACATTCCAGAGGTCTTCGGCAAGCGCCGGGTCTACGGTTATTTCAGGTTCTTTCGTCACGGGCGCGTCCGTTGCCGGCGGGGCCGTGGGTTCGGGCGCTTCCGTCGTGATAACATCCTCGGTCGTCTTCGGTGTCGCCTCCGTTCCCTGTGAGTTCTCCAAGCCCTGGCTCGGCGTGCAGGCTGCCGCAAGAGAGAGCAGCAGAGCAAATACGATAAAGTAAGTTAATGCTTTTTTCATGATAAGTCATCTCCTTTTCATTTTTATTAGGTGTCATCTGTCAGGTCTCCGGAAGCCGATACTCTGATCATGAATGTATACGGGAGCAATGACGAGCCGGATACGACAACCTTCCAAAGGCCTGTTGCATTGAAATTCACACTTTTGCTGACAGATCTATCATTGCTTGCCGTTTCGGTGTAGACCAAAGTATTGCTTGGATTATAGATCTTGATCGTCAAGGCGGACACATCGGAATGAGCTCGCCCCACGACAGTTTTTGTCGTATTATAGGCTAATGCAGGCCGCAGCTCTCCATAAAGATAATTCCCGCCCGTCGGGTTCCCATTGCGCATATATTTGGGAATTATTACCCGTATGGCGTCATAGTTATAGCTTGAAACATTATAGTAATTCGACAGACGAGCATTCCTTCGGCAATTGTTGTACGCAGTGAAATAAACAGTTGAACGTGTTATACCGAGCGCTTTCGTGACGACTACTGCATGCCTGAATGGAGTGTTGACGCCGTCCGGTGTTCCTCTGACTAAAAGCACAGCGCCTAAAAGCTGTGAAGAAGAGATTATACCTGTGCCGACTATATCATTACTTGTTCCAAAGTTGGTAGACGTTGAGGGCACTTCTGTTACCCTGCATACAAGATCGGTATCGGTAACTGTTAGATCGACGTCTTGTGTATAGTGTCTAAAACCAATTGTCGAACGCCACGGGCTTTCCTCACCGCTTCCGGATGGAGTCCTTCCGCACCATTTTCTGTATGAGCCTCCTGTAAGGTTAACAGTATCCATCGCTTGCTTTGCATTGATATGAGTAATTGTATTGTTTCCGACGAGTCCGGCCCAAACGCATTCCGATGCAAAACGTTGGCAGTCTGCACCTGCGGTCCCAGCGTGGTAAAAGTTCGTATTTGCCCATGTAGAAGGACCGCTGATACCGTTGTCAGTGCTGCCTCTCGTATATGTAAGCGCGTAGTTTGCTGCATTCTGCTGGTTATACGTCATATCGTAAACAGTTGGGTTCGGTATTGGTAATAAGGGATCACCTTCCTCAGACTCTGCCAAAGCTTGGTCTTGCCCGTTCATTTCATTTGCCGCGTCTATATCTTCAATCGTGCTTTCAAGATCAATGCCGGTTTCACGATAAGCTTCGTAGAACGGATCATCCGATTCAACAGCCATAACGTACCATTTCCCGTCGCTTTTCAGCAGCGAAACGAAGAAATGTGTCATTACCAAGGATGTATCGTCAAGCTCCACGTATTGAAAATCGAGGACTTCGTAAAGCTCAACGATAGCAAGATCCGTGTTCGTATCGGCACGCACAACTTCATAATCCGGCTTAAAATAATTATACTCAGTGTTTGAAAGCTGCGCAAGATGGGCATAATACGCAATGCTTTTCTCATTCAGTTCAAGGTTTTCCATAAGCATGTCGGGATCTCCGGATGCGATACGTGTATCGTTATAGAGCATCCAGTCCTTCTGCGCTCGGAATTGACTGTACGCTGCTGTTTTTTCGGCAATACTTTCCTGCGAAATGGAGGCGATCGTGTACTTGACTAAGTTGCGCGGCTCGAAAAGATACTGTTTGAATGAGGCTTCGGTCAGGTAGGCTTTTGCTGTTTCGGCCGAGCGTGCTTCGTCCGCAGACTCTGACACTATCGCGGCGGCAGCAGGTATGATAGCCGTAAAGGCCATCAGCGCAATGAGAAGGCATGCAATGATTATTCGTTTCATACTGTTCCTTTCTCCCGTTTGTCGGGATGTCTTTCAAAAGTGGGGTGAATGAACGTTCCTTTCGGGCGCTCTGATCGCACCCCCTATATATAAACCAAAGTTGAAGCCCGTTTTCTGACATTTTTTGTGAAAATATTGAAAATATATTATTTTGCCATTAAAAACAGCGGGATCGCATCGATCGGGCCGGGGTGATTCTATTATAGCAGAGCTTCGATAACGGCTGACAAACGCGGCAGCGGGTGATATTGCATAAATCAATTCTCATATTTTTAATTTAACATGCTGTGCAGCCGGCGTCAAGAGCCCGAAGGCAATAGCACATTTTCGGTTTGCCAAGTCCCACTGTTTATGTTATAATTAAAATGGAAATTTGTGCGGAGGCGGTTTTGCCGGAGGAGCGGTATGAGGCACAGGATAACAGGCGTGGATAGAGGTTCCCCGGCCGAAAAAGCGGGGATCGGGGCGGGTTGGATGCTCGAGAGCATCAACGGCGCGCCCGTCTATGACGTTATCGACTACGAGCAGCTCACCGCCGAACCGCGACTCACGCTCGGCCTGCTCGCGCCGAACGGCGACGGCGAACCCACTAAGCGCAGCGTTGCCGTCCGCAAGAGCGAATACGAACCGCTTGGCCTCAATTTTGAGAGCGGGCTCATGAGCCCGGTTCGGCAGTGCTCCAACCACTGCATCTTCTGCTTCATCGACCAGATGCCCCACGGCAACCGCAAGACGCTGTATTTCAAGGACGACGACTGGCGGCTTTCGCTGATCATGGGCAATTACGTGACGCTGACGAACGTTTCCGAGCGCGAGTTCGAGCGCATCCTCGCCCGCCGCGCCGCGCCGCTCTATATCACCGTCCACGCGACGGACGGCGAGGTGCGAAGCCGCATGATGCGGTCTAAAAACGCCGAAAACCTGCTCCCGCGGCTCAAGCGGCTGCACGAGGCGGGGCTCGGCTTCCATTGTCAGATCGTGCTCTGCCCCGGCATCAACGACGGCGAGGTGCTCGAAAGAACGCTTGAGGACCTGTATGCCCTCCGTCCCGAGTGCCGTTCCGTCGCGGTCGTGCCGCTCGGGCTCACCAAGCACCGCGAGGGGCTCGTGAAGCTCGATCCGGTCACGGAGGAGATCGCGCAAACCTGCGTGCGTCAGATAGAGACCTTCCGCGAAAGGCACGGTGAAGGCGGCTTCTGCTACGCGTCGGACGAGATGTATCTCGCGGGCGGGCTGCCGCTTCCCGAATACGAAGAATACGGCGATTTTGAGCAGATCGAGAACGGCGTCGGCCTCTACCGCCTGTTCGAGCATGATTTTCTCTTAATGCTCGATACGGCCCCCAAGCGCGGCGAGCTGCTCGAACTTGATTCAGTCAGCGGCGTTTCCATCGCTCCTCTCATGCAGGCGCTCTTCGACAAGCTGCTGCCGTATAATTACAGGATCACCGTCCATCCCGTGATCAACGATTTCTTCGGAGAGAGCGTTACGGTCAGCGGGCTTGTGACGGCGCGGGACATCCTTGCGCAGTGGGGCGGCAAAATGAGCGGCAAGGCGCTGCTCGTTCCGCAGACGATGCTGCGCGAGAACGACACGGTCTTCCTCGACGGGCAGACCATGGGCGACGTTTCCGAAGCGCTCGGCATCCCGGTCTACAAGGTCTCCGCCGGGGATGGAGCGGACTTCCTTGACGAGCTCGCGGAGATAGCATCACAGCTTCAATAGAATAATTCATACATAAGGATACAGCAAAATGAAACCTTTGATCGCAATAGTGGGCCGCCCGAACGTGGGCAAATCAACCCTTTTCAACAAGATCGTCGGCAAGCGCATCGCCATCGTGGAGGACTCCCCGGGCGTTACGCGCGACCGCATCTATGCGGACGGCGAATGGCTGGACTACCGCTTCACCCTCATCGACACGGGCGGCATCGAGCCGGAAAACGAAGACATCATCGCGAAGCAGATGCGCCGTCAGGCGGAGCTCGCGATCGAGACCGCACACGTCATCATCTTCATCGTTGACGGGCGTGCGGGCCTCACCGCGGCGGACGAAGAGGTGGCGGACATGCTGCGCCGCAGCAAAAAGCCCGTCGTGCTTGCCGTGAACAAGATCGACCACCCGAAGTTTGAAGAAGCGGTGTATGATTTCTATTCCCTCGGCATCGGGACGCCCTACGGCATTTCGGCGGAACAGGGTCTCGGCATCGGCGACCTGCTGGACGAGGTCGTTTCCTACTTTGAGCGTATCGACGAGGAAGCCGCGGAGGAGAACCCCGCCATCTGCGTCGTCGGACGGCCGAACGTTGGCAAATCCAGCCTTCTTAACGCGCTGCTCGGGCATGAGCGCAGCATCGTGAGCGACGTCCCCGGCACCACGCGCGACGCGATCGACACGCCTTTTGAGTGGAACGGGAAGAGCTATACGCTGATCGACACCGCCGGCATCCGCCGCAAGCGCTCCGTCGAGGACGAGACCGTCGAGCGTTACAGCGTGATCCGCTCCCTCGCCGCCATCCGCCGCGCCGATATCGCGCTGATCGTTGTGGATGCGGAGCGCGGGCTGAGCGAGCAGGACGTGCGCATCGCGGGTTACGTTCACGAGGAGGGCAAGGCGAGCGTCGTCATCGTCAACAAATGGGACCTCATCGAAAAGGACACCTACACAGCTGACAAATTCAAAAAGGATATGCTCGTGGACCTCGCGTTCATGAGCTACGTTCCGATGCTGTTCATCTCCGCGAAGACGGGCCAGCGCGTGAACAAGGTGATGGAGCTTGCGGAGTTTGCGTTTGAGCAGAACAGCACGCGCATCCCGACCGGCAAGCTGAACGGCATCGTCTCCGAGGCGATCACGATGAACGATCCCCCGCTCTCCGGCGGCCGCCGCCTGCGCATCTATTACGCGACCCAGGTTTCTACCCGCCCGCCGACGTTCGTGATCTTCGTCAACGAGCCCGACCTCATGCATTTTTCATACAAGCGGTATCTTGAAAACTACATCCGCAAATCCTTCGAGCTCACCGCAACGCCGCTGCGCATAATCATCCGCAAGCGCGAGCGGAACGAGAACAACTGAATGAGCAGGGTCCTTGCCGCACAGTTAGCGCTCGATTATTGCTGCACGGAAGCAGATATCCTCAGCCCGGGCAACGTCTTTTCCGTGCACAGTTTCCTTCCCGGAAGAAGGTGCTGGCAGGAGGGAAACGAGTGTTATCTGAAGATCGCCGCCTTGGGAGGGAAGCTGCTCTTTGCGGGTCGTGAGGATATCGTCGACCGGTGCCGCCGTCAGTACGCGGATCGGGGCGGCGAGTGGTTTTTCGAGGCGAAGAACCTTCGCCTTCTGAACGACCGCATCCACGCGGACGGGTATCGCATCGAGAGCGTCCACCCCTTCTTTATCGCGGAGGAGCCCACCTCGGCGAACGCCCGCGACTATTCGATCGAATGGTATGATGAGGCCGCGATCGAACGTTTTCGCGGTGACGAACGCTTTGGCGAAGCGTTCGCTTTTTACCCGAACGCGCCGGACGTGCTCGGCGTTTCCGCTTCAAAGGGCGGAACGATCCTCGGCATGGCTGGAGCGAGCTGCGACAGTCCGACCATGTGGCAGATCGGCATAAACGTGGAGCCCGACGCAAGGCAGCGCGGGATCGGGACGCTGCTCGTGACGCTGCTTAAAAATGAGATCATCCGGCGCGGCGTACTGCCGTTTTACGGCACGTCCATGTCCCACATCGCCTCCCAACGGGTCGCTCTTTCCGCGGGCTTTCTTCCAGCCTGGGCAGAGCTCGTTACGGCAAAGGCTGACGGCGATTGAAGCGGCCGCATGGCGGCATTCCGATAATAAGACCTTTTCACGAAATATTATGATCACTAAGAAAAAAATCGTTTCCGCAGTGCTTGCACTGATATTCATCCTGCATCCCCTTGCGGGATGCGTTCGCACGGAACTGCCTGCGGCGGATGAGACCGCCGCTCCTTTGACCGAAGCGCCGCCGGCTGCAAAAACGGACGAGCCCACCGGCGAACCGCCCGTTTCTCCGACAGCGCCCGCGCAAACGGAGGAGATCACCCCCGGATCTGCGCCGACCGAAGCGCCTGCGGTCTCCCCCACTCCCGCGCCTGTCGAAGAGCCGACAGCGGCTCCCACTTCCGCGCCGACGACCGCGCCAACGCCGACCGCCGCGCCGACACAGGCGCCAATGCCGACGGCAACGCCCAAGCCCACCGCCGTGCCGACGGCCCCACCCGCGGGTACGCCTGATTTCAGCGTATTCGATAACTGCTGTTTCGTTGGCAACTCCACCTTCGAGGGGCTGCATCTCTACCACGTGATCGACAACGGCGCATGGTACACACGCGTTGGGCTGAACGTGAACACGGTCTACACCACGCCCACGGAGCACGGCAGCGTTCCGATCATAGACGAGCTGAATCACGGCAGCTACGAGGGCGTGCTGCTGATGTTCGGCCAGAACGAATGCGGCTGGCCGAGCCTGGATACATTTCTAAACAAATACAGGCAGCTTGTTGAGGACGTTCACGCAAGGCAACCCGGCGCGAAGGTGTTCCTCACCGGCGTTCCGCCCGTATCGCAGCACGTTTCCGATACGAGCCCGTACGGCGTGACCAATCCCCATATCAGCTATATCAACAGCGGTCTTGAAGCGATCGCCGGCTCTATCCCGTACGCGCATTTCATCACCGTGCCGAGCGAGCTCATCGGGCCGGGCGGCGCGCTCCCGGCGGAGGCGTCGAACGACGGCATCCACCTGAACAAAACCTATTTGGGCTATTGGGCGAACCATATCTGCCGCAGCGCCGCGGCCGTTCTGAGATAAGCTCAAAAAACAGCGACCCCGCGGGAACGCTTCCTGCGGGGTTTTTGCATATCGTGCTTTCTTTACGCATATTTATTCCCAAACGGATTGCCGTGGAACAACAAAGCGGAGGTTCTTTATGGGAATTAAATCAGGCACGGATATCTACCGTGATATAAGCCTGCGCACGGGCGGGGATATCTATATCGGCGTCGTCGGACCCGTGCGGACGGGCAAATCGACCTTTATCAAGCGGTTCATGGACCTCATGGTGCTGCCCGCCGTGCAGAACGAGTTTGAACGCAGCCGCATCGTCGACGAGCTGCCGCAGAGCGGTTCCGGGCGGACGGTCATGACCACACAGCCGAAATTCGTTCCGAACGAAGCGGCGGAGATCACCGTCGGCGAGGACGGTCTCTCGCTGCGCGTCCGCATGGTGGACTGCGTGGGCTATATGGTGGACGGCGCGCTCGGAGGCGAGGAAGCGGAACAGCCCCGCATGGTGCGCACGCCGTGGTTCGACCACGATATCCCGTTCGGCGAAGCGGCGGAGATCGGAACGAAGAAGGTCATCACCGAGCACAGCACGATCGGTATCGCGATGCTGACCGACGGGAGCATCACAGGCATCGAACGCAAAAGCTATGAGCTGGCGGAAGCGCGCGTGATAGACGAACTTTCGCGCACGGGGAAGCCGTTCATCATCCTTCTGAACTCCACGCACCCGCAGGATCCTGAGACGGCGGCGCTTGCCGGTCGGCTCGCCGAAAAATACGCCCGCCCCGTAACACCTGTGAACGTCATGACGATGAGCGAAGCGGATATCGAGGCGATGCTCGAGAGCGTCCTGCTGGAATTCCCCCTTCAGAACGTGTCGATCGCCCTTCCGGGCTGGATGACGGCGCTCCCGCCGGAGCACCCCATCATGACGGACCTTGTCGGGAGAGCGCGCGGCATGATGAGCGAGCTCAGGGTGATGCGCGATATCCGTCTCGTTCCGAAGGCGTTTGAGACGGCGGAGGACCTTCGAGCGACGGAGCAGCTTCGTGTCGACCTCGGCACGGGTACGGCGGCGTTCCGTCTGACGGCTGAGGACAGCGTGTTCTACCGGGTGCTGAGCGAGGAATGCGGCTGCAAGGTGGATAACGAGGCGCAGCTCATCTCGTCGCTCAAGGAGTTCGCCGCCGCAAAGAGGGAATACGACCGCGTGCGCGCCGCGCTGATCGCCGCGGAGGAAACGGGCTACGGGCTGGTCCCGCCGGAGATAGACGCGATGCAGCTCGACGAACCGGAGATCGTTCAGCACGGGAGCCGCTTCGGCGTTCGCCTCAAGGCAAGGGCGAGCGGGCTGCACGTGATCCGCGTTGATATCGAAAGCGAGGTCAATCCGCTCGTTGGCACGGCGGAGCAGAGTGAGGAGCTCATGAGCTACCTGACGGAAAAATTCGAGAAGAGCCCGGAGGACATCTGGTCCACGAATATCTTCGGAAAATCCCTCTACGACCTTGTGAAGGAAGGCATGGCGGGCAAATCCTGCCGACTGAGCGCCGAGGTGCAGCAGAAGCTGCGCGAGGCGATCACGCGCATGGTCAACGAGGGTTGCAGGGGGCTGGTGTGCATAATGCTCTGAAACTTCGCCCCGACCCGAAAACGAACAGGATAATGCGATTGCCCCGCTGCGGCCGATGCAAGGCTGCGGCGGGGCAAGCTGATGTGAAGGCAAAAAAACCGGGCCTGCGCGTCCGCATAAGGCCCGGTATTTGCCGCTTGTTATTCTGCTTCGGGATCCGGTTCCGCCGGCTCCTCATCGAACTCGTCGATGAGTTTGGGTACGAAACCGAGATGATCGGCGGAGGTTAGGATATAGCTTGCGCCGTTCTTTTCGCCCTCGAAGGCGTTTTTGCAGCTCTGCGCGTGCAGGTGCCCGTAGACGACGGTCTTCACGCGATAGCGGGCGATCAGTTCGGAAAACGCTGAATCAGCGCCGTTTTCCGGGACGGGCGGGTAGTGCATCATGACGATGATCGGCTTTTCTTCTTCACCCTCGCCTGCAAGGCGCACAGCGGCATTGAGACTCATCTCGAGGCGGATGAGTTCCCGCGCGAGGATCTTTTCGTCCGCCTGAGTGAACTCCGCGGAACCCGGCAGCAGCCACCCGCGACTGCCGCAGGCGACGAACGGACCCATATCGACCGCGTCGTTCTGGATGATGCGCATATTCTTCGGGAGCAGGTCGCGCATCTTCGTGGGCGAAGACCACCAGTAATCGTGGTTCCCGCGGATCATGATCTTCTGCCCGGGGAGCTGAGAAACGGCGAAGAGATCGTCTTCAGCGTCCCGCAGCATCATCGCCCAGCAGAAATCGCCTGCGATCAGCACGCAGTCCTCTTCTGTCACAGCCGCGCGCCAGTTGTCGAACACGCGCTGTGCGTGCCCCGCCCACCTGTCGCCGAAAACGTCCATCGGTTTATTCTGTTTTCCGTCCAGGTGCAGATCGGAGAGCGCAAAGACCTTCATTAAACCTGTGCCTTATCGGAGCGCGGCGCGCTCAGTTGTTGTAATCGTCGTCGTCATCGTCGAGATCCTCATCCTGATCGTCGTCGGCGAAGTCGGTCTCGACCTCGGTGAGTTCATCCTCGGGGATCTCGTTATCGTCAAGAGGGACCTCGACCTCTTCAAGATCCGGATCCTCCATACCGATCGAAGTGACCACCGGGGGCTTGGGCTGCTTCTGGTAGCTCTCCTGGCGGAGGCTCTCCTTGTAGCACTCGGCGCAGAGATCCTTGCCCTTCATAGCGGGATTCTCACCGCATTCGGAGCACATGATGACTTCCTGAGTTTCATCCTCATCGAAGCTCTTGTATTTTCTGGAGCAGATGTCGCAAAGCTGCTGATCGTCGCGGATATAGTTCAATTCGCATTTAGGACATTTTCTGTATCCCATAACATAATCCTTTCAGCGTGATCATGAATTGCGCCGTATTAGCGCGGCGCAGGGGGCTCCCCTTTGGTTATCTTATTATGCGAACATAGCGCTGCAATGTCAATACCTTTGAAAAAAATATTTTCGCGCTGTGTTTGCCGTTTTCTTTTATGTGCGGATCCCCGGAAATTATGCGTTTTCGTCCGTATCCGGGGCTTTTGCGAGCTCATCGCCGTAAACGATCTGGCGCAGGCGCTCGAGCAGTTCGTCCTTTCCATCGCCTGTCTCGGAGGAATAGGCGACGGCGTAAGGCGGCGCGCCGAGCAGCTTGGCGCATTTGTTTGCGGCCTGACGGCGGCGGCTTTTGGCGAGCTTGTCCGCCTTCGTCGCAACGAGCGTATACGGGATCGCGTAGTAGAGGATGTATTTGAACATCTGCCGGTCGTCCTGCGTGGGTTCGTGGCGGATATCGACGAGCATGAAGATATGCCCCACCCTGCCCGAGGCAAAATAGCTTTCGATGAGGCTCCCCCACTCCGCCTGTTCCTGCTTGCTGGCGGCGGCATAGCCGTACCCGGGGAGATCCACAAGGTGAAACTCTCCGTTCAAAAGGAAGAAATTGATAAGCCTCGTCTTGCCAGGCTTTTGCGAGGTCTTCGCGAGCTTGTTCATCCCGCAGAGGGAATTGATGAGCGAGGACTTGCCTACGTTTGATTTTCCGACGATCGCGACCTCGGCACGGGTCTTTTCCGGATACTTTCCGTCCTTGCCGACGCTGGTCACGAACTCCGCTTTTTTGATCCTGAATTCCATTTTTCGGTACCGGCCCCGCTTGAAGGGGCTCCTTGCTTTGATAGATCGCGGAGGAACGCCTTCCCTCCGCCGCCATTGCACATGGATTTTAGCAACAAATCGGATAATTGTAAAGAGAAAATTTCGCTTCTTTGATAATATGCGCGTTAATCATTGCCGAATTGACAAAAATGGTTTATAATAGGATCATGTCGAAGAATGCGGACAGGAAAGCCGTCATGGCCGAAAATACGGGAAAGCTGCGGGCGCTTGTGATCGCCCTGTTTTGCGTGCTCGTTATCGCCTCGGTCGTGCTTTTCTCCCTCTTCGGTCTGACCGGCGCAAAACGCTATGCGGGGACGGAGACGCCTGCTCCGACGGCCGGACCTACGGCTGCCCCCACCGCGGAGCCGACGCCGCTGCCCGCCGATACGCCTGAAGCGACGGAGGAGCCCGCGCCGAGCGATACCCCGGAGCCGCAGAGCTACGTCCGCACCGCGATAATCATCGACGGCAGCAGTTTCATCGTGCTTGCGAGCCGTCAGGCTGCGGAAGAGGTCATTGCGAGCGCGGTCGCGCATTTCGAGCGTCTCTGCCCGGGTACGGGTATGGTGACGGAGCTGACGAGCGAGGTGGAATACGCAGCCGCGGAGGACACATCGAATGCGACGAGCTTCGACGAAGCCTATTCGCTGCTCATCGGCGAGAGCACTCCGCTGCGCGTCCGCACGACCTTCGCGAGGGACGCGATCGTCCCTATTCCCAATAAGACCGAGTACACCTCGAGCGACCTTTACACCGAGGGCACGCGCTTCGTCGCGTCTTACGGGCGCAGGGGCAAAAAACTGTTCGTTTACGAATACACTTACCTTAACGGAGAGGAATATTCCATGGTGGTCGCCGAAGAGCGCCTGCTTGCGGAACCGATAGACGAGCACATAATCATCGGCACCCGCCCCATCGGCCCGAACGTGACGGACGGGAACTATCTTCTTGAGGAATGTCCCCCGGCGCCGTTTGCCTTCGTCCTTCCGGTGCAGGGCAGCGTGAGCAGATTCTTCGGCTATTATGAGGCACAGCTTCACCGAGGCGTTGATATCCAGGCGCCCGAGGGGACGGAATGCCTTGCCGCCGCAAGCGGCACGGTCGTTGCGGTCATCGAGCGCGGCACGCTCGGGCTCACGGTCGATATCGACCACGGTTCCGGCTTCATAACGCGCTATGCGGGGCTTGACAGGGCGGAGGTCACCGTCGGCGAGCTTATCGCGATGGGCGCTCCCATCGGCAGGCTCGGCGCGAACGGGCTTCACTTCGAGGTCATCGCGGGCGGCATCCCCAAGAACCCGCTCGCCTATATCCACCCGTAAGGCGGATCAATACGATTATAATTCTGAACGGAGAATATTATGGCATATTACAGAATCAAGGGCGGAACGCCCCTTTCCGGAACGGTATCCATCAGCGGTTCCAAAAACGCCGCTTTGCCCATTATCTGCGGCGCGGTGCTTGCAGGCGAACCCTGCAGGATCGAGAACCTGCCCGACATCGAGGACGTTCACCGCATCATTGAGATCCTTTCCGCAATGGGCGCGACCGTTGAGCAGCCCACTCCCGACGTGGCGATCATCGACCCGCGCGGGATCAGGGAATACAAGGTCTCGACCGAGATGGCGAGCAAGCTGCGCGCTTCGTACTACATGATGGGGACCCTGCTCGGGCGCTACGGTTATGCTTACGTTGCCCAGCCCGGCGGCTGCCCGATCGGCGAACGCCCGATCAACTATCATATCGACGGTATGCGCGCGCTCGGCGCGGAGGTCATCGACCGCGGCGGCTTCGTTATCGCCTCGTCCGATCATCTGCGCGGCGCCGATATCTATCTCGACATGCCGAGCGTCGGCGCGACGATCAACATCATGTTCGCCGCATGCCGCGCTGACGGCCGCACGACCATCAACAACGCCGCCCGTGAGCCGCACGTAGTCGACGTTGCGAACTTTTTGAACACGATGGGCGCGAATATCCGCGGCGCCGGCACGGACGTTATCCGCATCAACGGCCGCAAGGAGCTGCACGGCTGCACCTATGCCATCATTCCCGACCAGATCGAGGCCGGCACCTACATGGTAGCCGCCGCCGCTACGAAGGGCGACGTGATCATCAGCAACGTCATTCCCGCGCATCTTGAAGCTATCAGCGCAAAGCTGATGGAATGCGGCGTTGAGGTCAGCGAGGGCGATAACGGCAGTGAGTTCTTCCTCCGTATCCGCGCAAACGAACGCCCGCGTGCCTGCAACATCCGCACGCTGCCCTACCCCGGCTTCCCGACCGACCTTCAGCAGCCCATGACCTCGTTTTTGACCGTTGCGATCGGCAACAGCTTCGTGACCGAAAACCTGTTTGAGGACCGCTTCAATCACGTCCGCGAGCTGAACCGCATGGGTGCGAGGATCACAGTCAACGGCCGCACCGCCATCGTTGCGGGCGTCGACAAGCTCTACGGTGCGGAAGTCAGCTCCACCGACCTTCGCGCAGGCGCTGCTATGATCGTTGCTGCTCTCATGGCGGAGGGCACGAGCGTCGTTCGCAACATCCACTATATCGACAGGGGCTACGAGCACCTTACCGAAAAGCTGACCGCGCTCGGCGCGAACATCGAGCGCGTAGAGGAATAACATTATCCGTTAAGCGAGAATTATAAAGGGATGCCGCGGGCATACTGAGGAAAGGGCTTGCCCGCTCCCCGCCGCCGTGCGCATTCCTTTTATCATACCGCGGGGAATTATCTATATGGAACAATACAAAGTCACCGGAATGAGCTGCGCCGCATGCAGCGCGAGGGTCGAGAAAGCGGTCTCCCGGGTGGAGGGCGTCACATCGGTCGCAGTCAGTCTGCTCACGAACTCCATGGGCGTTGAAGGCACGGCAAAGCCCGAGGCCGTCATCGCCGCGGTTACTGCCGCCGGCTACGGCGCGGAGCTGAAGGGCGGCGGGAGCAAAGCTTCCTCCGCTCCTGCCTCCGACGTGCTCGAAGACCGCGAAACGCCGAAGCTGGTCCGCCGGCTCGTCGTTTCGATCGTGCTGCTGCTTGTTTTGATGTATTTTTCGATGGGGCACACGATGTGGAATTTCCCGCTGCCCAAATGGTTCGACGGAAATCACGTTGCGATGGGCCTCGTTCAGCTGCTGCTTTCCGCAGCAGTCATGGTCATCAACCAGCGGTTCTTCATCAGCGGCTTCAAAGCGCTGTTCCACCGCTCTCCGAATATGGACTCGCTCGTTTCGCTGGGTTCGATGGCAAGCTTCGTTTGGAGCTGTGCGGTGCTGTTCGCCATGACCGGCGCGCAGGTCCGCGGCGACGAGGAAGCGGTCATGTCTTATATGCACGACTTCTATTTCGAGTCCGCGGCGATGATACTCACGCTGATCACCGTCGGCAAAATGCTTGAAGCGAGAAGCAAGGGCAAAACGACCGACGCGCTGCGCGGGCTGATAGAGCTTGCGCCGAAGAACGCTGTGCTGCTTGTTGACGGCGAGGAAAAGACCGTTCCGATCGAGCAGGTCAAGCGCGGCGACGTGTTCGTCGTCCGCCCCGGCGAGAACATCCCGGTGGACGGCACGGTGCTCGAAGGGACGAGCTCCGTCAACGAAGCTTCACTCACCGGTGAAAGCATCCCCGTGGACAAGGCGGAGGGAGACCTCGTTTCCGCTGCGACCGTGAACCAGAGCGGCTACCTGCGCTGTGAAGCGACCCGCGTGGGCGAGGACACTACCCTTTCACAGATCATAAAGATGGTGAGCGACGCCGCGGCAACGAAGGCCCCGATTGCGAAGATCGCGGACAGGGTCTCCGGTATTTTCGTGCCCGTCGTCATCGGCATTGCTCTCGTCACCATCGCCGTTTGGCTGCTCGCGAAAAAACCTTTCGGCTATGCCCTCGCACGCGGCATCTCGGTGCTCGTCATCAGCTGTCCCTGCGCGCTCGGGCTCGCGACGCCCGTCGCGATCATGGTGGGCAGCGGCAAAGGCGCAAAGAACGGCATTTTGTTCAAGACCGCCGTTTCGCTTGAGGAGACCGGCAAGGCGCAGATCGTCGCGCTCGACAAGACCGGTACGATCACGAAGGGCGAGCCCGCCGTGACGGACGTTCTTCCCGCGCCGGGCGTCTCCGAAGAGGATCTCGTCTCCTGCGCAGCCGCCCTTGAAAAGCGCAGCGAACACCCGCTCGCAAAGGCGGTCATGGCCTATTTTGCCGAATCCCATGAAGAAGCTGACGAGGTTACGGATTTCCGAGCGCTGCCCGGCAACGGTCTTGAAGCAAGGCTTTCGGGCAGCCTGATAACGGGCGGCAGCATGGCCTTTATCTCCGGCAGAGCCGCTGTTTCTGAAGAGATGAAGGAGAAAGCGCTCTCGCTTGCCTCCGGAGGCAGGACCCCGCTGCTGTTTGCGAAGGATGAAAAGCTGCTCGGCGTCATCGCCGTTGCGGACGTCATCCGCGAGGACAGCACGCAGGCGATATCGGAGCTTGAGAACATGGGCGTTCGCGTCGTCATGCTGACGGGCGACAACGAAAGGACCGCACGCGCCATCGGCACTCAGGCCGGCGTGGACAGCGTGGTCGCCGGCGTTCTGCCGGACGGCAAGGAGCGTGTGATACGGTCGCTTGCCGGGCAGGGCAAAACCATCATGGTGGGCGACGGCATCAACGACGCGCCTGCGCTGACCCGTGCGGATATCGGCGTCGCCATCGGCGCGGGTACGGATATCGCGATCGACGCGGCTGACGTTGTGCTGATGAAAAGCAGCATGGCGGACGTTTCCGCCGCGATCCGTTTGAGCCGCGCGACGCTTCGCAACATACACGAGAACCTCTTCTGGGCATTCTTCTACAACGTGATCGGCATCCCGCTCGCCGCCGGTGTGTTCATCCCCCTCTTCGGCTGGACGCTCAACCCGATGATCGGCGCTGCGGCGATGAGCCTTTCCAGCTTCTGTGTCGTTACGAACGCACTGCGGCTCAACCTTGTGAACATTTACGATGCGAAGCGCGATAAGAAGCGCAAGGCGGTCGATATCAGTATCCCCTCCGTTTCCGCCCCTGTCTGCCCGGCCGAGGGCTGCGCTGTCAAAGCGGATGCGTCCCCGCGGACCGTGATCATCCGCATAGACGGCATGATGTGTTCTCACTGCGAGGCGAGCGTCAAAGCGGCGCTCGAAGCGCTGCCCGGCGTCGTTTCCGCGGCCGCGAGTCACGAAAAAGGCGAAGCGGAAGTTGTTCTCAGTGAAGTAGTCCCCGAGAGCGCTATGCGCGAGGCTGTAGAAGCAGAGGATTATACCGTGCTGTCGTTTGAACAGAAAAACTGAGCTTTTGTTCCGGTAAGCAAACAGCGTTCAAGAACCGCCCGAAAAGGAGGCCCGTATGCATTTTTCCAAGCTGTTCATCGTTTTCTTCGTCATAGCCGCGCTCGCGTGTTTCACGCTGCTCGAGCTTTCAAAAAACACGGTCTGGGGCTGGCTGTTGGCGCTTGCCGTCTTCGCGGCGTTCTTCATCCTGCGCGGAACGGTGCTCGCGGATAAGAGCATCTGGCTCCGCCTTGCGGCATGGGCGCTGTTCGTCTTTGCTCTCATCGGCGTCGGCAAGCTCTCCGCGCCGCCCGCAAGGCAGACGCCCGCAGTCGATGCAAAAAGCCCGGCCGTGACGCCCGTCAGGACCGTTGAGAGCGGCGAACTGACCGGCGTTTTCACCGAGGACGGCGAGGTCGAGGTCTACGCAGGCATCCCCTACGCCAAGCCCCCGGTGGGCGAACTGCGCTGGAAGGCTCCGGAAAAGGCGGAAGCGTGGAGCGGCGTCCGCGCCTGCGATACTTTCGCTCCGATGAGCATGCAGCCCCGCTCGAACGTGCTGTTCGATTCGGTCTCGCACATCGTTGTCTATAAGGATTATAAGATCACAACGAAGGACAATCAGCTCCAGGCGATGAGCGAGGATTCGCTGTATCTGAACGTCTGGAAACCCGCGGGCGACGTTTCAAACTGCCCGGTGCTGGTCTACATCCACGGCGGCTCGCTCACAACGGGCAGCGCTTACTACCGCGACCACACCGGCGAGGCCTACGCGCGCGAGGGCGTGGTTTTCGTCAGCATTGCGTATCGTCTCGGCGTGTTCGGCTACCTTGCGCACGATGAGCTCGCGGCGGAGGACGCGAACGGCAGTACAGGCAACTACGGCCTGCTCGACCAGATCATGGCGCTCGAATGGGTGCGGGACAATATTGCATCCTTTGGCGGCGACCCCGAAAAGGTGACGATCGCCGGCGAATCCGCTGGCGCGAGCTGCGTGAACGCGCTGTGCGTTTCCCCGCTTGCCAAGGGCCTGTTCCGTTACGCGATCGCCGAATCGAGCGGCATCACAGGCAAGGAGCCCTACCACACCTTCCGCCGCTACAGCTCCGCGCTCGAAACGGGCAGCGCGATCATGGAGGAATGCGGCGCAAACAGCATCGACGAGCTGCGCAGCGTCCCCGCCGAGAAGCTCGTTTCGACCCGGTATCCTAACTCCGCAATGACCGTGGACGGCTATGCCATCACCGAGCAACCGTATCTCACCTATGAAAAGGGTGAAAACAACGAGCAGGCGCTGCTCTCCGGTTACAATATGCACGAAGCGGACGTATTCGTTGCCACGACGAAGGTCACGCGGGAGAACTACCTTGAAAAGCTGCGGCCTGTATTCGGCGACCATGCGGAGGAAGCCGCGGCGCTGTTCCCGCCCGCGGAGCGCGACCCCGAATACACCTATTTTCTCGACGCCGGCGGCGAGGCGAAGGGTTCCTTCAACGAGCTGTACTCGGCCGCGTGGTTCGATTACAGCCACTATAACTGGGGCCGTCTGCTTGCCGCGGAGGGTCGCCCGGTCTATGAATACTTTTTCAACAAGAACAACGGCGGCATCGGCTCCATCCATTCGGGCGAGATCCCGTACGCCTACGGCAATCTGCCCGCAGACAGCCGCCTCTATGGCGCGGACGATTACGCCCTTTCCGATATCATGACCGGCTACTGGCTCAATTTCATCCGCACCGGCGATCCGAACGGCGAGGGACTTCCCCGCTGGGAGAAGTTCAACGACGACCCGACGATGGTGCTGGAGCTCAATACCGAGGTCCGGATGGTGAAAGACAAGTATCTTGGGGTCTATGATCTGATCGATATTTATATGGATGAGGAATCGAATAAAAGATAAGGAAGCTAAGCAAAACAGAACCGACGGATCGGATGCTCCGGTCAGTCGGTTCCTTGTTTTACCACAAAAGAGGCTTCAAATATTGTTGTGGATGTAATACAGTGTCAGCGATTCGACGTCGAAGAAATACACGGTGTAGTTGTCATAAATGCTGTGCAGCTCTTCCTTTGTTTCGATCAACACATAGTCGCCCGCATTGATGCGATCCGGTGAAAAATCGTATTCGTCAAGGCGATCCTCGATCTCCATCCAGTTATGGAAGTTCTCAAAGTACCCCGCAACTTCGGCAATCTCCGAAGCCGTGATCGCGTGATAGCGCTTATCCCCGGCAAACGGCTCCGGCGAAGAATAATAATATTTGCAGTAGTCCGTATAATCCTGAAACCCGTCCTTGTCAAAATGCTCATCCTTCGCGACGTATCCCGAAGGGATAGGCTTGAATGCGGTCGTCGAACAGCCGACCACAAGCGTCAGGCATGCAATGAAAACTGCGGCTGCCCTAAGAAAAAACATGACCTTACGCATCAGTTTTCAGGCTTTACCCTGTACTCGAGCAGGTCGCCGGGCTGGCAATCAAGCGCTTCGCAGAGCTTTTCAAGGGTCGAAATGCGGATCGCCTTCGCCTTGCCCGTCTTGAGGATGGACATATTCGCAGGCGTGATGCCCACCTTTTCGGCAAGGTCCTGCAGTTTCATCTTGCGTTTTGCAAGCATTACGTCTATATTGAAAATGATCTCTCCCATAGTTTCACCTCAGACCGTCAGGTCGTTTTCTTCCTGCAGTTTGGCGGCTTTGCGTACGAGGTGCGAGAGGCAGGCCATGCCGATGGAGATCGCCGCGCCGATCAGCACGCACAGCCACGACCCCAGCACGATGCCCGGGTGACTCATGTTCAGGAAAAGCATAACAATATTTCCGACGAAGAAAAATGCGGAATCCGCTGCGGCAAGGATCGCGATAAGCGAGATCAGTTTTGCGTTTTCATCGCAGAACGAACGGTCGCGGCCGATATTCACCGCGATCTTCCAGCCGATCACACACGCCGCAAAGCAGGGCAGTGCAAACAACCAGAGGAAGATCAGCCAGGGCCAGAACGCGTAATCGAATTCACCGTTTTCCGCCAGGGCGATATTCCTCCCGATAACGGGAAGGATAAGAAGACAGATCACAAGCCCGCATATCGCAAGCACGATGACGATCAGCTTCAGCCAGTTGGACAGAGTTTTTTGTTTCATAAGAGACTCCTTTCGGATGTTTTCTTGTTTACGTACTCATTATAGCGCTCTGATTTTCGTTTGTCAAGCTTTTTTTATCGTTTTTCGATATTTTCTTTTGGTGCGATCGTTTGGCTGTTGCGGGCAGTCCGGAACGATGCTATAATGAAGAAAAAGCGAAGGAGCAGAGCCATGAAAAAGCTTTTGATCGCATTTGCCGCGGCGGTCGTTATATCGCTGATCTGCTTTGCGGTGAACTATATTTCATACAGGGCGACAACGCACATCCCGCTCGCCGTTCGGCATGACGGGGGCGAGGTCACGGTTGAGATCGGCTTTGGCTGGCAATGCGTGCATACCTATGCCATGACGCCGAACGACCACGACAGCCGCAGCATCCGCCTCGAACCCTTCTCGCTGATCTTTTCTGTGCTTATTCTGACGGGTGGGATCTTTATACTGCTCCTTGCGGGTACAGCGATCTTCAGGAAGAAGAACTGATTACAGAAGAACGAAAAACTGCCTTATGGCAGTTCTTTCATTAAAGTTAACATATTTCACTGTTTCTTACGTTAAATACAGAAGAACGGCCCGCAGAGGGTCGTTCTTCATAAAGCAAAGAGGACGACCTGAGTCGTCCTCTTTGTCTTTTGGGATCCCGGCGGCTGCCTATCCTCCCATGCCGTCTCCAGCACAGTACTTTCGGTGTATGTGGGCTTAACTTCTGTGTTC